>NZ_JBCEBQ010000007.1:0-329767 GCF_049472505.1 Rhizobium sp. HT1-10 | reverse complement strand
CGATCGTTAGCGAACTGCAGGGCAAGGTCGATGAATTCCGCAAGACCCTGCCGCCGGGCTACAGCATCGTCAATGGTGGTGCTGTCGAGGAAAGCGGCAAGGCACAGGGACCCATCGCGGCTGTCGCACCGCTCATGCTGTTTGCCATGGCAGTTGCAGAGTTTCAGCCGGTTGTTCCTTGTGTTTGCCGTCGCGCCGACAGCCCTCATCGGCGTGGCGTCGGCGCTGCTGCTCAGCAACGCGCCCATGGGGTTCGTGGCGATCCTCGGCATTCTGGCGCTGATCGGCATCCTGATCCGCAACTCGGTCATCCTCGTGGTCCAGATCGAACATCTACGAAGCGAGGGAAGACCTCCCTGGATGGCGGTCATCGAAGCGACCGAGCATCGCATGCGGCCAATCCTGCTCACTGCCGCCGCGGCCACGCTTGCCCTCATTCCTATCTCCCGCGAGATATTCTGGGGACCTATGGCCTATGCCATGATGGGCGGTATTGTCGTCGGAACGGTTTTGACCCTACTGTTTCTACCGGCACTCTACGTCGCCTGGTTCCGCATTCGGCGTGAAGAGGAACCTGTCGAGCATGAGCCGATCGCCACGTGAGGCGATCCCCCAGGCGCCCGGATTTCGCAGCTGGGCGCCGGCCTACCGACGACCAAGGCCGGCCCTGAGGGTGTCGCCAGAATACAGGATTGTGCTCCGATGATGTTCCCCGACCGTTCCACGCGTCGCCTCTCGCAGGTGGTGGTCATGATGGTTGCTGTCCTTTCCGGCTGTGCCTCCAGGCCTTCCGCGGCTGTGCTCGATCCGGTTCATCCGGCCAACCTGCCGGAGAAGCGCATCGTCATGCTGACGGCGACGAACCGCGACAGCCTGGGCCCATCCCGTGGCTTCGGCGTGAACTGGGCGCAGTCCGTGGCCTACCAGAGCTACGAGATGTCGGTTCCACCCGCCCACAAGCCGGCAACCATCGAATACCCGAAGGATCGCCCCGACCCGCAACAGCAGTTCGTGGTGACACGCCGGCAAGACCTTTCCGAAGCGGGATTCGTCGCCGCTGCGGCCAACTCGGTGGGCCCTGACGGAAGCGTGCAGATCTATGTCCACGGCTACAACAATTCTTTCCAGGAAGCGCTCTACCGCGAAGCGCAGGTGACTGCCGATTCGGGCCTCCAAGACCCCATCATGTTCTCCTGGCCTTCCCAGGCCTCGATCGTCGGATATGTGGCGGACCGCGACGCAGTCCTCTACTCGCGACACGACCTCCAGACAGTCGTGGCCGCCCTTTCCTCGGCCAAGAAAATCAAGCGCATCGTGTTGTTCGGCCACAGCATGGGCGGCTTCCTGGTGATGGAGGTGGTCCGTCAGCTCAAGCTCGAGCATCGCGAGGATGTCATCGGCAAGCTCCAGGTCGTGCTTGCCTCGCCCGACATCGATGTCGACGTGTTCCGATCCCAGCTGAAGGAGATCGGCAAGCTGAAATATCCGCCAACCTTGCTGATCTCGAAGGTCGACCGCGCCCTGGCCGTGTCCAGCTTCCTCGGAGGCGAGCGCCCACGCGTCGGCCGGCTCGATGTCAGCGATCCGCGCATTCAGCAGGCCGCCTTGGAAAACGATATCACCTTGATCGACCTCACTTCGCTGAAAGCCACGGATGGGGTCGGCCATGACAGGTTCGCATCGCTGGCGCGGTTTGCAAAGCAGTTGGAGGCACTCGACCGGACGCCGGCAGCTGCGGCTTCACGCGTTGGCACCTTCGTCTTCGACGCGGCAGGCGCCGCGGTCTCCAGTCCCTTCAGGCTGGCCTCGACCGTCGTCAGTGGAAAGTAGCAGACCTCGGCCTCAACGCCGAAGGACCTTCACTTCGCGCGGCGGCAGCGGTCCGAGCAGAACTTGACCTCGCTCCAGTTCGCCGCCCACTTCCGACGCCAGGTGAATGGCAGGCCACAGCAAGCGCAGATCTTGGTCGGAAGATCGCCCTTCTTTTTCATTTTCGGCATGGGCAAGGCCTTTCGGGTGCGGCGCGACGAATATGGCTCATACTCGCTGCCCGGCGTCCATTTTCGTCAAAAACGATGCGGCGCTCTCGCGATAGGACCGTCTCTTGCTCTCGTCCATGCGATGCCAGGATGCATAGATCTGCGCGAGGCGGTGGTTGGTCGAAAGAGTTTCGCGGTTTCGGTCCAGGAAATCCCAATAGAGCGCGTTGAACGGACAGGCGCCGTCGCCGGTTTTCCTGGTGACGTCGTAGCTGCAGTTTTCGCAGTAGTCCGACATGCGGTCGATATAGGCGCCGCTTGCTGCATAGGGTTTGGAAGCCATGAAGCCCCCGTCAGCGAATTGGCTCATGCCGATCACGTTCGGTAGCTCCACCCATTCGAAGGCATCGGCATAGACCGAGAGATACCATTGATGGACGGCATGCGGGTCGAGTGCGGCGAGCATCGCAAAATTCCCGACGACCATCAGCCGATGGATATGGTGGGCATAGGCGTGGGTCATGGTTTGGGTGATGACGGTCGACAGGCACGCCATGTCGGTCTCGCCGTTCCAGAAGAACCAAGGGAGCGGTCTCTCGGCATTGAAGACGTTGCTGTCCTCATAGCCCGGCATCTTCAGCCAGTATATGCCCCTGATATATTCTCGCCAGCCGATGATCTGGCGAATGAAACCCTCCACCGCATTCAGCGGCGCCGAGCCCTCGAAATAGGCCCGCTCCGCCGCCCGACAGACCGACAGGGGATCGAGCAGCCCGATGTTGATGTAGAACGACAGCAATGCGTGATTGAGAAAGGGCTCATCCCTCAGCATTGCGTCCTGGGTCGCACCGAAATTCGGCAGGAAATCGACGATAAAGGCCTCCGCCGCCTTTTCGGCATCCGCAGCGGTGACGGCAAATCCGAAGTTCCGGGTCGAGCCCATGTTGTCGGGGAAGGACGTCTCGACGAGATCGAGTACTCCAGCGGTTATCGGGTCGGGCTTGAAGACAGGATGTTTCGGGCGGAAGAGGTCGGGCTGGGCGGGCCTGCGGTTCTCCGCATCGAAATTCCACTTGCCGCCCTCTGGCTGCTGTCCCTGCATCAGCAAGCCGGTCTTCCGGCGCATGTCGCGATAGAAATACTCCATGGTGAGGGATCGCCGACCGTCCGCCCACCGCCGAAATTCCGGCTTCGCGCAGAGGAAGCGCGTGTCGGCCCTAATTTCGACCGGCACACCGACCATCGCGGCCCAGCCCTCCATCGCATTCAGGACGCGCCATTCGGAGGCTTCCGTGGCGATGATTCGCTTCGGCATGACCTCTGACAAAAGCCGCATCAGCTCGCCGGTAAAGGAGCCGGCATTATTCGGGTCGTCTAGACGGGTGTAGTGGAGCTCGAAACCGCTGGAGCGCAGCTCTTCGGCGAAATGGCGCATGGCGGAGAAGATCAGCGCGATCTTCAGCTTGTGATGCGGCACATAGGTGGCCTCCTCCATCACTTCGCACATCAGGATCGCATCCTGCGCCGGATCGGCATCCTCCAGGCTCGACAGCGATTGCGACAGCTGGTCGCCGAGTATGAAAATGAGGTTACGCACAGGCTTCATCGGCAGGCTTTCGGATTGCGACTTTCGGTTTGCAGTACGCTGAGGATGATCAGCCGGATTGGTCTGATATCAACGATAAGGCTGCGATGCCCGATGCGGCACCGCTCCGGCGTGCAGCCTCAGAAGGCAACTCTGCCACGGCATCCCGTTGAATTCGCCTGAGTTCCGCATATGTCTAATTTGGGAGCGGGGATTACGACCTGCGCAGAATGGGAGAGAGAATGTGCCGAACCTGGGTGGAACTGTCTGCATCGTGACCGGCGCTGGCCGGGGAATCGGGCGCGAAACGGCGCTGCATCTGGCCAGGGCCGGTGCGGCGGTCGCCTTGATCGCCAGAACATCCACCGAGATATCCGAGACCGAGTCGCTCATCCAAGCCGAAGGCGGCAAGGCGCTGGCCGTGGCGGTTGACCTCGTCGATCGCATGGCGGTGGAAAGGGCAATACAGTCAATCGTCGACACGCTCGGACCTGTCGATCTTCTTGTCAATAACCACGGGTCCTTCCGGGCATTCGGGCCGATCTGGGAATGCGACCCCGACACGTGGTGGCAGGACGTCGAAATCAACCTGCGGGGCAGCTTCCACACATCCCGCTGCCTGGCGCCGGGAATGCTGGCCCGCGGCCGGGGACGGATCGTCAACTTCGTCGGCGGCGGCACCGGCAACAGCTTTCCGCACGGCTCGGGCTACGCGTCGAGCAAAGCCGCGATCATGCGCTTCACGGAATGCCTCAACGACACGACCAAAGAGGGTGGGGTTCTGGCCTTCGCCGTCGATCCGGGCCTGGTGCGCACGCCGATGACGGAGCTGCAGGTGTCGTCGGAGGACGGCAAGAAGTACCTTTCCGCCATCCAGACGCTGTTCGACGAAGGTGTCGACCTGCCGCCGTCGCGCGCCGCGGCCCTGATTGTCGATATTGCCTGCGGGCGCTTCGATCCGCTCGCCGGGCGACTGTTGAGGGGCGCAGACGACCGGGATCAGCTTGAGCGTGAGATGGCGGCACTGGTTGATGACGACGGCCGGGCGTTGCGCTTCACCAAGCTGTTTTCAGAGACCTGATACCAGCGCCGAATGCTTGGGTTGACGGCACCGGGATACACCGGATGCCAATGAACCACCGAGGCGGACAGCATGCGCTGCCCGCCTTTCACGCGGCATTCATGTTTTTCATCCCGGAGAGGGTCGCTTTGGCCCAAGCGACGACGGGCCGGTGGTCGGAGACACCGAGCGTCTCGACATCGTAGACCGGCCCCAGCCGGCAGGGCTCCGCGCGCCTGGCAAGTTCGATCAACTCGGGAATGTAGGCCGCTCCCGGATGTCCGGGAAGACGTCCCTCCAGTCGGGCTGCGTATCGCTCCGCCACCACCTCTGCCGGCGCGTGGCACCACACCTCGGCAATATCGGTCGTGCCCGACATGGCAATATGCTCGCGCAATAGCTCCATCGGCTGGAAGCCGAACCAAGCGTCGACGATAAAGGTCGAGCCATCGGGCGCATCGCGGATGACAGACCAGATCGCCTTGTAGCTCGCCTTGCCGAGGGTCCGGTTGAACAGCCGGTCGACGCCTTCGATATGTTCCAGAAACGGATCCTTGATCGTGTCGAGTGCAAGGATCGGCCAACCGGTAGCCTCGGATACGGCATGCGACAGGCGGCTTTTGCCGGATGCGGGGATGCCGTTGACCAGCAGGACGCGCTTGCCGCACGCCTGCCGGGACGGCCAGCCCTGCAATTGCCGGGCAGTCTCGAGCGCTGCCAGCCCGGCGCCAACCACGCCGGCGTCATCACCCAGCGCCGCGCATCGCAGCGGCGTCCGGTTCCAGCCGGATGTCTCGGGAAGGAAGCCGAGCGCTTCGACCGCTGCTTGTCCCATGCCGCCGCCGAGCAGCATGATCGCCGGGTCAAAGGCCGCCGACAGCGTGGAAATCGCAGCGCGCAACGGTCCCGCCCAGTTCTGGATGACAGCAAGTGCCCTCTTGTCTCCGGCCCGAGCCAGGACCGATATGTCCTCGAAGCGGGTGCCAGTTGGATAGCCGGCCTCTTCGAGATGGCGGCCGAGCGCCGTGCCGGAGGATTCCGTTTCCACGCAGCCTGTCTGTCCGCACAGGCAGCGGCGACCACTCCCGTGATTGACGACAAGGTGGCCCAGTTGCCCGGCACTTTGTTTGCCGCTGACGATGCGGCCATTTTCCATCGCCGCACCGCCGATGCCGGTACCGATGGTCAACATCACGGCGCTGCGGGCGCCGCGCGCGGCACCAACACCGGTTTCCCCGAGAAGGGCCATGCTGCAGTCGTTGGCGACGGCGACGGGCTTGCTGAATCTGTTCTCGATCAGCTTCTTGAAGTCGCATTGCGACAGATCGAGGTAGCCGCCTGACAGAACGATGCCCGCTTCGGCATCGACCCTGCCGGGAATGCCGATCCCGATCGCGACCACGTCGGCGCTGTCCGCCTGGCCTATGAGGTCGGTGATGATGCCGATCGCCGTCTGGCGGTCCCGGCTACCCGCAACGATCGTCTTGCTCAGGATTTCCCCGGCCGCCGAGATGCGGGCGGCCCGGATGTTTGTGCCACCGATGTCGATGCCAATTGCAGACGGATGCTTTGTCATGTCGGTGACCGGACCTCATGCCGCCTTGCTGGTTCGTGTCCCAAAGTAGCGTGCGATGATGGCCTGGATATCCTGCAATCTCGAGACCGCGACCGTCGAAAGCTTCTGTGCCGAGACTTCCCTGTCGATCGAGATGCAGTCCTTCCAGAGCGAGCGACCGGCAATCACGCCCGATGCGCCGTTTTTCATCGCTGCCTCCACCTGGACCAGGAACGTCTGATGATCGACGCCCGCCGAAAGCACGGCCCAGGGAACGTTGCCGGCAAGGCGGGTAATCTCCGCACAGGCTTCTTCGGAACCCGGATAAGGGATCTTCAGCACCTTAGAGCCCAGCTCGAGGCAGGCGCGCGAGCCCTCGCGGATCAGCATCGGCAGTTTCGCCTCATAATCTTCAGAGCTCTCACCTTCGAGCCTATAGGTCAGGAACTCGACGACCAGAAGCATGTCCTCGCGGCCGAAATCGGCGATGAAGCGCTTCAGTGTCTCGAGGTTTTCCCTATTCGCTTCGGGAACGTCCATTCGCAGATAGACCATGATTTTGCCGCCGGTGCCACCCAGCTGCCGGACGCGACGGGCGTCTATCCCCTCGACCATCTTGGATATGCGATAGCCCTCAGGAGACACATCCCAGCCGGAGGCGTCGAGGCCGATCAGCAGTGCCGTGTCGCGGGGCAGAATTCCCCGATCAACCAGATGCGGCACGGCGCAAATCGGATCGACCAGCACGCAACCCGCATGGGCTGCGAGATGACGGGTGATATCAGCCTTTGTGTCGCCCAGCATCTCGTTGCTGATCTTCGCCTGCTCTTCCGGGGAAGAGGCGAGCAAGCTGCGCATTCCGCCGCGCTGGTCGCAGGCAATCACCATCATCGCCCCGTTGGCGCCGCAGATCTGCTGATATGCGCGCTGCTCCGCTGTCGTCATTGCTGTCATCGCATCCACTCCCTATCCGCTCATCAATCTGCGGCTGTTGATCAATCGCTCGACGGAGCCAGCGAAAACGGTCACAATTCTGCTGCTCGCAGGCCGGATGGCAATGCGATTGGGTAGCCTGGAATCTAAGGCATTCGAGCAGGATTGCGGTTTGGCCGCTTTTCAGCGATAACTCCTCCAAGTCACGTTCATGTAACACGTTTCAGAAAGGAATTGCAAGCGTGCCTCCGCAGCCTTCGCAAGAAACTCCAGCGTCCCGGGCGATGCTGCACATGGTTGCAAAGCTGCACTATGAGGCAGACATGTCGCAGGTCGATATCGCCAAGAAGGTCGGTGTCTCAACCGCGACCGTGTCACGCCTGCTGCAAAAGGCGCGGGCCGTGGGAATCGTTAGGATCGAAGTCCTGGATCTGGCATCACCCGATGAGATCAGCCTCGAGCTTGTGGCGGCGCTCAATCTCAAACGCGCGGCGGTGATCGATACCCCGCCATCCGGAGTCCTGGCTGCTCTTGCCGCGCCCTTGGGGAACCTTCTGAAGGAGGAGGGCCTCGGCAGCGGTTCTGTCCTCGGCATCGGCTGGGGGAGGGCAATTCGCGAAGTGGTGATGGCTGGGCTGCCGCGCATTCCGGGGATGCTGGTGGTACCGCTGAACGGCGGCATGCAGCAGGCGGCGCCGCACTTCCAGATCAACGAGTTCGTGCGTCAGGCAGCCGAGCATCTCGGCGGCGTCCCGCACTTCCTGCACGCCCCCTATCTGTCATCGACCGATCTGCGCGAAGCTTTTCTCAGCGACCCTTCGGTGCGGGAAACCACAGGTCTCTGGGACCGGATGGAGTGCTGCATCGTCGGGATCGGCCTGCCCCATGCGATCAATCCGCCGGAAGCCAGCGCCGCCACATTGAACGAGCAAGCCTTGAGCGCGGTCGGCGACGTGATCCGTCATTACGTCGACATCGACGGGAAGCCGTTGCCCTGGGAGGGCGAGGAGCGGATGATCGCCGCCTCGCCTGAACAACTGCGCCAGACGGGACTGGCCATCGGCGTTGTCGCCACCGTCGAAAAGGCAGCCGGCGTGATCGGCGCGGTCCGGGCCGGAATGATCAATGCAGTCGTCACCGACACGGCAACGGCTCAGGCCATTTTGACCATTCTCCGCGAACAGCCTGCCGCATAGTTTTACTCGCACGGCGACGATCGCCAACACGCCGAAGCGAATAGAAATTCGTTTCAGGAAGATATTTCACTTGACGAAGGGTACGTCGCGGCATGAGGATCATGTCAGCCGGCTTCCAGGAGGGGTAGCCGTCTGACTCAGAACATCAGCTCATAATGGAGGAGACTATGGAGCGTCGTTCATTCTTCAAGATTGCCGCAGCGGCAACAATTGCCACGTCCGCTGCCCTGACCGCCGGCCATGCCGGTGCCGCCGACAAGAAATACACCATCGCACTCGTTCCCGGCCTGACGACAGACGCCTTCTACATCACCATGCGCAAGGGCGCCGAGGCTGCGGCCAAGGCTGTCGGTGCCACGCTGGTGTTTCAGGGCGCTCCCGACTTCAACCCGGTGACGCAGGTTCCCGTGCTTGATGCCGTCATCGCCAAGAAGCCCGATGCGATCCTGATTGCCCCGACGGACAAGGATCAGTTGATCCAGCCGCTGAAGAAGGCGTCTGACGCCGGTATTCCGGTCATCACCGTCGACACGTTCATCGGCTCCGGTGTCTACCAGACCGGTGCCGGCAACGCCGACTTCCCGCTGGCCTATATCGCATCCGACAACGTGCTCGGCGGCGAGATCGCAGCGCGCGCGCTTGCAAAAGCCGTTGGCGACAAGGGCAAGGTCTATGTCTCGAACGTCAAGCCCGGCGTATCGACCACCGACCAGCGCGAAGAAGGCTTCAAGAAGGAGATGGCTGCAAACCATCCGGGCATCCAGGTCCTCGACACTCAGTTCAATGACAACGATGCCAACAAGGCAGCATCGCAGGTGCAGGCGGTGTTCGCCCGAAATCCCGATCTCGTCGGCGTGTTCGGCGCAAACCTGTTCTCGGCGCTCGGTTCGGCAACCGGCGTGAAGCAGGCGGGAAAATCAGGCGCCGTCAAGGTCGTTGCCTTCGATGCACCGACCAGCATCGTCGACAACATCAACTCCGGCCTGGTCGATGTCGCCATTGCCCAGCATCCGGCTGAAATCGGATATTTCGGCGTCATGGCAGCCTATGCCCACCTGACCGGCAATTCGATTCCGACGGCGATCGGCACCGGCTTCACCATCATCGACAAGTCGAACGTCACAGACCCGAAAGTCTCCAAGTACGTCTACTCTGATTGATCCATAGGGCGCCCGCGGCCGACATCGTCCGCGGGCGGTTTCCAGCGACATCTGTCACGCATGCAGCCTTCGGGCCGCAGACCCTAGTATTGGATAAAAACATGGCAAGCACCGTTGAAACACCGCCGAAGGCGGACCTGCATGTCGCGCCCCAGGCCGATCATGCCGACCAGGCAAAAAACCTGATCACGCGGATCGCGCAATTGCGCGCCTGGCTTTTTCTCGCCGCACTGATCGTCCTGTTCGAGATCTGGGCGCGCCTTTCCTTCGGCGGCACCTTCGTCTTCTCTCCCTTCAACTGGCAGTCGATCGGCATTTTCGCCATTGCGCCGCTGCTGCTGGCAATCGGCCAGACCTTCGTCATCATTTCCGGCGGCATCGATCTGTCGATGGGCTTCATCATGGGCCTTGCCGCCGTGGTGGCCGCGCATGTGACCAATATCGCCGGTCTCTACATGCCGCTCCCAATCGCCATGGTGGTCGGCATCGCTGTTGCGATCGCGGTCGCCACCATTCCCGGCATGGTCAATGGACTGCTGATCTCACGCCTGAAGGTTCCGCCCTTCATCGGAACGCTCGGCATGTTCGGCGTTGCCCGGGGTGCGGCCTTTCTGCTCGCCGGCGGTACGACCGTGCCGGTCAAGAACGAATATTTCGCCATCCTCGGCAACGGCAGCATCTACGGCATCCCCTATCTCGTCATCGTCACGGCGGTGTTCGTGCTGATCATGCACTATCTTCTCAGCCAGACCCGCTTCGGCCAGCACAATTACGCGATCGGCGCCAATGTGCAGGCTGCGCGCCGGGCGGGCATCGACATCAAGCGCCATCTGATGCGGCTCTACATCTTGTCGGCTGCCTGCGCCGGCATGGGCGGGGCACTCTATGCCGCCCGTTTCACGGCGGGTGCGGCCCAGGCCGGCGAACCGCTGCTGCTCGACTGCGTCGCCGCCGTGGTGATCGGCGGGGCAAGCCTGTTCGGTGGCTCCGGTTCCATTCTCGGCACGGTCGCCGGAGCACTGGTCATCGCCGTCATCCAGTACGGCCTGGTGTTCCTCAATGTCGAACCCTTCTGGCAGTTCATCGCCGTCGGCGTCGTCATCATCATTTCCGTTCTCATCGACCAGGCACAACGCCGGTTCACCGGAGCCAAGCAAGATGAATAGTCAGACCCCACTGCTCGAAGTCCGCAACCTCTCCCGCAGTTTCGGGGCGGTCAAGGCACTCGAAAACTGCTCTCTCGTCGTGCGCCCTGGCGAGGTCGTGGCACTCGCCGGCGACAACGGGGCCGGCAAGACCACCATGATCAAGACGATCTCCGGCGTTTATCCTCCAACCTCGGGTGATATCCTGATCGAGGGCAAGCCGGTGTCCTTTTCCTCGCCGCAGGATGCGCGCGAAAAGGGGATCGAGACCATCTACCAGGATCTCGCGCTTGCCGATAACCTGACGATCGGCGCCAATATCTTTCTCGGCCGCGAACCGATGAAGAAGGCTTTCGGCTTCCTGCCGGTGATCGACCGCAAGGCCATGGCCGAAGCAGCGCGCAAGACCATGGCGACGCTGGATTTCCATGTGAAAAGGCTCGACGCCCCCGTCAGCAATTTTTCCGGCGGGCAGCGGCAGGCGGTCGCGATCGGCCGTGCCGTCTATTGGAATGCACGGATCCTGATCATGGATGAGCCGACGGCGGCCCTCGGCGTGCCCGAACAGCGCAAGGTCGTGGCCCTCATCAAGTCGCTGAAGGCGCAGGGGCGCGGCGTGGTGTTCATCTCCCACAATCTGCAGGATATTTTCGCCGTCTCCGACCGCATCGTCGTCTTGCGACGCGGCATCGTGGCCGGCGAAAGAATGATCGCCGAGACAAATCATGACGAGATCGTCAGGTTGATGATCGGCGGCTGAAGCAGGATGATCAATTGCCATCGGCGCCGCGGTTGGTATCGCAACGGCGCCGATCCCCGCCTCTTCCAGAGACCCCTTGATAACCTCAGCCTATCAAGACGATTAGGAAATAAGACTTAATTCTATCGTCAACTTTCCTTATAACTCCATCAAGGACGACTTTGGACGGTCACGCGCCGGACAGCGACAGGTCCGTTCGCGAGTTAGATAATCGAGAGGAAAAGCGATGGATAACCCAGTAGACACTTCCGGCAAATGTCCCGTTCCACACGGTGCGTCTTCGGGCGGCACCGGCAAGGGCACGCGCGGGAACCGCGATTGGTGGCCCAATCAGCTGGACGTGCAGATCCTGCACGGACATTCGGTTCGCTCGGACCCGATGGGTGATTCCTTCAACTACGCCGAAGAATTCAAGACGCTGGACCTCGACGCCGTGAAGCAGGACCTTCACGCGCTGATGACTGACAGTCAGGAATGGTGGCCGGCGGACTTCGGCCATTACGGCGGTCTCTTCATCCGCATGGCCTGGCACAGCGCCGGTACCTATCGCATCACCGACGGTCGTGGCGGCGCGGGCCAGGGGCAGCAGCGCTTTGCGCCGCTCAACAGCTGGCCGGACAACGTCAATCTCGATAAGGCACGCCGCCTGCTGTGGCCGATCAAGCAGAAATACGGCAACAAGATCTCCTGGGCCGATCTGATGATCCTCACGGGCAACGTCGCGCTCGAATCGATGGGCTTCAAGACCTTCGGTTTCGCCGGCGGCCGTGCCGACGTCTGGGAGCCGGAAGAACTGTTCTGGGGCCCGGAAGGCACCTGGCTCGGCGACGAGCGCTATAGCGGTGAGCGCGAACTGGCGGAGCCATTGGGCGCCGTGCAGATGGGCCTCATCTACGTCAACCCGGAAGGCCCCAACGGTAATCCGGACCCACTCGCCTCTGCCCGCGACATTCGCGAAACCTTCGCCCGTATGGCGATGAACGACGAAGAGACCGTCGCGCTGATCGCCGGCGGCCACACCTTCGGCAAGACGCATGGCGCCGGCGACCCCTCGCTGATCGGCGTCGAGCCGGAGGGCGGCGAGCTCGAGGCCCAGGGCCTCGGCTGGCATAGCAAGTTCGGCACCGGCGTCGGCAAGGATGCGATCGGCGGCGGACCTGAGGTCACTTGGACGCAGACACCGACGCAGTGGAGCAATTTCTTCTTTGAGAACCTGTTCAACTTCGAATGGGAGCTGACCCATAGCCCGGCCGGTGCCAAGCAATGGAAGGCAAAGAACGCCGAACCTTCGATCCCGGATGCCTTCGACACGTCCAAAAAGCATCTCCCCACCATGCTGACCAGCGACCTCGCGCTGCGTTTCGATCCGATCTATGAAAAGATCTCGCGTCGCTTCCTCGAAAACCCGGATCAGTTCGCCGACGCCTTCGCCCGCGCCTGGTTCAAGCTCACCCATCGCGACATGGGCCCCAAGGTGCGTTACCTCGGCCCGGAAGTCCCGGCTGAAGATCTGATCTGGCAGGACGTCATTCCGCCGGTCGATCACCCGCTGATCGATGACAAGGACATCGCCGACCTCAAGGCCAAGGTGCTTGCCACCGGTCTGTCTGTGCAGGAACTGGTGTCCACCGCCTGGGCATCCGCTTCGTCCTTCCGTGGTTCGGACAAGCGCGGTGGCGCCAATGGTGCTCGCATCCGTCTCGCGCCGCAGAAGGATTGGGAAGCCAACCAGCCGGCACAGCTGGCCAAGGTTCTGGCCGTTCTCGAAGGCGTTCAGAGCGAATTCAACGCCGCCCAGACCGGTGGCAAGAAGATTTCGCTGGCCGATCTGATCGTGCTTGCTGGTGCGGCCGGTGTCGAAAAGGCCGCCAAGGCTGGCGGTCACGATATCGCCGTGCCGTTCACGCCCGGTCGGATGGATGCTTCCGAAGCGCAGACCGATGCTGCCTCCTTCGCCGCGCTGAAGCCGCGCGCCGATGGTTTCCGCAACTACATCGGCGGCCGCCAGTACATGAAGCCGGAAGAGGCGCTGGTGGATCGCGCCCAGCTGCTGCAATTGAGCGCGCCGGAAATGACTGTTCTGGTCGGTGGGCTCCGCGTCCTCGAAGCAGGCCAGCCGGAGCACGGCAAGTTCACGACCCGTCCCGGTGCCCTGACGAACGACTTCTTCGTCAATCTCCTCGACATGGGCACCCAGTGGTCGCCGATCGAAGGCAAGCAGGGCGTCTACGAAGGCCGTGATCGCAAGACCAGCCAGCCGAAATGGACAGGCACGCGTGTCGACCTGATCTTCGGCTCCCACGCACAACTGCGCGCGATTTCCGAAGTCTATGCGGCATCCGATGCGCAGGAAAAGTTCGTGAAGGACTTCGTCAAGGCCTGGAACAAGGTCATGAACGCGGACCGCTTCGACCTGCACTGATCCCCATCACGCCTTTGGGCACGGCCTTGTGCCGTGCCCAAAGTGCTATAGGCGCTCTGACAATCGTAGAGCATCTTGCGGGTGCAGGGCTCCTTAATCCAGGTGGTCCCGCCCGCTCAGCCGCGGCCAATGAATGGCATGCTGGATGCCATCAGCGTGATGAACTGGACGTTCGCGTCGAGGCTCATGTTTGCCATCGACAGCACGGTCGATCCCACCAATGCAACATCCATGGTCGGCTCCACGGCAATCGTTCCGTCTGCCTGCGGCACGCCTTGGGCCATGCGGGTAGTCATATCCGTGGCAGCATTGCCGATATCAATCTGCGAGGCCACGATGTTGTGGATACGACCGTCGAGGCTGATCGACTTGGTGAGACCGGTGACGGCGTGCTTGGTCGCGGTATAGGCGGCCGAGCCCGGGCGCGGCGTATGGGCCGAAATGGAGCCATTGTTGATGATGCGGCCGCCCTGTGGCGATTGGTCCCGCATGGCCCGGTAGGCCGCGCTGGCGCAGAGAAACATACCGTTAAGGTTGACGGCAACCACGGACTGCCATTGTTCGAAGGTCACATCGCCGAAATTTGTCGTCGGCGCGCCGACGCCGGCATTGTTGAAAAGCACATCGAGACGGCCGGCCTGCGCCTTGACGGTCGCAAACAGTGTATCGACGGAATGAGGATGTGTCACATCTGTCGGAACGATGAGGGACGTGCCGAGCCTCGCAAGGGAAGCCGTTTCCTGCAGCGGCTCCTGGCGCCGACCTGCCAAGGCGACGAAGTAGCCGTCGTTAAGCAGCGCCAGGGCTACCGTTCGGCCAATTCCGGACCCTGCGCCGGTGACAACTGCGACCCGTTGATCCATCTTTCGTCATCCTATCATTCGTCTGGCACCCAGGCCGGCTCAGATGGCCGCTGGGGTGTAATCGTTGGCGGTAAACAGGTGATGGTGCACCCGGCCGGTAAACATCTTGAGAAGTTCGCCGCTCACCTCCCGACTTTCATAACGCACATCGGACTGCAAGGCGGCATCCACTGTCTCCATGTCGGCGTAGCGAATGGCAAGTGCCATCGCATAGGGCGGCGCACCTTCGTCACGATCCAGACCGTCCAGGACCCGGACCTCTTCGGCACCTGGAAACCGCGTCCAAAGCGGCACCAGCCGCTCCTTCACGAAGGCGCGGAACTCGGCCTCCCTGCCGGCATGGATTTCTCCTTCGAACAAAGCATAGCGGACAATCATCGGTGTTTCCAATGGATGAAGGGGAACGGGTGCAGGGGGGAGGGAAGCCCCGGGCGGCTGCTCGCGCCCGGGGCATTGATCTTACTTGCCCCAGATGGACTTGTAGTGATCGCGGTAACCGTTGTCGGGATCGAAGCTGTTCTTCGGGCCGCCGTCGAATTCGACATTGGCTGATGTGACCACATGCAGCGGCGAGACATAGCCGGACCATGCGACACCGGCGAAGGCGCGGTTCAGCTCGTCGACAAGCTGCCAGCCCTGCAGATTGAGCGGCTCAGCGACGGTAACAGCCTGGTATTGCTTGGCGCGAATGCGCTGATAGGCGCTCTCGGAGCCATCACCCGCCGCGACATTGACGGGCTTGCCGTCACCGGCAATGCCAGCCGATGCGAGCGACGGACCCATGAAGTCGAAGTAGAGATCGTTGATCGCCAGGGAGTGCGTCCACTTCTCTCCGTACTTCTGCAGCAGCGAGGTTGTGAGCTGCGGCATGCGCTGCGACGTCTCGGCAATCGGCGTATCGACATATTCGAGCACCGTGCCGCCGAGGGACTCGATCTCCTTCTTCATGCGGTCGGCCTTGGCGATGGCGATCGCGTAGGTGCTGTCGGTGAAGATCACCACGCCCGGCTTGCCGCCGGCATCGACGAAGGCCCAGTCGGCCGCTGCCTTGGAAACTTCCATGGCATCGGTGGTGACATTGGCGAAGACGCCGACATCAGGCACGGGGCCGACATTCGATGCCGCATGCCAGGACACCATCGGAATGCCGGCCGCCTTTGCCTGCTCCATGGCCGGCTTCTGTTCGACCGCGTCGAAGCCATCGATGATGATGCCGTCGGGCTTCAAAGCCATGGCTTGGCCGAAGGCCGCGGTGCGGCCGCCGATCGAGCCGGCGCCATCGAGCGCGGTGACCTTCCAGCCGAGCGCACCGGCCGCTTCCTGGACGCCGGTGACGACGCCGAGAATGCCGCCGTTCTTCATATCCCCGGCCAGAATGACAATGTTCTTGCCGGCCGCTCCCTTCGGCCCGGTCGTCGGGCCGTCCCAGCCGGTGACCTTCGACGCATATTTGTCGACAACCGCCTTGGCATCGGCCATGGGGTCGGCGAAGGCGGGCAGGCTGGTCATCAGGGCGAGGGCCGCGACGGTCACCTGCAACATCGTTCTGCGATTCATGTTCACTCCTCCATTGGTTTCGAGAGCCGGACCAGAGCCGGCGCAGTTCACTTGGACGCGGGCGTGATCCTCCTCACGGCACCGCGCTTGCGCTGGGCGTATCCGGCTATGCCGATGGCAATGAGCAGGGTGACCCCATTGAAGAGCGGCTCGATGAAGAACGAACCGCCGAATTGCTGAATACCGGATATGCCGACCGCAAGAATGATCACGCCGATCAGCGTTCCCCAGACATTGACGCGGCCGGGCTTGATCGTCGTCGAACCGAGGAAGGCGCCGACCAGCGCCGGCAGGAGATATTCAAGCCCGACGCTCGCCTGGCCGATGCGAAGCTTGGAAGCTAGCAGCACGCCGGTAAGGGCGGCCAGAAGGCCCGACGTCACGAAGGCGCCGATGACAAATTTGCGCACCGGAATGCCGTTCAAAGCCGCCGCTTTCGGATTGGCGCCGATGGCGTAGAGGTAGCGCCCGACCGGCAGATATTCGAGCACAACCCACATGGCGATGGCGATACCCAGCACATAGAAACCGGTGATCGGCAGGCCGAACAACATCGTCCCGTTCAGGGCATAGAAGCCCTGCGGCAGAACACCGACAACCTGGCGGCCTCCGGTGTGCCAAAGGGCGAGCGCATAGAGGACGGTCCCTGTGCCGAGTGTTGCTATGAAGCTGTCGATCTTGGCGACCTCGACCAGCAGACCGTTCAGGAAGCCGGTGAGGGTGCCCAGCGCCAGAACGATCAGGACGGCAACGGGCCAGGGGAGGCCGTAGGCGGTCTGCAGGCTGATGGCGAGGATATGCCAGAGCACGATGCCGTAGCCGACGGTCAGATCAATGCGGCCGGACGCCATCGGGATCATCGCGGCAAGCGAAAGCAGCGCGATGATCGCCTTGTCCGAAACGATGGAGCGGACGTTGAGAAGCGTGGGAAAGGTTGTCGGCAGCAGAACCGAAAACAGCAGGATGAGCCCGATTGTCAGGATCACCAAGCCATAGACAGGGATCAACCGGCCGATTTTCTGTGCGGTCGACAAGCCCGCCATTTCGCCCTTTGTCGGCTCCAGCGCTGTCGATTCAATGGATTGCATGGCTTTGTTCCTCGATTTTCATGCCGCTTCGGACGCGGAGGCCGCGGTGATGACTGCCTCCGTGGTCAAAGCATCGCCGGTGAGTTCGCTGACGATCCTTCCGCGCGAGAACACCAGTGCCCGATGGCAGATATGGGCGATTTCCTCAAAGTCGGTGGAGACGACAATCACCCCCAGACCGGCGTCGAGCGCCTGTGTGATCAGGCGATAGATTTCCGCGCGGGCGCCGACGTCGACGCCGGCCGTCGGGTCCTCGCAGACGAGCAGCTTGCGGCCCGTCGCAAGCCAGCGGCCGACGACGACCTTCTGCTGATTTCCACCCGAGAGGGCCTCGACCGGCAGGTCAGGGTCGTTCGGTCGCAGGCCGACGGAACGGCCGATGGCGAGCGCAAGATCGGCCTCCCGTCGCGGCGAGAGAAACGACAGCAGGCCGCGCCCGACGGCACCCGGATTGAGATAGGTGTTTTCACGCACCGAAAGCGACATCGCAACGGACTCTTCCGTCCGGTCCCGGGCCATCAGGCCGATGCCCGAAGCCATGGCGGCACGCGGGCTCGACAGATCGGGTTCGGCATCATGCAGCAACACACTCCCGGAAAAAGCCTCGCAGCCGAAGAGTGCCCGTCCCACCGTTTCCTGGCCAGCGCCGCGCAGGCCGACGAGGCCCAGCAATTCGCCCTGGCGTATGTCGAAGGAGACCGGGCTGGTACCGGCACAGACCAGATCGCGGACCTCAGTGATCGGCTTGCCCGGAGCCGTCGGCTTCTTGGCAAAGAGGTCGAGGTTGCTGCGACCGATGATCATCGTCACAAGTTCATCGGGACTGGTGTCGGCAACGGCCTTTTGCCCGACCATCTTGCCGTCGCGCAGCACAGCGACACGGTCGGCAATCCGGAATATTTCATCCAACCGGTGCGAGACGTAGATCATCCCCACGCCGCGTGCCTTCAGCGGCCGGATCGCGTCGAACAACCGGTCGACTTCATCGGCAGGAAGGCTGGCCGTCGGTTCGTCCAGAACCAGGACGTCCGCTTCCACGGCAAGAGCCCGGGCGATGGCGACCAGCGATTTTTCCGTGCGGCTGAGCGATGACACCCTGGTCGTCGGATCGAAGTGGCAACCGACGAGCTTCAACGCGTCCTCGGCCCGCACCTGGGTGCGCTTCCAGTCGATCATGCCGCTACGCATCGAAAAGCCCTGCGCCAAGCCCATATTTTCGCCGACCGTCATCCATTCGATCAGCCCGAGATCCTGATGGATGAAGGCGACCGGCTGGCGTTCATTGGGCCTGGAGGGGCGATGATGGTAGCTCTCGCCTCGGAACAGGATGTCACCGATATCAGGCTTGTAGATACCGGCAAGGGTCTTGATCAGAGTCGACTTGCCGGCGCCGTTTTCGCCCAGCAGCGCCAGGATCTCACCTTCCCGCAAATCGAAAGAGACATCGCTCAGCGCCCGGGTGCCGCCGAACGTCTTGGTGATGGCCTGAAACTCAAGCAGTTGTCTCGCTTCCACCGATGCTCCTCCCAAAGCCACCGTTCATGAAATTCATGTTATCGATAACATTAGACGGCGGTCAAGCAAAAATCTGCGACGAGGCTGAGGGCGGATGATGGTTTGAACCGCTAGCCTGCGAGCGAGCCATCGAGAAGGCGCATCATCTCGGCCGAATCCCGGGGGCCGAGACCGGCGACGCAGAGCAGCCGGTGGATTTCTGTGACGGCACTTGTCATCGGAAGGGGTGTCCTGGTCTTCAACGCGAAGGCTTGCAGCGAGTCGAGATCCTTCAGCATGTTGTCGATACGGCCGGTCGGCGAAAAGTCGCGAGCTGCAAACTTTGCCGTGAACTCTTGCAATATTCGATTGTCTGCCCGGCCTCCGGCAAGAGCGGCCGGCAGCATGGCGGGATCGACGCCGCCTGCCTCCGCCAGCTTGACGGATTCAGCCACGGCCTGGAAAAGCACCGCGCAAAAAAGCTGATTGATCAGCTTCGTGGTCTGGCCGGCGCCCGTGCCGCCCATCAGCGTGTAATTGGCAGCCAGATGCTGCATGACGACACGGGCCCGTTCGAAGTCCGCCTCGCCGCCGCCGGCCATGATCGTCAGGCTTCCCGAAAGCGCGCCGGGTACACCACCCGAGAGCGGGCAGTCCATCCAGCCCATGCCGGTTTCAAGCCTGAGCCGGCTCGCCATCGAGGTCGTTTCGGTGGGATCGATGGAGGACATGTCGATGAGCAGCTTCTCCGGCGATGCCGCCGCAGCCACGCCGCCTGCACCGAAAACGACGGATCGGACGATATCCGCATGATTGAGGCTGAGAATGCAGAACTCGGCCACCGCTGCCGCATCCTCGACGGATCGGGCAGGGGTTGCGCCCTTCGCCGCGAGCAGGGCGACCTTTTCCTTGTCGAGATCGAAAACCGCAATCTCGTGCCCCGTCTCGATCAGGCGGGTGGCGATAGCCGTGCCCATGATGCCGGCGCCAATGACGGCGATCCTGGCCTTTTCTCCCTCTCGCATGCTTCCTCCTCCCGCATCCCGGACCGCAGCATCAACCACAGAGGCCGAGTTCATCGGCCGCTATCGCATCGCCCCAGATGCCGCCCTAGAGGCATGTGGTGATGCCACCATCCACATAAAGCGTGTGGCCGTTGATAAAGGAAGAGCCTTTGCTGGAAAGAAAAACCGCCGCGCCGATCAGCTCCTGCACATCGCCCCAGCGCCCTGCCGGCGTCCGCTTTTCCAGCCAAGCGGTAAATTCGGGATTGTCGACAAGAGCCTGGTTGAGCGGCGTTTTGAAGTAGCCAGGCGCGATGGCATTGATCTGCAATCCGTGCTTCGCCCAATCCGCGCACATGCCGCGGGTCAGATTGCGAACCGCCCCCTTGGTGGCCGTGTAGGGCGCAATGCCCGGACGCGCCAGTTCGCTCTGGACGGAAGCGATATTGATGATCTTTCCGCGACGCCTGGAGATCATTCCCTGGGCAACCGCCTGTCCGACGTAGAACACGCTGGAGATATTGGTGGCCAGCATCAACTCCCATTTGTCCGCCGGAAAATCCTCCAGAGGCGAACGGAATTGCATGCCGGCATTGTTGATAAGGATATCGATCGCGCCCAGACGCTCCTCGATCGCGGCCACACCCTGGTCGGCGGCATCTTTCTGGGTGACATCGAAGACGGCGGGATAGGCCTTGAAGCCCTTGCCTCTCAGGGTGTCGACCGCATCCGCGACAGCATCCTGCCTCCGCCCGTTGACAACCACGTCCGCGCCATAGCTTGCCAGCCCTTCCGCAAGGGCAAAACCAATGCCCTGGCTCGAGCCGGTAATCAGCGCACGATGACCCGTTAAATCGAATAAGTCCCGCATCTGGCCTCCTCAACGCTCTGTCAGCAACGCCGGACAGTAGCATCCGCACGGGGTGAAACACCACTTGACATCAACACCGAATTATATGTTATCGATAACATAATCAACCGGCAAAGTGGAGGAGAGGACATGCCGAAACCGGATATCCTGATGACCGGCGCCTATCCTGACTGGGACATGGAGGAGCTGGAAAGGGACTACGTCGTCCATCGGTTGTGGGATGCGGCTGACCGACAAGCTCTGCTGAACGCTGTTGGCAGGGACATCCGGGCCATCGCCACCAAAGGCGATCTCGGCGCCTCGGCCGAGCTGATGACGGCATTGCCCAATCTCGAGATCGTTTCCTGCTACGGCGTGGGCACCGATGCCATCGATCTTTCCCACGCTCGCAGCCGTGGCATTCGCGTCACCAATACGCCCGATGTTCTGACCGACGACGTCGCCGATATTGCCATAGGCCTGCTTCTGGCTGCGGCCAGGCAGATCGCGCAGGGAGATGTGTTCGTACGCGCGGGCACCTGGAGCAAGCGGGCGATGCCTCTGGTTACCCGCGTTTCCGGGAAAAAGGTGGGCCTCGTCGGAATGGGGCGGATCGGCCAGGCTATCGGCCAGCGGGCTGCAGCGTTTGGCTGCGAAATAGGTTATTTCGCCCGCCACAAGCGGGAGGAAGTCGGCTTTGCTTTCCAGCCCGACCTTCTCGCCTTGGCGGCCTGGGCCGACTTCCTGGTGGTGATCGTTCCCGGCGGGGAGGCGACCCGCAACATCATCGACGCTGATGTCCTGAAGGCGCTCGGACCGCGGGGTATCCTGGTGAACGTTTCGCGCGGCTCGACCGTGGACGAGCCGGCTTTGATTGCAGCTCTCGAGGGTCGAATGATCCAGGCGGCCGGCCTCGACGTGTTCTGGAACGAACCCGACATTGATGCCCGCTTCTTGAGCCTCGACAATGTCGTATTGCACCCCCATCATGGCTCGGGAACAGTCGAGACGCGCCGGGCGATGGGCAAGCTCGTACGCGAGAACCTTGCGGCACATTTCTCCGGCGCCCCCCTCCCGACACCCGTCATCTGAGGTCAAGACCGATGAAAGCACTGGTCATTCACGCCGCCAAGGATCTTCGTATCGAGGAGCGAGAGGCCCTGCCTCCAGGGCCAGGGCAGGTAGAAATCGCCATCCAGGCCGGCGGCATCTGCGGTTCGGACCTCCATTACTATAATCATGGCGGCTTCGGCACCGTGCACCTGCGCGAACCGATGATCCTCGGGCACGAAATCGCAGGCACGATCAGCGCCGTGGGCGAGGGGGTCGAAGGCCTCTCCATCGGCGAGCGCGTCGCCGTATCGCCAAGCCGACCCTGCAATCATTGCCACTATTGCCTGAAGGGGCAGCAGAACCAGTGCCTGCACATGCAATTCTACGGCAGCGCCATGCCCATGCCCCATATCCAGGGCGGTTTTCGCCAGCAGTTGGTGGCGGAAAGCTGGCAATGCCACAAGGTCGGCGACGGTGTCTCCATCGAGGAAGCCGCCTTTGCCGAACCCTTCGCGGTGACGCTGCACGCGGTCAATCGCGCCGGCTCCATGCTGGGCAAGAGGGTCCTGGTGACCGGCTGCGGCCCGATCGGCGCGCTTGCGATCATTGCCGCCCGCCTGCACGGCGCCAGGGAGATCGTCGTGACCGACGTGATGGATCACGTTCTCACGCTCGCACAGGGCATCGGTGCCGATCGGACGATCAATGTCGCCACCAATCCCGAGGCGCTGTCGGCCTACGGCGCGAACAAGGGCTATTTCGACGTGATGTTCGAGGCGTCGGGCAACGAGCGGGCAATGAGGGCGGGACTGGAGGTGCTCGCACCACGCGGCGTGCTGGTCCAGCTCGGCCTCGGTGGTGATGTCTCGCTGCCCCAGAACATGATCGTTGCCAAGGAGATCGAGATCAGGGGCACATTCCGGTTCCACGAGGAGTTCGGCTTGGCCGTAGACCTCATCAACAACCGACGGGCCGACCTTAAGCCGCTGCTGACGGCCGTCTATCCGATTGGCGATGCCGTCGCGGCTTTCGAGGCAGCGAACGACCGCAGCAAGGCCATGAAAATTCAGATTGCCTTCTGAACAGTCCGTTCGGATCAGGCGCTTTCGCGCATCACGACCTTGTAGCTGGTGAGGGTGATCTCATCGCCGCGCCGTTCTCCGCCCTGGATTGCTTCCAGCAGGCGGGCGGCGGCCTGGCTGCCGATCCCGTAGCAGTCGGCATTGATGGTCGTAATGCGCGGGTGGCAGATCGAGGAGATTTCATAATCGCCGAAGCCGGCGATCGCGATGTCTTCCGGCACCCGCATGCCGCGGCGCTGGCATTCCATCAGTGCTCCGAAGGCCGAAAGATCGGACACGCACAGGACCACCTCCGTATCCGGCCAGCTTTCCAGCAGGCTGACGATCGCCTGCGCGCCCTGCTGCATGGTGATCGGCGGAACGCCGAAGGAAATCGCGCGACCGGGGCCGAGACCGAGCTCCTCGACCGTCTTCAGGAAGCCGCTCCGCCGCTGGCTGCCGCGCGTGTCGCGCGCCGTCGTGCCGCCTATATAGCCAAACTTACGGTAACCTTTCTCCGCAAGGGCGCGAACCAGCAGCGACATGGCTTCGCCGTTCGAAAAACCAACGACGTGATCGATCGGCTTCTCGGGAATTTCCCATGTCTCGACAACCGGGATATTGGCATTTTCAAGCATGCGGCGTGCCCGTGGCGTATGCGATCCGCCCGTGAGGATGATGCCCTCAGGCCTACGCCGCAGCATCGACTCGATCAGCTTCTCCTCCTTTTCGGCGGAATAGTCGGTGTAGCCCAGAAGCAGCTGCAGCCCGGTATTTTCCAGCGCATCGGTGATGCCGCGCGCGGTGTCTGAAAAGTTCGAGTTGTTGATGGAGGGCACCAGCGCCGCGATGAAGCCGGTGCGCCGGGACGACAGGCTGCCCGCCGATTGATCGAGTACGTAGCCGAGCGCGTCGACCGCCTCCATGATGCGCTTGCGGGTTTCTTCGGAAACGCTCGCATCCTGGCGAAAGGCGCGCGACACCGTCATTGCCGAGACGCCGACGGATTTGGCGACCTCGGCCATTGTCAGCTTCTGGATGTCGCGCGGCGAGGCACGATTGGACCTGCTGCTGTCCGGTCTCTTCACTTTATGTCCATGCCTAATTCAGTGCCTGAACGCCAAGGTTGCTCGACGTAAGGACACCGACACTAAAGTTATCGATACCATCAGACAATGGGAAATGCGTGTGCGCGGCCATCGAGGGTGGTGCGCCGAGAAATCCCGCGACGGACGCTGTAGACAATCAGTGGCAGAAAAAGATCGGCAGGTCGGTCTTGTCCATCACGGTCCTGGTCACGCCACCGAAGATGGTCTGCAGAAATTCCCCATGGCGATAGGCGCCCATCAGCAGGCAATCGGCGCCCAACCGATGTACCTTTTCAAGAAGTTGGGTGCCGAGATCATCCTGATGGCTCTCGATCACATGGGTAACGGGCGTCACACCGCTTTCGGCGAGGAGCGCGATAGCGCTGTCAAAATACTCCTCTGACGGTGAGAGGACATGCACCATGCCTGCCGCTCGAAGCCACGGTTCGGCCTTCGCAAGGCAGTGTCGGACCTGCGCATCGTCGTTCCAGGCGATGGCGATGGACGCGCCGATGACAATCGGAGCGCTTTGCGGGAGCGGCGGTACGAAAAGCACCAGCCGCTGGTGGTCGAAGACCGCTGCATGCAGGGCATCGCG
This sequence comes from Rhizobium sp. HT1-10, assembly GCF_049472505.1. Lineage (NCBI taxonomy): Bacteria > Pseudomonadati > Pseudomonadota > Alphaproteobacteria > Hyphomicrobiales > Rhizobiaceae > Rhizobium > Rhizobium sp. HT1-10. The sequence continues at coordinate 305,316 of NZ_JBCEBQ010000007.1, read as the reverse complement.
TGCCTCCATCGACTGCGGCCGCGAAATGGTTATGAGGCCTGCGTTGCGGACCAGCGTCCCCACGCTATCGCCCTCAACCTCCCGCCAGGCGACAGCTTTTCCCCGGTCGCCGAGGCTTTTCGTCCAGTTGTCGAAGATGGCTCTGGTTTCGCCAGGCTGCTCGGCTGTCCCCTCGTCCTTCAACCGCAACTCCTGGACGTCGATTTCCTCAGCGCTAAGAGCAATTTTTGTCGGATCGAACCCGACGTGCAGAGCCGTGATGGCCGCGTCACGATCGACCTCGGCTGCAGCAAGCGCCGCTCTCAAACTATCGTGACAGGTTTGCGGGCTCGCAATCAGCGCGATGATATCCATGGATGCTAGGCCTTCCTGCAGTCGACGAAAATGCACCCGCGACCGTTTGGCCAGGCGGGCCGAAGCGGCGGCGCTCGTGAACCAGGTCCCCGATGAACAAAGGACGCCGCATCACTTGACCCGGCGTCCGTGTAACCTGGCGAGCAAGTTCGATTGTTGTCAATCTCGTTTGCCGCGCGTCAAGGCAAGAATGGTATTACTTGCCGTCAAACCAGATCTTCCACTGCGGAACGGCAGTCGCAAACGTGCCGCGATGGGTGGTTGGGCCTGTCGAAACGGCTTCGACATTGGTGTTTCCCGATCCCATCGACTGGGCGTAGGTCATGGCCATGCGGCCGACGCCCGTCGTGATCGCCTCGTCCGTTTCGCCGTAATAATTCCGGACCGGCGACTTGATCACCCAGCGATAGGACTGCGCCGTCATAATCAGTTTGCCGAAGGCGGAATTGGCGAAATATTGCGGATCGAAGTATTCCGGTCGAATGAGCTTGTGCAGATCGGTGGTGATATCTGAGGCAGTGAAAGGCTGGCGATCATAGGCTTTCTTGGCGATGTCGTAGTATTCGTCAGTCAGCAGCGAGTGCGCGAGGCCGGGGACACCGTAGTAGTTCTCGTAGGCGAAGGAGGAGAGGATCACGATACTGTTGAGCCAGACGGCATCGAATTTCCGAGGATAGACAAGAAAACCCTCCATCAATGCGTAGACGTCGAGGGGTGCGCTTGCCGTGGCCGCGCCGTCGACCTTGACGCCAGCCGCTTCCAGCTTTTCCAGCATCGCCATGGTGACGAACCCGCCCTGCGACCAACCCGCCAGAAAAAGCTTGTCGCTGGAAAGCTTCATGTCAGCGAGCACGGCACGGCTGGCGATGAGCAAGTCGTAGGTTGCCTGCTGATGGCTGCCCTTGACCATGTAGCCTTCAGGCTCGGTGGAAATGCCAAGGCCGAAGTAGTCAGCGCCGATCAGCAGATAGCCCTGACCTGCGAATTGCGCGATCATCAACTGTGTCTCGGGCGACTGGTCCGCGAAGGAGGGCACCTGCTCTCTGCCGTAGACGGTGCCGTGCTGGTAAGAGACGGTGGGGAACGACTTGCCATCGGTGTCCGGTACCGCCAGCAGGCCCGAGGTCACGGTCGGTTTATTGCCCATTTCCGGGATCACGGAACTATAGGTGATCCGATAGAGACGCACGGCATTGCGAGCGGGCGTGTAGGCAACCGTAATTCCGGCAAAGGCCGGCGTGTCGGTTTTCAAGATCGTGTTGAGCTTGTCGACGTCCCAGGTGGCGAGAAGCTCATACCTGATCCCGGAGCCGACCGCGATCGGCCCAGCCTGCGCGGCAAATGCGGGAGAGACTCCCAGTGCCAGTAGCAAAATGCACAACACCGAGCGCACGAAAGGCAACATCCAAATCCCCTGTGTTTAAATGCCAATTTCTCCGCCCGGTTCCCGAGCATCGAACTCCATCGAGCGCAGTTATTCAAGCGCCTCTTAATATTTCATTTCAATATGACTTCGACGCGACAATTTAATGCAGCAAAACCAAGGGATGTTTACTATCGGGCAGGCTTCGGAATTGTGGCGATAGTTCCATAACCCATCTTACGCTCCAAAGGTCTTTAGCGGGGGCAGCACCGCAAAGTTGAAGTGTCCTTTTTGTGCAAAGTTGGAATGTCGCAGTCCCCAAGTCTGATCGATGTGTGGGAGATTGCAGATGGGGTTGGCAGCGATGGGCGAGCGCGATCTGCAGCGGATCGAGGCTTTTGTCGAAAGCAATTGCCGACCGAATGACCATATCGCCAGCGGGGCGACAATCTGTGCTGCTCGGCAACCTCACCGGAACCGTGAGCTCCCTCATCGCAGCGGATGGCCTTGACGGTTGCCCGTCTCGGCGCCTTAATAATTGTCGGGGTTGAGTTTCAACATGTCGCGATCGCCGATGTCGAAAGCAGCCGAGCGCGGGGAGATGCGCTCGTCGAGCAACGGCGTGAGGAGGACGATACTGCGGTGGTCTACACGTCGAACGCCGATAGCCTCGACCCTTGTGTTATCTCTATACGGAGGACCGACTTGACCATTTCACTTCTCATCAATGGCGCGGATCGTCCCGCAGCCAGCGGCCGCACTTATGACCGCCTCGATCCCTTCACCGACAAACTCGCAAGCCGCGCGCCGGCTGCGGGGCTTGAGGACGTCACTGATGCCATCGAGGCCGCCGCAACCGCCTTCCCGGCCTGGTCGAAGACAGGCCCGACCTATCGGCGGCAGATATTGGCCAAAGCCGCCGACATCATCGACTCCGGCGTCGAAGAGTTCACCAGGCTGATGATAGCGGAAACCGGTAGCACCGCTGCCTGGGCTGGCTTCAACGTGATGTTTGCGGCCAAGATCCTGCGCGAGGCAGCGGCAATGACGACGCAGATTTCAGGCGAAGTCGTCCCCTCCGATAAACCGGGTACGCTCGCCATGGCAGTCCGCCAGGCGGCCGGCGTTTGCCTGGCGATCGCGCCGTGGAACGCACCGGTGATCCTGGCCGTCCGTGCGATCGCCATTCCCCTCGCCTGCGGCAATACCGTCATTCTCAAGGCCTCGGAGCTGTGTCCAGGCACGCATCGGCTGATCGGCTCGGCGCTGACCGAGGCCGGCCTGCCGCCCGGCGTCATAAACGTCATCACCAACGCGCCGGAGGATGCAGCGGAAATCGTCGCCGCGCTGATCGCCCATCCCGCGGTCAAGCGGGTCAACTTCACCGGATCTACCAGGGTCGGCAAGATCGTCGCCCGGCTTGCCGCCGAGCATCTGAAGCCGGCCTTGCTCGAACTTGGGGGCAAGGCCCCGTTGGTGGTGCTCGAGGATGCCGACATCGACGGCGCGGTGAATGCCGCGATATTCGGCGCCTTCATGCATCAGGGTCAGATCTGCATGTCGACGGAGCGGATCATCGTCCATAACGCCATCGCCGATGCCTTCGTGGCCAGGCTTGCGGCGCGTGCCGCTCGGCTTCCGACAGGCGACCCTCGCGGCCATGTCGTCCTCGGCTCAATGATCAGCCTCGAGGCCGCAAAGAAAATGGAGGGGCTGATTGCCGATGCGCAAGAGAAAGGCGCGAAGCTGGTCGCCGGCGGCAAGCGCACCGGTACCGTGGTCGAAGCGACGCTGCTTGACCATGTGACGCCGGCCATGCGGATCTACAGCGAGGAATCCTTCGGCCCTGTAAAGCCGATCATTCGGGTTGCCGACGAAGAAGAGGCCATCCGCGTCGCCAACGACACCGAATACGGCTTGTCGGCGGCGATTTTCAGCCGCGATGTGCGACGCGCCATGTCGGTGGCGGCGCGTATCGAGTCGGGCATCTGCCATATCAATGGACCGACGCTGCATGACGAGGCGCAGATGCCTTTCGGTGGAGTGAAGGGAAGTGGCTATGGCAGGTTCGGCGGGAAGGCCGCCATCGCCGAGTTCACGGACCTTCGCTGGATCACGCTGGAAGATCCCGCGCAGCATTATCCCTTCTAGGCCCTGCTCAGGACCGCAGCGCCTTGCGCAAACACAAACCGGCGCGAATTGCTTCGTGCCGGTTTGTTTTATCGCAATATCTCGAAGCCTTAAGGCGCGGCGTGACTTGGCTCGCCCGTTGTCACCTCGGCTTCTTCGGCCTCAGGCTTGTAGGCCCTCGCGATCAGCACATAGGCTGCAGGCACGACGAACAGCGTGAACAGCGTGCCGATTGCGAGACCCGTGGCGATGACCAGACCCATGTTAAAGCGCGAGGCAGCACCTGCACCCGTCGACAGGATGAGGGGCACAACGCCGAGCACCATGGCTGCCGTCGTCATCAGGATGGGCCGCAAGCGGATGGCAGCCGCTTCGACGATCGCCTGCCGCTTGGACTTGCCGGCATTGCGGTGTTCGTTGGCGACCTCCACCATCAGGATGCCGTGCTTGCTGACCAGACCCATCAGCGTTACCAGGCCGACCTGCGTGTAGATGTTGATGCTCGCACCGCCCAGGCCGAGGCTGATGAAGATCAACGCGCCGGCCAGGGACATCGGCACCGAGACCAGAATGACGATCGGGTCGCGGAAGCTGTTGAAGAGAGCAGCCAGCGACAGGAAGATGATGATCAGGGCGAAGGCGAATGTCGTGACGAAGCCGCCGGATTCCTGCTGAACCTGGCGCGATTGTCCACCGTAGTCGACCGTGTATCCCGGGGGCAGTGTGTCTGCGGCGACCTGTTGCAGCGCCTTCAACGCATCACCCATGGCGACACCCGGCATTGCCACGCCCGAGATGGTGGCCGCATTGACCTGCTGGAAGTGGTTCAGAGATTGCGGTGCAGTGACCGTTTCCACATGGGCGACGGTCGACAGCGGCACGCTCGTGCCGTCGCTGGTCTTTATATAGAAGTTCAGCACATCCGAGACGTTCAGGCGCGACATCTGTTGCACCTGCGGGATGACCTTGTAGGAGCGGCCGTCCAGGCTGAAATAGCCGGTGTAGTTACCGCCCAGCATTGTCGCCAGCGAAGCACCGAGGTCTGACATGCTCAACCCGAGCTGGGCCGCCTTGTCACGGTTGAAAACGATGCGTGACTCAGGTTGGTTGAACTTCAGATCCGTGTCGAGAAAGATGAAGCGGCCGGTCTTCAGAGCGTCTCCGATGAACTTCTGCGAGGCGTCGTTGAGCGGTCCGAAGTCGTTGGTGGTGGAGATCACGAACTGGATCGGCAACCCGTTGCTGCCGGGCAGAGGCGACGGCTGGAAGGCCACGACCTTGGAGCCGGCTATGCCGTTGAGCTCCTGCTGAATGGCGGGCTGCAATGTCTTCGTTGTCTGCGTCCGTTGGTCCCAGGGCTTCAGAACCCAGCCGGCAATTGCCTGACCTGGCGTATTGATCTGGAACACCACATTGGTTTCCGGGTGCTTTTCGAAGATATCATAGGCTTGCCGATCATAGAACTGGCGCTGTTTCAGCGTCGACGTCGGCGACGATGTCGTCAGTGCGAGAATAACGCCCTGATCTTCTTCCGGTGCGAGTTCGGAGGTGGAGGAGGAATAAAGCCAGTAGATGCTGCCCAAAACGATCAGGCCGAAGGTGATGACCACCGGCATGGAGTTGAGCGTGCCTTCGAGCAAACGTCTATAGCCCCTGCTCAGGCGGCCCATGAACCGGTCGATGGCGTGGACGATCCTCGCCTCGAAGGACTTGCCGTCCTTCGGGATCGGCTTCAGCAGATAGGCGCAGGCCATCGGCGAGAGCGTCAGGGCGATGATAGCGGAGACGGTCACCGCACCCGCAAGCGTAAAGGCGAATTCAGTGAAGAGCGCGCCGGTCAGCCCGCCCTGGAAACCAACGGGGACATAGACCGCAATCAGCACCACCGTCATCGCGACGATCGGGCTCGCGAGGTCACGGGCTGCCTGCAGGGCGGCGCCCAGAGGCTTCATCCCCTCCTCCATGTGCCGGTTGACCCCTTCGACGACGATGATCGCGTCGTCAACGACCAGCCCGATGGCAAGCACCAGAGCCAGCAGCGTGAGAAGGTTGATCGAAAAGCCGAGGGCCAGCATTACCGCGAAGGTACCGACCAGCGAAAGCGGGATGGCGATGATCGGGATGAGGACAGCGCGCCAGGAGCCGAGAAAGGCGAAGATGACCACCGTCACGATGAGGCCGGCTTCGAACAGCGTGCGGACGACCTCGTCGATCGAGCTGTTCACGAAATCGGTGGAATCATAGATGATCTGGCTGGTCAGCCCGGCCGGCAGTTGTCCTGCGATCTCCGGGTAAACAGCCTTCACGCCGTTGATGACATCGAGCAGGTTTGCCGTTGGCGCGACCTGGATCCCGATATAGACGGCTGTCTTGCCGTTGAAACTCGTCGCGGAGTCATAGTCGTCATTGCCCAGCGTGACGTTCGCGACATCGCTCAGGTGAATGATCGCACCGTTGATCTCGGTGAGGACCAGGTTCTTGTACTCCTCCAGCGAGTGGAGGTTCGTCGACGATGACAGGTTGACCTGGACAAGGTTGCCCTTGGTGGTGCCGAGACCAGAGATATAATCGTTGCTTTTCAGCGCTGTGGCGACATCGCTGGCGCTCAGGCCGTGGGCGGCAAGCTTGACCGGATCGAGCCAGGCGCGCAGCGCGAACTTCTTCCCGCCAAGGATTTCAGCCGTCTGCACCCCTTGCACGGACTGCAGCTTCGGCTGAACGACGCGCGTCAGGTAATCGGTCACCTGGTTCGGTGCCAGGACATCGCTGGCAAAGCCGATATACATGCTGTCGATCGTCTCGCCCACCTTCAGCGTCAGCGTCGGCTGCTGTGCGGAGGACGGGAGCTGGTTGATGACGGAATTGACCTTGGTGTTGATTTCGGTCAACGCCTTGCCCGCATCGTAGTTCAGTCGCAGATTGACGGTGATCGTGCTGGTGCCCGTCTGGCTGGTCGATGTCATGTAGTCGATGCCATTCGCCTGGGCGATGGCATTTTCCAGCGGCGTGGTGATGAACCCGGCAATGATGTTGGAATCCGCGCCGGCATAGGTCGTCGTGACGGTGACGATGGCGTTTTGCGTGCGCGGATATTGCAGGATCGACAGTGACGTCATCGACCGGACGCCAAGCACGAGAACGAGCGCGCTGACAACGAGCGCCAGAACCGGCCGACGCACGAAGATATCGGTGAAACTTTTCATGGCGGGGTCCTACTTGTCCTTGATCTCAGGCGCGTTTTCGGCGGTCGGCACATGCGAGTTGTCGACGATCACCGGGCTGCCGTTTCGCAGCTTGATCTGGCCGGCATTGACGACCTGTTCGCCTTCCTTGACGCCTTCGAGGATTGCGACATTGTCGCCGCGCGTCTCTCCGGACTTGATGAAGGTCTGGCGCGCAACGCCGTTCTTGGTGCCGCCCTCATCCTTCTGGTCGACGATGAAGACGGAATCGCCGTAAGGATTGTAGACGATGGCCGTCTGCGGAAGGGTGATGAGCTTCTGGCTGCTTCCGACGGCAATTTTCACGCGACCGAACATGCCAGGCAGCAAGATGCCGTCCGGATTGTTCATAGCGGCGCGCACCTGGACGTTTCGCGACGACGAATCGACCTTGGAGTTGATTGCCGCGATCTTTCCGGGAAAGACTTTTCCTGGAAAGGCATCAATCGTCGTGTTGACGTCCTGTCCGATCTTCAACTGGTTTAAGGTTTGCTGCGGCAAGTAAAAATCGACATAGAGCGTATCGAGCGCCTGCAGGGTGACGATCGTCGTCCCCGCGGTCAGATACTGGCCTATATCGACGGCCCGGATGCCGAGCCGGCCCGCAAAGGGTGCGCGCAGCGTCTTCTGATCGACAATGGCCTTCTGCTGGTCGACAAGCGCCACCGCGTTCTTGTAGCTGGCATCATCGCTATCGACGGTGGCCTGGCTGACGGCACTGACCTTTTGCTGGTCCTGCGCGCGTTTCAGCGAGATTGCAAAGTTATCGGCCGTCGCCTGAAGGGCGGCCAGTTTGGCGATGTCGTCTTCGGCCGAGAGCTTCTGAAGGGTCTGGCCCGCCGCAACCGTATCGCCGGATTCGAAGCTTCTCTCCTCGACGATTCCTGCGACCTGCAGGGCAAGATCGGCGCCGTTGACGGCCTTGAGCGTGCCAACCGCCTCTATTTCGGTTTGCCAGTCGGTCAGAGATGCAGTCGATGTCGAGACCGTCTGGGGGGGATTGGCCATTCCGGCCATGACTTTCTGGATGATGCCAGCCTTGAATGACTGGAAGCCGTAAAGCCCGCCAAGAACAGCCCCGGTTGCGAGCAACATGATCACCATTCGCTTGATCATTGCGTGTAGACCTTTTTTACTGTGAGTGCTTTTTCAATACTGACGGACAATGCTTGGCGTATCGTTACAACGCTGCGTCAGATGCTACTTTTCTTGCAGCTCCAGGCTTAACGGATGCAAGTTTCGGACCGACACTTCGGCTATCGTCCGATCCATCTCCCATATAGCCTGCCCCGATCGCCACATTGAGCGACACGTAATCCGTCGCGCTCTGCTGCACGGCGCCGGCCAGGCTCTCCTGCGCCGTCGTGACGGAACGCTGCGCGTCCAGTACATCCAGTAGGGACGAGGCGCCGTTCCTGTAGTTGTCGGTCGAAAGTCTGAGCGCCTCCTCGTAGGACCTGACCTGTGCCCGCAGCGCGGCGATCGTCTGGGCATCACGGCTGACCGCAGACAACGCATTCTCGACATCTTCGATCGCGCTGAGCACCGTCGATTTCCAGGTGAGGTAGCTGGCGCGCGCATTCGATTCGGCGATCTTGACGTTCGCCCGAAGCGTGCCGCCGTCCAGGATCGGCAAGTTTAGGGTCGGACCGAACGACCAGGTGGTGAGGCCACCATTGGAACCCGAGCTGTGCACGGCGGAGGGCGAAATCGAGCCACTAAGCGAGATGCTGGGATAGAGCTTGGCCTCACTGACGCCGATCTGCGCGGTCGCGGAGGCAAGATTGCGCTCGGCAACGCGGATGTCCGGACGGTTGCGAATGAGATCGGCGGGAACGCCGGAGGCCACGCTGCCATGGAAAATCGGCTGACCGAGACCGGATTGCATTTGTGCGATGACGGTGGCCGGAGGAACGTTCAGCAGCGTGGCCATATGGTGCACCTGCTTGCGGAAATTCACTTCGTATGGTGGCTTTTCGGAGAGCGACGAGTTGACCAGCCCCTCCGCCTGGACGACATCGAGCCGCGAGGCAGCGCCCGCCTGCATCTGCGATTGCGTCAGAGCCAAGGTCTCCCGCCGCGATGCCAGGTTCTTGTCGGCGATGGAGCTCATCTCCTGATAGTATCGGGCATTGATGTAACTGGTGACCAGATCCTGAAGATAGGTCAGCCGCGTGACATCGACGGTGGCGTAGTCTGCATCCAGGGTCGCAAGAGCGCCTTCGCGAGCCCGGCGGTATTGGCCGAAAAGATCGAGCAGCCATGAGGCCGTCAGGTTGCCGCTGCTGGTATTGGTGGTCGAAAGCTGGGTGCGAAGCTTCCCCTTCTCACCGCTGACGGTCTGCGAGGCGTCAGCCGTCAGGCTCGGAAGCCCCCCGGCTCCGGCGACAGTCACATCGGCCTGTGCCGCGTAGGTCGCCTCGATGGCCGACAGAATGGAAACATTCTGCGCAAGGCCAGTCCCGACGAACGCCTCGAGCTTCCGATCTCTGAACGCGGTCCACCATCTGCGGTCGGCGACATCGCCGTTCGACTTGTAGGCACCCTCGGCGAATTTGGCGGGAACCGGCGTAACCGGAGGCTTGTAATCAGGGCCACTGACGCAACCCGTGAGGGCAAGCAGCAAGAGAGGGGCAAGACGCAAGGAATTCATGGATATACCCACATTGGAAGTCGAACCGTACGGTTCGGTTCGACTCGATAGCGGTTTTAGAATTGCGTTTCAAGGGGCTTCTCTCGACACAACCTCGGGTACATCGAATACGTGGGCATACTCGCGAGTTCGCGTGGGCACGGTGAGGCCTGCAGCGGAAGTCGCTTGGCAACATCATTATCGGCAAGATTCATTGACTGAGGCATCGGTCAACAGCCGTCGCCGGCGTCGGGTAACATCGAACGACAAGTGGACATCGAAGCTATCCGCGAACCGGGATATTTCTGCAGGACCAACAGCGCGCACGAATCTCCTACGTCTTCGAACGCATGCTGCGCCCCTCCCCCAGATGACGCAGCCAGTGGTGGCGTGGACGAGCGCGCTTCCACCCATGAGCCTCCCCATGCACAAGTTTTACCTCACCTCTCAAAATGAGACGCAAGAGGTGGGTGTATCAGAACGAGAATCGGAATTACCATTAACCATCAATGGCTTAATGCCTAGACAAACAATGGAGAAAGGTTAACTAATCCTTACTTATTAAATTCGTCAGCCGCATGATGTGGCTGATCAACCATGACATCGGCTTTCGCGCATGACGTTCGAGATCGTTCAAATCGTTCAGGAATTCAACACTGCAGGGGGAGCGGAGCGTGTCGCCTGGGATCTATCAGTGGCCTTCAGCCAGATGGGGCAGATGAATTCCGTGGTCGCGTCGCACGTGCCGAGACACCCGCCGCAAAATGTCAAGATGAGACCGATCGCTCCGTTCTTGGCGCGCCTGCCGAAGAGAGGTCTGTTCCGTTACTTCGGCCGGCTGCTGGTCGTGCCGGCATTCACTATCGCCGCAAGCTTCGTGAAGTTGCCAAAGCGGGACAATGTGTTGATCAGTCACGGCGACACATTTTTTGGCGATATACTCGTTGTGCACGCGATCAATGCCGAGAACCTCAAGGAAAAGCGCCAGGCCGGTCAATGGGGCTGGCTTCTCAACCCGCTGCATGCCTGGGTCGCGATCCGCGACCGCCTGATGATCGGCGGCTTGCGCTATCGCCGCTATGTCGCGGTCTCTGACCGAGTGAGGCACGAGTTGATGAGCAACTACAGCGTACCGTCGGAGCGAATCGAGATCATACCGAACGGGATAGACCTGGCCAAATTCCAGGTAACGCCGGATGCTCGGGAAGCGGTCCGCGCGGAATTCAATATTCCGGACGGCGCCCGGCTCATGCTTTTCGTCAGGCACGAATTCAACCGCAAAGGCCTTGCCCATGTCATCGAGGCGATGCTGACCCTGAACGATCCCTCGGTGTGGTTGCTGGTTGTCGGCTCAGACAACCGAAAGCCATATCTCAGCATGGCAGGCAAGCTCTCCAACCGGATCGTCTTTGCCGGTGAGCGCCGGGATATGGAGAGGATCTATCCGGCAGCTGACGTCTTCGTCCTGCCGACGGCCTATGAAACCTTTTCGCTGGTTTGCATGGAAGCGATGGCATGCGGCGTCCCCGTGCTGGCGCCCAGGGTGGGCGGTATCGAGGAATATCTGAAGGACGGCGTCAACGGATACGGCATCAGCCGGAATGGCCACGACATCGCAAAGAAACTCACGCGCGTCTTGTCTTCGAAAGAACAACTTGAGCCCCTGAGGGCTGGTGCAATTGCCACGGCGCGCGGCTACAGCTGGGATGAAATCAGCCGCCGCTATGTGGCGCTGGCCGGCGATGTGCTGAAGGAGAAATACGCATGAGCCAAACTTTGCGCTTGATGTCCAGGACCTTGGGCCTGTGCTTGCTGCTGGTCGCATCCCAGGCGGCGGCCGGCGAGCAGACGCTGCGCTGGCGCACGGGCGGCGGCAATATCGTCACCCATCTGACAGGGCAGCCGACAGCCCCGCTTTACGAAGCCCTCCATGCCGTCGGCGCCCGGCTGGGCCGCATGAATTCCTACGGCTGGCGCGATCTCGCCCGCGTGCCCACTCCACATGATTTCGATGCGGCAATGCTGGAAGCCCACGGCAAAGGCATCACGCCTGTGCTGCTCTTCGAATACGAGGGCAGTTATCAGTTTCTCGATCCGGCCCAGCCGATCGGCTCCTACAAGGACTGGTTCCGCGCGGGCGTGGAATATGCCCGGCGGTTCCGACCCAACGGGGAGTGGGGCCGCGAGCATGGGATAAAGGATTTCGGCGCGACGATCTTCGCGGCCGTCAACGAACCGGACGTGCAGAACACGATTCCGAAGAAGGACTATCATGACGCGTTGGAGGGACTCGCCGACGGCATCCATTCTGTCGACAAGTCCCTCATCGTCCTTCCCGGCGGTTTCGCCGCCTGCAACATCGACGGCGACGCGACCTTGCGCGGCTATGGTCCTGCCATCGCCGATCTCCTGGACAACGGCAAGCTCGATGGCCTGGACCTGCACACCTACTACAATGACCGCTGGTATCCGCTGACCGAAGGCCGTCAGTTTTCCGCACAGACCTGCTTCGACCGGATAAAGTCGACGCTCGGCCTGAAGCGGGACATCAATTTCTACGCCACCGAATTCAACGTCTCCCGCAGCGAGGGCTGGTCGGACGAAAAACTGTCGGCAAGCCTGTTCCTGACTGCATTCTGGGATAATTTCGGCGTTGTTGGCGCCAAGGGCCAGCCCGTGACCGTGTTCGCCTTTCCCTGGGCCCTTCCGGACACCGACCGCGTCGATGGCCCGGGCTATGCGATGGCTGCCGGCGAAGCCCCTTGGCGCCCGGAGGAACGCTCCAAGGTCGTGCAGCGGGTGCTGAATATTGCCGGCGACATGAAGGTCGTCTCCTCCGATCCCTATCACGCCGGCACCATGCATCTCTCAGGTCCGAAATCCGACCTGTTCGTTTGGCACAACCGGCGCGGTTGGACAGACATTTCCGGCGGGCGATGGACGATCGCCCTGCCAGCGGGCGCCCGCAAGATCGAACTCTGGGGATGGGACGGGCTGCGCGAAAGCCACGAGGTATCAGGCGATCGCTATGTCTTCGAGGCTCTTGCCGGTGGCGAAACCTACATGGCGCTCGTCACCCGCTAACCGGGTCAAACTGTCTATCCACGCCGTGCCGCAGCCTTCCAGGCCGAATGAAGCTGGTCGGCGATGGCATCATAGGTGAACCCCATCCGGATATTCTCCAATCCGTCCGCTGCCTTCTGGTGCCGCTCATCCGGATGGGCGTGAATATGCGCGATGAGTTCCGCCAAGGAGCGGGGGTCGCGCTCGGGCACGATCCAGCCGCCCTTTCCGACGATATCTGGAATGGCGCCTGAACGCGCGCCGATAACCGGCGTTCCACAGGCCTGCGCCTCGATGATGACGCGGCCGAACTGCTCCTTCACGGTGGGCGTCGTATGGGTCAACAGAACCAGTGCATCGAGCGAGCGAATGAATGTCGCGACACCTTCCGGATTGCTCCACGGCATGATGGTCAGGCGGTCGGTTAGCCCGAGCCGTTCGGCCCGTTGACGCAGCGCGGCTTCATAGGGCCCCTCCCCCACGAGCTTCAACGCCACGGGTGCGCTCGTCATCGCCATCGCCTCCAGAACGTCCTGGATGCCTTTCTCCTCAATCAGACGACCTACATAGCCAAGCGTCAACTGCGGCTGTTCAGCCAGGCTGCCGATTTCTGGCACAGGCTTGAACACCTGTTGGTCGACGCCGTAGCCGATCGTGCTGACCGGGCCGCTATAGCCGCGTGCCTTTGCCACCATGGTGGCGTCGCTGCTGCGGGACAGAAGGTGCGCCGTGTTGGCAAGTACGTTCCCGCGAATGGTCTCGAAAGGCGGCGGCAACCGCTTCAAAATGTTCTGGTCGACTTCCAGGACCAAGGCGGCGTCTCCCTTCAAGAGCCGCGCCTGCAGGGCGATAAAGCTCCACGGCTCCTCCCACAGGTGGATGACGTGAGGCCTCGTTTCGCGGATGAGCCTGCCGAGCCCACGGTAGACGTGCAGGTACCAGCTGAAAGGACCCGCATCGGGAAAGAGGATCGGCAGGACATGGGTGGTAACACCCGGATCACCGCCGGGATCGGCCGTCATGCTGCGCCCGAACTGCTTCCAGCGGCTTGGCACGACCAGATGAACATCGACATCATCCCGGTTTTCGAACGGCGCATAGCGTAAGCGTCCGGCGGCACGCGAAACGCCGGTGTGCGCGATGGAAATAACCCTCAATTTCTCCTCAGACACGACCCAACATCCTTGCGGCGGCCGCTGTTGCGCCGGCCATGTGAAGCTCCGGCATCAGAAGATTGCGATGAGCCCCGTTAAGGGTGACGCGCGGATAGGCGAAAGGCGCCGTCGCCCCCGTCAGCAGCCCTTTCGTCGTCGTGGCGACACCCTGATATCCCGTCTCCCGCGCGATTTCGAAGTCGCGGGGGCCGCAATCATCGACACGCCCGAAAGGAAAGGCGAATTGCGTAACCGAGATATTCAGCTTCTCGCGCAGACGGGTCCGGCTGTCGCGGAGCTCATGGCGTGCATCTTCAGACGTCAGGAGCGAAACCCGCGGGTGGGAAACCGTGTGAGAGCCGATCTCCACCAGCGGATCGGTCGCCAACTCCGAAAGCATGTCCCAGGTGATGGCGTGGCGCCAATGCACAGCTTCGGCATCGACTGCGTTTTCGAGACAAAAGCGCGCATAGTGGTTGCTGGCTTCGACGCCGCTCCAGCGGGTTTGCAGATCCTGAAATGCAGCAGCCGCACGCTGGGTCGTATCCGTCGCGATCCGTTCGCCGTCGACGAGCACGAAGTCTCGTTCCAACAGGGTTTCCTCGAGGCCGACCCACCACATGGGCAAAGTTCCGTCCGGAATTCCGGTGGTGACGAACAGCGTCACCGGGAGGCCATGGCGGCGAAAGAGCGGGACCACCGCCTCATAAGTGTCGCGGTAGCAATCGTCGACGGAAAAATTGACGAAGGTCCCCCGCGTCTTCGGATCGCGCGCCAGCCGCAACCCTTCCTCGATGGTGACCACCTTGCGGCCGCTGGCTGCCAGATGCGAGAGCAGCGTGTCGAAGAAATCGAGGTCGAGATAGAAATTCCGGTTCGGCAGCGTCGGCCAAATCGATGAAGGTGCTGCGCGGTGAAAGGTAAAAAAGCAGCCCCGCGGCCCCCGCAGCGCATCGACCCACTGGGCCATTGCGGCCCCTATGGCACTGGAAAAAGACAGGCGTGGTCCATTGTTGTCAGGCATCAGGCGGTACTCCCCTACGTAACGCAAGATATCGATAGAACTTGGCAAAGATCCCCGGTGCCAGCAGTGCGGCGGCAAACATGACCGAGAGCGCGTAAGCGGCAATGCCGCAGGCGATCCGCGCCAGTCCGCCGTCGAAAACCGCGATGATCTCGATTCCCGCAAGCGCCATTGCCACCACCGGCAGCAACCCCCGCGCCAGCAGCCTTAACAATACCATAGGTGTACCCAGCGCTATGATGACAGCAGTACACATCACGAGACTTCGCACGGTTTCACCCAAGCCCAGGAAGAAGGTCCCATAGGTCGGCGTATGCTCCAGCGCGGCGGAGATGGCATTCATGGCGATATTGGCCAGGTAGGAGGCAACCAGGATCCCTGCGGCAAGCGTGCTGCGGTTGGCCCGGTTCAGCAGCCTGAGCAGGATCCAGCCCAGGGTAGAGGCCCAGAGGCCGATGGAAATGCCGCGTAGCGCCTGGCTGGTCAGTTCGACACCCAGGGCGTTGAAGGCGCCGCGCTGGAAGATGGTGCGGACGATATCCGGCGCGAAGACGAAGATGAAGGCCGAGGCCGGCATCATGACGATGGCGACAAAGCGGGTAATGGCTTCCGCCTGCTCCTTCAGCTTGCCTTCCGCGCCATGGGAGAGGACGGCAAGACCGATGGGTTGGCTGACCAACAGAAGTGCACTGTCCGTCAGCGTCCGCGCGTAGTCCATCGAAGCAATCGCGCCTGTTGTCAGCTTGGAAGCGAGCAGGCGCTCCAGCCATATGCTCGTCTGCTCGGCGGCAGGCAGGGGCAGGAACGGCACCAGTCGGCTGAGAAAGATGCGGGTTTCCGTGCGGATATCGGCGATGCTCAGGCTCTCCAGGGCAAGATTGCCCTGACGCCACAAGGACCAGAGAGCCCAGATCGCGAGCCCATTGAAAGAAAGCGTGAAGGCGATGGCAAGCATCTCTCCCCGGTCGGTCAGAACGAGCATGCAGAGGCCGAGCATGACGCCAATGTTCAGCATGCTGGCGCGGGCATTGGTCACGCGCGTCTTGCCGAAGGCGATTTCGCCTGCCGCGAGGCAGTTGATGGCAACGGAGGCCGGCATCGAGAAAGCCATGATGCGCACGAAATAGATCGTGGCTTCCTTATCCGCATTGGAGACGCCGGCCATCATGGCGTCCACCAGCAGCGTGGCGATGATGATCGTCAACACCATCAACAGCGCGCCGATCGCCGAGAGCGCGACAGTCATCGCTGCAAGCCGTCGCGCGGCGTCGCCATTGCGGCCGGCTTCCTGCATGCGCGGAATGAGGATGGCGGGGACGCTCTCGTTCTGCAGGAAAGCCAACGGCAGCAGGATGATCGTCATCGAGCATCGAAAGCTGTCGGCGAGCGCGGCGACACCGACGACATGGGCCATGAAGACTTCACGGACGAAGCCGAGGCTCTTGCTGAACAGGGCGCCACTCGACAGTCTTGCCGCGATCTTCTTGATCGACGGCTCCGGCGGCCGGGCTGTCTCGGGCTCCGTCGTGTCCTCGGTCATGATCTGGCTTCACCCTGTGCCCGAAGGCGGGGCGCGAGAACGACGAAGCTCCAGAAGAGGAATCCCGCTTCGGCCGCAGTGATATTGGCAAGAGGAATCTGCAACAGGCTGCCCATGGCCATGGCACCGACCATGACCGCCTGGCGCGAGCGCTCCCGAACAGCCCCGGCGACAGCGCCCGATATCGCCCAGACCAGGCTGCAGAGGCAAAGAATGCCGCCGACGATGCCCATTGTCACCCAGCAGGCTATGATCATGCCGTCGATCGGCATCTGGCCGGCCGAGCCGACATCCGTCACGGTAAATCCGTTGCCGACCAGCGAACTGTCCGGCAGCATCCAGAGGGTGTAATATTGCACCAGGCGCTCCTGAAAGGAGCCGTCCTGGCTCCCCTGCCCGAGTGTCGCCAGCCGATCGCCGATGACGTCCGAGAAAGGCGGAATGGTAACCGCCACGGCACCGGCAATGACCAGCCCGACGGCGATTGCCTGCGCCTTCAGGCGGGTGCTGGCAAAAAGTAGACAGAAGACAAGCGCCAGGATCAGCGAGAGCCAGGCCGTGCGATAGAGCGACAGAAGCAAGGCGAGCATGGACGGCGCGGTGACGAGGAAGGAGAGCCATCCCGAGCGAAGGAAGGCGAAAAGCAGCAGCCCCGCCGCCGTGAAGCTCGCAAAGCTGGCCGGGCTGTTCATGGTCGAAAAGACGCGCACGCCGTAGGGAACCGGTTGGCCGATCGACAGGATGGGAGCGAACTCCATCCAGTAACGGTCCCAGGCCTGCGGGTCGACATACTGCAAGATACCATAGAGGCCGGTCAGCGGCAGGATCACGAAAAACGCGTGGACGGCGGCATCGAGAATCTCGTCGCGGTCTGCGCGAAGGGTCAAGACCGCCGCGTAGAGCACCGGTGTCATCCATTTGAGCAGGCCGCTGGCCGTATCGTTGATCTTGCCCTGCAGCAGCGACAGGATCCCGGCATAGACGATGCAGGCGCAGACGAGCACGAGGGGCCCCATGCGGCTGTCGAAGGGTTCTTTCTGGTTGATGAGGTGACGGAGTTCGATGGTCGGGATGAGCAACGCGGTCAAAGGGCCGATCAGCACCAGGCCGAGCTCGTCATATCCCGCTCCGTTATCGATGATGCGTCGGATGAAGGGAGCAAAGGCGAACAGGACCAGGCTCGCCTGGAAGTGGGAGGCGATGCCTTTCCGCCATGTCAAGACAGACACCGCGATGCAGCCGACGACGAAGAGTGGCCTGCCCAGGCTACCCGTATAGCCGCCGATGACAGCGAAGACGGCAATCAGCGCCAGCGCCGGCATCCAGCCGGACATGTGGGGTCGATCCTGCCCTTCGGACCGCAGCCGACCATCGACCCGTAGCAGCGTCATGGCGAGGCCACCTTTGCCACGATGGCTGATACGGTGCGCCGCATGGTGACGATGTCATAGACCGCCTTCACGCGGTCCCGTGCGCGTGCCACCTTGTCGAGAAACGGCTGGCGGTCGGCGAAGAAGGCGCGGATGCTGTCGGCGAGCGCGGTAGCGTCGTTTGCCGCAACCAGCGTCCCCGCCTTGCCGCCATCCAGGATTTCCGCCGATGCGCCGGCATCGGTGGCGATGACAGGCGTTCCGGCCAGCATCGCTTCGAGCAGCGTCAAGCCAAAGGGTTCGGGATCGACGGAGGGGTGGATGACGGCGTCGACCGCCTGCATGAGCGCCGGCACGTCGGCGCGTTGGCCGAGAAAATGAACCCGATCTCCAAGACCCAGCTGCTCCACCATTCCGGTCAGGCGCACGCTGTAGTCGTCTTCGCCGAACAGGGCGCTGCCGACGAGAATGCACTGCACATGCGGAACCTTCGTCAAAGCCTCCAGCACCACGTGCTGCCCTTTCCAGGGTGCGAGGCGGCTGAACACGCCTATCAGCGGACCCTCGGGCAAACCCTGGGCGCGGCGGCCGAGTGGGGGAGCGGGAGTGAGCGATATGCCGTTCGGCACCGTCCTGATCAGATCGCTACGGCCACCGGCCGCGGTGAATGCATCGGCTGCCGCTGTCGACGGGACGATGACGCAACTGGCGCGGCTGTTTGCCAAGAAGATCTGCAGCCGCCGCTGCATTCTGCCGAAGTGTCGTCCGTCCACGATGTCGTGGAGGTGCCAGACAAGCGGTCGGCGGACGGCAATGGAGGCAAGCGCCGAGAGAAGAAAGGCCTTCTGCGAGTTGGCATAGACGACATCGTGCCCGCGCGACGCGCTGATGATCGCCCCAACCAGCCGCAACAGCCGGGCTGCGAGCGGGAGCGCGGCAAACAAAGATTGATCGCGGCGGATCGCGCCGAGCTTCGCGCCTGATGCGACCGACACCTTGAGCCGCTGCTCGCGAAGCACCTGTTCCAGCGGTCCGCCTTCAAGCAGGAGCGCAGATGCCTCCCGCCACCCTACGGTGAGGTTCGCAAGCACATATTCCGCGCCCGACATTACCCCCGTCTGGTTCACGAAGAGAACCCGCGGCACGCGCATCAAGCGCTCCTTCTGTGTAGTCGGCGCGGGACATCCTCGGAAATATTCTCCTGGCCGCTGGCGGGCAAGAGTATGGCGCCGAGGCCTATCAAGCCGAGCTCCGCCATCACGGCTGCCGCGGCATCGAGCTGGCTTGCAGCCTCGCCTTCATGCTCCGCGCAGACCACCGCACGCACCTGAAGCTGCGCGGCAAGCATGGTCAGTGCCGGGTAGGATTGGGAATCGAGAAGCGCCGGGCCGGTGAGCAGCACCGCATCATAGCCACTTGCCCAATCCAGGAAGCCCTTGAGAGCCTGGCGCCGCGCGCGGGCAAAGAGCTGTAAGTCGGCCTGCTTGCCCGGCACGACATCGAGGCCGGGCGTCTGCGTCGCAGCGACGCAAGCGGCGGGCTCTGCCTTTCCGGCAACGACATCGCCGAGCGTCGGATGATCGGCGGGAAGGTCGAAGGCGGTCATGAATTCCATCGATGCCGGCGCGCACTCGACGACCAGGACCGAAAGCCCACCCTTGACCAGAGACTGCGCAGCCAAAAGGCAGGCAAACGAGGCAAGCCGTGACCGGCTGTCGACCGGCAGGAACAGCAGCGGCCGTGCCTGCGAGGCTTCCAGCAGGTCGGCGGCCATCTGCCTCGAGTTCTGCCGGAAATCCCCGGACAGCATGCTCCACCAGGTCATGGTCAACAGACTTTCCCCCGGTCTGTCCGCCAGGCCGGAGACAGGCAGCGTCGCAATGACGCGAAGCGGATCGGCGGTAACCTCGACGTCCGGAGCCGCCGCCTCGCGAGCCGCCAATACCTCTTGGGAGACGGCTGAAGGTCGAGGCGCTCCGCCGGCAGAGCGCGAATAGAGGGGACGCAAGAATGGCCGCAACCGGTCCCACAGGACGGCACCGGCGCCAGCCAGGAAAAGTCCGAGGGCGATCCCGGCTGCCAGCATGGGCGTCTTTTTTGGAAAATAGGGCATGACCGGCAGTTCCGCCAGGCTGACGAGCCGCGCCCCGCCGTTCAACGAACGACGCTCGGATTCGAGTTCGCTGGCGCGCTGGTAAAGCTGGGTATAAAGCTGACGCTTCGCCTCGACATCGCGCACCATGCCTTCGATCGACGCCTCGTGCGTCAGTGCGTTGGCAGCATTGTCCTTGGCCTTGGCTGTCTGATCCTTAAGTGCCGTCACAAGATTGGAAGCCGCCTCGTAGTCCTTCTGGGCGCTCGCAGAAATGCGATCGAGCTCGGCATTCAGCTGCTTCTGCAGGAGTTCCATCGATGCTTCCAGCATGCGGCGCTGCGGATGACGCGGCCCGAGCACCGTATTGCTGGCCGCAAGCTGGTTGCCCAGCGTAGCAATCTGCTGGCGGAGATCGGCGACGGTGCGATTGTCCAACGCCAAGGTCGACCCATCCCGGCCGTTGCGGGTGTTACGCACGGCATCCAGCCGGGCCTGCACCTGGGCTTTCGACTGTTCGGCGGCGGCAAGCTGCTGGCTGACGCTGCTGAGGCCTTCGGAGCTGATCGAGGCGGTCGAGCCCTGGACGAGCCCGTTCTGGTGGCGGAACTCCTCGATCTTGGCCAGCTGATCGCGAATTTCCGTGTCGAGATTGGCGATCTCCTGCCACAGCCATTTTGCAGCGACTTCACGGCTGTTGGACTGGCTGCTGCGCTGGTCGTCGAGATAGGCGGTGACCAGCGCATTGGCCATGGTCATGGCGGTTGCCGGCAAGGCCGAGTTGTAGGAGATCGACAGGACGCGCGACCGGCCGACTGCGGCGACGGCGTAATGCTGGGCGACTTTCTCCGCCAGCAGAGGCGCGTCGGCAGCAAGCGTCGCACAGCGATCGCCGGCCTTGCGGCATTCCTCAATGACCGCCTCATAGGCGCCCGGCTGCGACATCGCCACCTTCAGCAGCCGCGAAGAGCGCACGATCATGATCTGGCTTTCAAGGTCGGCGGGGTCGCCCTGCTTCTGGGCATAGACATCGGACGTGCGGGTCGCGGGGTCGTCTTCGGCAACAATGACAGACCCTGTTGCCAGATAGCGCGGCGGAATGACGATGGTGGCAATGAAGGACAGCAACACGACGACGCAAAAGATTGCACACGCCAACAGCCGGTTTCGCCAGATGGCGCTGATCAATCCGCTTCGATCCAGAGCCGTGGGAGCCTCATACGGCCGGTCGTCCGCCACGTCACGCTTGTCGATCATGTGATCATCCGCCTTCCGTCGAGAACCTGTCGCGAGGCACGTAGCCGACGACGGATGACTTATAGGCCGAAATGGTTTCGTTAACGTGTGCACGCAAACCGTCCCGGAAGCGTTCCGGCGAGAATTTTGCCGCCTGGGCCTTGCAGTTTTCAGCGGAAAATTGCCCCTCGAGGCTCAGGAAGCGTCGCACGCAGGCCGCAATCGCCGGCCCTTCCGGCTGATCGAAAAACAGGCCCGTCTGGCCATCGATGACGGTCTCGCAGGAACCGCCGCGACCGAGTGCCAGCACAGGCGTCCCCTCCGACTGTGCCTCTACCGAGATGATGCCAAAATCCTCTTCTGCGGCGAAGACGAATGCCCGCGCCGTTGCCATCAAATCGCGGAGCTTGCTGTCGCTGACGAAGCCGGCGAAGCTGACATTGGCGCCGGCTATCTTTCGCAAGTGAGCGGCCTCTGGCCCGTCTCCGGCAACGATCAGATGCTGGTCGGGAAGCGCCTCGAAAGCTCGCACGATGGCTTCTATGTTCTTGTAAGGCACCAAACGGCTGGCGGCCAGGAAGTGATCGCCCTTGACCGGCGCCTCCGAGCGATCAGACAGATTGGCAGGGGGATAGAGCACAGCGGCCTTCCGCCCATAGACCTTGCGAATACGGCGCGCCACGAAATGGGAGTTGGCCAGCAGCAGGTCCGGCCCGCTCGCAGTCCGCGCGTCCCAGATGCGCAGTCGATGCAGCAGAGGCCGGGCTATCAGGCGCGTCAGCGGGTTGCGGCTGCGAGCGAGATAAGCATGCTGCAGATCCCAGGCGTAGCGGATCGGCGAATGCACATAGGAGATGTGCAGCTGGTCCGGTCCGGCGAGAATGCCCTTGGCCACGGCATAGCTGCTCGAAATGATGAGATCGTAAGCAGACAGGTCGAGCTGCTCGATCGCCAGCGGCATCAGCGGCAAGTAGGCGCGGTGCGCGCGCTGCACGAATGGCAGCTTCTGCAGGAAGCTCGTTCGCGTCTGTTTCAACCCGATCTTTTGACGGTCCTCGGCCGTCAGGAAGTCAAACAGGCAAAAGACGTCGGCATCCGGATAGCATCGCAGGATCTCCTGCAAGACGCGCTCAGCACCGCCGACTGTATATAGCCAATCATGTACAATCGCGACGCGCATAAATAATCCTCTTGTCCCGCATTCACATACAGTGCGACAGCTTAAAAATGGGTTAGGACTTGCCTAGCCGCGTTAACGTCCTGTTAGCCATCAGACGTCGGTGCTCTCCAGCGGAGTGGATCAGCACGAGACGACTTGGTCTTTCGTCAACTTTAGCTTGCGGAAACGGCGCCTGGTTGGCCCAAACCTTCGACCGCAACGACCGCATCGATCAGCGCCTCGAGGATGGCCTGGCGGGCATGGGGGGCCGTCATGTTATGCTCGGCGTTCGAGACTATCCTGACGGTGGCGTGGCCGTAGGCAGCGGCATCGCGTTTGCCGAAATGGCGCGTCAGTTCATCGAGGCCACCGTCGTTCTCGCCGTAGACGAGGAACACCGACACATCGCGGGCCTGCAGCTCCCGCGCCTGGCGACGGATCTCCTGCGTCAGGGTCGAAGAGCCGTCCAGGGCGCCGAACAGGCGGGGAAAGCGTGCCGACAGTTGGGCCTTCACGAGATGCGCGGCCTTGGCGGCCAACAGCCTCAGGGACTTCCGACCGGAGAGAATATCCATGATGGTCTGGAAGGATAAAGCCCGCCGGCGATAATCCGCGACCGAGGAGGTGCCGCCTTTCAGAATGTCTTCGAAGGTTTCATCCGGTGAAAGCCCGAGCCGCACCGTGTTGACGGCAACGAGCCCGCGGATGCGGGGATCGGCGACTGCGGTTTGTACTGCCGCATAACCGCCGCTGCAGCGGCCAGACACCAGGATAGGGCCAAGGCGCATCGCCTCCACCGTCGTCACCGCCTCCATCACATCAAGAGCCTGGGCCTCGACATAATAGGCATGGCCTTCGATCGAGGCCGCATCGCCGATACCGCCTGTGTCGATACGAAAGCTCGCAATGCCTCTTGCGGCCAGCGCGCGGGCGAAATCGACATGCATGCGCGCCCAGCCGATATGATAGTTGTCGCCGGAATTGATAAGCAGGATGGTCGCGCGTGGCGCCTGAGCCTCAGGCAGGCAGAGGATGCCGAACAAGCGCCCGTCCGCTCCGAACAGGAGAGGCTTCTCGCTGTAGCCATCGCCTTGCAGGGCTTGGATGACAGGCTGCGGCTGGGCAGCCGCAGCCCTATTGCCCGGCGGCATCGTGGCGACCAGCCATGACCGCACCTGATCGAAACAGGCAACCGGCGGGACGGAGGCCTGGCTGTAGGATAAAAAGCCGTCAGCGCCTGCATAGATTTCCGTCGAAACCACAAAGCCGGCGGAGGACAGTCGCTGGGGCCATTCGGCAGCACCCGGCGCGCCCGATCGCAGAACCGCCAACAGCGGAATTTCGCTCCCCAGCTGGCTGCCCTCCACGATCCGCAACTCGCCGATTTCCTTGGCCAGCGCGGCGGACATCGAATGGCCGCCGATCTCGATCGTTTCTTTCGATGGGTTACCGGGAAGGCCTAGAAAGGAGCCGATCATGCGGCCGAGAATTTCCAGTTCGCGCATGCCTGCCCTGCCCTGATTCTGCGGCGCCATCTGAACGACGGCCGATGCCGATGTCGATAGGGCGCAATGGGGCGCGATCAGTCCGCCGATGCCATGGCCAAGAAGGACGATCTTCGTAACACCATAGTGTCCGCGCAACAGTTCTGCGGCTGCCCTCACCGCGTCCAGCCAATCGTTGAGGGATATGCCATCACTTGTATTTCCAAGGCTGTCGCCGGCTCCGGGCCAGTCGAACCGGAGGCAGCAATAGCCGGCCTGCGCCAGTCTATCGGCAAATCCAGCCCAGCCCCTGCGGATTGTCATCTCTTCGAAGCCCCATGCCGGCAGCATGACCACTCCGGTCGTACCGCCGCCGTCATGGATGAAGCCAACGCATCCATCAAAGGTTACGGGTGTGCCAAACTCGCGCTTCAAGATTTTCCCTCACCGTGTCTCGCAAAGCAGCCGCGACGTCGGCGTTCGGCAATCGCGTCCCTTGGGGATGGTCGACATTAGAGTGAGCCAGTCTAAATATTTCGTGTGCAGAGGATTGCGTCATTGTAAATAACGCTGCATTTGGCCCGACTTTCCTTAGTATTAGAACATCTCTGTTCAGCCCAAACGTGCCTTAGGCGCAATCTACTGCTGGATTTGTTGTCACGCGCCTCAGTCCGGCTCCCTAAGCCGATAGCCGACGCCTGTTTCCGTGGTGATGTAGATTGGCTGATCAGGCACTTTCTCGATCTTCTGGCGCAATTGCCGAACATAGACCCGCAGATACTGCACGTCGGCCGCCGGGCCCCAGACCTGCTTCAGAACGAACTGATGCGTCAGCACCTTTCCGGCATATTGCGCCAAGACGCGAAGGATGTCGTATTCCTTGGGCGAAAGCTTGACCTCGACATTATCCACCTTGACGATGCGCTTGACGAGATCGATGGTGAGCCCGCCCGTCTGGAAGATCGCCTTTTCGCCCTGCTGCTGAAGCCGATGGCGCAGGGCAACGCGGATGCGGGCAGCGAGCTCGTTGACGCCGAACGGCTTGGCCACGTAATCGTCGGCGCCGGTCTCCAGGGCCTGAACGATTCCCGCCTCGTCGGTACGGCTGGAAAGAATGACAACCGGTATCGTCACCCCCTCCTCCCGCCATTCGTGAAGCAGTTGATGACCCGGCTTGTCCGGCAGTCCCAGATCGAGGATGATGAGATCCGGCGGATCGTTCTTCACCTGGCGCGCGGCCGCGGCCGCATCGGCCGCTTCGACGACATCGTAGCCTTGCGCTGTCAGGCCGACACGCAGCAGGCGGCGTATTGGCGGCTCGTCGTCGACGACGAGGATCGTGATGGGCGCGCCTGTCATTTGAGGTCTTCCAGTTCTGGGATGTCATTGGCCCGAGGCAGACGGATGGTGAAGGTGGCTCCCTGGCGGTCCTGCCGGTTGGCGGCGGTCACGGTTCCTCCCATCGCCTCGACGAAGCCACGGCAGATCGAAAGGCCCAGCCCCGTGCCGGCCCGCACCTGATCTCCTTTGCCGACGCGGTAGAAGGTATCGAACACTCGTTCCAGATCGTTTGCCGGTATGCCCGGACCCTCGTCGGAAATCTCGACGAAGACGTTGTAGGCATTGGCCCAGCTTTTCAGATCGATGGTCGACCCCTCAGGTGCGTATTTGGCGGCATTGTCGAGGAGGTTGAAGAGCACCTGCTCGAGCAGCACCGGATCGACCCGCACCATCGGCAGGTCGGCGGCGATATCCAGATCGATCTGGTGGTGAATGAGGATCTTCGCGCTGCGGCGAAGCGCACTGCCGACGATATCCTCGATGAAATTGGGTGCGCTGTTGGGCTGCATCGCACCCGAGCCGATGCGCGTCATGTCGAGGAGATTGGCGATGAACCGGTTGAGCCGTTCGGACTCGTCGACGATTGTCGAGAGCAGGTCGGTGCGATCCTCCTCGGTCATCGAATCGAGGTAATCGCGCAATGTCCCGGCCGCCCCGAGGATCGCGGCCAATGGCGTCTTCAGGTCGTGCGAGATCGAGGTCAAGAGGGCCGAGCGCAGCCTGCCGGCTTCCACCGTGAGCTTCGCCCTGTCGACGTCGCCGACCAGCTGGATGCGCTCGATCGCCAGGGCGGCCTGGTCCGCGAGCGCATCGAGCAGACGCTGCTGCTCGGGCGTCAGCAGGGGACCGTCGCGACGGTCGCTGTCGAGGCCGATGACGCCGACAGCGGAGCGGCCGGTGCGCAGCGGTACATAAAGCCGCTTGGCGCCGGGCAGGGTATCGGCGCCGCGGCCGGCGGCAAGGTTATGCTCCCAGGCCCAACCCGCCGCCGCGATGTCGGCATCGTCGAGCGTGTCGTCGGGCGGATAGCCGGCCCGCACCGCGATCGTTCCGTCTTCCGGCAGCAGCAGCACGACCCGGACCTTGAGCATCGATGCGAGTTGGAAGGCCGTTGCCCAGAGCACGTCGTCGAGCGTCCCCGTTCCCGCCAGTTTCTTCGAAAAGAGATAGAGATCTTCGGTCGTGCGCGCACGGTGACGGGCGGCGGCGGCCTGCCTCTGCACCGTGGCGGTCAGGTTGCTGGCAATGATCGCAACGCCGAAGAAGAAGAACAGTGCCAGCACGCTTTCCGGGTCGCTGATCGTGAAGGTATAGCGCGGCGGCAGAAAGAAGAAGTTGAAGGCCAGCGATCCGAGAACGGAGGAATAAAGCGCCGGCCGCAGCCCGTGGATAACGGCCGAGGTCAGCACCGCCATCAGGAAGACAAGCGCCAGATTGCGCACATCGAGTATCTGATCCAAAGCCGCGCCGAAGAGCAGTGTTATGGCCACATAACCTGTCGCAAGAAGGTAGGCCTTGAGGTCGAAGGACGTCGCGGCGGCGGCGCTCGCAACACCACGGGGAGCGACAGGCGCATCCTTGTCGTTGCCGGATATGACATGCACGCTGACATCGCCGGCCCCCCGGATCAGCTGGTCGGCGACCGACGCGGTGAAACTGTCGCGCCAGCGCCGCTTGGACGGCGAACCGGTGACGATGTGGGTAACGTTGTTTGCGGCGGCGTGCTGCAGCAGCTCCTCCGCCACACCCCGCCCCGGGAGGGTGATCGCCTCGCCACCCAGATGCTCAGCGAGCCTCAGCGTCGCTGCGATCGTGTCGCGCTGCATTTCGGTGAGGTTGATGGAGCGGTTAGTCTCGACATAGACAGCCGACCAGCGCGCCCGCAGCCGCGACGCCATCCGGGCGCCGTAGCGCACCAGCGATGCCGAGCGCGGATCTTCGTCGACGGAGACGATAATGCGTTCGCCGGCAGCCCAGGGCCCGGCGATCGCATTGGCCTGCATATGCGTCAACAGCTGGTCATCGACGCGCTGGGCGGTGCGGCGGAGCGCGAGCTCGCGCAGCGCCGTCAGGTTGCCCGGCGTGAAATAATTGGTCAGCGCCCGCTCTGCGGTCTTGGCGACATAGACCTTGCCGTCGTGCAGGCGCTTGATCAGGTCGTCCGGCGTCAGGTCGATGATCTCGACATCGTCGGCCATGTCGATGATCGAGTCAGGCACCGTCTCGCGAACCCTGATGCGGGTGATCTGCGAAACGACGTCGTTGAGGCTCTCGACATGCTGGATGTTCAGCGTGGTGTAGACGTTGATGCCGCGGTCGAGCAGTTCCTTGACATCGAGGTAGCGTTTCGGATGGCGGCTGCCTTCGGCGTTGGTATGGGCCAGTTCGTCCACCAGCACCCAGTCCGGCCGGCGGGCGAGGATGGCGTCGAGATCCATTTCCTCCAGCAGCTGGCCCTTGTAGGGCAGCTTCACCCGGGGAACGATCTCGAACCCGGAAATCAACGCCTGCGTTTCCTTGCGGCCGTGGGTCTCGACGACGCCGATGACGACATCGACGCCATCGGCAATCTTTGCCCGGCCGGACAGGAGCATCTCGTAGGTCTTGCCGACACCAGGCGCCGCGCCCAGGAATATCTTCAAGCGACCGCGCGCCTCGGCCTTCGCCTTCTCCAGGAGGGCGTCGGGTGAAGGTCTCAGCATTGGGTCGCGGTCGCCTGCAGACATTACGTCGTTCTTTCCCGCATGGCCTTTGCCATGGGTCCTTTAAGCCCTATTCCTGTCACGTCGCCAGGGCGTCGAGTGCCTGGTTAAGGGCCAGGACGTTCACTGTCGCCTCGCCCAGGATACCGAGCTCGCGGCCCTGAACGACGTTGTCGATCAACGTCTTTACCTTGGCTTCGTCCAAGTTGCGAGCCTTGGCAATGCGCGGCACCTGAAAGTATGCGGCTTCAGGGGAAATCGCTGGATCGAGGCCGCTGCCGGAAGCGGTGACGAGGTCGACAGGCACTTCGGCGTTCGGGTTGGTGGCCTTGGCGGCTTCGTAGTCGGCCTTGACGCGGTCGATCAACTTCTTCGAGGTCGGGCCGAGGTTGGAGCCGCCCGAGCTTGCAGCATTATAGCCGTCGCCGGCGGCCGACGGGCGCCCGTGGAAATAGCGGTCGCTGGCGAAGGCCTGGCCTATGAGGCTCGAGCCGACGACTCTACCATCCTTGACGACAAGGCTGCCGGCCGCCTGCGCGGGAAACAGCGCCTGGGCAGCACCGGTCATTGCCAGCGGATAGAGAAGGCCCGTCAAGGCGGTGGTGGCGACAATCATGACGATGGCGGGGCGGAGCTGGTTCAGCATTTTGATGAACTCCTGGTTGGGTTGAGACGAGAAACCGGCGGCAGCGGACGCGCCGGCTTAGGCAAGGCCAAGGGCCGTGACGATCATGTCGATCGCCTTGATCCCGATGAAGGGGACGATGACACCGCCGAGGCCGTAGATGAGCAGGTTGCGGCTGAGCAGCGCGCCGGCACCGATCGGTCGGTATTTGACGCCCTTCAGCGACAGTGGGATCAGGGCGATGATGATCAGCGCATTGAAGATGATCGCCGAAAGAATGGCGCTCTGCGTCGAGGCCAGCCCCATGATGTTCAGAGCCTTCAGCTGCGGATAGAAGGCAATGAACATGGCCGGGATGATGGCGAAATACTTGGCGATGTCGTTGGCGATCGAGAAGGTGGTGAGCGCGCCACGGGTCATCAGCAACTGCTTGCCGATTTCGACGATCTCGATCAGCTTGGTCGGATCGCTGTCGAGGTCGACCATGTTGCCGGCTTCGCGGGCAGCCACCGTGCCGGTGTTCATCGCCACGCCGACATCGGCCTGGGCGAGTGCCGGGGCATCGTTGGTACCGTCGCCGCACATGGCGACGAGCTTGCCCTTGGCCTGCTCCTCGCGCATCAGCGCCAGCTTCATCTCGGGCGTCGCCTGGGCGAGGAAGTCGTCGACGCCGGCCTCGGCCGCGATCGCTGCTGCCGTCATCGGGTTGTCGCCTGTTATCATGACGGTGCGGATGCCCATGCGGCGCAGTTCGGCAAAACGCTCGCGGATGCCGCCCTTGACGATGTCTTTCAGCTGGATGACGCCGAGCAAGCGGCCGTCGCGGGCAACGGCGAGCGGGGTAGCACCCGACTTGGCGATCTCGTCGGCAATTGCCTGCAGTTCACGCACGACATCATGGCCGGCGCTGCCAGCGGAGGCGCCGGCACCGGTGACATAGGCGAGCACGGAGTCCACGGCACCCTTGCGGATCGACGAGCCATCGACATCGACGCCGCTCATGCGGGTCTGGGCCGTGAAGGGGACGAAGGTGGCGGACAGAGCCGTCATGTCGCGACCCCGGATCGCGTATTTCTCCTTGGCGAGCACGACGATGGAGCGGCCTTCCGGCGTCTCGTCGGCAAGCGAGGCCAGCTGGGCCGCATCGGCGAGTTCCTGCTCGGTGACGCCGCGAACCGGACGGAACGAAGTTGCTTGGCGGTTGCCCAGCGTGATCGTGCCGGTCTTGTCGAGCAGCAGCGTGTCGACGTCGCCAGCCGCTTCGACCGCGCGGCCGGACATGGCGAGCACATTGAAGCGGACCAGCCGGTCCATGCCGGCGATGCCGATGGCCGAGAGCAGCGCGCCGATGGTCGTCGGGATCAGGGTCACGAAGAGGGCGACCAGAATGATGATCGGGATCGAGCCGCCGGCATAGGACGCAAAACTAGGGATCGTGGCTGTCGCCAACACGAAGATCAGGGTCATGCCGGCGAGCAGGATGTTGAGGGCGATCTCGTTCGGCGTCTTCTGGCGCTCGGCGCCTTCGACCAGTGCAATCATTCGGTCGATGAAGGTCGAGCCGGCAGCAGCCGTGATGCGGACCCGGATCTGGTCGGAGAGCACCTGCGTGCCGCCCGTGACGGCCGAGCGGTCGCCGCCGGATTCGCGGATGACGGGGGCGGATTCGCCTGTTATTGCCGCCTCGTTGACGGAGGCAACGCCTTCGATCACCTCGCCGTCGGACGGGATGATATCGCCGGCCTCGACCAGCACGACATCGCCGACCTTGAGGCTGGTGCCCGATACCATGATGTAGGCATCGCGGCTGCCACCCTGCAGCAGCTTGGCCTGGGTTTCCGTCCGCGACTTGCGCAGCGAGGCGGCCTGGGCCTTGCCACGGCCTTCGGCAACGGCCTCGGCGAAGTTGGCAAACAGCACCGTGAACCACAGCCAGATGTTGACCTGCAGCGAGAAGCCGAGATTGCTGCCGCCGGTGAGGAGATCGCGGATGAACAGCACGGTCGTCAGGAGCGAGACAGTTGCCACGACGAACATGACCGGGTTCTTGGACAGCGTCCGGGGGTTCAGCTTTGCGAACGCCCCGCCGATGGCGGGAATAAGGATGCGACTATCGAGGATACTCGCGGATTTTGCCTGGCTCATTGAGAGACTCCAGCGAAAGAGGAAGCGTGATCGGATGGGCCGGTCAGCCGTGAAGGATTTTGAAGGCGGCAAGCGCGACCAGCAGGATGGCCATCATCATCAGGATGACGTCCGTGGCCCGGGTCGTCCCGGCCGGCTCCCGCGCCGGCGAGCCGGAGCGGGAGCGTGTACGTTTGCGAAGCATGTGTCGCAGGATCATCGGACTGGCCTCAGAAGGTCTGGCCAGCGATCATCATCAGGTGCTCGATCACCGGTCCGAGCGCCAGCGCCGGGAAGAAGGTGAGACCCCCGACGATCACGATCGTGCCGACCAGCAGGCCGACGAACAGGGGACCATCGGTGGGAAACGTGCCTGCCGATGACGGCACGCGCTTCTTGGCGACCAGCGATCCGGCGATGGCGAGAGCGGGTATGATGACCAGGAAGCGACCCATCAGCATCGAGATGCCGAGCGTGACGTTGTACCAGGGCGTGTTGCCCGACAGGCCGCCGAAGGCAGAGCCGTTGTTGGCGGCCGTCGAGGTGTAGGCATAGAGGATCTCCGAGAAGCCGTGCGGGCCGGCTGTCCCGATCGCAGCGACCGCACTCGGCAGGACGCTGGCAATCGCCGTAAAGATCAGCATGGCCGTCGGCAGGCAGAGAATGGCGAGGATGGCCATCTTCATTTCCTTGGCCTCGATCTTCTTGCCGAGATATTCCGGCGTGCGACCGACCATCAGACCGGCAACGAAGATCGCGATGATCACGAACAGCACGATGCCGTAGAAGCCCGCGCCGACGCCGCCGACGATCACTTCGCCGAGCTGCATGTTGATGAGCGGGATGAGGCCGCCGAGTGCCGTGAAGCTGCCATGCATCGCATTGACCGCGCCGCAGGAAGCGGCCGTAGTGATGACTGCAAACAGCGAGGACAGAACCACGCCGAAGCGCACTTCCTTGCCTTCCATGTTGCCGCCGCCAAGACCGAAGGCGTGCATCAGCGGGTTGCCGGCAGCTTCAGCCCAGTAGGTCACGCCGACGCCGACGAGGAACAGGATGCCCATCGTGGCGAGGATCGCCCAGCCCTGGCGCTGGTTGCCGACCATCCGCCCGAAGACGTTGGTCAGGGCCGCACCGATGGCGAAGATGGATACCATCTGGATCAGGTTGGAGATCGCGTCAGGGTTTTCGAAGGGATGAGCGGAGTTGGCATTGAAGAAGCCGCCGCCATTGGTGCCGAGCATCTTGATGGCAAGCTGCGAGGCAACGGGGCCGACAGCGATTGTCTGCTGCGCGCCCTCCAGCGTCGTCGCGGTCACATAGGGGCCGAGCGTCTGCGGCACACCGAGATAGACGAAGGCGAGCGTCATGACGATGCAGATCGGCAGCAGGATGTAGAAGGTGGAGCGGGTCATATCGACCCAGAAATTGCCGATCGCCTTTCCGGAAGCGCGAGAAAACCCCCTGATCAGGGCAATGGCGATAGCCATGCCGGTTGCTGCGGACAGGAAGTTCTGAACAGTAAAGCCTGCCATCTGGGTGAGGTAGGACATCGTGCTTTCGCCGCCGTAGTTTTGCCAGTTCGTATTGGTGACAAAGCTGGTGGCGGTGTTGAACGACAGGTCCGACGGCACGGCGGCCATGCCGGCCGGGTTATACGGCAGGACGGCCTGCAAGCGCTGCAGGGCGTAGAGCACGAAGACGCCAAGAAGATTGAACATCAGCAGCGAGAACGCATAGGACGTCCAGTGCTGGTCTTCGCGTTCGCTGGTGCCGGCAACGCGGTAAAGCCCGCGCTCGAGAGGCCCGAGCACGATGGAGAGAAAAGTGCGCTCGCCCGCGAAGACGCGGGTCATGTAACCGCCGAGCGGTTTGACGAGCACGAGGACGATCCCGCAAAAGAGCAGGATCTGGAGCCATCCGTTGAGGGTCATGGGGTTATCTTTCAGTACCCGGCGCTGGGCAGGTCAGAAGCGCTCGGGGCGAATGAGGGCATAGGTGAGATAGACGGTCAGGAAGACGGTCACCGCACCGCTCAAGATGTAATCGAACAGCATGGGTTACTTCTCCTAGAGACGGTCGCAGGCTTTGGTGTAGACGAAGCAAAGCCCGAAAAAGATGATGACGATGGCAAGCATGGCGATATCCATCGCGCGCATGTCCTTCCAGTTTTCGAAAAGCAGGGAGCCACAGGGCTCTCATCCGGCGAGGAAACACGCGTTTCCCGCAACCAGGATATGCACCCGATCCGCATAAAGGTTCGAGACGGAAGACCGGGGTCCGGAATAAAAAAGCCATAAAGATTTTGGCTATCGACCATAGCCGGTCGCGGAGCATTTGCCGAAACGGAAGGGTGGCCGGCGGATCGGCTGGCGCCGGCAATCGATCCCATCAAGCCGATTTTGTTTTACAGACGCCTTGCAATTCCCGCCAAGCTCTGTTCTACCGGTGGCCATTACAGGGGTGCTCCGAAATGCCGGGGCTGAGATGTGGTCGCATGACCACGGACCCTCAAGCTGATCTGGATAATGCCAGCGGAGCGAGGTGAGCAATGTTTTCAGGCGCGCAGATTTCCCTATATCCGATGACCGACGATTTCGTCGCCGTCATCACCAAGGCCCTTGGTGCACTCGATCCCTACCGGGAACGGCTGCGCATTGAGACCGACGACCTCTCGACGCTGCTGGTCGGCACGCCCGACGTCGTGTTTGCAGCCATGCGCGATCTCTTCGTCGCAGCTGCCGCGAGCGGCAAGCATTGCGTCCTGCACGCGACCATCTCTCGCGGCTGCCCGGGCGAGCCGGACGATCCCATGTGCCAGACGCCGGAACTCACCGGCCCGATGGCACCGCTGGCCGAGCGCAAGGCCAAGGCGCTGGCAACCGTCGCCTCCGCCCCTCTCTCCGGCCAGGCCACATCCGCACAGCTGTCGCTTTATACGCTCGGCATCGACCAGCACATGGACGAGATCTATGGCTGCATCGATTTCCTAAAATCGTCGGGTGTTTTCAGCCGCTCTAAGAATTTCTGCACCAAGCTCAGCGGTGACGCGGCAGCGGTATTCGCCACGGTCGGAGAGGCACTGGTGCGCTTCGGGCCGCCCGCCGGCCATGTCACCATCGACCTGACGGTTTCGGCCAACAGCCCGTCGGCGCACTGACGCCAGCGACCGCTCTTCCCTGAATACGCCTGGATATTGTCATGCGAGCCAAGCTTGAGCGCGGTCTGCCCGCGTTGATTTCGATCGCCCTTCTGTTCCTGGCCTGGGAGGCCTATGCGCGACTGTCCGGCATCTCGCCGACCGCCCTGCCCGCCCCCTCCCGCGTTCTTGCCGAAGCATGGCAATACAGGCAGGCGCTGGCCGACAACACGCTTCCGACGCTCATGGCAACGCTGATGGGTTTTGCCCTGTCGCTGGTGGCGGCATTCGTGCTGTCGGTGGCGGTGGATTTCTCGGAACCGCTGCGGCGGGCCTTGTTTCCGATCTTCATCATCAGCCAGACCCTGCCGCTGGTCGCCATCGCGCCGCTGGTGGTGCTTTGGTTCGGCTTTGGGCTCGTTCCGAAGATCCTGCTGGTGGCGCTCGTCACCTTCTTCCCCATGCTGGTGGCGCTCACCCAGGGCTATGCCTCGACGGAAGAGGAAATAGAGCAGCTCCTGGCCTCGATGGCGGCGCCGAAATGGCGGCGCTTCCTGCTCGCGCGCCTGCCGTCGGCGCTGCCATACTTCTTCGCCGGCCTGCGCATCTCCATCACCTATGCCGTGGTCGGAGCGATCTTCGCCGAATATGCGGGGGCCGCCAAAGGTCTCGGCATCTATATCCTCAGCGCCAAGAACAATTTTCGCCCGGACCTGGTGCTTGCCGGGGTCATGGTCAGCTCTGTCCTGACACTCCTGCTATTCGGCCTGTCGCTGCTGGCCGCCTATCTCGTCATGCCGTGGTCGCGGGCAACGAAGGAGCGCAAGCGATGATCCCGCCGCGTCTCGAAATCCGCAACATCGCCAGCAGCTACGACGGCATGAAAGTGCTGAAAGACATCTCGCTCAGCGTAAAGCCCGGCGAATTCGTCTCGATCCTCGGTCCATCGGGTGCAGGCAAATCGACATTGTTCCGGCTGCTCACCGGCACCAAGAGCCCTGATGCCGGCGAGATCCGCGTCGATGGAAAAATGTTGGGCGACGCCTCTCCGGCCTTTGCCTTCATGCCGCAGCGCGATGCGCTGATGCCCTGGCGCAGCATCATCGACAACACGACGCTCGGCCTCGAGGTGCAGGGCATGAGCCGAAAGCAGGCGCGCAGCCGCGTCCAGCCGCTGTTTGCGGAATTCGGCCTTGCCGGCTTCGAGCAACACTATCCGGCGGGGCTTTCGGGCGGCATGCGCCAAAGGGCGGCCCTGCTGCGCACCATCGTGCAGGAACGGCCGATGCTGCTTCTCGACGAGCCCTTCGGCGCTCTGGATGCCCTGACACGGGCCGGCATGCAGCGCTGGCTCGAGGGCATGTGGATGCGCCACGACTGGACGGCAATGCTCGTCACCCACGACGTCCGGGAGGCGGTTTCCCTGTCGGATCGCATCTATCTGCTGTCCCCACGGCCGGCCGAAATCATTCGGGTCGTCGATATCCCGCTTGCGCGGCCGCGCGTGCTCGGCGGCACCGCCGGCGCCGAGGCGGCGGCGATCGAACATTCCATTCTTGAAACCTTGCTCAACCTCACAGAGGACATGAAACCATGAAATTGCCCATGCTCACCCGCCGCGCCACGCTTGCCTCCATGGCCGGGCTTGCGCTCCAGGCTCTGCCCCTCAAAGCCACGGCGGCTGACGCGGGAAAGGTCACGGTTGCGCTGGACTGGACGCCCAACAGCAACCATATCGGGCTCTTCGTGGCGCGCGACCGTGGCTTCTACAAAGAGGCCGGCATCGAGGTGGAAA
Organism: Rhizobium sp. HT1-10; assembly: GCF_049472505.1. Lineage (NCBI taxonomy): Bacteria > Pseudomonadati > Pseudomonadota > Alphaproteobacteria > Hyphomicrobiales > Rhizobiaceae > Rhizobium > Rhizobium sp. HT1-10. Next base: position 269,768 of record NZ_JBCEBQ010000007.1, on the reverse strand, counting down.
TCCTGCCCTATTCGGATACGTCGGCAGGGACGCTGGTCGCCAATCATGTCGCCGACTTCGGCATCGTCGGCTCGATCGGTCTGCTGACCCAGCATGCCGCCGGAGCCGATCTTGTGGGTACCTATGCTGTCGTTCAGACGGAAACCGGCCGGCTCATCGCCAATGCCGACCGGCCTGACATAACCCGGCCGCGAGACCTCGACGGGCGGCGTTACGGCGGCTTCGGCAGTGCCTGGGAGAATGCCCTGATCGGCTCGATCATTCGCGCCGACGGCGGCAAGGGCGAGTTCGAGACGATCACGCTCGGCACCTCGGCCTATCAGGCGCTGGACAGCGGTGCCGTGGACTTCACGCTAGAGGTTGCCACCTGGGAAGGTGTCGAGGTTGAGCTGAAGGGCATCAAGCAGCAGTCCTTCCGCTATGCCGATTACGGCGTTCCGGATGAACAGACGACGCTGATCGCGTCGAGCGGCCAGTTCCTGCGGGATCGCAAGTCCCAGGCACACGCCTTCGTCGAAGCCACGCGCAAGGGCTACCAATTTGCCGTCGACAATCCCGATCAGGCAACCGACCTGATGATCGCTGCCAACAGTGATTCCCTCACGGATCGTGCATTGGTGCGCAACTCGCTGCAGACGCTGATCGACGGGCACTACTTCCGCAGCGTCGAGGGTGTCATCGGCACCATCGATCCCGCCAAGATGAAAGATATCGGCGCCTATCTGTTCAAGGCGGGGATGCTGAAGGGCGCGGATGCCAAGCCACTCGCCGAATTGCCCGATTTCAGCAGCTACTTCGTCGCTACTTGACGAAACAAAGGGGCGGCAGGGAGGCCCGGTTAGAACTGGCCTTCCTGTTCCGCCACCTGTCTACCTGTCCATCCACACCAATGCACCTTGAACCACTTGGCTCCGGCGACGTTAGTCAGAAAGCGTACGACAGGAGAGACATGTGGCAGACGACAGCACGACAACGATCAAGGCGCTCTTTCAGACCCGGGAGGCTGCCGACCTTGCCATCGAGCACCTGGTGCAGCAGCACGGCATTCGCCGGCCGGACATTTTCGTTCAGTCGACCACCGCTGAGAACACGGTCGGCTCTAAGCCATCGGGCGGCGATGCATCACACGAGGATGGCGCGCGCGACGATGGTGCGCTCGCCGGGGAGATAGAGGTCTCTGCCGACATAGCCAAGGACCAGATTGCCGTGGTTCAGCGCAGCTTCGGTGAAGCAGGAGCCGTGCGGGTGACAAGCAAGTAGCGTTCACGCCTTACCCCGTTGCACGCCTTCAGACCGGCGGCTCCACAACGGAAGCGGCCGGGCCGATCACGTCGCATTAGAGCGTCGCCGGCTTGATCGTATCCTGGAAGAGGGTGCCCTCCAGCACACCGCGCGCGACATCCGCGCGATTACGGTCGATCTCGATAACCGTATAGAGTTTGTCGCTCCTGAAGGCGCTGGCATTGGACGTCGTCACATCAGCGGCAGGCGCGGCGGCCGTCTGCATGAAGTCGAGTTCCGCAGATGCCGCAACGATGCGGGCATCTCCTGAAGTGCGGGCCGCCACGACCACTTCGCCCTGATAAGGGGAGTTCCCCCAGCGGGGATCGTCAGCGGCAGCCGTGGGTACCAGGCGATAAACATTCAGCCGCTCGCCGGGCTCGACAGCAGGCGACGCAAGCTTTGCCGCATCGGCAATCTGCGCCTGGCTTTCCACCGATTGCCCGAAAGTGTTGGCGGTGGTGGCATCGTTCGGCTGGCTTCCGCCTGTCTTGGCAACGTTCGACATGGCTATCTCCTTTATGAAAGAGCCGGCTTTCCGGCTGATAAGGGAGAACGAACGCCATCACGGAAGGTTGCTTCGAGCATGGCGCATCCGGCCACCGCGCTTTGCTCAATCCTCTTCGAAGATCGGATCCTGGGTAAACTGCCCGCCCTGGTAAACGGCGATCGGCGCATCGGGGCCAGGGCGTGGGCCGGCCGCATCGAGTTCTGCGCGAAATCGCTCGGCATTGTCCTTCGGACGCCAGCCGAGAAAGGCGGCGGCGGAATTGTCCCACCAGCGGCTGTCGTTGTCCGACACGCCCCAGATGATCGGGCAACCCAGCATCGGCGCGCGAAACACGCAATCGATCAGACTGGCGAAGTCGTCATAGGACATCCAGGTCGACAGCATACGGTGGTTGGTCGGCTTTTCCATACAGCTGCCGATCCGGACGAGGGCGGTCTCTTGGCTGAACTTGTCGAAATACATGCGCGCCAGCGCCTCGCCGAAGCATTTCGAGACGCCGTATAGACCGTCGGGCCGCATCGGTGCTTCGCTGTCGATATGCTGATCCTGCCGGTAGAAGCCGACGGTGTGATTGGAACTCGCAAACAGGATACGCGGCTGCCCGTGGGCCCGCGCAGCCTCATAGAGGTTATAGAGCCCGAGCAGGTTGGCATTCAGGATCTTTGAAAACTTGTCTTCGACTGAAATGCCGCCAAGATGCAGAATGCCGTCGCAGCCCTCGACAAGGCGATCAACCGCATCCGCGTCGCCGAGGTCGCAGGTCACCTTCTCCTCGTTCGCATTGAGGTCGCCGACATCAACGATATCCGAGAGCCTGATTGTCTCCGCCATCGATGCCACGCGTTTGCGCATCGCGCGGCCCAATCCTCCGGCCGCACCCGTCACCAACAATCGTTTCAAAATCCATCCTCCCATGCACGGATCAGCTTGATCAACTCATCATACATGTTGAGAGATTAGCGTCAACGATCCAGCTTCGCCATGGCGTATGTCGTCAACTTGATATACGGATTTGCGGCAGAGACGTCTTGCAGCGAATAGTTAAGGAAAACGCGGTCGTGGCCATACAGCCGAAGTCACAGACAGAAGCAAAGTCGCAGACACTGGTGGCGCGCCTCAGCGACACCTTGCGACGGGCGATCGCCGCCGGTCAGTTCCCGCCGGGCAGCAAGCTGCCGAGCGAGGCGCAATTGACGGAAGCTCATGGCGTCAGCCGAACCGTCGTGCGCGAAGCCATCGCCGCCCTGCGCGCCGACCGGCTGGTCGAGGCGCAACAGGGCGCAGGCGTTTTCGTGCTCGAGCCGCCGGCATCGCAGATCCCCACCTTCGGAAATCTCGATCAGGCCCGCGTTTCCTCGGTTATCGAGCTTCTGGAGCTTAGAACGGCCGTGGAAGTGGAGGCCGCCGGCCTCGCCGCCTTGCGTCGCTCGCCTGCGCAAGAGGAGGCGATCTTCGAGCGCCACCATGCCGTTCGCGACTGCCTGGATGCTGGCGTCCCCACCAGTGAGGCCGATTTCGCGCTGCACCTGGCGATCGCGGAAGCCACCAACAATCTGCGCTTCCGTGAATTCCTGTCGATGATCGGACCGCGCATCATTCCCCGCGCCGCCATGCGCGACGGAGAACATGAGGCCGACCAGGCAACCTACATCATGCTGATCGACGACGAGCATCAGCAGATCGTCTCGGCCATCTCCGCCGGCGACGAGGAGACTGCAAGGTCGGCCATGCGCCGGCACCTGCGCGGCAGTCAGGAACGCTACCGTGCGCTGTTGCGTGGTCAGCGCAAACCTGTATGATGAGTTGTTGACAATCATTCAGGGTGCCTATAAGACAACTATAGTTGGAGGCGCCTGGAGGGGAACTCGATGACACCGCAAGAAATCAAGACCGCGCTCGGCGCCGGGCTACTGTCCTTTCCTGTCACGCATTTCGATGCGGACGAAAACTTCCAGCCGGAAAGCTATCAGCGCCATATCGAATGGCTGTCGGGCTTTGACGCCCCCGTGCTGTTTGCCGCCGGCGGCACCGGCGAGTTTTTCTCGCTCTCTCCCGATGAAGTGCCTGCCATCGTGCGCGCCGCCAAGGAAGCAGCCGGCTCAACGGCGATTGTCTCCGGCTGCGGTTTCGGCTCCCGGGTTGGCGTCGAAATGGCACAGGCCGTTCAGAAGGCCGGGGCCGATGGCATCCTGCTCCTGCCGCATTATCTGATCGACGCGCCGCAGGAAGGCCTCTTCACCCATATCAAGCGGATCTGCCAGTCGGTCGACATCGGCGTCATGGTCTACAACCGCGACAATTCGGTCCTGTCGGTCGATACGCTGCAACGCCTCTGCGACGCCTGCCCGAACCTCGTCGGCTTCAAGGACGGGACCGGCGAGATCGGCACCGTGCGCCAGATCACCGCGACGCTGGGCGATCGTCTGACCTACCTCGGCGGCATGCCGACGGCCGAACTCTTCGCCGAAGCCTATCTCGGCGCCGGCTTCACCACCTATTCCTCGGCCGTCTTCAACTTCGTCCCGGATCTGGCGGTCGAATTCTACAAGGCGCTGCGCTCTGGCGACCGGGCCCGCTGCGAGACGATCCTCCGGGACTTCTTCTATCCCTTCATGGCCATCCGCAATCGCCGCAAGGGCTATGCGGTCGCTGCCATCAAGGCCGGCGTTCGGCTGCAGGGTTTCGATGCCGGCAAGGTTCGCGCGCCGCTGGAAGACCTGACGCGCGAAGAAGAAGCGATGCTCGAAAAGCTCATTTCGCCCTGGAAGCGCTAGGCCGATGAAGATCGCGGCCGTCCACACGCATCTGCTCGAATACCGGCTGCCGGTGCCCTTCGAAAGCGCCTCGATGCGCTTCGACCGCCGCTCCCATGTGCTGGTCGAGATCGTCTGCGACGACGGCACGATCGGTTGGGGCGAGTGCCTGGGACCCGCAAGGCCGAATGCCACCGTGGTCGCCGCCTATGCGGGCCGCCTGATCGGCGCCGATCCGCTAGAGACGGAAAAGATCTGGGCTGTTCTCTATAATGCCCTGCGCGACCAGGGGCAGCGCGGTCTCTCGATCACCGCCCTTTCCGGCATCGATATCGCGCTGTGGGACATCAAGGGCAAGCATTTCGGCGTGCCGGTTTCGACCCTGCTCGGCGGACGGTTCCGCAACAGCGTCCGTGCCTACGCCACCGGCAGCTTCAAGCGCGACGGGGTTGATCGTGTTTCGGACAATGCGCAGGAAATGGAGGCCCATGCCAAGGCCGGGTTCCATGCCGTCAAGATCAAGATCGGCTTCGGTGTCGAGGAAGACCTGCGCGTCATCCGCGCCGTGCGCGAGGCGATCGGGCCGGACACGCGCCTGATGATCGATGGCAACCACGGCTACGACGTTATCGAAGCTGTTACGGTCGGCAAGCGTGCCGCCGAATTCGGCATCGACTGGTTCGAGGAGCCGGTCGTGCCGGAACAGCTCGGCGCCTACAGGGCGGTGCGGTCAGGCCAGCCGATCCCTGTCGCCGGTGGCGAGACCTGGCACACGCGCTGGGGCATGCAGGAGCCCATCGAGACGCGCGCGATCGACATCATCCAGCCCGATCTTTGCGGCGTTGGCGGATTTACCGAGGCGCGTCGGATCGCCGACATGGCAGCCCTGCACGGCGTGCGCGTGGTACCCCATGTCTGGGGTACGGCCGTCCATATTGCCGCTGCCCTGCAGTTCATGGCGTCGATGATCCCCAATCCGGTTCGCGTCAATCCGATCGAGCCAATCCTCGAATTCGACCGTACCGATAATCCGTTCCGGCAGGCTGTTGTCACGAAGCCAATCGAGCACGTCAACGGCGTCGTCACCATTCCAGACGGTCCGGGTCTCGGCATCGAGATCGATCGGGCGGCGCTGGCCGAATTCCGCATGGGAGACGATTGACATGCTCGTCCGTCCCCTTGCCGGCCGCCCCCTGGACATCACCCTCCCGAAGGGTACGATCGACAGCCAGATGCATGCCTATCTGCCGGGTTTCCCGGCTCTCGATGGCGGACCACCTCTGCCTGCCGGCGACCTGCCGACACCGGCGCAATATCGCCAGTTGATGCAGTGGCTCGGTATCGACCGAGTGGTGATCACCCAAGGCAATTCCCATCAGCGCGACAATGGCAATCTTCTGGCTTGCCTCGCCGACATGGGTGACATCGCCCGGGGCGTGGCGGTGATCGACGCAGAGACGACGGACGCCGAGCTCGATGCCCTGGCTGCGGCCGGTGTCGTCGGCGCAAGGATCATGGATCTGCCCGGTGGCGCGGTCGGCCTCGCCGCCCTCGAAGCGGTCGACGCCCGGGCAAGCGCCCGCGGCTGGATGCTGGCAATCCAGTTCGACGGCAGTGACATCCTCACGCATGAAGCACGGCTCGCGCAGCTGAAATCGCGCTGGGTGTTCGATCACCACGGCAAGTTCTTCTCCGGCGTGACCCCCGACAGCCCCGAGATCGCCGCGCTGAAGCGCCTGATCGATGGCGGCAGCTGCTGGTTCAAATTCGCCGGATGCTACGAGTCGTCAAAAAGCGGCGGGCCGGAATTCTCCGACATTGTCGCCGTGGCCCGGGCAATCGCAGACCACGCGCCAGAGCGGATCGTCTGGGGCACGAACTGGCCCCATAACCTTGCCAGGGAGCAGGACCAATATCCTGACGACGCGGCGCTGACGGACACCGTGCTCGGCTGGCTTGCCGACAGCAACGGCCGGAAGCTCGCCCTCGTCGACAATCCGGAGGCGCTCTACGGCTTTCCGGCCTGAACGGTCGGACGGAAGGTTTCGGAACGAGGAGGTTCGGCCTGGTATTTTTGAGGAGGACGGGGAGGACCGACTGCATCTGCCACTAGGCGCCGCGCCGCGGGTCGGCATCGTCCTTTTCAGCCATGTGATTTCTACGCCTATCCGACGCTGAGTTCTCAGGGAAAAGACAACAGCGACCGGCACCTTGTTTCATATTTGGGAGAGAGAGAAACAATGACACACCGTAAAATCGTCACCGCCGCCTTTGCCGGATTGCTGGCACTCGGCACCTTCGCGCCTGCAAACGCCCGGCAGTTCCGGTCCGCCGACGTACAGCCGCCGGACTATCCGACCGTCAAGGCCGTCCAGTTCATGAGCGACGCGCTCAGCAAGGCGACAGATGGCAAATATACCATCAAGGTCTTCCCGAATTCGCAGCTCGGCAGCGAAAAGGACACCATCGAGCAGGTCAAGCTCGGCGCACTCGACTTCATCCGCGTCAATGCCGGCACGCTCAACACCATCTGCCCGGCGATGATGGTGCCCGTCCTGCCCTTCATGTTCCACGACAAGGCGCAGATGCGCACCGTGCTCGATGGCCCGATCGGCGACAAGATCCTGGCCGATTGCGATGCCCACGGCCTCGTCGGGCTCGCCTTCTACGATTCCGGCTCGCGCTCCTTCTACACCACCAAGCCGGTTCGCAAGATGGAAGACCTGAAGGGCATGAAGATCCGCGTCCAGCAGTCGGATGTCTGGGTCGCCATGATGAAGGCGCTCGGCGCCAACGCCACGCCGATGCCGACAGGCGAAGTCTATACCGGCCTCAAGACCGGCCTGATCGACGGCGCCGAGAACAACTGGCCGAGCTACTACAATTTCCATCATTACGAGCTGGCGAAATACTACTCGCTGACCGAACACTCGATGTCGCCGGATGTCCTCCTGATGTCAAAGCGCGTCTATGACAGCTTCACGCCGGCAGAGCAGACACAGGTCCGCCAGCTTGCCAAGCAGTCCGTCACCTATATGCGCCAGCTCTGGGATGCGATGGAAACCACATCGCAAGAGAAGGTAAAGGCAGCCGGCGTCGAGACCATCACCATCGACAAGGCACCCTTCGAGACAGCCATGAAGCCGATCTACGACCAGTTCGTCACAGACCCGGCGCTCAAGGACATGATCACAGCCATCAAGGCGACCAAGTAACGTCTCCGCCGGCGCATGTGAGTGCGCCGGCCCGACCACCCCGATGAAGGGGACATCGTCCCTTTCGCCTGCCGATCAATATCCGAGGAGACTGACATGGCTGCGCATCCGCATGCACCGCCGATCGATCCCGCACGTTCCGAGGACATCCGCACCACCGTCAACACGACGGGGCCGCTCGGGCTGTTCTTCGCCGTCAATGCCTGGCTGTCGCGCATCTGCCTCAAGTTCGCGGTGCTCGGCACGCTGCTCATCGTCGCCGCCGTCCTCTACCAGATCTTCGGCCGCTATGTGCTGAACGATTCGCCGGCCTGGACGGAGATCTTCGCGCTCGTCGTCATCCTTTACGTCACCTGCTTTGCCGCCGCGGTGGGCGTGCGTGACGGACGCCATATCGGCATGGATTCGCTGCTCAACCTCGCACCTCCCGCCTTTCGCCTGGCGGGCGAGATCATCGTCTATCTCGGCATGATCGTCTTCGGCCTTTCGATGGCCTACAGCGGCGCCGAGCTTGCGGTCGAAATGGCGCCCTACATCAATGCCGGCCTGCCGATCTCGCAGGCCTGGAGCTATGTGCCGCTGGCCGCCGGTGGCCTGCTCATCGCCCTCTTCGCCGTCGAGCGCATCATTGCTGCCGTCCTGAACATCAAGGTGATCCCCTCATGGCATTGATCATTCTCTGCGCCACCTTCGTCATCGGGCTGGTACTCGGCATGCCTGTGGTCTTTGCCATCGGCCTGTCGTCGATCGCCACCGTGCTCTACGAGCAGCTGCCGCTCGCCGTCGTCTTCCAGCGCATGGCCTCGGGCATGGGCACCTTCTCCTTCCTCACCATTCCCTTCTTCATCTTCACCGGCGAACTGATGATGTATGGCGGCATCGCCGACCGCATCATCCGCGCCTCGAAGGCGATGGTCGGCCATGTCCGCGGTGGCCTCGGCATGACCAATGTCGTCGCCTGCACCATGTTCGGCGGCGTCTCCGGCTCGCCGGTGGCCGATGTCTCGGCGATGGGCTCGGCCCTGATCCCGCTGATGAAGCGGGAGGGTATCGACGCCGACTATGCCGTCAACGTCACCACCTATTCCTCGCTCGTCGGCGCGCTGATGCCGACCAGCCACAACATGATCATCTATTCGCTGGCAGCCGGCGGCCTTGTCTCGATGAACTCGCTGATCATGGCCGGCGCCATCCCTGCCCTTATCCTCACCATCGCCAACCTGATGACCGCCTATTTCGTGGCCCGCTCGCGCGGCTATGCGAAGGGCGTCTTCCCCGGATGGACGGAAGTCGGGGTCAGCCTGGCGGCGGCCCTGCCGGGTCTGTTCATCATTGTCATCATCGTCGGCGGCATCCTGTCGGGCGTCTTTACCGCTGCGGAAGCCGGCGCAGTTGCCGTTCTCTATGCCCTGCTGCTGACGATCTTCGTCTACCGCACCCTGTCCTTCGAAAGCTTCCTGAAGGCGGTGGCCAAGGCGACGAAGACCACGGGCGTGGTGCTGCTGCTGATCGGCATCTCGACGATGTTCGGCTATCTCATGAGCATCTATGGCGTTGCCGACATGGCGGGCGATGCGCTCAGCCATATCAGCACGCAGCCCTGGGTGATCTTCATCCTGGTCAACATCGCGCTGTTCATCTTCGGCATCTTCCTCGACATGGCGGCCCATATCCTGGTCTGCACGCCGATCTTCCTGCCGATCGTCACCCATTACGGCATGGACCCCGTCCAGTTCGGCATCATCGTGCTGCTGAACTCGACGATCGGCCTCAACACCCCGCCCGTCGGCGCCGCCTTCTATCTCGGCTGCGCCATCGGCGAGGTGCCGGTCAGCAAGGTGGTCCGCTCGATCTGGCCATTCATGCTGGCCCTCTGGGTGACGCTGATGATCGTGACGCTGGTGCCGGAAACCTCGATGCTGGTGCAGGATCTCTTTCGCTAGCCAAACCATAGCCAACACCGGACCTGTCGCCGCCTGCGCTGTATAGCGCAGGCGGTGTTGATTTACCTGCTGTCCGGAGACACTATACTCACTCAGCAGGGATGGATCTCAACAGGTATGGCCAGTCGGTCCGCACCGGCGCGAGCTTGGCTGGCGGCGCTCAATCCGGCATTTCCGGCTGCCCAAAAAAACAAGAATAATGCACAATCGCTCTTGCGGTTTTTTTTCGCAAAGACTAGAAAGCGGCACCGAACGCGACCCGGGTCATCCCGGTATTGGCGACGGGCGATTAGCTCAGTTGGTAGAGCGCCTCGTTTACACCGAGGATGTCGGCGGTTCGAGTCCGTCATCGCCCACCATTTTCCCAGAAATCTAAATTTGCTGACTTGGAACAAGTGATCGGTTCTGTTGGCATTTTGCCTTGCTGGGTTGAGGGACTGACTGGCGGGTTGGCCGCTATCGCGCATATTCACCCTGGCTTCTGGCATTCGCTTGAAAAAACTGCGTTCCGTACAAACCCTGAGGGCGATTGCCGCACTTCTGGTCCTTTTCTATCACTTGAGCGACGGCGGCTTTATTGCTGGCGGCAGCGGGGTCGATATCTTCTTCCTGATCTCCGGCTTCATCATGGGGACGGTCGGGACAAGGGAGACGCCTCGGGTGTTCCTGACCAGGCGCCTCATCAGGATCGCGCCCCTCTACTGGCTGATGACGTTGGCGATGTGCCTGGCATCGCTCATCGGCCTCCTGGCAAACTTCTCCTTCGATCTCTACCGCCTGACGCTATCCTTCCTCTTCGTCCCCTATGCCGATGCCGACGGGCACATATGGCCGCTCTTCGTGCCGGGATGGACGCTCAATCTGGAAATGCTGTTCTACGCGGTCTTCGCCGTGGCGCTTCTGACGCCGCGTCCGCTGGCCGTAGCCTCGCTGCTGCTCTGCATTCTCGTCGCCCTCGGCTTCCACGACTGGCAGGCGGCGCCGATAATCCAATGGACGACACCGATGCTGCTGGAATTCGTTCTCGGTCTTGGCGTCGCGCGCTTCAGGCACGTCCTTCGCCCTGGTGCGGCATTGCCGCTGTTCGTCCTCAGCATCCTGCTTCTGGCTGCAAGCGCCTTCGTAACAGTCGATCCCACCCCCTACCGAGTCGTGATCTGGGGACTGCCGGCCTGCGCGCTGCTGGCAAGCTGCCTGTCACTGGAAGAGGCTGGCCGCTGGCCTCGACGCTGGTTGGCGCCGCTCGAGAGGCTCGGCGATGCCTCCTATTCTCTCTACCTTACCCATGGCATCGTACTGGCGGCGATCTTCAAGTTTCTGCCGATGGGCATCCTCACGACCCTCGTCGCCGTGAGCCTGGCGCTGGTCGTCGCGCAGCTCAGCTATATGCTGCTCGAACGCCCGATCAACCGGTTCGCGTCCACATTGCGCTGGACGAAGATGCCGGCAGCTAGACCTTGAGGGCTCTCGCCGGGCCTTCCATATTTTTGCCTCGGTAGCGATTTCGGGAAAGGTGTGCGGGACATCGAATGCCCCATCCCACTGGGATGTTCTGGTCTCCAACTGCGGCCGTATCTGCATGCACCGCAGAGATCAGCAGCTCAACCACCATGGCAGACCAGCGCCCGGGACTAGAAAAGTTGCTGACGGCATTGGGCTCGTCAGCTTCCTGCATTATGGTCTGGGATATATCGACTTGAAGCAGAGGACTTTGCAAACCATTGACAGCCCATTCGGCACGACGTTGTCACCCATATCGTAGGGACACCAAGTTACCTATGTCTTCGGTATCAACAATGAGACAAATGGTAGCGGGAGAGGGACTCGAACCCCCGACACGCGGATTATGATTCCGCTGCTCTAACCACCTGAGCTACCCCGCCGCAAGACCTGTGCCGCGCTCGAGAACAGAGGCGAAAGGTCTTATTGGTGAGCGGCTTATAAAACCGCCTTCACCTCAGTGTCAAGCACGCGATCGACAAAAATCGACGCGCGCGATCGCTCGCAAGAGTGTGGGACGCCTCTGTCTCAAGCGGCGACGGCTGGGCGCAGAAGCGCGGCCAGGGATGCCTCCGCTGAAGGCTCCCGTTCCGAGCGTTCGATGAAGCCACCGCCGTAGACCCGGGCGTTGTCGCCGGGCGCCGAGTAGAGGGCACAGGCCTGGCCAGGAGCGACGCCGGCCTCGCCGACGGTCAGATCGACGTAGACGCCGCCGGCATCGGCATGGAGGACCGCAGGCGTCGGCTGGCGGGTGGAGCGGACCTTGGCATAGCAGGCGAACCCCTCTCCCGAGGCCGCGATCTCCAGCGCCTCGTCGCCCAGCCAGTTGACATCGCGCAGATGCACCCGGTGAGTTTCCAACGCCTCCTTGGGGCCGACAATGACGCGACGGGAACGGGCATCGAGAAAGACGACATAGAGCGCTTCGCCTGTGGCGACGCCGATGCCGCGGCGTTGCCCGATGGTGTAGTGCAGGATGCCGTCATGGGTACCTAGCACGCGTCCATCGAGATGGACGATCTCGCCGGCCAGCGCCGCATTCGGCTTCAACTTGTTGATGATGTCGGAATATTTGCCCTGGGGTACGAAGCAGATGTCCTGGCTATCCGCCTTCTTGGCGACGACCAGCCCCATTTCCTCGGCAAGCGCCCGGGTTTCCGCCTTCGGCAAGCCGCCCAGCGGAAATCGGAGGTAGTCGATCTGCTCCTGGGTGGTGGCGAAGAGGAAGTAGCTCTGGTCGCGATCGGCGTCGGCCGGGCGATAGAGCGCCCGCCGCCCTGGATGTTCCGCCGACGGGTTCGGGCGCGAGCGGATGTAATGGCCCGTCGCCAGCGCGTCGGCGCCGAGTTCCTTGGCTGTCGCCAGCAGATCGGCGAACTTTACGGTCTGGTTGCAGGAAACGCAGGGGATCGGCGTCTCGCCAGCAACGTAGCTTTCCATGAAGGGATTGATGACCGTGTCGCGGAAGCGCTTCTCGTAGTCGAGCACGTAGTGGGGAATGCCGATCGTCTCGCAGACGCGACGCGCATCGTCTATATCCTGGCCGGCGCAACAGGAACCGGCGCGGTGGACGGCGGCACCGTGATCGTAAAGCTGCAGCGTGATGCCGAGCACGTCATAACCCTGGCGCTTTAGGATGCCGGCGACGACGGAGCTGTCGACGCCGCCGGACATGGCGACGACGACGCGGGTATCTTCCGGCCGCTTGTCAAAATCGAGTGTATTCACGGTGTTTCCGCCGTTCCTTTGTCGCGCTCGTCAAGGTGTCATGCCGCGCAATCCCCGCGATGCACGGCGGACAAGGTGCTTGCCGGACCGTTGACGGCTCCGGAAACCTGCGCTTTCAGCTGGAGGATATAGAAAGGATTGGCCCTGGACGCAAGAGCCGCCCCTTGCGAGCGAGGCGGAACGCCATGCCACTCATGGATTGGCTCTGCTTCGACGGTAGATCGAATAGTTGTAGGCCATGGCGTAGCTGGTCGAGACCACGAGCGGAATGGCGATCGTCTTGGCGATTTTCGGCGTACCGCCCAGCGTGTGAAGGACGACGAGGATGGCGGCAGAGGCCAGGCAGGCGATGAGGGGCGGCGCCCAAAAAGCCGCCGCTGCAGTTAGCCGTCTGGCCAGGAAGTCGATCGTCACCTTCAAAAACAGGATCAGCAGCGCCGACAGCATTCCCTGGACCAGCCCCGATACCAACGGCTGCGGCATCGGATACTTCCGGTTCGCATAAAATGCCCAACCGCCCATAGCCAGGAAGGCGAGGAGGAAGTGCAAGAGAGCGCTGGACGCGAGCCTGCGCAGAACTGCCGTCATGAGAGAGACCACCGATAACGAATGACAGGGATGGAGATCGACGCCGTAAAGGCGACGGATTCGAGGCGGGCGTTCAATCCTCCATGACCTCTCGAAGTTTATGAAGTCCTGGTGCGCTGATTAGGTTTCGGCACCGGTTTCAATGATCCGCCAAGCTGCGTTGCGCATGATAATAAACGAAGACTGTGCTTGGGCGACCACTTTCGTTGATATGCGGCTACTCGGAGCGATTTCGAACAACTTGGGCAGCAGGACCCGCGCGATAGGCTCAGGCTGGCGAAGCATGGCCTACATTTCCAGGCAGGTCGCGCAAATCCATTCGAAGCTGCGGCAGTGCCTTTGGATATTCGCGCTGGACGAAGTCGATCAGCTTCTCGCGCATCTCACATCTAAGGTCGAAGGTACGACCGGCGCTCGAGGCTGAGACCAGGATGCGGATCTCGAGCACCGTCTCGCGGAAGTCGGTGACGGCAACATTGACGACCCGCCGGTCCCAGAGCGCTGATGCCGCAGCAATGGCTTCAACCTCACTGCGAAGCGCCGAGACCGGAACGCTGTAGTCGAGATAGATCATCACCGTGCCGATCAGCGACGAGCTTTCCCGCGTCCAGTTCTGGAACGGCTTCTCGATGAAGTAACTGAGCGGCAGGATCATCCGCCGCCAGTCCCAAAGCTTCACCACCACATAGGTCGAGGTGATCTCCTCGACATTGCCCCACTCTCCCTCGACCAGCAACGCATCGTCGATGCGGATGGGCTGGGTGATGGCAAGCTGGATCCCGGCAAAGAGGTTCTTCAACACGGGCTGGAGTGCCAGACCGAGCACGATACCGGCAACGCCGGCGGATGCAAGCAGGCTGACGCCATATTGCCGGACCGGCTCGAAGGTCATCAGCGCCGCAGCGATCGCCAGTATGACGATCAGGAGATCGGCGATCCTCTGCATGATCTTCGATTGTGTCACGTGCTTGCGGGCAAGCAGGTTGTCTTCGGCATCGAGCTTGAAGCGCCGAAGATAGACGATCATCCAGATATGCACTGCCGACTTGGTCATCCAGGCAATCAGGGCAATGAAGGCGATCAGCAGGAAATGCCGCAACAGCGAGGACTGCACATCCGTCAGCGGCGCTACCGACACGGCGAAGGACAATGCGGCGACGACAATTGCAAAGCGTGCCGGCCGCTCGGTGCGGGAAATCAGCGACCGCCAGAACAGGTCCCAGGAGGACACCAGCCGCGTCAGCATGTTGAACAGCAGCCGATGCGCGACGAGGCCGACAATGATGGCACCGACGATCAGCACAAAGCCGACGAACCAAGGTGGCAGCCAGTTCAGTCGGTCGTCGAGGTCACTCAGGAATTCCTTCATGCCGTCGAGATAGTGTGCGATGCAGCATGGAAAAGAGCGCGGCGCGAAAAATGCGGGCAGAGCTGTCTCTTTCAGCCTTTCTTTACCAACACACGATGCCGCTTCTCCCGGGCCGCTGATTCCCCGCCCTGGGACGATCGACGCGCACCAAATGTTAAAACCATTGCTCCTAGAACTGCGTGCATGACCGCCGGCAGCTTTACCGGCGTGGAGAAGCCGCGATCGGGAGCCGCCCTATGCCGGAAGTCGCAGAATTCAGACCCTCCGCTGCCGCCTTCGGCAAGAAGCGGATCGCCGTGCTCCTGCCCTGCTACAACGAAGCGGTGACGATCGCCCAGGTGGTCGCCGATTTCCAGATGTCCTTGCCGGGCGCCGCGATCTACGTCTACGACAACAATTCCACCGACGGCACCGGCGCCATAGCAAGGGCTGCGGGCGCCATCGTTCGGATGGAACGGCGGCAGGGCAAGGGCAACGTTATCAGGCGCATGTTCGCCGATATCGATGCCGACATCTATGTCCTTGCCGATGGCGACGGCACCTATTCCGCGCTGTTCGCCCCGATGCTGATCGATGCGCTGATCACCGACGAGCTCGATTTCGTCAACGGCTCGCGCGTTTCGACGCTCAGCAACGCCTATCGCCCCGGGCACCAGTTCGGCAATCGGCTGCTATCCGGCATCGTCCGCTGGATCTTCGGGCCGCAGTTTTCAGACATGCTGTCCGGCTACAAGGTGCTGTCTCGGCGCTTCGTCAAATCCTTTCCGGCAATGTCGAGCGGCTTCGAGACTGAGACGGAGCTGGCGGTGCATGCCCTGGAGCTGCGCATGCCCTGTGCCGAACTTCCGACGCCCTACAGCGAGCGGCCAGAGGGCTCTGTCAGCAAGCTGAACACGGTGCGCGACGGTGCCCGCATCTTGCTGATGATCGTCAAGCTTATCAAGGACGAGCGGCCACTGATGTTCTTCGGTCTGTTCGGCTTGTTCTTCTTCGCGGTCGCGGCGGTGTTGATGGTGCCGGTTCTCGCAACCTATTTTGCGACAGGCCTGGTGCCGCGCCTGCCGACGGCTGTGCTCAGCCTCGGCATGGTCTTGCTCGGCTTTCTCAGCATCTTCACCGCGCTGATCCTCGACATGACGACCCGCGCCAGGCGGGAGATCAAGCGCCTGATCTATCTGTCGGTCGGCCGCATTCTCTGACGATCGAAACCCCAGTCCGCAGATGCAGAAAGCCGGCGCGATTGCTCACGCCGGCTTTCTCTTTGGTTCCCTGGGAGGAAATCAATCGACGTTGAAGACCAGCGGCCGTGCTTGGCGAATGGCGGGGTTCGCCGTCAGCTTTGCCAGCACGTCATCGCTGATGGCGCCATCGACATAAAGCAGCGCGATTGCATCGCCGCCCTGGCTGTCACGGCCGAGCTGGAAGTTGGCGATATTGACATTGGCCGCACCCAGCGTCGTGCCGATGAAGCCGATCATGCCGGGAACGTCGGTGTTGGTGATGTAAACCATGTGCTGGCCGACATCGGCGTCGAGGTTGATGTTCTTGATCTGGATGAAACGCGGCTTGCCGTCGGAGAACACCGTGCCGGCCACAGAGCGCGTCATGCTGCCGGTCTTGACGGTCAGCTTGATGTAGCCATCGTAGACGCCGGTCTTGTCGCGCTTGACCTCGGAGAGCACGATGCCCTTTTCCTTGATCATGATCGGCGCCGAAACCATGTTGACATCAGACACCTGGCTGCGGATCAGGCCAGCCAGCAGCGCCGATGTCAGCGCTTTGGTGTTCATGCCGGCCGTGACGCCGTCATAGAGGATCTCGATCTCTTTGATAGGTTCCTCGGTCACCTGGCCGACGAAGGCGCCAAGCACGTCGGCCAGCCGGATAAACGGCTTCAGCAGCGGCGCTTCCTCCGCCGTGATCGACGGCATATTGATGGCGTTGGAAACAGCCCCCTTCATCAGATAGTCCGACATCTGTTCGGCGACCTGAAGTGCGACGTTTTCCTGCGCTTCGGTGGTGGCTGCACCCAGATGCGGCGTGCAGACGACGTTCGGCAGGCCGAAAAGCGGGCTCTCCTTGGCGGGCTCGACCTCGAACACGTCGAAGGCGGCACCGGCGACATGGCCGGACTTGATGGCTTCGGCAAGGGCTGCCTCATCGACCAGGCCGCCGCGGGCGCAGTTGATGATGCGGACACCCGGCTTGGTCTTCGCCAGCGCGTCCTTGTTGAGGATGCCGCGCGTCTTGTCGGTCATCGGCACGTGCAGGGTGATGAAATCAGCCTGGGCCAGCAGCTCTTCGAGCTCGACCTTGGTGACGCCCATTTCCTCGGCCCGTTCCTTCGACAGGAAGGGGTCGTAGGCGATGACGTGCATCTTCAGGCCGATGGCACGGGAGATGACGATCGAGCCGATGTTGCCGGCGCCGATGACGCCAAGCGTCTTGCCGGTGATCTCGACGCCCATGAATTTCGACTTTTCCCACTTGCCGGCCTGGGTCGAGGCATCGGCCTGCGGCAGCTGGCGGGCAACGGCGAACATCAGCGCGATGGCGTGTTCGGCCGTGGTGATCGAATTGCCGAACGGGGTGTTCATGACGATGATGCCGCGGCGGGAGGCTGCCGGAATATCGACATTGTCGACGCCGATGCCGGCGCGACCGATAACCTTGAGGTTGGTGGCGGCGGCAATCAGCTTTTCCGTCGCCTTGGTGGCGGAACGGATGGCGAGGCCGTCATAATTGCCGATGATTTCGGCGAGCTTGTCCTTGTCCTTGCCGAGCTGCGGCTGGAAATCGACTTCGACGCCGCGATCGCGAAAGATCTGGACGGCGGTTTCCGACAGTTCGTCGGATACGAGAACGCGAGGTGCCATGATGGCCTCCTGAGAATGGGTTCAGCGATGAATTCAAATGGGGATACAGAGGCTCCGCCCTTTCGGCGGAGCCGTGTGCGCGATCAGGCGGCTGCCTTGGCAAGCGTCGCCTTCTGCGTCTCGAATGCCCAGCTGAGCCATGGCATCAGCTTCTGCATGTCCGAGGTCTCGATGGTCGCACCGGCCCAGATGCGCAGACCGGACGGAGCGTCGCGGTAATGGCCGACGTCGAAGGCCACGGCCTCCTTTTCGAGCAAAGCCACGAGGCCCTTCGCAAAAGCGGCCTGGCCATCCTCATCGAGCGCCGAAACTTGCGGATCGACGATGCGCAGGCAGACGGAGGTGTTGGACGCCGTTTCCGGCTTCACCGCTAGGTTGGCAATCCAGTCGTTGGCGGCGATGAAGTCGGCGATAACCTTGGCGTTGGCATCGGCGCGGCCGATCAGCGCGTTCAGGCCGCCGAGCGACTTCGCCCAGAGGAGAGCATCGATATAGTCCTCGACGCAAAGCATGGAGGGCGTGTTGATGGTCTCGCCGGTGAAGATGCCCTCGATCAGCTTGCCGCCGGAGGTCATCCGGAAAATCTTCGGCAACGGCCAGGCCGGCACATAGGTGGTCAGCCGTTCGACAGCGCGGGGCGACAGGATGATGACCCCATGGGCCCCCTCCCCGCCCAGCACCTTCTGCCAGGAGAAGGTGGTGACGTCGAGTTTGGCGAAGTCGAGGTCCTGGGCGAAGGCAGCCGATGTGGCGTCGCAGATCGTCAGGCCCTTGCGGTCGGCAGGAATGAAGTCGGCGTTCGGGACGCGGACGCCTGAGGTCGTGCCGTTCCAGGTGAAGACCACGTCGCGGTCGAAATCGATGCTCGACAGGTCAGGCAGTTCACCGTAGTCCGCTTCCATCTTGCGGGCGTCCTTCAGCTTCAGCTGCTTGACGACGTCGGTCACCCAGCCCGCGCCAAAGCTTTCCCAGGCCACCATGTCGACGCCGCGCTCGCCGAGCAGCGACCACATCGCCATTTCGACGGCGCCGGTGTCGGACGCAGGAACGATGCCGATGCGATAATCCGCCGGCACGTTGAGAACTTCGCGGGTGAGATCGATGGCCTGCTTGAGTTTGGTCTTTCCAACCTTCGCGCGGTGCGAACGGCCAAGCGGCGCGTCGGAGAGAGCATCGAGCGACCAACCGGGGCGCTTCGAGCAGGGGCCAGAAGAAAAATGGGTATTATGCGGACGGATGTCCGGCTTGGCGGTCTCAGTCATTGTGCTATCCTCTCAGATAGAAAGCCCTTCGTTGGGGAAGGGTGTCCCGCCATCGTGGGTAAAGGGCGTCACGACTGATGTCAAGATGCGGTGTCGCGGCGAGAGGAATATTTGTCGTCGCCGCGACCTGTTGCGACAGTTACCAGCTGCTGACACGCAGCCCGACCCGGATCTCCTGGCGCGCCATGCCGCCATTCCGACCCATGGTGCCGCTCGCACCGGCAGCGGTGTCAGCGGCCGAGTAACCGAACATGTCGCCGCCGGCGATATGACTGTAGCGATAGCCGAGGTCGAGCTTGACGTTCGGTGCGACCTGATAAGCGACGCCCGCCATCAGCGCATAGGTCAGACGCCAGTCGGCTTCGCCCGAGCTTCGGGCGCTTGCGGAATCTCCGCTGCCGCAGGCAAGCGCGCTATTGACGCAGGAGGACGTGGTCCTGGCATCGCCCCAGCTTACCCGCGTCGCGCCGAGGCCGGCACCGATATACGGTGTGAAGCCGGCTACGGTTCCGAGATCGACATAGGCATTGGCAAGCAGGCTGCCGGCCTTGAAGGAAGCGGTGGTCTTGCCCGAGCAACCGGTTCCCGCTGATCCACCCGCGCAGGGCGCATCTGTCGAGAACCTGCCGCTGAAATCGCCGCGGAAGAGATCACCTGTGACATCGGCGCGGATGAGATCACTGAACTGGTAGCCGACGCCGAGACCGCCCGAGAAATCATTGCCGCCAAAGCGGCTCGAATCGAAACGCTCGCTGTCGTAGTCGCCGCTCGTCGCATCGTAGGCGCGCGCGCGGGCACCGTGCAGATTGCTGTCGATGGCATAGCCGAGGTCCGCGCGCCCGTAGAAACCACGTGCTTCCTTGACGCTGACTTCGCCCACATTGATTTCGGGCGGGAGATCACCGGCAAAAGCAGTGCCGGCGGTGCCAGCGGCCGCTGCTGTCAGAAGCATGGCCGCCGCGAAAGCGTCAAACCGGATCATTGCAAGCCCTTCCCCACGTGGCCAGACGGCCCGCATTCCAGCCGGACAGAAGCGCAGAGCGCGAATCCGGCGACAGTTCGAATTCATTAACCATAGGGAATTCATGGTTAATGAAGCCTAAACGCCGGACGGTTGATGATCGCTCAGCCGGTGACCTGTGGCGGATTTGTCTCTCTGATTGCGAAGGACGCCGACAAAGAAAAAGCCGCCCGGCGAACCGGGCGGCTTTTCAAGTTGGGAAGCAGGATGCTTACTTGTAGACGGCCGGGGCGACCGGAATATCGGCCGGCGGCATGTAGCTTGCAGTCTCGCAGCCACCGAAGTTGTAGCGGGCGCCGACGCGGGCTTCGTGCAGGTTGAGGCCCTTGTCGTAGCCGGGGCCGCCATTTTCGGCGTAACCGAACATGTCGCCGCCTTCGATGTGGCGGAAGCGGTAGCCGACGTCGGCCTTAAGGTTGCAGGTCAGGTCGATCGCGGTGCCGGCCATCAGCGCATAGGTGAAGCGCCAGCTGCCACGACCATTGTGGGTAACGGTTTCGTCGCAGGAGGAAGAATCCGCGTCGGAGCAGGAGGTGTTGTGCAGCTTGTCCCACTTGATGTAGGTGCCGCCGAGGCCGCCGCCGACGTAAGGCGTGAAGGCGCCGTAATGGCCGATGTCGACATAGGCGTTGGCGAGCAGGCTTACAGCGGTCAGAGACGAACTGTCGCGTGAGGTGGCGGCGACCGCAGTGAAGTCCGGTCCGCAAGCGCCGCACTCACCTTTGGTGGAGCCCTTGAAATCCGACTTGAAGAGATAATCGACCGTCGCGTCTGTGCGCAGATAATCGTTGATCTGGTAACCGACACCGCCGCCGAGCGTGAAGCTGTCATCGAGCTTGGCGGAATCGAAATCTGCCATGTTGCTGTTGGAGCCCTGGAAGTAGTTGGCTCCACGCAGCTTGGTGAAAGCGTAGCCGACATCGCCACGCAGATACCAGCCGCTGGCCTGCGACACGGCAACCTCCGGCGGCGGCGCCTGTTCTGGCTGGTAAAGATCGGCTGAAAATGCCGAAGTCGCGGCCAAGGCTAAGGCAACGGCTCCAATCAAGCTCTTCATCATGTTCGGCTCCACAATTTGTACCGTGGCATGGAGTTGCTACCTGCCAATCGGACTTCATGATGTGGATCATGCAATTAAATGGTTAAAAGCCCATTAAAACACGTGTTGTTTCACTAACAAGCATCGTTAATGAAGGATGAGGATACACCCAACTTCGCCGCAATTTCCGGTTCGAAAAGCAGGAAGCCGTTGAAAGGACAATAAAAACGAGACAAAGCTAATTGCCGATATTTCTACAATTTTTACGGGCTAACTTTGGCGTCATTAATGTTGGGACGCGCGAGATCGTCTTGCTGAGGGGCAGATGCGTGGCAATCTGTACTTGGCAAGTCCTGCGGACCTTTTCCCACCCGCTAACGTCCCACCTCGTCGATCAGGTTTGCAACGAGGGCCGTCCACCCGGTTTGATGGGAGGCACCGAGGCCCTTGCCCGTGTCCCCGTGGAAATATTCGTAGAACAACAGGTAGCCCGCGATGGAATTGCTGGCCGCCGATTGATCGTCCGAAGTCTCCCCCGATAGCGGATCGCGCAGGAACAGGCGGCTGAGGCGGGCGGTGAGTTCGTCCGCGACGGCATCGAGACTGAGGAATGTGCCGGAACCTGTCGGGCATTCGACCACGAAATCTTCGCCGAAATAGGCGTGGAATTTGCGAAGGGCGTTGATCAGCAGGAAATTGACGGGCATCCAGACGGGACCGCGCCAGTTCGAGTTGCCTCCGAACAATCCGCTCTCGGCCTCCCCCGGGGTGTAGGGAACGTCGATGGAGATCCCTTCCGCCTGGAACCGGTAGGGGTTGGACTGGTAGATCTTCGACAGCGACCGAATACCGAACTCGGAGAGGAATTCCTTCTCGTCGAGCATATGCCGGAGCAGCCCCTTCAGCCGGTGGCCGCGTAGCAGCGACAGCAGATGACTTTCGCCTTGCCCATGTTCGGTCCATCGCGAGACCAGCGCGGCAAGCTTCGGGCGGTTTTGCAGCAGCCAGCGCGATCGTCCAGCAAAGGACGGCAGCTTTTGGAAGATGTCGTTGTCGAGCACTTCGACAGCAAAGATCGGAATAAGCCCGACAAGCGACTGGATGCGGATCGGCACCGACGACCCGTTCCTGTGACGAAGCATGTCGTAGAAGAAGCCGTCCTCCTCGTTCCACAGCCCATCGCCCGTTTCGCCGATATCGGCGACCGCGCCGGCGATGAGCAGGAAATGCTCGAAATATTTGCTCGCCATGTCCTCGTAGACGGGATCGCTCAAGGCCAGTTCGATGGCGATCTTCATCAGGTTGAGGGCATACATCGCCATCCAGGCGGTTCCGTCCGCCTGATCCAGGACCATGTTGTCCGGCAGTGCCTCGGAACGGTTGAAAGGGCTGATATTGTCGAGACCGAGAAAGCCGCCCTGGAAGAGATTGCGCCCGTCGGAATCCTTGCGGTTTACCCACCAGGAGAAATTCAGCATCAGCTTGTGCATGATGCGCTCCAGGAAGGATACGTCATCGACCCCCGTCATTCGTCGGTCGATCTCGTAGACCTGCAGCGCCGCCCAGGCCTGAACAGGCGGATTGACGTCGGAGAAATTCCATTCATAGCCCGGCAGCTGGCCTGAAGGGTGCATGTACCAGTCGCGCGTCAGGAGCAGCAGTTGCTGCTTGGCGAAGTCCGCGTCGATCAGCGCCATCGGCACGCAATGAAAGGCAAGGTCCCAGGCGGCATACCAGGGATACTCCCAGGCGTCAGGCATCAGGACGACATCTGCGTTGTTGAGATGGCGCCAATCGGCGTTGCGCGCTTTCTCCCGTCCGGAGGGAGGCGGCGGCAAATTCGGGTCGCCGTCGAGCCAGCGCGGAATGTCCAGGAAGTAGAACTGCTTCGACCACAGCAGTCCGGCAATGGCTTGGCGATGCACGGCGCGTGCCGCATCCGAGCCAATGTCCCTCTGAACGGCCGCATAGAAGGCATCGGCCTCCTGCCGGCGCAGCGCCATGGTGGCGTCGAAATCCGCGAAGGGGTCCGGCGCCGCACCGTCCTCGCGCCAGCGAAGCCGCATCGATACCCGGCCTTTGGCGGGCACGTCGAAAATTCGTCTGGCCGCAACCTTGGTGCCGCCCTTTCGGTCGATGGCGGCTTCCGTTCCCGACACGACGAAGTCGTTGATTCCGTCCTTGAAGGGCCCGTCGGCGGCGACGGAGAACAGCAGCGGCTGGTTGGTATTATTCTCGCAGAACAGCAATTCCGCCGGATCCTCGGCGCTGAGACGCCAGGTCTTCTTGGCCGGCCGGGTTGCTAGTACGTCGCCATTTGCCTGTGCGGCCAGAAGCGGATGCTCCGGCTCATCGGACCAGGCCCAGGTGTTGCGCGCCCAGAGTTGAGGCAGAACATGAAGGCGGGCCGCCTCCTCGGCGGCATTCTCGACGGTAATCAGCATCAGGATGTCGTTCGGACCGGCCTTGGCATATTCGATGCTGACATCGAAGTAGCGATGGTCCGCAAATATCCCGGTGTCGCCGATTTCATATTCCGGTTCCATCCGGGTGCGGGACGCGTTTTCCGTGCGCAGCTGCGCATAGGGAAAGGCCGCCTGCGGATAGCGGTAGATCATCTTCTGGTAGGAATGCGTCGGTGTGGCATCGACGTAATGATAGACTTCCTTGACGTCCTCGCCGTGATTTCCCTCGCCATTGGCAAGGCCGAACAGACGCTCCTTGAGAAACGGGTCCTTTTCATTCCAGAGCGCCAGACCGAGGCACCAGCGCATGCTCTCGTCGCAGAACCCGGCAAGCCCATCCTCGCCCCAGCGATAGGTACGGCTTCGGGCGTGATCGAAGGGAAAGAAGTTCCAGGCATCGCCGTCGGCGCTGTAGTCTTCACGCACCGTGCCCCATTGGCGCTCAGAGACATATGGTCCCCAGCGCCGCCAGGCGACACCCGACTTGATCTCCTGCAGCCGGCGACCTTCTGCCGTTGCACTTACCGCATTCTCAACACTGGACATCGCATTCACCGTACTGAAACGAGCCACCTTGGCGCTCGTTGAACCGCATCAAGGTCGCGTGTGATCCCTAATCCCTCTGCAGGATTCGTCAAGCAAGCAGACGTTGATCAAAGGCGCGCAGGAAGGACGAAGAGCCGCCGGGTCGGCGACGCAGACGAATGCCAAACGCTGCTGACGGCAGCTCGAAGATCGGTCATGATAGAAAGGAAGCCAAACGGGGGATTATTGATGACGGATCTCAGCGCGCGACAGCACCAGATGTTTCCGGTGCTCAATCCACACCAGATGGAGACGGCCAAACGCTTTGCCAGCGGCGAGCCTCAACGCTTCGAGCCTGGCGATCTCATCTATAAGGTCGGTGACCACGCCGCACCCGCCTGGCTTGTGCTGGAAGGATCAATGGACGTCTTCCGTCACGAGGGCCTCTCCCACGAGGCTCCGATTACCACCCACGGTGTCGGCCAACTTTCGGGCGAGGTCAACCAGCTATCGGGCCGGCCGACACTTGCCGGCGCTCGCGCGGGAAGCACTGGATGTACGGCCGTCGCTTTCGACGCCGCCCATCTGCGGGCGCTGGTCATCGGATCGGCCGACGTCGGTGAGATCATCATGCGGTCGTTTATCCTGCGCCGCGTCGGGCTGATCGACGTGGGGGCGGGTTCCGTGCTCGTCGGGACCGCGGGGAACGCCGCACTCTCGCGGCTGCAGGGGTTTCTCGCCCGCAATGCTTTTCCCTATGTCGTGCTCGATGCCGCCAGCGAAGGTGAAGGCCGGGCGTTGGTCGAACGTCTCGGCATTCTGGCCTCGGAACTGCCGCTCATGGTCTGCCCCAATGGCACGGTGCTGAAGCGGCCGACCGATGCGGAGGCCGCTGCTTGCCTCGGAATGACGCCGGAGCTCAAGCCCGGCAAGGTCTATGATGTCGCCGTCGTCGGCGCCGGACCCGCGGGATTGGCGACCGCCGTCTATGCGGCGTCCGAAGGGCTCGAAGTCATCGTCATCGACGAACGGTCCGTGGGAGGCCAAGCAGGCGCTTCGTCGCGCATCGAAAACTACCTCGGATTTCCGACCGGAATCTCCGGCCAGGCGCTCGCGGGCCGCGCCTATAATCAAGCGCTGAAGTTCGGGGCGGAAATGGTGCTGCCGGTCGAGGTCCAAGGGCTGATCACACCCGCCGACGAGCGGGCCCCCCTTGGTCTCGACCTTGCCGGCGACAGGACGGTAGAGGCGCGCTGCGTCGTGGTTGCATCGGGCGCCCGCTATCGGCGACCGGACGTGGCGCGCATCGAGGAATTCGAAGGCAACGGCGTTTCTTATTGGGCGTCGCCGATCGAGGCGAAGCTCTGCGCCGGCGAAGAGATTGCCCTGGTGGGTGGCGGCAACTCGGCGGGGCAAGCCGTTGCCTATCTCGCGCCGCACGTCAAGACGCTGCATCTGGTTGTCCGACGCGCGCTGACGGAAACCATGTCGCAATACCTGATCGATCGAATAGCGGCGTTGCCCAATGTAGAGCTTCACATGGACAGCGAAGTCGTGGGAATCGACGGCGACGCCACAACCGGACTTACATCGGCGACCTTGCGCAGCCGACGCGATGAGAGCGAAAGGCAGCTGCCGCTACACCACCTCTTCCTGTTCATCGGCGCCGACCCAAACGCCAGCTGGCTGGCAGATCGCGTCCACACCGATACCAAGGGCTTCATCGTCACCGGCCGACCATATGATAACGGTGGCCATATCACCCGCATCCCCCTCCCCCTCGAGACCAGCCTGCCGAACGTCTTTGCTATTGGCGACGTGCGAGCCGGTTCAACAAAACGTGTCGCGGCAGCCGTCGGTGAAGGTGCCGCTGTCGTCGCCCAGATTCACGCCGCACTCAGTCTGGTGACCGTGAAATAGGAAGCCCGTACTCTGCTCGTGGGAAAGTGGCAGCGTCATCGCGATGACGAGACTGCATCGGAAGCGCCTGCTCCGAGAGCTTCATAGCTGATCAGGGAATTGATTTTAAATCATCATTGGCCAGAGCAGAACTCAATTGGGCATTAATTTCCGCCATGGCTCGTTAACCATATTTCTTTGACGTCTCATATGCGCCGAGCGCTGTCCGCCCCCGCTACATCCGGGTTGTGTCGTCAATCTGATGCAAATCATCCGTCGCCAGGCGATCTTGCCGACGTAACATGACGCCCTAGTTTTCCATCTGGTCTATTGAGGCGCGTCTAATTATCGACATTGCGCCTCGATATCGGTCACCACGCCGTGTTCCGCACGGTTAAATCAACACGACTAAAGGAAATACCGAAATGGCTTCAGGTACCGTCAAATGGTTCAACAGCACCAAGGGTTTTGGCTTCATCGAGCCTGACAATGGTGGGGCAGACGTATTCGTGCATATCAGCGCAGTCGAGCGCTCGGGTCTTGGCACGCTGAAGGATGGGCAGAAGGTCAGCTTTGAAATCGTTCAGGACAAGCGCTCCGGCAAGTCCTCCGCCGAGCAGCTGCAGGCCCTCTAAGCCACAGCTCTCGCTTGTCGGCTGAAACGAAAAAGAAGGCCGGTTGCCTGGCCTTCTCCGTCTCAGGTGCTCAATGTCTGCCGCTCAGCGCGGCTTGGGTGCGCCCTTGAACTTAGGCTTGCCGCCAGCCGGCTTTGCGCCATCCCGCGCAAAATCCGGCTTCTTGCTCCACGGCTTCTTTTCGCCGGGCGCAGCAGCCGATCCCTCCGACCGCCGCTCGAACTTTGCCGCCGGCTTCGCATCGGAACGCGGGCGGTTGTTCTTTTCGGCGAAGCTGCGCTTGGGTCCATCGTGGCCCTGTCGTCCGGCGTCCGGTGCACTGTCGAGCAGCTTTACGCGGATGCCCTTTTCCAAAGTCTTGTTCGGACCGATGGCGGCCAGGAAACGCTCGGCCGCCTCGCCCGAGAACTCCACGAAAGTCTCTTCCGGCTGCATCCTGATGGCGCCGATGTCGCGCTTGGTCAGCTCGCCGTAGCGGCAGATCATCGGGATGAGCCAGCGCGGTTCGGCATTCTGCTTTCGGCCGACGGACAGCGATACCCACTTGCCGTCGGTGAAGTCGGATCGAACATCCGGCTGCTGATCGTCGCGCGGCGCCGAAAATTCATCGCGGCGCGGCTTCTTGCGGTCATCCTGGACGGCGACGTCAAGAAGATCTTCCGGCGCCGAATGGGCAGAACGGTACTGGCGCAGGAAAGCTGCGGCCACTTGCTCGGCGCTATGTTGCTCAAGCAGCCGCTTGACGAAGTCGATCTCGTCCTCGCGAACGGCCTCGGTGAACAGCGGATCGGCGAGCAGACGCTCGTCGTCGCGGCGCGTGACGTCGTCGGCCGATGGCGGCTTGGCCCATGTCGCGTTGATGCGCGCTGCCTCAAGCAGGCGCTCAGCACGCCGGCGACCGCTGGTCGGCACAATCAGGGCGCTGACGCCCTGACGACCGGCGCGGCCGGTACGACCACTGCGATGCAGCAGCGTTTCCGGATTGGTCGGTAGATCGGCGTGGATAACGAGATCGAGGCCTGGCAAATCGATGCCGCGAGCGGCGACGTCGGTCGCGATACAGACGCGAGCCCGTCCGTCGCGCATCGCCTGCAGCGCATGCGTCCGTTCGCTTTGGCTAAGTTCGCCGGAAAGAGCAACAACGGAGA
Source organism: Rhizobium sp. HT1-10 (assembly GCF_049472505.1). NCBI lineage: Bacteria > Pseudomonadati > Pseudomonadota > Alphaproteobacteria > Hyphomicrobiales > Rhizobiaceae > Rhizobium > Rhizobium sp. HT1-10. Next base: position 242,010 of record NZ_JBCEBQ010000007.1, on the reverse strand, counting down.
AACCGCGATTGTTGAAACGTGCCGTCAGGTGGTTGACGGCCGCGCGGGTCGAGCAGAAGACGATCGCATTCGGTGCTTCGTAAAAGCGCAGGACATTGATGATCGCATTCTCACGATCGCTGCCGGCGACGGCAAGAGCGCGATATTCGATATCGACATGCTGCTTGGTTTCTGCAGCTGTGCTGATGCGCACTGCATCCCGCTGATAGCTCTTGGCAAGCGTTGCGATCGACCGGGGAACGGTTGCCGAGAACATCAGCGTACGGCGCTCTGCCGGAGAGTTCTCGAGAATGAATTCCAGATCTTCGCGGAAACCGAGATCCAGCATTTCGTCGGCTTCGTCGAGCACGACCGCCTGCAATTCGGAAATATCGAGCGAGTTACGACGGATATGGTCGCAAAGACGGCCAGGGGTCCCGATGACGATATGTGCGCCGCGATCGAGCGTGCGACGCTCGGTGCGCATATCCATACCGCCAACGCAGGATGCGATGGTCGCGCCGGTCAGCTCGAACAGCCATTCAAGTTCGCGCTGGACCTGCAGGGCCAGTTCGCGGGTCGGCGCAATCGCCAACGCCATCGGCCGCCCAGCCTGGCCGAAGCGCTCGCCCTTGCCAAGCAACGTCGCCGCAAGCGCGAGACCGAAGGCAACGGTCTTGCCCGAACCGGTCTGCGCCGACACGAGGACATCGGAATCGCCGAGCTTCGGATCAAGCATTGCCTTCTGGACGGGAGTGAGCGCTTCATAACCGCGTTTTGTCAACGCTTGCGCAATCGGAGGAACTATGCCTTCGAATTCAGTCATATCTGGTCTTTCGGAATTCGGTGTTCGCGCCGGCAGAAAAAAACCCGGGAGGCGCAGATCGCCGCGGCCAGCACGTCGCGGGCCTCTTCATGAACCCGCTACATACGTGGTCTCCGTCGGAAAGTACAGAGCGCTCCGCCATATAGGCAGTTGCTATCCACTTGATGCTTAATTGCGACCAATTTTCCGCTGCGATCACGCCGATCTCCGTTCTGCACCGCCGTTTGCACGGGCAAGAGCCATGAGCATAGGACCGATGGCGAACTCGCCGCGTTCCGCACGCCGCGTCAGATCGCGGAGATAGCCGCCTGCCGAGTTTATGTGACCCGATCTTTCAAGCACGCAGGCCATCACAGTCGCCGCGTTTTCCGGGCCCATGATCTCGCATGCTTCCTCGTAGGCACTAGCGCTGACCCCGAGCATCGAGCGCACCACGACACCTGCGGTCATCATATCTCGCCAGCTGGCGATTGCCCCTCCGGGCCCATACATCGCGATTTCGGGGCAGGCGCGCAGGACGAGACCGAGCGGAAAGGCCTTCAACCCGTCGACGTGCAACGATTTCGCCGTGCCGGTAGCCCCTGCTGCCCCTGCCCGCCGTTCGACTGCCTTCTCGCCGCTGCTCACATTTCCCGTCATACCGGTGATATTGGATTTTTCGCCCTGCTTTTTTTCGAAAGCCGGTTCAATGTCAGAATTAGATTCGGGATTTGAATTCTGTATGTGCCGCTCGTTTTGAGACTCATTGCCGCTTTCTTTTTGTGTTTTAACACGCATTTCCAAAAGGTTGACCACTTCTTCCCGCAACATGGCCATCTCTTCGAGGATTGGGGCGATATCATCGACCGTGGGTGAACGTGGGATTTGCATCACCAAGCCACGAAAATGCTCGTACACGCCCATCCAGTCACCAGGAATTCCCTCATCGATGGCAGTCTCGATCAGTTTCGACACGTCTCGCCGGCACAGCGTGAGCTTCTCTCGAGTCACGCGCAGGAAAAGCCGATCGGCCACGACCTGCGCTGCCAATGCCTGGATCTCTTCGGAGCGCGCAATCAGCGGCGCAATACTGAAACCGAAGGCCTGCTCCACCGCGCCACTGCCGCTTCGACGAACGTAGCGCTTGCCGTTCGGGCTGTCCCTGCGTATCAGCAAATTCGCTTCGACCAGCGATGCCAAGTGCCGCCGTAAAGTCGCTGGTGCGATGCCATGGGCGCGCAATGCCAGTTGGGCGTTGGAAGGAAACACGACCAGGCCGTGCTCCGACGACAAGACATTGCCCGGATAAAAGCTCAGAAGCGCGTTCAGCACGGCCAGCGCGCGATCCGTGACCCCCAGCACTGGCCTTGCTTCGCACAGTGCCCGAAACAGCTTCCATTTGTCGACCGATGCGTCGGCGCCGATCTCGTCTGCATCATACTGGTTTGCCAGCATGGCAAGCGTCATCGATCGCCCACCGAAGGGCGTCGATATATGTCCGATCTCCATTCTCTCTCACCTTATTCAAGGCAAAAGAAATCCGCTCACCCAATTCGGTGCCAAAGACTCTTGACTAAGATTCGTGGAAATGTGATTCTCTAAGCGCCAACTATGAGAAGGGCTTCCACGACGGCAACGTTTGGGGGCCTTTTTCTTTTGCGGTTAGTCTCCCGTTTCTGACTTGGTTTCGTCTTGAAAGGCCTGATAGAGCCTGTCGAGATTTTTTGTGATGTAGGCGCCGAAGGCCGGGCCATTCTTCGCCTTCAGGGCAATCGTAAACTTCTTCCCGCCGGCCTTGATTTCAGCCTTCGCAGCGCCGTTGTCGCCCAGCCATTCGGACACCGGTTGGGCCGAAGGGACTGTTGCTTTGATAGTGCCCCTGCCCGCCAGAAAGCGGCTCAGCAGATCGAAGCGGTCGTCAGGCACTGCATCGCGGAAATCCTGGGTGGCAATGAATTGCTCGGCTCTCACGGCATTTTCCGCGGCGTCGAAGCGGGTGGCGAGATCGTGCCAGCGATCGCGGCCGACGGCGAGCGCCGGGCCTATGGCATCCACCACCGTCTTGGGGATGCGATTGATCACCGACAGCATCTTGGAAACAGTCGTCTTGTCCGCACTGAGAGCCGCCATGATCGTTTCCCGATCGAAAGTGCGCTCTTCAAGCCGGCCCGCAAACATTGCCCGCTCAATGAAGGAGAGGTCTGCACGAGCACTGTTCTCCTGGCCCTGCGCGATGACATGGTCGCGATCGTCGAGCTTCTTGACGACCGCACGCACGGGCCGCCCCAGCGTCTTCGCAGCCCTCGCACGGCGATGCCCGAAGGCAATCTGGTATTTTCCGGGATGAGCGGGATGCGGCCGCACCAGAATGGGCGAATCCTGACCGCGCAAGCGGATGGCCTCCACCAGTTCCTCGAACTTGCTGTCCAGCTGAACGAGGCGGTCGGAAATGAACGAGTCCTCGATCATGTCGGGATCCAGCTCAATGACCACTTCGCCGGCGGTCAGCTTGGCTTCGATTTCCTTGGCTGCATCTGCTTTTGCCGCCAGTGCGTCTATGCTGCGCGTCACGGCTCCGAGCGCCCCGACCCCCTTGTAGCCGCCGGACCGTTCCGGCGCCGGTGCAGTTTGCGGCGAGTTTACTGCGGTAAACTTCTCGCCCGCTTCGGAGATCAACCCGGAAAGAACATTCTTGCGTGCCATGATCAGCGTCCCCATGCCTTGTGCACAAGACCAGCGATTTCGGCGTTGACGGCTTCCATCGATTCCAGCGCGCGATCATAGGTCGTCCGCGTAAACTGGCTGCGATCCACCTCGTAGAGTGTCTGGTTGGTCAGCGCCGCATCGGAGATTGCGACGCTTCGCAACATCGGGTTGGTGAGCACGTGTTGCTTGAACATGGAGCGCATGAAGGCGACCATCTGCGTCTGCGGGCCATCGGTCGGATCGTAGCGCGTCACCAGATACCGCATCCAGTCGAGGTTCATGTCGGCGCCGGCACCCTTGAGGGTGTTGAGAATCTCGCCCAGCATCTGCAGGAATTGGCACATCGACATCACGTCGAGCATCTGCGGATGAACGGTGATGAGAACGGCAGTGGCAGCGCAGATCGCGCTCATGGTCAGAAAGCCGAGCTGGGGAGGACAGTCGATGACAATGACGTCGTAATCGTCAGACACCGAGGAAAGCGCCTCATCCAGTCGGGCAAAGAAGATCCGCCCGTAGTCATTGCCCTGCCCTTGCGCCAGGATCCGCGGCGTATCGTGCTCGAACTCCATGAGTTCCAGATTGCCGGGCACGATATCCAGCCCGGGGAAATTGGTTTTCCGGATGACTTCCTTGAGCGGCCGCCGCCGTTCGTCGTAGCGGATTGCGGCGTAAAGCGTCTCGTTTTCGTCAAGGTCGAACTCGGGCTGGAAACCGTGAATGGCGGAAAGGCTTGCTTGCGGGTCGAGATCGACCGCGAGCACACGATGGCCGGTCAGCGCCAGATGCTGCGCAAGATGGGCTGCGGTCGTCGTTTTGCCCGAGCCACCCTTGAAGTTGACAACTGCAATGACCTGGAGGTGATCCTGGGTCCGGCGATGCGGGAGATAGCGCTGGCCTGCGCGACCGTTCTGCTCAAGGTAGTGGCGCATTTCGAGCAGCTGCTCGGCAGTGTAGGACCTGCGACCCGATGGTGTAACCTGCGGCAGGGGCCCCTTCGATTCGAGAGACAGATTGCGCAGATGACCGCTGGTGACGCCGAGAAAATGCGCAGCTTCGCTCAGATGAAACTGGCGGAGGGTCTTCTGGGCCGTCGGCGGGAACATTTCCAGCCGGTGCTGCTTCAGCTTGTCGGAAAGCTCGCGGGCCTGACCAATGATCAGTTGGTCCACCTCCGAAATCGGCTGTCCAAACGGTGCTGCCATATTCATGTTAAATTCTCGCAAATGCGGTTTGTAAGCTATCTCGCCAGTCAAATCGCATTTTTGCCCGATTCTCATCCGCGAGCAAGGCCCTATCGTTAACGGCCTGAAGACATACAGACGAACTAACATGCAGTTTACCGCAGTAAACTCGCTCACACCGTTCTTCGGCTTTCTCCCGACGGGCTCATCGCCCGCCAGACCGCTTCTGAATGTGCGGCACCGGACCGTGGGTTTTATTATGAAACAATTGCACCGCTTCGGCATTAGGGAATTGACCCCTCACCCAAAGCTGGTGGACGCAAGCTGCTGCTACTTCGGGTGTACGGCGTCGCCTATTGTAGATATCTACGGAGGATCACATGGAAGAACCGAAGAAGCGCCGGCTTCAGCTGTCGAAAGAGCAAAAGAGACTACTCGCCGAAGCGGCGACCCAGGCGGCCTTTGCAGACACAGAAAAGCGCCGCAAGGAACGTGAAGCCAAGACGGCGCGCTTGCGGGCCCTGCGCCTCGCCCAAGCGCCGGATGCTCGTCAGTAAGACCGTAGCCTAAACCTCAGGCTCCACCAGACGCCTGCGGAAGCGAACCGCCTCATCCCTCTGGGATATTCCGGCACCAAGCCAGACCATTCTCAAAATTTGATAGCAGTACAGTGGCCGAGGGAAATCCCTCGGCCGATGCTCTTTGAAGCGGATGTCAACCGCGACGGAATAGCTTGCTTTGTCCATGCGGCGCGGCGCGGAGATAGGACGGCGGCACTTCAATGGTCGCTCCAAGCTCGGCAGCGGCATGCCACGCCCAGCGCGGATCATAGAGCATCCCCCGAGCCAGCGCGACAAGATCGGCCTTACCACTGGCAATGACGTCTTCGGCTTGGGTCGCCTCCGTGATCAGTCCGACGGCGATGGTTGTCACACCTGTCGCCTGTTTGATCTGCGCCGCAAAAGGCACCTGGTAGCCCGGCCCGGCGCTGATCTGCTGTTCCGGCGAGATCCCGGCGGATGAAACGTCGATAAAGTCGACCCCACGTGCCTGCAGCGCCTTGACGAAGGCGATACTCTGCTCGACGTCCCAGCCGCCATCCATCCAATCGGTCGCCGATAGTCGGACACCAACGGCCTTGTCTGCCGGGAAGGCAGCGCGGACGGCATCGAACACCTCGAGAGGGAAGCGCATCCGGTTTTCCAGAGAGCCCCCATACGCGTCAGTCCGCCGGTTTGAGATCGGTGAGAGAAACTGGTGCAGGAGATAGCCGTGAGCGGCGTGCAGCTCGACACCGTCGAGACCCAGGCGCGCCGCGCGCTCGGCCGTCGAGGCGAAAGCCTGGCGCATGCGGTCGAGGCCCGCAGCATCGAGGGTCGTCGGCGCGCGGTCGCCCTCCGTGTGCGGAATGGGGGAGGGACCGAAATTCTCCCATCCACCGGCGGATAGATCGACGAGTTTGCCGCCCTTCCAAGGCACCGCGCTGGACGCTTTCCGACCGGCGTGTCCCAGCTGCATGACGATAGCGGCCTTCGAGACCAGTCGCATGGCCTTGATGACCGGCTGCAATGCAGCCTCGGTGTCGTCGTTCCATAGGCCGAGGTCACCTGCCGTGATGCGGCCAGCTGCCTCGACTGCCGTTGCCTCGAGAAAAACCATGCTGGCGCCCGAGAGTGCCAGCCCGCCGAGATGCACCTGATGCCAGGCCGTCGCCTTGCCGTTGTCGGCAACATATTGGCACATCGGCGAGACGACGATGCGATTGGGCAAGGTCAAATTGCGGATCTTAAGGGGAGAGAAAAGAGAACTCATGGGCTGTTTCCAATCACGTTAGGGGAGGCGGGCTTGGCGAAGGCGTAGAGAACAGACAGCAACATGGCGCAAAACGACAGCCCTGCCACCATGGCGGAGGCGACGTCGACGGCGAACTTCAGTCCATCAACCGTCGCGATTTCACCGAGCAACAGCGCGGCGATTCCTTGGCCGAGATAGGCCACCAGGAACAGTGCCGACAGGGTGCCGCCCCGATGGTGGGCCGGAGCATTGGAATTGAGCAGACCCAGGCCGCCGGCAAAGAGCAGGCTATAGGCGATGCCGCCGAGCACCAATGACATCGTGAACAGGCCGAGCGAATGCTGGCCGGCAGCAAATACGAGAAGCCCCACAGAGAGAACAGAACTTGTGCCGCCTATGAGGATGGCCGTGCCTGACCGCAGCTTTCTGCCCGGAATGGCGACGATGCCGCCGGCCAGTGCGAAGAGGGCAATTGTCGCGCCGTTGACCAGGACGTTCTGCGAGCCGATGACGTCGTGGGCGATTTGCGCGCCAAGCGACAGGTTGATCGTACCCATGGCATACGAAGCCGTCACCGCCACCGTCGAAGCCGCGAAAATTTTGCGCAGCTCGCGCGGGATGACGATCGGCTTCATGCGCCAGCGACCGGGCGCTTCTGCGCTCGTGTGGCGCGGCAAAAACCATGTCGCTGCGAAAACAGCAGCAAGGACGACCATCAGCACGACGAAATTCAGGCGCGTTGGCAGTGGCGCATACTGGATGAGAAATCCGCCGATCAGTGCGGCGCAGATGAGGCCGGACACCTGCGACAGTGTCGTGATGGCGCTTGCCTTCTGCTCGTCGCCGGGCTTGCTGAATTCGACGAGCGCTGCGGCGGAAGGCCCGGCTGATAGCCCGACGCCGATCCCCATGAAAACGCGGCCGACCAGAACCCAGGCAAGGTCGCGAGCCACGGCAAACAGAAGGACGCCGATGAGCGATGCGGCAAGACCGTACAGCATCGTCCTGCGCCGCCCGATATAATCGGAAATGTCCCCAAAGCAGACAAGGATCAACACCACGGCGATCGGATACACGGCAAAAATCGTGGTGGTGGCAAGTGGCGTCAGTCCCCACTCGCTCGCATAGAGCGGATAGGTCATGGCGGGCGCGGCGCTGGTCCAAAGCGTGTGGGCAACAACGGCGGCAGCCGTCCAGAAACTGGCCCGGCGTCCAAAGGTGTGATGGCTCAACATTATTTTCCTAGAGGCGAGGGAGGCTCTCAAAGAGCAAGGGATGGATTGCGTGGGGGCATAATCACATATGCCACCCGGGTAATGACTGCGGTCCGGGGAGAAATCCCGAATCGCCTAGATTTGCTTGGTGCGCTCTGCATGGGCGGTATCTATGTCGATGAACGGTTCTCCCTGACCGCCCCAACCGTCGATCCAGACGCAGAGGCCACACTGTTCGCGGCAGCGATGCCGGTCTCATAGGCCCCATGGGCGGTGGAGTAGCGAGATAGAGAGCAGGCTTCCCCGGCGAAGAGCAGACGCTCATCGACTGACGCCGCAAGCACGGCCCTTGCGGCGGATGCACCGGGCAGGGCGTAGGCATAGGAGCCGCCAATATGTGGCGATGCTGCCCATCCCGAAATCGCCGCAAACTTCAGATGACGGCGGATATCGCTGCCGAACAACCCGGCAAGCTCCTCGTAGGCAAAGGACAAGGCGGCATCTTCGCCTTCGCTCTCCAATTCCCGCGCCAGCGGTCCGGCAAAGTAAGCTTCGATCGTGGCTGAGCCGAAGGGGCGGATCTGATAGCTACCCGTGGCGCTGCTGGTTGGCGATCCGTAGGCCTGTATGTCCACCGGCATATCGAGTTCAGGCGAAACCGCGAGGAACAGCTTGTTGGCAAGGCCGAGGGGGAGGGAGGCTGCGGCCTCGACTTTTTCCGGCAGTGCCGGCGTGAAGCGGATCGCCTGAGCCGCCAATATGTTCGTCGAGACCGTCACGATCGCCCACTTCGCGCGCAGCGTGCCGCAACTGGTCGTGAGAACCACACTATCGGCCGCCCCGTGATCGATGTGGCTGACGATGGTCTTCAGGCGGATATCCAGGCCTTCAGCATATCGCCCAATCAACGTGCCGTAGCCTTCGCGAACGCGCCAGTCCGGCCCCTCACCAGGCGCGTAGTGCCTGTAGTCGATCAGTGAAGCCTGATCGAGCGATGCGCCGTTCAGATAGGTGCCGATCGCCTCTAGCCGCGCATTCGCCGAATGACCCGGTTCGAGCATCGCCGACAACGGCACGTCGGTTTCAGCGCTGTAACCATCAACACGCGCAAAGAAGGCTTCGATCCCGTCCTCCGCCTCAGGGTCGGATTGGAGGCGCCTGCCGCCTTCGCTCCATGGGGCAGGGGTTTGATCGACCGTCAGGCCAACATCGCCAGCAATTTTCCGCCACGCGTTCGTGCGCGCGCCATGCAGCCAGCCACAACCAAGATCGATGGGCTCGCCCGCCAGCAGCTCCGGTCGCAAGCTGAGCGCGCGACCGCCTATCCGCGATCCGGCTTCAAGGACCAGCACAGACAAGTGCGGACAGATCGTCTTCAATTGGCGGGCGGCGGCCACACCAGCCGCTCCGGCGCCAACGATCGCGACATCGACCTCACTCCGGCTCCGCTCTTGGAATTGCATCAACGTCTCCAAATCTTGTCGTATGACATAATGACTATGAGCACAGTTTCAAATCCTGAACGTCGCCGGCTGCTAATTTCTCTGTCGAGCGATGAGCGTGTGACAGAACAGCGTTACCGGGAGATTCCGCTGCGCTTGCTACGAATGCGCGCCGGGCAAGCGCCAGAACCGACCATCCGCCGCGGTTTCAGCGGCATGAAGCTTATTCCACATCAAAGAAAGCCGCGATGCCGAAAGGCGTTGTCTGTCTCTCTACGATAGTTACAATGGCGCGTATGAGGGGGGGGGTAATGTAATGGCCATCAAGGAGCTACACGAAAGGTTGGGCATCAATCTTGTCCTTCTGGCACGGCTGTATCGCAGGGCGCTCGATAGCGCCCTTAAGCCCTACGCCCTGTCAGAGGCAACCGTTCTGCCAATCCGTTACATTGCCCGGCTTGGGAGTAACATCCGCCAAGGAAACCTCGCCGAAGCCCTGAACCTCGAGGGGCCGACGCTGGTGCGGGTCCTCGATCAACTTGCGGAACTCGGTTACATCGACCGCATCGAGGACGTGCAGGATCGGCGCGTCAAGACGCTTCGCCTGACCCCTGCCGGCGAAGAGTTGAACATGCAACTGAACTCGCTGCTCGCCAACCTCCGCGCCGAACTTTTCGAAGGCGCAAGCGAGGAAGACGTCAACGCCACATTGCGCGTCATGTCTCAACTGGACGTCAACCTTCAGCGCCGACGGCGGCTCGAACTGGCGAGCTGATTCGAGAATCCCGATCCGCTCAAAGCCGTGAGCGGGCATGCCGTTAGCCGGCTATCGATATGCGCCGGTTGTCAAATTGCCCATGCGGCGCAGTCATGAGCTTCGGCGCCGGTGGCCGGTTGGCAGCCACTCGATCTGGTATCACATCCGGAGTTGGAGGCAGAAAATAACATGAAAGCGCCTCAATGATCGAATAGCTTTGGCATCAGAGAACCATTTGCTGTATGCCATGGCCAGATGGCATTTCGCGCTCCGATCTGAAGTGGTCAGGCATCGCCCGTTACCCCTATACCATTTGTGCAGAAAGCTCCACGCCGTTGATCAACGCCATGCCTAAAACCGCGCCCGCTGCTATTTCGAACGAAAAAGCCTGGCTCAAGATTCTTTCCAAGTACCGCCAGCCCCACGCTGCCCGAAGCTCCTTCGAGCTGGCAGTAACGATCATTCCATTCATTGGTTTCTGGGTTCTGTCCTGGATTGCCGTGCATTACAGCTTCTGGCCCGGACTGATCCTGATCGTACCCGCCGCAGGCTTCCTGCTTCGGCTGTTCATGATCCAGCACGACTGCGGCCATGGGTCGTTCTTTGCGCGCCGTCGAATCGACGACTGGACGGGCCGCATCATCGGTATCCTGACGCTCACGCCCTACGACTACTGGCGAAGGGCGCATGCCGAACACCATGCCTCCGCCGGCAATCTCGATGAGCGAGGCGTCGGTGACATCGCCACGCTGACGATCGCCGAATACCAGGCGCTGTCGTTTCGCGGTCGTCTCGTTTACCGGCTGTATCGCAATCCGGTGGTTATGTTCGGTATCGGGCCGATCTGGCTGTTTCTCTTCAAGCAGCGGCTGCCCTTCGGCATGATGCGCTCTGGGCTTCAGCCCTGGGTGTCGACCATGGCCACCAATGCGGCCGTCGCCATCATCGCCGCACTGCTGATGTGGGCGGTTGGCGTCGTGCCCTTCCTGATGGTGCACCTGCCGATCGTGGTCTTGGCCGGTGCCGCTGGTATCTGGCTTTTCTATGTGCAGCATCAGTTCGAGGAAACCCATTGGTCGGAGCCGCCGGAATGGCAGTTTCCGCATGCAGCCCTGCACGGCGCATCCAACTACGACCTGCCGCGTCCGTTGATGTGGCTCACCGCCAACATCGGCATCCACCACGTCCATCATCTGGCCAGCCGCGTTCCCTATTACCGCCTGCCGGAAGTGCTTCGCGACCATCCCGAGCTCCGCAATGTCGGGCGCATCACGATCATGGAAAGCCTGCGTTGCGTAAAGCTCGTCCTCTGGGATGAAAAAACCCGCCGGCTCGTCTCGTTCCGCGACGCCGCCGCGGTTCCAGCGCAAGCCTAGGCTGGCATCGAAGCCAACGTTGGCCCAGGGTGATCTCACATCGCCCTGAGCAAACGGAAGGCTCGGCTCAACGGCCATCAAAACGCAGAAAAGCCGGCCCTTGGAGGCCGGCTTTTTCAATTGCTCAGAGAAAGCTTAGCGCTGGCGCGCCTTGCGGGCGGCATAGCGGCGGTCGCGCTCCGCCTTGCGGGCCGCTTCGTCGGCAGCCATCTGCTCGATGCTCTTGACGGCTTCGGCTTCCTGGGCTTCGGCCTGGGCTTTCGCCTCCGCGCTGGCGGCGGCGGTCCTGGCTGCCGCTTCGGCCAACTGGCGGGCATATTCCTCACGCTTCGCCTGCTCGCGTTCTGAGCGACGGGCTTCGCGTGCTTCGGCTGCCGCCGCGCGCTCGGCGCGCTTGGCGACGACATCTGGGTCGGTCGGCTTCGGCGCCGTGGCGAATTTGGTCAGAAGCTGCTTCTTGGCTTCATTGGCAGCCTTGCGGCGCTCGGCAAAACCATTATCGTTTACATGTCTCAAGCGGTCGTCGTCCTTATAGATGGTTTAGCCCATCGCACTCAGCGATTAGGGGCTGTTTTGGCCTTGCCTACCTGTGGCACAGCATTGGCCTCTCTTTCAAGTCGCAATTCCCGCAGCCGTGCGGTCTTCGCATCCCGGTCAGCGGCAACCACATCGATCTCGGCGTTCGCCCTGGTCCGGGCAAGGTATTCCGTCTGCGTCTTGCTGAAAGCGATCTCAGCCTGCTCGCGGGATTTGGAGTTTTCCGTCACCTGTGATCCTCCTCAAGGCGGGGCTTCGGCATTATGCGAAAAAGGCCAGACACTATGTCTGACCTTCCCTGGGACTAAAGCCGCTGCAACATGCCGGTACATCCGTGGTCATGGCGCCGCTAAAGGCCGTTATGCAGCCTGGAGCTGACCGGCAGACATCTTGCCCGACTTGTTGTCGCGCTCGAGTTCGAAGGACAGCTTCTGGCCCTCGACGATTTCGCGCATGCCGGCACGCTCGACAGCCGAGATGTGAACGAACACGTCCGCACCGCCGTTGTCAGGCTGAATGAAGCCGAAGCCCTTTGTGGAATTAAACCATTTTACTGTGCCGGTGGCCATGACGAACCCTCCCCTTAGCAATATCGTTTCAGCCGGGCGGCGCCCGGCAGGCATAAGTCGATTTTTGAGAGGGGAATTTCGTAAAGAAAGCGTCAACCGCCAGCAAACATAAATATCGCAAACAACTATCGATGCGAAATAAATAGTCCCTTATTGTTTGATTGTCAAGTTTCGGACAATTGACCTCATGGTTGTATACGTGCCCCTGCATTTGCGGTCGCCGGAATTAAACCATATTGACGGATGCCATCTTATTGGCGGACTAGGACTTCCGTTATCCGCGGCGTCAGGGGAAACCACGGAATACGGCAAGCCGCTCGGAGACAATGGAGCGGCTGACAGACGGCTTGCGAAGGGCATACGACGATGACAATTTTTTCCGTAAGGCACATCACGGTCTACCGTTACAAGAAGCCGGTGGCGTTCGGCGAGCACCGGTTGATGTTCAGGCCGCGCGACAGCTTCGACCAGCGGCTTCTCGAGGCAACCTTGATGGTCGAGCCGAAACCGAGCAGCGTCCGCTGGATGCACGATGTCTTCGGCAATTGCGTCGCGCTGGTCGAGATCGATACGCCCGCGCGCGAACTCCGTTTCGAAACGCGCATTCGCCTCGACCATACGCCCCAGGTCGCCCTCAATTTGCAGATCGACGATAGCGCCAAGCAATATCCCTTCGCCTACGACCCCGATGAACTCGCCGACCTCGCGCCGACCATCGAGCGCCACTATCCCGATCCTGAGCGCGAGGTGGAGAAATGGGCGCGGCAATTCGTGCGCATCGGCCAGCCGACCGAGACGGGCCGCATGCTGATGACCATGTGCTTCGCTATCCATGAGAGCTTTGCCTATGCCCGCCGCTCGGCGCGCGGCACGCAACTCCCCATGGAAACCCTGAAGCTGCGCAAGGGCACATGCCGCGATTTCGCGTTGCTGATGATTGAGGCGGCGCGCTCGCTCGGTCTCGCGGCGCGCTTCGTCACCGGCTATGTCTTCGTCCCGAGCCGTGACGATTCCACCATCCGGGGCGGCGGCTCCACCCATGCCTGGTGCCAGGTCTATCTGCCGGGCGCCGGATGGGTCGAATTCGATCCGACCAACGGCATCGTCGGCAATCGCGACCTCATCCGCGTCGCCGTGGCCCGAGATCCGCGCCAAGCCATTCCGCTGACAGGCAGCTATGATGGCGAGGCGGACGATTACGAAGACATGACGGTGCAAGTGAACGTGACAACGGAGCGCCCGACCGATAGGCTGAAGGAAAAGGGCGAAAACGCCATGGAACAGTCTTCTTCCTGCAACGTTCACAGGTGACCCATATCTGGGCTACCCACCAACAAAGGCTAAGTGATGAAAATACGTGCCGGCTTCAGCATCGCGTACGACTGCCCGCAGCCCACTCCCATGCTGCTCTGCCTGAACATTCACCCATCACGCCGCGTCGATCTGCTGACCGATCAGGTCCTGACCTTTGACCGGGACATCGAGGCCTCCGGCTATACGGACGGTTTCGGCAACTCTTGCTCCCGCATCGTCGCTCCCGCCGGCGTGACGACGATTTCGACGGAGTTCGAAATCTACGACACCGGCCTGCCGGACAACATTCCCGAAGATGCCGTCCAGCACGAGATCAAGGATCTGCCGAACGAAGTGCTGGTCTACCTGCTGGGCAGCCGCTATTGCGATACCGATCGCCTGGCGACCTTCGCCTGGTCGCAGTTCGGCAACACGCCCTACGGCTGGGAGCGCGTGAAGACCATCCTGAACTTCGCCCATAACCAGATCAGGTTCGACTACCAGCAGGCCGATTCCACCCGCAGTGCCTTTGGCGGTTTTACCGACAGGGTAGGGGTGTGCCGGGACTATGCTCATCTGGCGATCACGCTCTGCCGCTGCATGAACATTCCGGCCCGCTATTGCACCGGCTATCTCGGCGACATCGGCGTCCCCGTCGATGTCAATCCGATGGATTTCAGCGCCTGGTTCGAGGTCTATCTCGGTGGCAACTGGCACACGGTCGACGCCCGGCACAACAAGCCGCGGATCGGGCGTATCCTGATGGCAACAGGCCGTGACGCCACCGACGTCGCGCTCACCACCAACTTCGGCCCGGCAAATCTCGTCCGTTTCGAAGTCGTCACAGACGAGATTCCGTCGGACGGCGCGCCCCAGCGTTAACCCGAAATCCTGCCTGAAGAAGGCGAATGCGCCGGTACCCGCATTCGCCTCTTTCGTTTGCCAATCCGCTTTCGTAGCATGGTCATCACAGGCCCTCGAATCGTGATTGGATGTACATGACCACGCTCACCCGCTTTTCCGTCAAGCCGCTCTCCACCATGACCCGCAACCTCGCCGATGTCGCCTCGGCCCGGCGCGAACCGGACCTGGTCATCGGTGACGCGCGCGTTCTGTCGACCTATTCCGAGCGCATTCTTCCAGACAGGGAAATCTGGGTATCCGGCGGACGCATCGCCGCCGTCAAGCCGAGCGGCAGCTACAGGGGCAGTGCGGCGAAACGCTACGACGCGCGTGGCGGCATCATCGCCCCAGGCCTGGTCGATCCGCACATACACATCGAATCCAGCATGGTCACCGCCTGCGCCTATGCTGAAGCGGCCTTGCTCAACGGCACGACGACCATCTTCTGCGACAGCCACGAGATCGGCAACGTCATGGACGTGGCCGGCGTCGAAGCCATGCTCGAGGATGCCCGGCAGGCGCCGCTGTCGATCTTCCTGACGGTCCCAAGCACCGTGCCGGCAACCTCGCCACATTTCGAGACGGCAGGCGGCGATCTGACGCCCGGCAAGATCGCAGCCCTGTTCGACAAATGGCCCGAGGCCGTCGCCCTTGGCGAAAAGATGGATTTCGTCCAGGTGGCGATGGGCGACGAGCGCAGCCATGCAATCCTTGCCGCCGCGCTGGAGCGGGGCAGGCCGGTCTCCGGCCATGTCTACGGCCGCGAATTCGTCTCCGCCTACGCCGCCTCCGGCGTCACCGACACCCACGAGGCGATCGATCGCGACATCGCCGACGACATGCTCGAGGCCGGCATCTGGCTGTTCCTGCGCGGCGGACCGCCAACCACGCCGTGGCACAGCCTGCCGCTCGCCATCCGGACGATCACCGAGCTCGGTGCGTCCCATAAACGAATCGCCGTCTGCACCGATGACCGCGACGCCGACGACCTGCTGCTGTTCGGCCAGGACTGGGTGACGCGCGAAGCCGTCAAAGCGGGGATGACGATCGAGCAGGCATGGTCGATGGGCTCCCTGCATGGCGCGACCCGCTTCGGCATGGAAAACGAGATCGGCGGCCTTGGGGGAGGCAGGCGGGCGGACCTGGTTCTGCTGACGGACGAACTGAAGCCAGTCAGCACCTGGTACGGCGGCGAACTGGTGGTCGACGACAGGAAGATCACCTCCGTCCTCGACGAGGCGCTCTCAAAGCCATACCGCTATCCGGAAGCCGCCTACCACACGGTCAAGCTGCCGGCCAATCTCAAGCTGACACCCGATCTGCCGACAGTCCCTGTCATCGCCCACACCATCAAGACCGAGCTTCCGGGCATCACGCTCGGCCACGTAAAACTCAGACTTGAGCCGGCGAACGATTGGCAGACGCACTTCGAGCGCCACGGGCTATGCTTCGTCACGGTCATCGAACGCCACGGAAAATCGGCCGGCAATGTTGCCCATGGGCTGCTGAATAGCTTTGGTCTGAAGAAAGGCGCTGTCGCCTCGTCGGTCGGTCACGACAGCCACAACATCATCGTCGCCGGCACCAATGAAGCGGACATGCAGATCGCACTTGCGGCGATCGAGGAAAAGCAGGGGGGCGTCTGCGTCGTGATGGACGGCAAGGTCACCGCCATGGTGCCTCTGCCGATCGCCGGCCTGCTGTCCGACAAGCGCGTGCACGAAGTTGCCGAGGAAACCAAGCTGCTGAAGATTGAGTGGGAAAAGGCGGAGTGCACCATCGCCTATATGGGCTTCAACCTCATTCCGCTGTCGGTCATTCCGGAAATCCGCATAACCGACAAGGGCCTGGTCCTGGTGCCCGAGATGGAGATCGTTCCCCTGTTCGAGCCAGCCTGATGTTGAAGGACGCCCGGGAATTGAACCTCCCGGGCGTCCAATTCTAAAGGGGCCGACCTACCATTTCTTGCTGAGCTTCAGGGTGAACGTGCGCGCATCGCCATAGCCGCAGGTATTCGCACCGGCGCAGCCCGAAACATATTCCTTGTCGAAGACGTTGGCGACGTTCAGCGAGGCACCCCAGCCTTTCTTTTCGTAGCGAACCGCCGCGTCGAACACAGTGGCCGAGGGCACCCGCAGCGTGTTGGCCGCATCCGCCCAGGACTTGCCCTGGTAGCGCATCCCGGCACCGAGGCTCACGCCTTCGAGCGGTCCGTCGTTCACGGCATAGTCGAGCCAAAGGGCGGCGGTCGAATTCGGCACGAGATAGGGCGAGTTGCCGACGATGCTGCTGTCGAGGTTTTTGGTGACCTCGAGATCGGTGTAGGAATAGGAGCCGAGCAGCTTCCAGTTCTGGTCGAGATTCACCTTGCCTTCCAGTTCGACGCCGCGCGAGCGCACCTCGCCGAGCTGGTATTGCAGGAAGGTGGCCGGATCCGTCAGCGCCATGTTCTTGCGGTTGATGTTGAATATCGAGGCTGTGAACAGGCCGTCGATAAAGGTCGGCTCGTATTTTATGCCGGCTTCGTACTGCTCGCCCTCTTCGGGAACGAGACCCGCGCCAGACGCGGTGGTGCCGATCAACGGATTGAAGAAGGTGCCGACGCTGACGTAAGGCGTGATGCCGTTTCCGAAATCGTAGGCGAGGCCGGCGCGACCGCTGGGCGACTTGCTATTGGAACCGGAGTCCGTCGAGATCCGAGAATCGGCGTTCTCGTCGACGAAGTCGTAGCGACCGTTGAGTGTAACAAGCCAGCCATCGCCGAACTTCATCTGGTCCTGGGCATAGATGCCGAGCTGCTGCTGCGTCATGACCTGATCGAGGTATACGAAGTTGGCGCCCTGCGCGGTGCCGTAGACTGGATTGGTGGCGCTGATCGGGTTCGAGCCGCAGCAGGCCTGGATATTGTCGAGGCGGTAGATCGAGTAGTCCGTGCCGACCATGAAGTTGTGGCTGACGCCTCCAAGGTCGAACTCACGCTGGGCGCGGCTGTCCACCGAGAACGTGTCAACCTTCGAATGCTGGGTAAAGCCAATCCGCGCCAGTTCGTAGCTCGGATCGTTGTAGCCGGCGGCGTTCGGGTCGCCATCGACATAGCCGTTGAGGTAGGGGCCTTCCTCGTCCTTCTTCAAATGGCCATAGCGCAGGTTCTGCGACAGCTTCCAGCCGCCGTCGAATTCATGCTCGATCGAGTAACCGATCATCTCCTGGCTGTAGGTTTCCTTGTCGATGCTTGGCTCGCCGTAGAAGGCCTTACGATCGATCTTGCCGAACGGCGCATCGACCACCGTTCCGACATAGGGGAAGAAGCCGTTGCCGCTGCGCACCTCGTCGAGCCCACTGACATAGGCGTAAAGATTGACCTTCGTCGATTCATCCGGCGAGATGGTCAGCTGCGGCATGACGAAGCCGCGCAGGTCATCGGTGAAATGGCTGTATTGGTCGCCGCCCGCGACCTTGCCGGTCAGGCGGTAGCTCCAGACGCCATCGGCGCTGAGCTTGTCGGAGAAATCAAAGCCGGCGAAGGCGTTGCCGTTGCTGTTGATGCCGATTTCCGTGTAGTAGAGCGGCTGATCGGTCGGCTCCTTGCGGACCATGTTGACGATACCACCCGGATTGGTGCCGCCGTAGGTGACCGACGACGCCCCCTTCAGCACCTCGATGCGCTCGAGCGAGAAGGGGTCGATCTGGAAACCACCGAAGCCGTAGCTGAACAGCGTCAGGCCATCGAGAAAGACGCCCGTCTGGGTCGCGTCGAAACCGCGAATATAGAACCAGTCGGTATCGCCGTCATTGCCAAACGGCTGCGTGTTTACGCCAGGCGTGTAACGCAAGGCCTCGTCGACCTTGTTGGTGATACCGCGATCCTGCATTTCCTGCTGGCCGACCACGGAGACCGACTGGGGAAGCTCCTTGATTGGAATATCCGCCTTCGATCCGGCCGTGGTGGTCTTCGCCACATAACCCTTCACCGGCGCCCGACCGTTCGCCTCGCTGCCGTCGGCAGCGCCTGCCTCGCCACCCTGGACGACCAGCGGCTTCAGCTCGGTCGGCTGCGGTTGCTGTGCCGCTGCCGGCATGGCCATCATCAGGCCCGCGATAGCCACACCCGCCATCCACTGGGCCCTGCGTGTAACCTTATTTGTCAAATACATCATGTCCTGCGCCCCGTCGCGCACCGCATCGTCCCCTGGCGGTGCCACTCAATAAGATGAGCCATTAACTCATATTAACAGGAACGGCTTGTCGTAATTTTTCGAAATAGAATGTTTTTGGGCAAATCTGAGCGGTTGCGGCATTTGCACGATCGCTGTGTCTAAAGCCTCACAGCACGCGGCTTTTCCGCCAGTTCGCCGGCGTCGTGCCGACCGTCTTGCGAAAGACGCGGGTAAAATGTGCCTGGTCCGAAAACCCGGTCGCGACCGCCACTTCGGTTAGCGGCGTGCTGCCGATCATCATCTGCTTGGCCCGCTCCAGCCGCGCCCTTGTCTGCCACTGATGGGGCGGCAGGCCCGTCGAGGCCTTGAAACCATGACTAAACTGCGATTGCGAAAGGTTTGTCAGCGCCGCCAGTTCCTCCAGGCGAATGCTGCGAAGGCAATGTTCTTCGATATAGTCGACCGCACGACGCAACTGCCAAGTGGCAAGCTTGCTGCGCTGGCGCGGAGCCGTGCGCCGCAACTCCAGCACGTCGATCAGCAGCGCGACAGCCAGCCCGTCGCCATAGAGATCATGGAGGGGCTCAGGGTTTCTGCACTCCTCGGCGATGAGATCCGCCAGTGCAAGGACGCGCGGGTCGGAGAACAGCAGCCGGGGATTGTCCAGCTTGGCAGGATCGAGATCCTCCATCAACCGACGGCCGAGCGCATCGGCGCTGAAATGAATGTCGAGATGGCGCACGAAGTCGAGATCGACGAGGTCAGCCCACATCTCCATCTCGCCGGGGATGTAGGTGATCCGCCGCTCGCCGCCCTGATGCAGGCCGGCGTTGTTTGGCGAGAGCCTCAGGCGGCACTGGCCGGCGCCCCGGGTGTCGAGCAGGATGAACAGGCGCGGATCGTTGGAAACATAATAGCCGCCGGCGTAAGGCGCACAGTTTACATCCCAGACATCGGCGACAATGCCGTTCCACGACCGCCGGTGGACCCCGCCGACAACGGAGAACCCTTCGATCTTGTTGTCCATGCGCGGCTGAAACGTCATTACCTGCCTTCGGCAGCCGGGCGTGCCGCCTCGGCCAATACCTAACTCTCTATGTCAGGTATTGGCCATCGTCAATTGCGCACCCTATTGCAGACAAGGGTGATGGACCCCGGCCGTGACTTACGGCTCGGAGGACCAGCGCAGAAACAGGGTCGAGAGCGGCGGCAGCATCACCGACAGAGAGGTGTCCTGGCCGTGCGCTGGGACGTCCTCCGTCCACAAGGTTCCGCCGTTGCCGAGATTGGCCCCGCCGTAGATCGCGGCATCGGAATTCAGCACCTCGGTCCAGCGCCCACCCTTCGGGACACCGACGCGGTAGCCTTCACGCGGAACCGGGGTGAAATTGCAAAGCACCAGCATCACATCCTGCCCGTCGGCCGAGCGACGAAGCATGCCGATGACGGAGTTGACCGCATCGTCAGCCACCGCCCAGGAAAATCCCTCGCTGTGGACATCGCTGAACTGCAGCGACGGCTCTGCCTGGTAAAGGCGATTGAGGTCCCGCACCAGCCGCTGGACGCCGGCATGCTGCGGCCGGTCCAGGAGATCCCAGACGACCGACGCGTCGTGGTTCCATTCCGTGGTCTGGGCAATCTCGCCACCCATGAACATCAGCTTCTTGCCCGGGTGTCCCCAGAGGAAGCCGAAATAGGCGCGGAGATTGGCGAAACGCTGCCAGTCGTCGCCCGGCATCTTGCCGATCAGCGACCCCTTGCCGTGCACGACCTCGTCGTGGGACAGGGGCATCATGAACTTCTCGGTATATTGGTAGATCAACCCGAAGGTGATCGTGCCATGGGCATAGGAGCGGTAGACGGGGTCCTTCTCGATATAATCGAGAGAATCGTGCATCCAGCCCATGTTCCATTTGAAATCGAAACCGAGGCCGCCTTCTTCGGGTGGCTTGGTCACACCCGGCCAAGCGGTCGATTCCTCGGCGATCATCAGCGCGTCCGGGCACCGCTGGTGAACGATGGAATTCAGATGCTTCAGGAAGTCGACCGATTCGAGGTTCTCGCGACCACCATACTTGTTCGGAATCCATTCGTCGGCATTGCGGCTGTAGTCGCGATAGAGCATCGAGGCGACGGCATCGACGCGCAGGCCATCGACATGGTAGCGCTCCAGCCATTCCAGCGCGCTGGAGATGAGGAAGCTCTTCACCTCGTTGCGGCCGAGATTGTAGATCAGCGTGTTCCAGTCGCGGTGGAACCCCTCGCGCGGGTCCTCGTGCTCATAGAGCGCGCTGCCGTCGAAACGGGCAAGGCCCCACGGGTCGGTCGGGAAGTGGGCGGGTACCCAATCGAGAATGATGCCGATGCCGGCCGCATGGGCGCGATCGACGAAATAGGCAAAATCCTCAGGCGTGCCGTAGCGACCCGTCGGTGCGAAAAGACCGAGCGGCTGGTAGCCCCAGGAGCCACCGAATGGATATTCCATGATCGGCAGGAACTCGAGATGGGTAAAGCCCATGTCCCGGGCATAGGGGATCAGCCGTTGGCTGAGCTCGATCCAGTTCAGATGCCGGTTGCCCTCCTCGGGCACGCGCGCCCATGAACTGAGATGGACCTCGTAGACGGACATCGGCGCGTCGTCGTCCTGCCGCGTCTTGCGGGCAGCCATCCACTCCGCGTCATTCCACTCGAATGCCGTGCTGCGGGCGACGATCGAGGCGGTCGCCGGTGCTGCCTCGCTGGCGCGCGCCACCGGATCGGCCTTTTGCGCCAAGACATGGCCCGAGGCGTCGACGATCTCATATTTGTAGTGGTCGCCTGGACCAAGCCGCGGCACGAACAGCTCCCACACCCCGGCGCTTGGCCGCAGGCGCATCGGATGGCGCCGACCGTCCCAGGAGTTGAAATCGCCGACCACAGAGACCCGTCGCGCATTCGGCGCCCAGACGGCGAAGCGCACGCCGGATATGCCGTTCACCGACATCGCCTGCGCGCCGAGGATCTGGCCGAGTTCGTAGTGGTTGCCTTCGGAGAGGAGATGCAGGTCGAGATCGCCAAGCAGGGGACCGAAGGAATAGGGGTCCTCCGTCTCCTGGATGGCGTCCTGCCAATGGATGCGAAGCCGATACTCCGGCCGCCCTTCCACGGCACCGGCAAACAACCCGTTCTGGAACACTGGCTGCAGCTGGGTCAGAAGTTCGCCGCTGCCGACGGCAATGGCTTCGACGGAAACGGCACCCGGAATGAAAGCGCGGATGACGCATCCGCTGCCCAGGCCATGCAGCCCAAGCACGGAGAAGGGGTCGCCGTGGCGCCCTTCGGCGAGGGCATAAAGGGAGTCATGGTCAATTCCCGCCAAAAGATCGGCGTTGGCAAGTGTCATAGGTCATTCTCCAGCAGGCGATCGACAATCATCGACAGGCCGCGCAATGGTATCGGAAGCCACTTCGGTCGGTTGCCCGCCTCATAGGCGATCTCGTAGGCGGCCTTGCCGATCAGGAACAGATCAAGGATGAGGCCCCGCTGCTCGCTCGGCATCGCCAGTTGCGGGCTGCCGGCGGCAGCAGCACAATATTCGTCGAGGAAGCGGACTTCGGCTTCCGCGGTGAACTGGTCGATCATCGCCCGGCGCGTCTCGCCGCCACTTTCGACGACAACCTGCTTGTCGCTGTCTGCGGAGGCAGCGGCGTAGTTGAGCGACCGCAGGAAGCCGGCGACGTCGCGCAATGGGCTGGTCTTGGCGCGGCGTTCCTCGAGGTCGCGGCTGGGTTCGCCCTCGAAGTCGATGATATAGGCGTCGTCCTCCGAGACCAGGATCTGGCCAAGATGGAAGTCGCCATGGATGCGCGTCATCAGCGTGCCGACGGCCGCATCTGAAAGCCTGCCGATGGCGGGAATGATCTGGTCGCGTCGCGCCAGGACGCGATCGGCGAAGGCGGTTGCGGCAGGGTCGAGACCCTCATGAGCGCTAGCGATGATGTCGAGCGCCGTCGACAACTGCGCGAGCACGCTGTCCCGCCATCCGTCGGCTGTGGCCTGATCGACCTTGAGCGGTGCAAAGGCCGGATCGTCGCTTGGCGCGGCAAGGGCCGCATGCAACTCACCAAGCCGGCGCCCGACCGTTGCGGTGAAGTCGCCGAGCGGTCGGAATGGATTTTCGCTCTCGGCATGATGCTCGTCGTCGGAAACCAGCAGCTGGTCCGTCGTGCGGCGCAGCCCGTCGAGCATCCAGTTCCAGGCATCGCCCTGGTTGCGGATGGCACCCTGAACGATGACCAGCGTATAGCGATGGCCGTCGGCGTCGGTGCGGGCGACTTCGCCCAGCAAGGGTGCGCTGTGGGTATAGCCGACGCGCGTCAGGTGACGGGTCATCTCGACTTCAGGATGAACCCCCTCGAAGACATGCCGGATCAGCTTGACCATGGCGAGATCACCGATGATGAGCGAGCTGTTCGACTGCTCGGCCGACAGCCAAACAATCGGCAGATCGTCCTTGAGGGCGATTTCGTCCAGCTGCTCGCTGCCGAGGAAATCCAGCGTGCCGGCCTTGCCTGAAATCGTCGAGCGCTCGGCCAGTGCCAGCATCATGCCCCGGGCCATGCTTTCCATGGCAAAGCCATCGGTCAAAAGACCGACACGGCGGCCCTGACGAACGCGGGCCAGCGCAAGCTGCTGCGCCAGAGCCTGCGGATGAAGGTCGTCCCAGGCAAAGCTCAGCGGCAGGAAGTAGCGCTCGGTGCGGCCTTCGAACTCGACTTCAAGCTCCGAGAGGAGGACTCCGTCGGCAAAGGGCATGGGCGTTGCGGCAACAAGCGAGGCGCTCTTCATCCGCTCTCCCTTGGCGCCGAACCAGCGGCGGCGGGCAAGATAGGATGGCAGGACGTCGCGCGACAGAACGGTGGCGTTGCGACCGTCTTCCATCAGCTCCATCAGATTGTGCTTCAGCACGATGGTGACGAAATCGTCCATCTGCTCGGGCGGAGGCATGCGCCAGGACGGCCCCTCGGTCTCGGCCATCAGCTGGAACCAGAAGAAGCCGTAGGGCTGCAGCGTCAGAAGGTAGGTAAGCTGCCCGATCGGCGGGAAAGCCGACATGCCGGTCATTTCGACCGGGATTCGACCTTCGAACTCGGCCATGTCGAGCTCGACCGCCTGCGGCAGGCGCGAGAGATTGACGACGCAGAGGATCGTTTCGTCCTCGTATTCGCGCAAATAGGCCAGAATCTTGCGGTTGGCCGGCTTCAGGAAGCGGATCGTTCCGCGCCCGAAGGCGGAGTGGCGACCGCGAAGCGCGAGCATTCTGCGCGTCCAATTGAGCAGCGAGTGAGCATCGCTGCTCTGCGCCTCGACGTTCAACGCGCCGTATCCATAGATCGGATCCATGATCGGCGGCAGTACCAGGCGCGCAGGGTCGGCGTGCGAAAAGCCGGCATTGCGGTCGGGCGACCACTGCATCGGTGTGCGAACGCCATCGCGGTCACCGAGATAGATGTTGTCACCCATGCCGATCTCGTCGCCGTAGTAGAGCACGGGCGTGCCGGGCATCGACAGCAGCAGCGCGTTCATCAGTTCGATGCGGCGGCGGTCACGCTCCATCAGCGGTGCGAGACGGCGACGGATGCCGAGGTTGATGCGGGCGCGGCGATCGGAGGCGTAGGTATTCCAGAGATAGTCGCGCTCCTCGTCCGTCACCATCTCGAGCGTCAGCTCATCGTGGTTACGCAGGAAGATCGCCCACTGGCAATTGTCCGGAATATCGGGCGTCTGGCGCAGGATGTCGGTGATCGGGAAACGGTCTTCCTTGGCGATTGCCATATACATGCGCGGCATCAACGGAAAGTGGAACGCCATGTGGCATTCGTCGCCATCGCCGAAATAGTCGCGCGTGTCTTCCGGCCACTGGTTGGCCTCTGCCAGCAGCATCTTGCCGGGATGACTGTCATCCATCGCAGCACGGATCTGCTTCAGGATCGCGTGTGTCTCATCGAGATTCTCGTTGTTGGTGCCCTCACGCTCGACGAGGTAGGGAATGGCGTCGAGGCGGAAGGCGTCGATGCCGGTATCCAGCCAGAAACGCATCGCCTTCATCAACTCGTCCATAACGGCCGGATTGTCGAAGTTCAGGTCCGGCTGGTGCGAATAGAAGCGGTGCCAGTAATATTGGCCAGCTGCCGCATCCCAGGTCCAGTTCGACTTTTCCGTGTCGATGAAGATGATCCGGGTTTCCGGAAACTTCTGGTCCGAATCCGACCAGACATAGAAATCACGCTCCGGCGAGCCGGGTGCGGCCAGCCGGGCGCGCTGGAACCAGGGATGCTGGTCCGAGGTATGGTTGATGACGAGCTCGATGATGACCCGCATGCCGCGCTCATGGGCGCCGGCCACGAAGGCGCGGAAATCGTCCATCGTACCGTAGTCGGGGCTGACATTGGTGTAGTCGGCGATGTCATAGCCATCGTCGCGGCGCGGCGAGGGGAAGAACGGCAGCACCCAGATGGCGGTCACGCCGAGGGCTGCGATGTAGTCGAGCTTCTGGGTCAGGCCCTGAAAGTCGCCGATGCCATCGCCGTTGCTGTCGAAGAACGACTTGATGTGCAACTGATAGATGATGGCGTCCTTGTACCAGAGCGGATCTTGGCCAAGTTTGTCGTTGATGATGGTATCCATTTAGATCTCCCGAACACTGCTACGCCAGATCGAAAAGGGCTCACCCGGCTCTAACCGGAGATGTTGCCGCTTGCCTGTCCAGGTGGTTCTATTTCCATGCATGAGGTCTTCGACGAAAAGGCTGCCGCTGTCGGGAAGGCCCGAGGCCCAGAGGGGGATCTCGACGTCGGCTTCCTGCGCGTTGTGGGGGTCGAGGCTGACAGCCACGAGAACGACGTTGTCGCGGCTTGGCGTCGCCTTCTCGAAGAAAAGAATATTGTCGTTCCAGGCCGGCAGAAGCGTCAGCCCCAGATGCGAATGCAGCGCCGGATTATGCTTGCGGATGCCGTTAAGCCGGGTAATCTCGGCGATGATGTTGCCGGGACGATCCCAGTCCCAGGCGCGGATCTCGTATTTCTCGCTGTCCGCATATTCCTTGCGCTTGGCATCGGGGCGGCCTTCGCAGAGCTCGAAGCCGTTATAGACGCCCCAGAGCCCCGACAGCGTCGCCGCCAGGGCGGCGCGGATCAGATAGGCCGGCCGGGGGGCGTTCTGCAGGAAGTCCGGATTGATGTCGTGGGTGTTGACGAAGAAGTGCGGCCGGAAGAAATCCTTCGGCGCCGTCTCTGTCAGCTCGCGCATATAGGCCTCGAGCTCCCACTTGGCGTTGCGCCAGGTGAAATAGGTGTAGGACTGAGAGAAGCCGACCTTGGCCAGGCGATACATGACCTTCGGCTTGGTGAAAGCTTCAGACAGGAACACCACGTCCGGATGGCGGCTGCGGATGTCGGCAATCATCCACTCCCAGAACGGGAAGGGCTTGGTATGCGGGTTGTCGACACGGAACAGCTTGACGCCGTGGTCGACCCAGAGCTGCACGACATCGCGAAGCGCGATCCAGAGCCCCGGCACCGCATCCTTGGCGTAGAAATCGACGTTGACGATGTCTTCGTATTTCTTCGGCGGGTTTTCGGCGTAGCGCACGGTCCCGTCCGGCCGCCAGTCGAACCAGCCTGGATGCTCCTTCAGCCACGGATGATCAGGCGAGGCCTGGATTGCGAGATCGAGCGCGATTTCCAGCCCATGCTGATGCGCCGCTTCGACCAGCCGGTCGAAATCCTCGAAGTTTCCGAGCTCGGAATGGATGGCATCATGGCCGCCATCCGGCGCGCCGATGGCATAGGGGCTGCCCGGATCGTTCTCAGCGGCGTTGAGGCTGTTGTTCCGGCCCTTGCGATTGGTCTTCCCGATCGGATGGATCGGCGGGAAGTAAAGGACATCGAACCCCATGTCGCGGATGGCCGGAAGGCGTCCGATGACGTCGTCGAAGGTTCCGTGGCGGTTCGGGTCGCCGCTCTGCGAGCGCGGGAAGATCTGGTACCAGCTGGCAAAGCCCGCCGCCTGGCGTTCCGAATCGAGCGGGTATGCGATGCTGCGATGGCCGAACGGTCGGCTATCCGCCTGCTTCATCAGCGTCGATGTGTCCTTGTCGAGCAGGACCCGGACGCGTGATGCATCATCCGCCGTCTCCATGGCGCTCACCAGGCGCTGCAGCCGGGTTGCGACATCGCCGTCGTTCCGGGCAAGCGCTGCCTTGAGCAGATTGAGGCCTTCCTGTGCCTCCAGCTTCAAATCCAGCTTGGCGTCGTTCTTCTTGACCAGCTCGTAGCGGAAAATGGCGAAGGGGTCGCGCCAGGCCTCGATCATGAATTCGTGCCGGCCGATCCGCTGCAGCGGAAATTCGGCCCACCAGCGGTCGTTGCCGATAAGCTGCATCGGCACGTCGGTCCAGTTGTCTTCGTCGACCGCCCGCCAGAGCAAGGATGCGGATAGGGGATCATGCCCGTCGCCGAAAATATCGGCCTCGACGCGGACCGTTTGGCCAACGGCCATCTTTACCGCGAACCGGCCATCGTCGACCGAGGGGGTCACCGCCTCGATCGCCAGCCGTGGTGTCGCGGCAGCCTCCGTCGCTGGGGCAGGGGGGGCCACCAAGATGATCTTGCTGGCACCACCCTTCACATTTCGCACTTCGCCCGGCTGCAGACGGATCGCCTTTTCGATATCGAGCGGCGTGCCGTCCTCCGCCGTCAGCGGCAGAAACCCCGCAGCGCTTTCGGCAAGGCTGCGAACCGGCAGCACGGCGGGGCTGCGCAGGTCGTTGTTGATGACCGTAAGACGCAGCTTGTCGGCGAAACGCGGGTCTTCCGCATCCGACCGGATGAGAACGGACACAGGTACCGATGACGCCACGACCAGCCGGATAGGCTGCTGCTCGAACGAGGCTTCGCGCGTTGCGATGCCCGCATTCGCGGATCTGACGTCACCCGACAAATCCAGCAGGCCCCGCTCCTTGAGGCCGCGCAAGCCGCGACCGTTTCCGAACATGGAGTCCAGCGGGATGGTAGCCCCGAACTCGAAGCCCATGGGGATCATCAGGCTGTCGCCGGCTATGGCAGCGATGTTCAACGCCTGCCGCGCCCTACGCTCGATCATCTCGAGATCCTCGGCGCCATGGGCCACGCGGCGACCGAACGGTGCCTCGGGAAAGGCGATATCGGAGCCGATTGCCCGGTGCACGTCGCGCTCCTCGACAATCCAATCTCCGCGCCGGTCCCACCAGCCGATGGAAGAAAATGCACCTTCGAAGCCGACGGAGGCGAGCGCCTTGCGGGTGGAAAAAGCCGTGCCGGGGGTCCAGGCGAAGAACCCGACATCGGGATTGGTGGCCTTGGCTGCGGCGATCAGCCTTGCCCAATTCTCAGGGGTCGTTCTGTCGATGCCGAGGCAGCGGAAGCCGCTGATTCCAGCCGCAACGAAGTCACTGATCCGGCGTTCCCATTGACGCAGATTGTCTTCCGCAACTTCCGATCCTGCCTGGAAACGCAGGCTATGGCGTGCTTCCGGCGAAATGCGGGGATCGACGACGTCGGCATGGCGGGCATCTTCGCGCGATGCGCGGTCGATCACCAGATCCATCATCAACGTCAGTCCCCGGCGCTTTGCCGAGGTTGCCAGCGCCGCAAGTCCCTGCTGCGCGCCACCAAGGGCGTCCAAAGTGGGCGTCAACCGGTCGAAGTCCCTCGATACGAATATGCTGTCGCCAGGAAATGTCAGAAAGGGAGGTGCGGTCAGGACGGCATCGAAGCCGAGCCCGGCTGCGTGATCGAAGATCTCGTTCCAGGCTTCGATCCCACCGAGCATCAGGGGATGGACATAATAGATACGCGGTGGCTTGGGCGCGGTTTGCTTGTCGTTTTTCAGAATAGGCGCCTGCATCGTTCTCGACCCCGCTGGCCGCGCCTGAGGCGACGACCGGATTTTGGTTGCCGAGGGGAACGGCGACAGAAGTAAGTTGTTCCCGGCGCTGACGTTTAATCGACGGTGCAGCGGGAACACCTAAGAAGACGGGACACAGACAATGGAGCAGGGTGGCTCGAGCCTTCAGCCGAGCGCAAGGCGCGCGTTACATGGTGGGGTAGCTGCCCTACGGCATGATCGCGCGACGAACGCAATCCTGAAGCGGCCTCATGACCGCGACAACGGGGGCTCAGTGGATGATGATGTGGCGATCCGGTCTCATTGCCTCGCAGATGGTCTGGTCCATGTGCTCATCGGCAACCTCAACCAGCGACATAGCGATATCCTCGGCCTTCCAGCCATCATCCAGCGCATCCCGCACGACCTGCTCGACCGCGCGGCGCAGTGCTTCGCGGCAACGCCAGCCATTGTCGTCCGCCAGCAACATCGGATTCTTCAACGGCTTTGTCATAGAATCCCTCCTGTCCCGAGCCTGTGGCTCGCATGATATGCTGGATTGCGGTGTCGGTGTCGGGCGCATCAAGGGCTGCGCTGAATGATTCATTATCTGTGGCACGGGGTCTTCTTGGCAAGGCTCAATGAAGCCCGGAGGCGGGAAATTATCACCCACTAAAAGACGGCGAAATACCACGATGCGCCGCGATGCCTAAGCCCTTGCCCCGGCAATCCAAAGATCCCGGTAGCGGGAGAGAGAGGGGAGGGGCGAAGGTTCTTGTAGACGAGCTGGCGCGGTTTTGGGCACGATACCGGTCAGGAGCGCGGCCCCCAGGCTGGTCCCGGTCGAACCCGGCAGAGCCACGACATCGAGCCCGGTCAGCGCCGCAAGTGCCGCAACGTAGATGCGGTTGAGCGCAAAGGGGCCCTCGACAAGGATGCGGCCGCCGGCACCGATGAGATCGAGGCATGACTGCGTCATCAGGGCCAGGTAAAGGCTCGCAGCCGCTGAACGCTCGGAAGCCGTCGCCCCCTCATCGTTCATCCAGCGCATGGTCCGGCCCGGAAAGGGCCCTGAGCCCGGAACGACGTTCGGCAGCAGCATCAGCCCCCGCTCGACCACCCCCGCCAAAGCCTGCTCCGCCGCTTCGGGCGGAATCTCGCCGATGGTTTTTGTCAGCACCTCGAACTCGCGTCCGCCCATGAACCGCGCCGAGGGGACGGCACGGCCATAGGCATCGACATTGGCCAGCGCGTCTCGGCCGGGATCGAGATGATCCATGTCGCCGCCGACGGCAAAGCTCACCACCCATGTTCCGGT
Organism: Rhizobium sp. HT1-10; assembly: GCF_049472505.1. Classification (NCBI taxonomy): domain Bacteria; kingdom Pseudomonadati; phylum Pseudomonadota; class Alphaproteobacteria; order Hyphomicrobiales; family Rhizobiaceae; genus Rhizobium; species Rhizobium sp. HT1-10. The sequence continues at coordinate 212,073 of NZ_JBCEBQ010000007.1, read as the reverse complement.
CGACACGACCGCGAAAGGCGCCGAACGGCCAATCAGGTGCGGCAGCAGCGAGGCATTGCTGTCATGGATACCGCAATAGACGGGAACCTCGGCACCGATCCCGATCTGCTGCGCGACCGCGGCTGAGATCGGCCCGAGGGCTTCGAAGGCGGATCGGAGCGGTGCCATGCGGGAGCGGATGCCGATTCGGTCGACCAGAGGCGAATAGGCGGCAGATCTCGGCAGCCAAAGGTCAGTGTGACAGCCGAGCGACGTCACCTCGTTGGCCGCCACGCCGGTCAGCCGAAAGGCCCAGTATTGCGGATAGGTCAGGATCGTGGCGACCCTGGCGAAGGCGTCCGGAAACGCCTTCTTCTGGTAATGAAGCTGGGCACCGAGATTGAGTCCAGCCGAGAGCGACGGCGAAAAGGTTTCGGAAAAATCAGGCCGCAACGACAGGTATTCGGCGCGAATAGCCGGGTCATAGGGATGCTCGTAATCGAGCACCGGCAATGCAAGTATACCATCGGCATCGAGCAGCGCGGCACAGGCGCCATGGGTGGTGATCGACACTGCATCGAAGCCGGGTGCGGCGGCAAAACCGGTGAGCGCCTCGATCGCGAAGTTCCACAGGGCACCTATATCATAATGCGGATAGGGTCCGTCCCGAAGGACAGCATTGCCGATCTTGACGGCGGCGATCTCTGCGCCGCTCTCGGCATCGAGCACGACGACCTTGGCATTGGTCTTGCCGATGTCGAGAACAGCGATGCGTCGGAACGGCGCGGTCATGGCATATGAAACAGCGTTATGAGATCGCTCTGGACGGGAGAATTATCGGGATTGGTCACCATGATATCCCCCATATGCGCCCACCACTTCTGCATCACGGGATGAGAGGGCAGGCTTGCCATCGTGTGGTCCCTCGGCCGGGTCAGCACGCCGAACAGCGTATTGGTCTCGCGGTCGAGGTGGATCGAATAGTCGCTGGCGCCGGAGGCATGCAGCAGGTCCACCAGCTCCGGCCAGATCGCGTCGTGCCGACGCCGGTATTCGGCTTCCATGCCGGGGTGGAGCTGCATCTTGAAGGCGTGTTTTTCGAGATCGCCGGTCATTTTCCGCTCATGGCCTTGATGCGCCGCGCGATGATCGGCAGTGCGATGGTGATGATCAGCAGCAGGCCGATGAAGATCGACATGACGATGCCGGGAACGTTGAGCAGGCCGAGCCCGAAGGTGACGAGGCCCATGACGAAGGCGGCGATGACGACGCCGCCGATCGTGCCGGAGCCGCCGAGGATCGAGACGCCGCCGAGCACCACCATGGTCACCACTTCCAACTCCCAGCCCTGGGCAATCGACGGACGCGTCGAGCCGAGCCGCGACGTCAGGCAGACGGCGGCAAGGCCGCTCATTACGCCGGTCAGGAGAAACAGGATGAACTTGATGCGCTCGACCGGAATGCCGGAAAAGCGGGCCGCGAATTCATTGTTGCCGATGACATAGACCTGCCGGCCGAAATTGGTCGCATGCAGCAGGATGGCGAAGAGTATGGCGAGCACGATGAACAGCACGAACTCGAAGGAGAACACCCAGAAGACATAGCCCTGGCCGAAGAAGGCGAAGTCCTCGGGATAGCCGCCGAAGGCCTGGTCGCCGAGGACGATGTAGGAAATGCCGCGAAACAGGCTCATCGTGCCGATGGTGACGACGATCGACGGCAGTTTCAGTACCGAGACGAGGATGCCGTTGAACAGGCCGCAGAGCAAGCCGACGCCGAGGCCGATGGCGACCAGGCCAACCGTGTCGACGCCCGCCTGGGCGGCATAGCCCATCGCCGTCGAGGCCAGCGCGATAATGGCAGCGACCGAGAGGTCGATCTCGCCGGCGATGATCAGCAGCGCCATGGCGAAGGCGATCATCGCTTTTTCGGTGAAGTTGAAGGTGGCGTCGGAGAGATTGTAGGCGTCGAGGAAATAGGGGGAGGCCAGCGAATTGAAGATGAAGATCAGGATGGCGACGCCGAGCAGCAGCACCTCCCAGCTGGCGATGATGCGCTTGAACGGCGTGCCCAGCCGGTCGGGAATGGCACGGCGCGGCTCGTTTTGCGTCTTAGGAACGGCGCTCATGCTGCCACCTCGTTTGTCAGGCTATCCCGGGCTGCCTTGTCGCGCAGGATGATGCGGCCGCGGTTGCGTTCGCGCCGGGCGTTGAAGACGACGGCGAGGATGATGACGGTGCCTGATATCGCCATCTGCGTGAACGGCGAGATGCCGATGACAGGGAGCGCATTCTTGATGACGCCGAGGAACAGGGCCCCGAGCACGGTGCCCGCCACCGAGCCGACGCCGCCGGCAATCGATATGCCGCCGATGACGCAGGCAGCGACGCTATCGAGTTCGAAGCCGTTGGCGATATCCACATAGGCGACCGCATAGCGCGACACCCAGAGATAGCCTGAGAGCCCCGCCAGCGCGCCAGAGAGGACGAAAGCGAAGAAGCGCGTCCGGCCGACATCGACGCCGGCGTAGACTGCGGCGACCGCATTGCCGCCGGCCGCATAGGCAGCGCGGCCGAAGGGCGTGTATTTCAGGATGAAGTAGATCAGCGCGACGATGGCGATGCCGATCCAGCCGAGCACGGGCAGGCCGAGGAACATGGTGCGCGGCACGTTGAGGAAAACAGGCGTCATCTGGTGGGCGTTGACCCAGGTGCCGCCCGAGAGCACGAAGGCCATGCCGCGATAGATGGTGAGCGTGCCGAGGGTAACGACGATCGGCGGCATCTCCAGCGCCCAGACGAGATAGCCGTTGATGGCGCCGAGCGCTGCACCGATGACGATGGCGACGACCACGAGTGCTACCAGCGGGATGCCGGGAAACGTGGCGTTGAGCATGGCGACAGCCATGCCGGTGAAGGCCAGATTGGCGGCGACGGACAGGTCGATCGACTTGGTGAGGATGACCGTCATCTGCGCCAGCGCCAGGATGATCAGGATCGAGGTGTCGTTGAAGATGTTGGACAGGTTGCCCGGCGCGGCAAATCCGGCCGCGCGGGTGGAAAAGCCGGCGATCATCACCAGAATGATGACGAGGAGCAGCGTTTCGCGCTTTTTCAGAAGACGGGACATGGGCTTATCCTAAACGTTGCCGGTGGCGGCGCGCACCAGCGATTCCGGCGTCAGCGCCTCGCGATCGAACAGGCCGGCAGACAGGCCCTCCTTCATGACCAGCACCCGGTCGGCCATGCCGATGATCTCCGGCAGCTCCGACGAGATCATGATGATGCTGAGGCCTTCGGCGGCGAGTTCCGAGATGAACTGGTGGACGGCCGCCTTGGAGCCGATGTCGATCCCCTTGGTCGGCTCGTCGAGGATGATGACCTTCGGCAGGGTCGCCAGCCATTTGCCGATCACCACCTTCTGCTGGTTGCCGCCGGACAGCGTGCCGACAGGCACGGAGAGGGCGGCGGCGCGCAGATCGAGCCGCTCGGCATATTTGCGGGCCAGCGCCAGCTCGTTGGCGGCCTTGAGAAAGCCTTTGCGCGAGGTGCGCACCAGCGATGGCAGCGACATGTTCTGGTAGATCGGCATCGGCAGCGCCAGGCCGTGTCGCCCGCGCTCTTCCGGCACGTAGACGATGCCGGCCCGGATCGCCTCGAGTGGCGAACGGATTGCGATTTCTTTGCCTTCGAGCGTCAGCCGGCCGGACAGCGGCTTGGTGATGCCGAACAGCGACTGGCAGAGTTCCGAGCGGCCGGCGCCGATCAGCCCGTAGATGCCGAGGATTTCGCCGCGGCGTAGCTCGAAGGAGATGTCTCGGAATTCCGTGGCGTGGCAATAGCGCTCGACGGCAAGGACGGTGGTGCCGATGTTGACGGCCATCTTCGGAAAGGCATCGGCAACGTCGCGGCCGACCATCATGCGGACGATCTCATCCTGTGGCGTGTCCTTCAGCCGTCCATGGCCGACGGCCCGCCCATCCCGGAAGACGGCGAAGTTGTCGGCGATCTCGTAGACCTCGTCGAACTTGTGGCTGATGAACAGGATCGCCTTGCCCTGCGCCTTCAGGCCCTCCACGATGCGGAAGAGATCGTCGATCTCCTTGCGCGACAGGGCGGCGGTCGGCTCGTCCATGATGACGATGCGCGCCTCGATCGACAGCGCCCGGGCAATGGCGACCAGATGGCGCTGGGCGATCGACAGGTCCTTCAGGCGGATCTTTGGATCGATGGCGCTTTCCAGCGATTCCAGCAGCACCTTGGCGCGGCTGTTCATCGTCTTCCAGTCGATGGTTTTCCAGGACGTACGCGGCGCATGGCCGAGGAAGATGTTTTCGGCCACCGTCAGTTCGTCGAACAGCACGGTTTCCTGGTGGATGGCGGTCACGCCGGCGTCGATCGAAGCCTGCGCGCTTGCAAATATGGTGGACTTGCCGTCGACGAGGATCTCGCCCTCGTTCGGCCGGTAGATGCCTGTCAGGATTTTGACCAGCGTCGACTTGCCGGCCCCGTTCTCGCCGATCAGCGCCGTCACCTTGCCGGGATAGAGCGCGATGCTGACGTTATCGAGCGCCTTGACGCCCGGAAAGATCTGCGAAATTCCGCGCATTTCCAGGATCGCCGTGTCACTGACGGGCGGGCTATCCGGGACGGGAAGGTGAAGGGCAGCAGTCATCAGCTTTGTACCAGGTATGGATTTCCAGTCCCGGCAGCTTCTGGAGCCGCCGGGTGGTGATCTGTGGCTGACGGTCGATCAGAAAACTTTCGAGAACTGATCGATATTGGAAGCGTTGTAGACGAAGGGATCGGACATGGCGGCTTCGCCCTTGTCGTCGACCTTGATCTTGCCCATGCGGCCGGCCGGGATTTCGCTGCCAGGGGCACCCTTGGTCTCACCCTTGACGAGGCGATAGGCGATCTGCGTCGCAGAATAGCCAAGGTCGATCGGGTTCCAGATGGCGAATTCCTTGGTGGCGCCGGATTTGATGGCGCCGGCCATTTCCGAGGGAAGGCCGAGACCGGTGACATAGACCTGACCGATCTTGCCGGCATCCTTGACGGCCTGCGACGCGGCGAGCACGCCGACGGTGGTCGGCGCGACGATGACCTTGACTTCAGGATGCGAGGTCAGGATGCCCTGCGCTTCGCGGTAGCTCTTGTCGGACAGATCGTCGCCGTAGACGGTTGTCACCAGGTTCAGGCCCGGAAAGTCCTTCATCTGCTTCTTCATCTCGCCGATCCAGATGTTCTGGTTGGTCGAGGTGGTCGTTGCCGACAAGATGGCGAAATCGCCCTTGCCGCCGTCGAGATGATCCTTGACCAGGGTCAGGCACATCTTGCCGATCAGTTCGTTGGACGACGGGTTCAGCTGCAGGATACGGCCGGCCTTGGCGACGCCGGAATCGAACGAAATAACCTTGATGCCGCGCTGGGTGGCCTTCTTCAGGGCCGGCACGACGGCGTCAGGATCGTTGGCGGAGATGGCGATCGCATCGACGCCCTGGGCGATCAGCGAGTTGATGACTTCGATCTGGCCTTCGGCCGTGGTCGAGGTCGGGCCGGTGTAGATCACTTCCACGCCGCCGAGTTCCTTGGCGGCTTCCTGGGCGCCCTTGTTGGCCGCTTCGAAGAAGCCGTTGCCGAGCGATTTGACCACGAGGCCGATCTTGATGTCCTTGGCGTTCGCCGTTCCGGACATCAAGGCTGCGACCAGCGCAACGCCGATCGCCAGTTTCTTTACGATATGCATGTTCCATCCTCCCAATTTGATTAGTCTCAGTCACGCCCCGCCTGTCGTCTATGCGACCGACGAGGTATCCTCCTTGCCAGACTGTGATGCGGCGCTCGCAATCATGAGCGTCACCCCTGCGTCTTCGATCATCTTGACGGACTCCTCCGAGATGCCGTCGTCGGTGATAACAGTCGTCACGCGGTCGAGCGGGCACAAGATCAGGCTCGACCGGCGATGGAACTTGCTGGAATCGATCATGACCACCAGTTCGTCCGCCTGGTGCATGAGCTTCTGCTCGCTCTGGATGATCAGGGCGTCGGCTTCCATGATGCCGAGCGGGCCGACGCCCTGGGCACCGATGAACATCCGACGGGCGTAGAAATTCCGCGTCGTGTCGTTGTCGAAGGGTGACAGGATCAGGCTTTGCTCGCGATAGATCGCCCCGCCCGGCACCGTCACCGAATTCTTGGAATGTTTGACCAGATGCTCGGCGATGGCAAAGGAATTGGTCATCACCTGCAGCCGATGCGCCGCCATGAAATGCACCATCTGGAAGGTCGTGGTGCCGCCATTGATGATGATCGCATCGCCGGGATCGCAGAGAGCGACGGCCTGGCGGGCGATTGCGCGTTTCTTGTCGATGTTGACGGATTCCGACACGCGGAACGGTCTGCCGGCAAGATTGCCGAGCTGCGGCGGATGCACGGCCTCGGCGCCGCCACGGACGCGGCGGATCTTGCCCTGCACATGCAGCGCAGCAATATCACGGCGGATCGTCGCCTCGGAAGCCTCGGTCAATTCAGCGATATCCTGAATCGTGACGACGGACTTCTCCTGAACTGCGCTGATGATGATGCGGTGGCGTTCGCGTTCGTGCATCGTCTCCTCCTGGCGCCGTTTATTTCTCACCCATGACAATGTGTCAATCAAAAACGCTCATGGTTTTTCATATTGCGATGCAACATAACGGAATATGATCGTTTTCGATTGACAAAGAGAGTTTTCGTGAGCGATACCCTCGCACCAAAGGGCGGAATTTTGCAACGTGACCGCCCGGATATGACATGGGAGGAAGACATGGCTGATATCAGGCTTCTGGATAACCGCTGGGACGACGGTTACGCGGCCAAGCTCGACGAACCGGGCAAGCTGCTCTACCGCTCCAATCTGCTCGGCGCCGACAAGCGCATCACCAATTACGGCGGCGGCAACACGTCAGCCAAGGTGATGGAAACCGATCCGCTGACAGGCGAAAAGGTCAAGGTGCTGTGGGTCAAGGGGTCAGGCGGCGATGTCGGCACCATCAAGCTCGACGGTTTCGCGACGCTGTACCAGGACAAGCTGGAGGGGCTTAAGGGTCTCTACAAGGGCCTCGACGACGAGGACCGCATGGTCGGCTTTCTGCCCCATTGCACCTTCAACCTCAACAGCCGCGCCGCCTCGATCGACACGCCGCTGCATGGCTTCGTGCCCTTCACCCATGTCGACCATATGCATCCGGACGCGATCATCGCCATCGCCGCGTCAAAGAATTCCAAGGAATTGACACAAGAGATCTTCGGCAACGACATCGGCTGGCTGCCCTGGCGCCGCCCCGGCTTCCAGCTCGGTCTCGATCTCAGCGCCTTCGTCAAGGATCACCCTGATGCAAAGGGCGTCGTGCTCGAAAGCCACGGCCTGTTCACCTGGGCGAACGATGCCAAGGCCTGCTACGAGCTGACGCTCGACATCATCAACAAGGCGATCGTCTGGTTTGCCGAAAAGACCGAAGGCAAAACGATTTTCGGCGGCGCCGTGGCTGAAAGCCTGCCTGCTTCCGAGCGTCGTACCATCGCCGCCAGGCTCATGCCGGAAATCCGCGGTCGGATCGGCAAGGCAGAGCGCAAGCTCGGTCACTTCGATGATCAGGACGCCGTCCTCGAATTCGTCAACTCCAAGCATCTTGCGCCCTTGGGCGAGCTCGGCACCTCATGCCCTGACCATTTCCTGCGCACCAAGATCAAGCCGCTGATTGTCGACTTCGATCCGGCGAGGCCCGACGTCGATGCCGTGATATCCGGCCTCGACACGGCACTGGAAGCCTATCGCGCCGATTACGCCAGCTACTACGAGAGCTGCAAGCACGCCAATTCGCCAGCCATGCGCGATGCCAATCCGGTCATCTTCCTCATCCCCGGCGTCGGCATGCTGTCCTTTGCCCGCGACAAGGCCACCGCCCGCATCGCCAGCGAATTCTACGTCAATGCCATCAATGTCATGCGTGGTGCCTCGACCGTCTCCGAATATCAGGGCCTGCCGGCCCAGGAAGCCTTCGACATCGAATACTGGCTGCTCGAGGAAGCTAAGCTGCAGCGCATGCCGAAGCCGAAGAGCCTGGCCGGCCGTGTCGCCTTCGTCACTGGCGGTGCCGGTGGCATCGGTCGCGCCACGGCATCCCGGCTGATCGCAGAAGGCGCCTGCGTGGTGCTCGCCGATATCGACCAGGCAGCGCTGGAGACGACCCAAGCCGATTTCGCAAAGCAGTTCGGTGCTGATGCCGTGCGCGGCGTCCGGCTCGATGTCACCAAGGAGGAGGGGGTGATTTCTACCTTCGCCGAGGCCTGCGTCGAATTCGGCGGCATCGACATCCTGGTCTCGAATGCGGGCATCGCCTCGTCTGCGCCGATCGAGACCACAGAGCTGTCGATGTGGAACCGCAATATCGATATCCTGGCGACAGGCTATTTCCTGGTTTCCCGCGAGGCTTTCCGGCTGTTTCGCAGGCAGAACCTCGGCGGCAACGTCGTCTTCGTCGCCTCCAAGAACGGCCTCGCCTCGTCGCCGGGTGCTGCAGCCTATTGCACGGCAAAGGCGGCCGAGATCCATCTTGCCCGCTGCCTGGCGCTGGAAGGCGCCGACGCCGGTATCCGGGTGAATACGGTCAACCCGGATGCCGTGTTGCGCGGCTCGAAGATCTGGAACGGCGAGTGGCGTGAGCAGCGCGCGGCGTCTTCCAAGATCGAGATCGACGATCTTGAGGAGCACTACCGCAAGCGCTCGCTGCTGAAGCTCAACGTCTTCCCGGAAGACATCGCCGAGGCGATCTACTTCCTGACGTCGGCTGCCTCGGCGAAATCGACCGGCAACATCATCAATGTCGACGCCGGCAACGCCCAGGCGTTCACGCGCTAGATCCTACTTCCGGAGGATGACCCAGAGTGCGTGGATGATCCCCGGAAAGTAGCCGCAGAGCGTCAGCAGGATGTTGAGCCAGAACTGCAGGCCGAGACCGACCTGCAGGAACACGCCAACCGGTGGCAGGAAGATTGCGAGCAGTACGCGTATGATATCCAAGGTCGCCTCGTTCATGAATTGGGAGTTCGGCCGGTAGAACGCAGGGGGAGCCCTTTTGTTCGCCGTGCCAAGGGAGGATTTTATGGTTGAGCTGAAGATCGCGCAGGATACCATTGCGCAGGAGAACGAAAAGCGCGCCGCCGCGCTGAAGGCAGATTTCGATGCCCTCGGCGCCAACCTCGATCGCCGCGGCATCGATATCGAGGCGATCACCCAAAAAGTCTCGGCCTTTTCTGTCGCCGTGCCCTCCTGGGGCGTCGGCACCGGCGGCACGCGCTTTGCCCGCTTTCCGGGGACGGGCGAGCCGCGCGGCATCTTCGACAAGCTCGACGACTGCGCCGTCATCAACCAGTTGACCCGCGCCACGCCCAATGTCTCGCTGCATATTCCGTGGGACAAGATGGATGTGCGCGAGTTGAAGGCCAAGGGCGACAGCCTCGGCCTGGGCTTCGACGCAATGAACTCGAACACCTTTTCCGATGCGCCGGGCCAAGCTCATTCCTACAAATACGGCTCCCTCAGCCATGTCGATGCGGCCACCCGCGCGCAGGCCATCGAGCACAACATCGAATGCATCGAGATCGGCAACGCGCTCGGCTCTAAGGCGCTGACCGTCTGGATTGGCGACGGCTCGAATTTCCCCGGCCAGAGCAACTTCACCAAGGCCTTCGAGCGCTACCTCTCTTCGATGGCGGAAGTCTACAAAGCACTGCCGGACGACTGGCGCATCTTCTCCGAGCACAAGATGTACGAGCCGGCCTTCTACTCGACCATCGTCCAGGACTGGGGCACCAACTATCTGATCGCGCAGACGCTAGGCCCGAAAGCCTTTTGCCTCGTCGATCTCGGCCACCACGCGCCGAACACCAACATCGAGATGATCGTTGCCCGGCTGATCCAGTTCGAGAAGCTCGGCGGCTTCCACTTCAACGATTCCAAATATGGCGACGACGACCTCGATGCCGGCTCGATCGATCCCTATCGCCTGTTCCTGGTGTTCAACGAACTGGTCGATGCCGAGCATCGCGGCGTCAAGGGTTTCCACCCCGCCCATATGATCGACCAGTCGCACAACGTCACCGACCCGATCGAAAGCCTGATCTCCAGCGCCAACGAGATCCGCCGCGCCTATGCCCAAGCCCTGCTGGTCGACCGGGACGCACTCTCCGGCTACCAGGACGCCAATGATGCGCTGATGGCATCCGACACGCTGAAACGGGCCTACCGCGCCGATGTCGAACCGATCCTGGCGGAAGCCCGGCGTCGCGCCGGCGGCGCCATCGATCCGGTCGCCACCTACCGCGCCAGCGGCTATCGCGCTGCAGTCAGTGCAATCAGGCCCGCGTCCACCGGCGGCAGCGGCGGGATCATCTGATCAAATCGTCTGCCTACTCCCCCAGTGCATCCGTAGGCAGGACAGCCCGCGGATGCACTAAAAGAAACTGCTAAAATGCTCATCTTTTGCGCCGCTGCTGTCAATTTAATCAAATAGTTAGTTGGTAAAATCTTCACATTTCGCGCCTACTTTTATGCGTCGATCGGGGACCATCAGACAGGGAACAGGTCTCCAGGGACATGGCAGCGATCGCGTTGGAGCGGGTTCAGTGGGGAAAAACAAGCTATCGAACAGTCTTCCGGCCGGAGCGCCCGTTGGGTCGACCGATGACGATTTCCGTTCGCTGTTTGCCACCCATCCAAGTCCGATGTGGGTCTACGACCCTGTCAGCCTGCGTTTCCTGATCGTCAACGAAGCCGCCGTCGCGCTCTACGGCTACAGTGCGGCGGAATACCTGCAGATGACCGTGCTCGACATCCGCCCAGCGAGCGAGCGTCAACGGATGATCGAAGCCGTGGCCGGTGGCACCGACATGGAGCGGGTCAAGCGCTGGCAGCACCTGAAGGCCAATGGTGATATCTTCGAAGTTGTCACCTACGGTCGCAGCGTCCGCTTCGAGGGATCGGCAGCGATCCTCGCGGTGGTTCAGGACAGAACCGAGGTCAATGCCGCCCACCAGCAGGCAAGCGATACCCAGTCCCTTCTCGACAGCATTGTCGAAAACCTGCCCGTCGGCGTCTTCGTCAAGGACGTGATGGATGAAGGCCGATACGTGCTTCATAATCAGGCAAGCAGCGCCCTGGTCGGCTTGAGTTCGGCCGATATCGTCGGGAAAACCGACAAGGAGCTGTTTTCGCCCTCCCAGTCCAAGCGGTTCAGCGAACAGGACCAGATGACCCTCGACACCGACCAGACATTGACTGTCGAGGAAGAGATGGAAGGCTACGACGGCGAGCGGCGACTGGTGCGCACCTTCAAGCGTGCCCTGCCGTCGCCGGATGGGGTGCGCCCGCGCTATCTTCTCGGCATCACCGAGGATGTGACGGTGTCGCGCGCGGTGGAAGCGAAGATGGCCCACATCGCCATGCACGACGCATTGACCGGACTACCGAACCGCTCGTTCTTTTCCGATCATATCCGCGACCTGATCGACCAGGCGACGGAAGACAATCCTGTCGCGCTTCTCTACTTCGACATCGACCATTTCAAGCACATCAACGACAGCATGGGCCATCCCGCCGGCGATACCCTGCTGCGCGAGGTTGCGACGCGTCTCAGGCGCCTGACCCGCAGCGAAGACCTCATTGCCCGGCTCGGCGGCGATGAATTTGCCGTGGCGCTGCAGGTCGCAGGCGGCATAGCGCGCGCCCGCGATTTTGCCGACCAACTGCTGGCATCTCTTGGGCAGCCGATCGATCTTGACGGCATCCAGGAATATATCAGCTGCAGCATCGGCATTGCCGTCGCCCCGCAAGACGGTGGCGATGCCGAGGTGCTGCTGCGCAATGCCGACCTCGCCCTCTATGCCGCGAAAGCTGCGGGACGGTCGACCTACCGGTTCTACGAGATTTCCATGCGGCTCGTGGCCAAGCGCCGCCACGACCTGATGGTCGAACTGCGCCAGGCAATCGACCATCATCAGTTCGAACTGCACTATCAGCCGATTGTCTCGCTGAAGGACGATCGGCTCGTCGGCTTCGAAGCGCTGCTGCGGTGGCGCCATCCGCAGCGCGGCCTCGTCGCACCCCAGGAATTCATTCCCGTCGCCGAGGAAACCGGGCTGATCACCACAATCGGCGCCTGGGTGCTGCGCGAAGCCTGCAACGCGGCGGCAGGCTGGCCGGACCAATTGAGGGTCGCTGTCAATCTGTCGGTGTGCCAGTTCCGCCACCAGGGCCTGCTGGCAACCATCACATCGGTGCTCGAGGACAGCACGCTCGCGCCAGAGCGATTGGAGATCGAAATCACCGAGTCGGTGTTCATCTCCGACACCGCCCAGAGCGTACCGCTGTTGCACGAGATGAAAGCCCTCGGTATTCGCATCGCGATCGATGACTTCGGCACCGGCTATTCGTCGCTCGGTTATCTCCGGGCCTTTCCCTTCGACAAGATCAAGCTCGACCGCAGTTTCGTCTCCGGTATCGAAACGGATCCCGGCAGCCTTTCGATCGTGCGCGCAGTGGTCGGGATCGGCGTGGGGTTCCGGGCCACGACGACGGCCGAAGGCATCGAGACCGAAGAACAGATGCGCGCGCTGAAGAAAGAGGGATTTGGAGAGGGGCAGGGATACCTGATCGGCCGGCCTATGCCACGCCCGGAAACCGAGGCTTTTATCGAGAACCGTCGCAGCCAGGAGCTGGAGACCGGAAGAAGAGCCGAAAGAGATGCTGTGACGATCAAGGTCGCCTGACGATCCCGGTGCCGATGTAGTAGATCGTCCCGGTCGCCGGAATCAAAAAGGGCCGCTTTGAAGCGGCCCTCCATGAGCTTTGGCCTGTGAAAGACCAGGATCGCAAGCGCGACCCGCAGGAAGGTGGGATCAGAGCGAGGGCTGCCTCGCTTCGTTCTCAACAATTCCCATGTCCATCACGAGTACCGAAATCTCATTAGACATTGGATCACCTTCCTTTCGTTACGTTTCAGATGAATTGAAGATAATCAAAAAAATCCGTTATGCAAGGCAACGGATCGATTTTGTCCGGTAGGGAGCGCTCCCTACCGGACGTCCCGCACATGTGCAGCCTGTCGACACATACAAAGGGCGGCTTGCCGCGCCTGCCGTCGCGCATGGCTTGATCCATTTCACGGGGCTGTCGGACGCGAACGCGTACAACCCATATAATAAAAGATGCAGATACCTTGCCAATCGGCTTCGCCTTCATATTTCAAAGCCGTTGGTACGGCCCGCTGTCGGCAATGACCGGTAGCAAACGGATTAAAATAGAGACTGCGCATGCCTCGGATATCGAGGCGCCGATGAACGATGAGTGAAACGATGGCGAAGACAGCGGAAGCCCCGGGACTGGCATTTCTGTCCGGCGGTGGGCAAGCCGCCGAGATCATGGCCACATTTGCCTGGTCCCAGACAAGTCTCGGCCCCATCGAAGACTGGTCCGAAGGCTTGAAGGCAACCTGTAGCCTCTTGCTGCGCTCGCCTGTTCCGATCGTCACATTGTGGGGCGAGGACGGCATCATGATCTACAACGATGCCTATTCCATATTCGCTGGCAATCGCCATCCGCAGCTGTTCGGCTCGAAGGTGCGGGAAGGCTGGCCAGAAGTGGCCGACTTCAATGACCATGTCGTAAGAACCTGTCTTGCCGGCAAAACTCTGGCCTACCGTGACCAGGAGCTGACCCTCTATCGTAATGGTCGGCCCGAGCAGGTCTGGATGAACCTCGACTACTCGCCGGTGCTTGACGAGGAGGGGCGGCCCATCGGCGTGATGTCGGTGGTTGTCGAGACCACGGACAAGGTGCGGGCCGAGCAGCGTTTGCTGGGCGAGGGCGAGCGGCTGCGCAAGATGTTCGAGCAGGCGCCCGGCTTTGTCGCCACCACCGTCGGTCCGGATCACGTCTTCGAGATCGCCAACAGGGCCTATCACAGCCTGGTCGGCTCGCGGCCCATCATCGGCAGGGCCGTCAGGGACGCGCTGCCCGAAGTCGAGCAGGGCTTTGTCAACCTGCTCGACCAGGTCTTTAGCTCCGGCCAGCCCTTCATCGGCCAGTCGGCGCTGCTCGTCCTGGATCAGGACGACGGCCGACGCACCGAGCGGTACATCGATTTCGTCTACCAGCCGATCTTCGACGAAAATGGCATCGTCACAAGCATCTTCATCCAGGGCAACGACATCACCGATCGCCGCGCAGCCGAGGAAGCGGTGCGCGAGAGCGAAGCGCGCTTTCGACTGATTGCCGAAAATGCGCCTGTCATGCTGTGGATGAGCAACGAGAGCGGCGACAGCGTCTACTTCAACGCCAGCAAGCGAGCCTTCTGGAATATCGACGAAAGCGCCGTCCCGACATTCAACTGGGGCGAGACCGTTCATCCGGACGACCGGGATGCGCTGGTCGCGGTTTTCAGGCAGTCAGTGCGCAACAAGAGCTGCTTTTCGCTCGAGGCTCGCTATCGCAATGCGGCGGGCGACTACCGGCTGATCCGCTCAGAAGCCCAGCCCCGCTACGACGGCAGCGGCGAGTTCGTCGGCGTGATCTGCGTCGATAGCGATATTACCGACATACGCCTGCAGCAGGATCGCCGCACGGCGCTGATCGCCCTTAACGACAGCTTTCGCGAGACCGACGACCCCGACGACATCGCTTTCAACGCCGCAAGGATCCTGGGACAGGCTCTGAATGTGAGCCGGGCTGGATACGGCACCATCGACCCTATCCACGAGACCATAACCATAGCCCGCGACTGGAACGCGCCGGGTATCAAGACTTTGGCAGGTGTGCTGCAATTCCGTGACTACGGCAGCTATATCGAAGACCTGAAGCGCGGTCAGACGGTGGTCTTCGCGGATGCCGAGAAAGATCCTCGCACATCAGCCAATGCGGCCAGTCTGATTGGCATCAGCGCCCAGTCGGTCGTCAACATGCCGATCTCCGAGCAGGGCGGCATCGTTGCGCTGCTCTATCTCAACCACGCGACCGCCAGGGAATGGACCGCAGAGGAGCTCGCCTTCATTCGCGACGTGGCTGAGAGGACGCGCACGGCGGTTGAAAGGCGCCGCGCGGAGCAGGACCTACAGCACCTTGCGAATTCGCTGGAGCGGCAGGTGACGGCCCGCACCGCCGACCTCGATCGCGTATGGCGCAACTCTCGCGATCTCCTTGTTATCCTGGGAACCGACGGGACTATACAGGCCGTCAATCCGGCCTGGCCGGCCGTGCTTGGGCACGCAAAGCCTGAGGTCATCGGCCAGCCGGTGTTCGATTATGTCTGGCCCGACGCGCTGCCCGGCTACCGGCGCGCGCTTCGCGACGCCGCATCCGTTTCGGAGTTGAAGAGTTTTGAATGCCGCTATCGCCACAAGAACGGCTCGGCGCGGTGGCTCTCCTGGCGTTTTTCGCTGCAGGATGAGCGAATCTTTGCCTATGGCCGCGACATAACAGCTGAAAAGGAGCAGGCCGCAGCCCTTGACCAGATCGAGGAACAGCTGCGCCAGGCCCAGAAGATGGAAGCGATCGGCCAGCTGACCGGCGGCGTCGCCCACGACTTCAACAATCTGCTGCAGGTGGTGTCAGGCAATCTCCAGCTGCTGAGCAAGGAAGTCGCCGACAACGAGCGCGCCCGGCAGCGGATCGACAATGCGCTGGCCGGCGTCAATCGCGGCTCGAAGCTGGCAGCCCAATTGCTTGCCTTCGGCAGGCGGCAGGCGCTGGAGCCGCGCGTGATCAATGTCGGCCGCCTCGTAGCCGGCATGGGCGACATGCTGCGCAGCACCCTTGGCGAGGAGATCGAGATCGAAACGATCCAGGGCGGCGGCCTGTGGAATACCTTCGTCGACCCGGCGCAGATCCAGAACGCCATCCTCAATCTCGCCATCAACGCGCGGGACGCCATGGAAGGCAGCGGCACATTGACGATCGAGGTCAACAACGCTTTCATCGACGAGGACTACGCGCGCAAGCACATAGACGTCGAGGCCGGCCAGTATGTCATGGTCGCCGTCACCGACACCGGCAGCGGCATCCCGTCCGCCATCATCGAGAAAGTCTTCGAGCCGTTCTTCTCGACCAAGCCGCTCGGCAGGGGCACCGGCCTTGGTTTGTCCATGGTCTACGGTTTCGTCAAGCAGTCAGGCGGGCACGTCAAGGTCTACAGCGAGGACAGGCAGGGCACGACGATCCGGATCTATTTGCCGCGCTCCATTCAGGCCGAGGACCGTCTGGCCGAGACCGAACACGGCCCGACCAGCGGTGGCACGGAAACCATCCTGGTTGCCGAGGACGATGAGGACGTGCGGGCAACCGTCGTCGAGATGCTGGGCGATCTCGGTTATCGGGTGCTGAAGGCCGTCGACGCAGCGAGTGCCCTGACCGTCATCGAAAGTGGCGTGGCCATCGACTTGCTGTTTACCGACGTCGTCATGCCCGGTCCGCTGAAGAGTGCCGAGCTGGCGCGCAAGGCCAAGCAGCGGCAGCCCGACATGGCAGTCCTCTTCACCTCGGGCTACACCGAAAACTCCATCGTCCACGGCGGCAGGCTGGATGCGGGTGTGGAATTGCTGTCGAAGCCCTATAGTCGCGAAGCACTGGCCCGCCGAATTAGACAACTCCTCGACCAGCGGCAGCTCGACATGATCAACGCGGCGAATGTCGAAACAGCGGCGGCGGTGAACCCGGTCCGATCCCCCCGTCCGCTGAAGATCCTGGTGGTGGAGGACGAGGCGCTGATCCGGCTCGATACGGTCGAACAGTTGCAGGACGAGGGATATGAAGTCGTGGATGCCGGCAGCGCCGAGGAAGCGCTGATTCTCGTCAAGTCCGAGCGCTTCGATATTCTGCTGACCGATCTCGGGCTCCCCGGCATTTCGGGCGATGCGCTGGCCGAGAAGATCCGCGAGCTCTATCCGCAGATCGGCATTGTCTTTGCGACAGGCACGTCCGAGGCGCCAGCAATCGGCGATGGTCCGAAACCGGTGCTCTTGCGTAAACCTTACGACAATCACACCTTGATGCGAGCCATCGCGGCGTCACGGACCTGATCCAGGCCGCTTCATCGATGGGGCACCGGCAATCGGGCGAAGGCCACAAGAGGATAGGAAAGCCATGAAGAAGAGCATCGACATCAGCACCGACGACGGCGTTGCCAAGGCGGCGATCTTCCGCAGCGACAAGCATCCCGACGGAACCTCCGCCCCCGGCATCATCCTCTACATGGACGCCTTCGGCCCCCGGCCGACGCTGGACGGTATGGCGCAGCGGCTGGCCGACCATGGATATCTCGTCCTGCTGCCGGATCTTTTCTATCGATACGGCGCCTATGGGCCGTTCACCTTCGCCTCCTTCTCCGACCCGAAAGAGCGCGACGAGATCATGGGAATGATAAACGGGACGACGCAGGCCATGACGCGCAGCGATACGGCGGCGTTTCTGAAGGTGCTCGATGACGAGGGCGCGAGCGGCGCGGTCGGTACGGTCGGCTATTGCATGGGCGGCGGACGGGCGCTGACGGCGGCCGGCGCCTTTCCCGATCGCGTTGTGGCGGCCGCGAGCTTTCATGGCGGCGGCCTCGCAACGGAGCAGGAAGACAGCCCGCACAGGATGGCCGCCAAGGGCAAGGCGCGGATCTATGTCGGCAATGCCGGCGTAGACGGGTCCTTTCCGCCGGAACAGTCGGCGCGGCTGGCCGAAGCGCTACGCGTCGCCGAAATCGATTACATCATCGAAAACTATGTCGGCGCAGCCCATGGCTGGACCATCCCCGACCGGGACGGCGTCTACGACGAACGGGCCGCCGAGCGGCACTGGAAGAGGCTCCTCGACCTCTTCAGCGAAACCCTGGGCTGATAGGTCCGGTGCCCGGGTGAATCAACGCCTAGCGTGCGGCATATGGCCGTTGAAGACGCCGAACGGTCGGTCCATCGGAAGCTCAGAGGGCGCTGATTCAGTCGGCGGCACGTCGAGATAGCTCATGATGCTATCGACATGATCGACCTGCGAGCGCAGGCTGTCGAGCGACGCCCCCGTGAGGTTGGTGCCCGCCGGCAGCTTGGCGGTCAGCGGGTTCTCGTAGCGGCCGTTGACGCGCAGCTCGTAATAGAGGTGTGGGCCGGTCGAGTAACCCGTCGAGCCGACATAGGCGATCACTTGGCCCTGCTTGACGCGCTGGCCCACCTTGAGGCCTGAAGGCGTCGACGAGATATGGGCATAGGTGGTCTCATACCCGCCATCGTGGCGGATGCGGATATATTTGCCGTATCCGACCTGCGAGGAGATGAGCTCAACGGTGCCGTCTCCGGCCGCCATAATGGGACTTCCCATCGGCGCGCGATAGTCGACCCCGTTGTGGAATTTTCGGACGCCAAGGATCGGATGGATGCGCCAGGCAAAGCCGTCGCCCAGTTTCCCGTTCGGCACCGGCTTGTGGTTCAGCACCTTGGCAACCGAGTGCCCCTTCTCGTCGTAATACTCCGATGTATCCGAGCCATCCTTGTGCAGATAGAAGCGGTGCGCCTCATCGCCGGAGTGGAATTCGATGAACATCAGCTGGTTGCCGCTCTCGTCGGATTTGCGGAACAGCAGGTCGACACTATCAGGCGCACCGTCCGTGCCGACGAGCGGAATGCCCTTGGCCGCGGCAAGTTCTATCAGGTGTTCGCCAGCGTCCTGCGACAAGCCGGCCTTCGACAGGCGTTCGCGCACCGCCGCCTGATCGCCGCTCCCGAGGTCCTTGAGATCGACCGCCGCGACCTCGGAGGAAGACGGCGCATCGGGCTGGCTTTCGCTGTAGAGGGTCGAAAACAGCCGGTCGTCCGACAGAGGCACGAAGCGGTCGGAATCGTTGCGCGCGACAACACGCTCGCTGCCGTCTTCGCCACGCAGCTTGGCCATGATCAGCTTCGGCTGCGCGTCGCCCTTCTCCATCAGCAATTCGAGGCTGTCGCCCGGTGCCACGGCATCCGTCGACAGCGCCTGAACCAACTCGTCGCGATGATCCGTTCCGATGCCGGCGCTCTTAAGGATGTCGGAGAGATCCTGCCGGCTTTTCGGCATCGACACCAGCCGCTGGAACGCATGCTGCGGCTTGGCAACGGCAGGCGTTGCAACGCTGACATTGAGCGGCACGCCCCGGGTCGGGAAGCGGGAGCGCCGCTGCGAGGCAAGGTTTACGGATTGCGTGGAGCCGCCGCCGCTATAGGTCTCGACAGCAGGCGTCGCCGATGCCGTTTCGATCTCGTTCTCGTTGTCGGTCGCGAAGGATGAGGCGGTCTCCGGGCGCTGTTCGGCGTCGCCGTTGAACACCAGCGTCAGCCGGTGATAGGTGAATATGCGCGTCTCGCCGCTTGATGTCTTTTCGGCCACCTGGGCAAACCGGTTGCCGTCGAAATGACGCTTGCCTTCAAGCCGGTTGCCTTTGAGCGCGAGCGGCATCGGCTGGACGATTTCTGCAGGATGGGCAAGGACAGGGAGCGCGACCGCACTTCGCGTGATCAGCGGATAAAGCACGGCCGCCATCAACGCAATGGAGCCGGCACTGGCAAGCGTCAGCCCGATCAGATGGCGCGCATGGGCCGAGCGCGGCAGGAACGGCAGGTGAAATGTCTCATGATGCGGCTGCGCCGGTATCGCCGCTTCCGCGGGAAACTGGACATATAGCGGACCTTCAGTCATGAAAACGGATAGCCCCTCGGAGTTCGGTCGGCCCCAAACTATGGGAGAACGTGGCCAAAACTAGGCAATCCGCCAGTGACCTTCAATTTCCACAGATCGACGCAACCCTTGCGCAAGGTTCGGATTGCTTCCACCCGCGGCTCCTCACTATCTGTTTTGCAAGCTTGCTCTAGTCGGTTCCACCTTCCGGCTTGGATATGGAATCGCGCACGACGCCGTAGGTGCTGCCCCAGGCGTCGGTCATCGTACAGCGGATATCCCAGAGATCGGGGAAGAAGCGATGGCGGGCGCCGGCCTGCAACAGGTCCACGGGCCTGCCTTTCAGCGACTTCGACCCGAGCCCGATCGACCGGTGGATCAGATAGAGGTGGTGTGCCCGGAACTTCTGGAACAGTTCGTCGAACTCTATCAGCGCCTCGGCGACGACATAGCTGTCTCCATGGTCGTATTTGCCGTCATAGACGTCCTCGACGCTCAGCCCCTTGCCATCGAGATAGGTGGTCTTGAAGGCCCGCCAGAGATCCGGCGGCATGCGCAAGAGTAACTTGAAGCCGGGCGACTCCTGGCCGCTGCCATTGCCAAGCTGCAGGCGAATTTCCTGATATTCCTTGGGCGACATGGTCTCGAGCATGTCGAGCTGACTGGTCATCATCCGCATCAGCCGGTGGACGCGGCCCATCAGCGTGACGATGCGGTTGGCATTGTCTTCCTCGATAAAGCCGATCACTTCGACCAGCGTGTAGGCGATGAGCTTCATCCATAGTTCCTCGACCTGATGGACGATCTGGAACTGCAATTCGTCGGCATTGGCCATGTCGGCCAGCGGTTTCTGGCATGTCAGCAGCTTGTCGCATTGAAGGTAGACGCCGTAGTCCCTCATCTCGGGCGCTTCGATACGGGCCCAGTACTGCTGCTTGTCCATCGGTCGTTCCCCTGAAATTCCCGCGCTTTGGCGTGCTTCGTATGCCTTCAGGATACGGAAGTTTCAGTTGAACATTGTTTCTTTTTGTTATCAGCTGACGGCTGAATGTGGAACGATCGGTGCCAATTTCGATCCCGGAGAGAACGATGACCCTCAGTGCCCTGGACTTGCGCATCATCGCCGCGCTGGAAGACGACGCCCGCATCTCCTTCGCTGCGCTCGCCGAGCATGTCGGACTAAGCAAGACGCCGTGCTGGAAACGCGTCAAGGCCTTGGAAGAGGCGGGGCTGATACGGGGCTATGGGACCTCGCTCGATCCGGCACAACTCGGCTTCGGGCTCGAAGCCTTCGTCCAGGTCTCCATCGACTTCGAGCTGTCCGACGCCTTCGAGGCAGCGGTGCGGCGCAATCCGCTGATATGGCGCTGTCACGCCACGACGGGCGAGGCGGATTACCTGCTGCATGTCCTCGCGGTCGACATGGCCTCGCTCGACCGTCAGTTGCGTCAAGAACTTAGTCGGTTGCCAGGCGTCCGCCGCACGGTGACCTCCATGTCGACGCGGGAGATCAAGACCGACATCTCTTTTGCGGAAGCCGTCAAGCATGCACGGGAGACGGACGGTCGCGGGGATTAGGCCAGATATTGCGGCGATGACGGCCCGAAACGGCAAGATGGGCTCAAGAATGTCGAAACGTGCCGCTGCCGGCGAGCCTCAAGGCCGGCAACATGCGTTCGGCATTCAAAGTTCACAATACTGTGTGTGGCGACGTTGGTGTCTATTGGCGCTTCGCATTATTTTAGCGTACTGTCCCTTGCAGTTGAACGCCCTCGCGCTAGTGTTGTATGAGTTACGGAGGGGGCCATGGCAAGCGAGACGGTTCTAATCCAGCAATCACAGCCATCATCACTGGACTCAGGTGTTTTTACCTGGGACATTGCCACTGACCAGTTCTTCGCTGACAGCGCATTTGCGCGTGTTTTCGGCCTCGATCCCGTGGACACCATGGCGGGGCTGCCGATGGAGCGCTACCTCAATCGTGTCCATCCCGAAGACAAGGCGCGTGTCGCAAAGGCCGTGCACGACGCCGTGGTATCTGGGCATCCATGCCAGCAGAACTACCGTGTCGAGTCAGGCAATGATTTCTACACCGAAATCATGTCCTTCGGTCGCTGCTTTCGCAATACCGACGGAACGCCCGCGCAATATGCCGGCATCGTGTTTCCTGTCGTGCCCGTCGTCCAGGAGAGCGTCACGCTGCAGGACCTTTGCGGCCAAGCGCATCGCGCCGCCCTGAAAAGTGGCAGGCTCGATATTGCCCGAACGCTACGCGACGTGCTGGAAGACCTTTCTGACGAGCCAGCACCAGCCCTGCGACAGCACCATCCCCATTGAGGGCCACGCGAGATCTGGCCGTCCGCCTCGCTTCCCGACGTCTCGAGACTTTCCCGACACTAGGTGAGATTCATCCCGCCGTCGGCCAGCAGGATTTCACCCGTCATGTAATCCGAGGACACAAGCATCCAGACCAGTTGCGCAATGTCCTCGGGCGTCGCCGCGCGGCGCATCGGCGAATGGTCGCGCCAGAGCGTCTGAGCGGCCGTCCAGTCTGCGGTCAGTGGCGTGTCGACCAGGCCGGGGGCCACGGCGTTGACGCGGATGTCGGGCGCGAGAGACAGCGCGAGCAGGCGCGTCGCATGGTTCAGCGCGGCCTTGGCCGCCGCATAGGGTATAGAGGCTCCCTTGGGCCGAACGCCGGCGTGCGAGCTGATATTGACGACACAGCCGGGTCTGCCGGATCGGGCCGCGGCTCGCAGCGCAGGTTCGGCCTCGGCAACCAGACGGAACGGCGCGACGACGTTGACCTCATAGAGCTGCTGCCAGATCGCAGGCGAGGCTGCGGAAAGGTCGGCATGCGGGATGACGTGGCTCATTCCGGCATTGTTGACGAGCACGTCGATCCGACCCCACTGCCCGACGGCCTCCTCGACCAGCCTGACCCTGTCTGCGTCGATAGCGAGATCGGCCTGGATATAGGCTGCCACCGGCAATGCCTCGGCCTGCGCCCGACCGGCATCGACGGACTGGCGAGAATGCAGGACGATCGCATAGCCCTCGCTGCTCAGGCGCTGCGCGATGGCAGCACCGATGCCTGATGTCGATCCGGAAACGAGCGCAACGGGACGGGTCATGATCGATCCTTGCCTTCCAGCGGAGATAAAGCTAGTCCGGCCACCCGAAGCGCCGGGATACCACATCTTCGGCAACCATCATCTGCCTTGCACACGACAGCTTGTCCAGCGCCTTTGCAAGCCGTAACACCGGGGCACCACGAGGGACAATGCCATGCCGCTCTACATCAAGGATGACGCCATCGACCGCCTGGCGCGTCGTTACCAGATGCTGATCCAGGCGCCGTCAAAGACCGAGGCGGTACGCCGGGCGCTGCAGCAGGCGCTCGACGCGGAGCTGTCAAAGCCGGTGCTGGAAGACATTGCCGTCGCCTTCTGCCGAGACCTTCAGGCAAGAGCGAGGGCGCACACCGAAGCCGACGGCGAGGCACGCTGATGTTCGTCGATACATCCGTGATGCTGGCGATGATGACCGACGAAACGGCCGCCCGGGAGTTCTCGCGGCGCATGCAGGCCTCGTCGGTACGCCTGACGTCGCCGATGGCCGTGGCACAGACAGTGATCGGGCTGACGGCACGGCTGGGCCTGCCGCTTGGCGAAGCGACCGACGCGGTGAAGACGTACCTGCAGCTGATGAACATCCAATCGGTCGCCGTGCCGCCGCGCGCCGCATTCCTGGCGATGGAAGCCCGGGCCGCTTTCGGCGATGCACCCGCTGGTCTCGACCTCGACGACTGCCTGACCTACGCCTGTGCCCGCTACTATCGCCAGCCGCTGCTGTTTTCCGGCGGCGGATTTGCCGCCACCGATATCGAGATCGCCTGAGCGGAGATCAGATCTTCCGCCGCGGTATGGCGCAACGAGGAACAGCCCCGTTGGACGGCGGCGCGCTAGGCGATCGCCATGCCGGTCTTCGGATCGAACAGATGGACAGAGTCCTGCTCGAAAAACAGCGTCAACGCGGCACCATCCGTGATCGTCGAGCGCGGCGGCACGCAGGCAGTGAGCCGTTGGCTGCCGATCAGTGCCGTGATCACCAGCTCCGGTCCCGTCAGCTCCGAGACGTCCACCCGGGTCGGCAAGCCAACGCTGGCCGGGCTTGCCTCGGCCAGATCCAGCGCTTCCGGGCGGATGCCGAGAATAAGCAACTGACCGTCCTGCACCTTCCCATGGAATCGGGCAGGCAGAGGCACCGCGGCTTCCGAGCCAGCGATCACAAGCGTCTCGCCACGGACCGTGACATCGATCATGTTCATCGGCGGGGCACCGACGAAGCCGGCGACATAGAGGCTGGCCGGGCGGTCATAGATTTCCGATGGCGTTCCCAACTGCTCGATCCGGCCGTCGCGCATGACGGCGATGCGGGTGGCGAGCGTCATCGCCTCGATCTGATCGTGGGTGACATAGACGACGGTGGTCTTCAGCAACTGGTGCAGCCGCTTCAGCTCGGTGCGCGTCTCCATCCGCAGCTTGGCGTCGAGGTTCGACAGCGGCTCGTCGAACAGGAACACCTGCGGCTTGCGCACCAGCGCCCGGCCGATGGCGACGCGCTGCCGCTGGCCGCCGGAAAGCTGGCCCGGCTTGCGGTCGAGCAGGTTCTCGATCTTCAGCAATTTTGCCGCTTCCAGAACGGCCTTTTCCCGCTCATCGGCCGGTACCTTGCGCATCTCCAGGCCGAAGCCGATGTTGCGACGGACGGTGAGGTTCGGATAGAGCGCATAGGACTGGAACACCATGGCGATGTCACGGTCCTTTGGGTGGGCCTTGATGACCGACTGGCCGCCGATCAGGATGTCTCCACCGGACGCTTCCGCCAGTCCGGCGATGATGTTGAGCAAGGTCGACTTGCCGCAGCCGGAGGGGCCGAGCAGCACCAGGAACTCGCCGCTCTCGAGCGCGATGTCGATGCCCTTGAGGGTGACGACTTCGCCATAGGTCTTCTGGACGTTGCGGATTTCGAGCGCGCTCATCGCGGGGTCTCCTCGGCGGTGGCAAGCGGGCCACTGTAGCTGCGGGGCAGGGTGGAAATCGCCTGCGAGGCGATGCGGGTACCGGCGGTGAGGCAGGCCTGCAGCGGCTCGCCGGCAGACAGCGCCGCCAGGAAGCCGGCGTTGAAGACATCGCCGGCGCCGATCGTGTCGACGACCGTGACGGCGGGGGCAGCTGCTTCCGCCAGCGTACCGTCGGCGTCGATGCCGATCGCCCCGTCGGCGCCGCACTTGACGACGACGATGGCGCCGTCGCGCATCCCGGCCTTGAGGCTGCGGGCGGCCTCGCGCGGATCGGCGAGACCGGCAAGCGTGGTCGTCTCGACCTCGTTCATCAGCACGCCGCCGCAGCGGGCAAGCCAGCCGCGGGTGGCGGCACGGTTGGCCTCCGTCCAGCCGTCGAGCGGCCAGCCGGTGTCGAGCACCACGGTGATGTCGTGACTGTCGGCCCAGTCGAACAGGGCCGGATAGTCGGCCGTCAAATCGTCGGTCAGGAAGCCGCCGCAGAGCAATGCATACCCGCCGGCAAGCTGTGACCCGTCGACGCTATCAAGGACGTCCGCGAGGCAGAAGCGCGGAAGATGGCCGCGGGTGGTGAAAAAGGTCCGCTCGCCATCCGGATGGGTAATCCCCACCGAAAGCGTCGTACCCTCGGGACGCACCGGCCATCTGTCGGCGCGGGCGCCGAACGCCTCGCGCAGCCAGCGGCCGAATTCGTCGCTGCCGACGTTGGCGGCGATGGTGAAATCGACGCCGAGTGCGGCCCAGGCGAGCGCGCTGTTGCCGGCCGAGCCTCCGACGCGCAGTTCATCGTGATCGACGATGATCTCGGTGCCGGGCTTCGGCCAGGGGGCGGCGGGGCCGAGGATCAGGTCGACATTGACATTGCCGATGACGGCAAGAGGCTTCATCATTCGCTCCGGGTAATCTTGGTCGAACGCACCGGCGTCCCGGCATTTTCAGCGCGGGTTGCGGCAAATGCGATCATCAGGCGCTGGGCCACCGGCAGCATGGCAAAGATTGCCGCAAGGTCGGAGGCCGGCTTGAAACGGATGGTCGTCGTGCCGGCCACCGGTGTTTCTCCCGAGCAATCGAAAACGACGACAGGCGCGCCAGCCTCGACAGCGGATGCGGCCATCACGGTGACCAGCGGGGCGGTTGCATCGCTGCCGCGAAACAGCACGACGCCGATCTTCGGTCCGAGCATTTCCATCGGGCCGTGGCGCAGCTGACCGCCCTCGAGCGAGAAGCAGGGCAGGCGCGACAATTCCGTCAGCCCGAGCGCCAGTGCTTCAGCCAGTCCCTGCAGGCGCCGGCCAGAAGTGACGACGGTGGCGACATCGGCGAAAGCTGCTAGCGCCGGCTCGATATCGTTGGCCTCAGGCGCATGCAGCGCCACCAGCGCCGCAGAGGGATCGGCACCGAGTGCCGCCAGGATGGCAAGGTGCAGGGCGAAGGACACAGTCAGGCTGCGTGTCGCGGCAAAAGCGAGCTCCGTGCCGCCGGCGCCGACCAGCGATGGTGCGGCCTTGGCCAGCGACGAACCGGCCTCCAGCGTCAGCCCGAATGTGTCGGGCGTACCGCCAGTCTCGGAAAACCACCGCAGCACCTCGGCGCTTTCGCCGGACTGGGAGGTGACGATGATGGTGCGACCCTCGATCGACAGCGGCTGGCCGAGCTGTTCCGAAAGCGTCACGGCGATCGCCTCGATGCCGAGCGAGCGGTACAGTGGCTCGACCGCGCGGCTGACGGCGTGGGAGCCGCCCATGCCGAGCAGCAGCAGCTTCTTTGTCGCCGTCAACGAGGCGGCGACGCGGGCGGCCATGGCGTGGTTGTCGGCATAGGAGGTCAGTGCATCGGCGTGCTGGCGGGCCATCTCGCGGTCGATGGCCTGCAGGCCGGTCGGGCGGTTGTCGTTGCTCATGGGATCATCCTTTGACGCCGCCGCTGGTCAGCCCGGAAATAAGGGCACGCTGCATGAAAAGACCGATCACCACCGGCGGCAGGGCGGCAAGCACGCCGGCCGCGGCGATCAGTCCGTAATCGGAAACACGCCCGCCGGCCAGATCGGCGATGGCAACCGTGAGGGTCTTGGCGCGCTGGTCCGAAGTGAACAGCAGCGCATAGAAGAATTCGTCCCAGGCAAGCAGGAAAGCAAACAGCGCCGAGGTCGCCATGACGGGCGCCGCCAGCGGCAGGGTGATGATCCTCAGCGTCGCAAACAGCCCGGCGCCATCCATCATCGCCGCCGCCTCGATCTCGCGCGGGATCGAATCGAAGCCCGATTTCATCAGCCAGGTCGTGAACGGCGCCAGGATCGTCAGATAGACCAGGGCCAGCCCGAAGACATTGTTGAGCATGCCGAGATGGGCAAGGCCCATGTAGAGCGGTACGGCCAGCGCCACCGGCGGCAGCATGTAGGTGGCGATCACCATGTAGAGCGACCAAGACACCGACGGCGTGCGCGACACGGCCCAGGCCGACGGAATGGCGAGCGCCAGCCCGGCAATGGTCGCCATTCCGGCAACCTCGATGGAATTCACCAACGACGCCACGAAGGCGGCGCCGGCGCTGTTCTCGGCGGTCGACAGCAGCATGGCGTAGCGCGAGAAATCCATCGTCTGCGGCCACCAGTGCAGCGGCTTGGCGGCGAGATCGGCAGCCGGCGAAATGCTCATCACGAACAGCCAGGCGATCGGCGCCAAGATGACGGCGGCAAGCAGCAGCGCGCAGACATGGATGAAAGCGGAAAACAGCGGGCTCTGGCGTTCCATCAGGCGGCACTCCCGGCGGTCTTGCGGACGATGCCGGCATAGGCGGCAGCCAGCAGCATGACCAGGAGCGTGATCATCAGCGCAAGCGATGCGCCTGAACCTGCCCGCTGGAAGGAGAAGGCCTCCTGATAGACCAGGATCGACAGCGAGCGGGTGCTGTTGGCTGGTCCCCCGCGGGTCATCACCCAGATGATGTCGAACACCTTGAAGGCCTCGATGGTGCGCAGCACCAGAGCCACCATCAGCGGCCCGGCGAGATAGGGCAGGGTGACGAAACGGAAGCGGTTGAACGGCCCGGCGCCGTCGACCAGCGAAGCGGCGACGATGTCGCGCGGCACCGACTGCAGGGCGGCAAGCGCGATCAGCGCCACCAGCGGGAAATTCTTCCAGCAATCGGCGACGATCAGCGCAATCATTGCCGTGCCGGGCTCGCCGAGCCAGGAGCGGTAGGCGTCCATCAGTCCGAGTTGCGTCAGCGCCGCGTTCAGCGCGCCGTATTCCGGATTGTAGATCAGCCGCCACAGCGTCGCGTTGACGACGGTCGGCAGCGCCCAGGGCAGGATCATCAGCGCCCGGAGCACGGTGCGGCCGCGAAACCGCTGGTTCAGCAACAGGGCAGCCAGCACGCCGATCACCATCTCGGCCGCAACGGAGACGACGGCGAACTGGGCCGTCGTCCAGAGCGTCCGCTGGAAGTTCGTGCTCGAGACCATTTTCACATAGTTGTCGACGCCGACGAAGCTGCCGGACGTGCCGACCAGCTTGGCGTCGGTAAAGGACAGGCCGATGGTATCGATCAGCGGCCAGCCGATGACGGCGACCATCACCGCAAGCAACGGCAGCATCAGCAGCCAGGCGCGGGTTGTCATCCAGGTGCCGGACATGGGCGACCCTCTTCAAGCGTCGGAATTAAGGACTATCGGGCGACGGACAGCCGCCGCCCGGGGAGTAGGCGTCGGATCAGAGGCCGCTGTTTTCGGCGGCCGTTTTCAGCGCGTCTTCCGGCTTTGCCTGGCCGAGCAGCGATTCCTGGATCGCCTGCTGCAGCGCCGTCGACATTTCCTGGTACTTCGGGGTCGAAGGACGCGGGAACATGGCGGCCAGCGAATGCTTGGCAGCGCCGATCAGCTCTTCCTGGCCGGCGGTGACGGCCGGGTCATCGTAGGACGATGCCCAGATCGGCAGGCTCAGCTTGGCGTACTGGTTCTGCACGGCCTGCGAGGTCATGAAGGTGATGTACTTCCAGGCCTCGTCCTGATGGGTGCTGCTCGCGGTGATGCCGAGGCCCATCGAGCCGTTGACGGCGGAGAGTTCGCTCTTGCCGGCAACGCCCGGGGCGGGCACGACGCCGACCTTGCCGGCAACCTTGCTTTCCTTCGGATCGTTGGCGAGGTTGTACATGTAGGTCCAGTTCAGCGCGAAAGCGGCATCGCCGTTCTCAAACACCTTGCGGACATCCTCTTCCAGGAATTCCTTGGAATTCGGATTGCTGATGCCCGACGTGTAGCTTGCCACCATATACTTCAACGCATCGAGACCGCCGCCCGACTGGAAGGCAGGCTTGCCGCCATCAAGGAACTTGCCGCCGAAGGCGCTGACCAGGGTCGCGTAATCGCAGATGGCGGCTTCCGCCTGCGACCAGCTCCAGGCGATCGGCGTCGCCAGCAGGCCCTTGTCCTTGATGATCTTGGCATCAGCCGACAGCTCTTCCCAGGTCTTCGGCGGCGTCGCGATGCCGGCCTTGGCCAGGATTTCCTTGTTGTAGAAGAGGTATTTCGTATCGAGGATCCACGGCACGCCGTAGTACTTGTTTTCGTACTGGACCGTCGTCCAGGCGCCGGGCAGCACGCCCTTCTTCATGTCGTCGGTGATACGACCGGAGACGTCGGACAGCACCTTGTTGGTGGCATATTCGGCCGGCCAGATGACGTCGAACAGAGCCACGTCGTAGCCGCCACCGGAGCCCTGCGCCAGCACCGTTTTGTCGTGCAGGCCCTCGTAGGGGACGAATTCGAGATTGACCTTGATATCGGGATTGGCCTTGGTGAAGGCGTCGGTCATCGCCCGGACGTCGGCTTCGCTATAGGCCGCCTGCGCCATGAACAGCGCGCTCAAGGTGGTTTCCGCATGCGCTTCGGCGGCGAAGGAGACGCCGATCAAAGCCGTACCGATAATGTTGGCGCCGACAAGCGCCCTACGCGTGGATTTCAACATTCCTGCCTCCAGTAAATGACGATGGTATCGCCAACTGCGGCGCTCCTCGCCGCAATCGGACCTCGTTGTAAGGTGTCGCGGTTGCGCGGCGCCTGATGTCTCGGAGCGTTGATTCGGTCGCCGCGCTATCCTGCTGCGGCCGTCTGCGTTCCCTGAAGCTCTTGCGGCTTCTTATTAAGTCAATTGTCTTGACTTAATTTGTCGTTCAACACTTAACTGCTGTCAAGGGGAATTTACGAATGAGCGACAAACGTCCGATACGCGCCACATCGGGTACCAATCAGGAAGGCACCAGTGCCCATAACCGGCGGGTGATGATCGACGCGTTGCGCTTGAACGGCCAGCTGTCGCGGGCCGACCTGGCCCGGGCAACCAACCTGTCGAAGCAGGCGGTGTCGAACATTATCGAAGAGCTCCAGCGCGACGGACTGGTCGTTTCGCTTGAGGTTGTGCGCAAGGGCAGGGGGCAGCCCTCAACGCCCTACCAGCTGGTTGCCGGCGGCGCCTTTGCCATCGGATTGCAGATCGACCGACACGTGACCCGGGCCGCCGGTGTTGATCTGCTCGGTTGCGCCTTGGCCAGGGCCGAGGCCAACCTTCCGCAGGGCGGGCCGGCGCAGGGCGTCCAGGTCATTCTCGACCTTATAGAAAATGTCAGGGCGCAACTCATGCAACGGGATGCAGCCTCCGAAAAGCGGCTGGTCGGCCTCGGCGTTGCCATGCCGGGGCCTTTCGGGCTGGAAAGCACGGAAGACGATCCGTGGATGATGGCAGCCTGGCAGAATTTCCCGCTGCTGGAGACGCTGGCAGCCGGGACAGGTCTGCAAGTCGGATTGCAGAACGACGCTGCCGCCTCCGCCACGGCCGAACGCATGGTCGGCGCTGCCCACGGCCTCGACAATGCCGTTTGCCTGTTTCTCGGCTACGGTATCGGCGCGGGCATCATCGTCAACGGCGAACTCTACAGCGGCGCAAACGGCAACGCCGGGGAACTGGGGATGGTTCTCACACCACCGGCCCCCAACGGCGACCGGCTGCAGCCGCTCGAGCACCGCGCCGCGCTGGCCTCGCTTTATCAGCACATGGGGTTAGACCCCGCCGACCCGGACCTTCAGCAAAAACTCGCCGCAGTCGCCACCGCCGACGATGCGCAACGACTGGACGCGTGGATCAGTCACGCTGCCATCGACCTGCGCTGGAGCATCCAGTTGATCGAAACGATCTTTGACCCGCAAACGGTAATTCTCTGCGGCAGCGCGCCGGAGCCCCTCGCCCGCCGCCTGATGGACGCCATCCATCCCCTGCTACCGTCGATCGCCGACCGGCCGACGCGGACCTTGCCCAGACTTCAACTCGGGATGACGGACCCCTGGGCCGTAGCGCTCGGCGCGGCCGCCGAACCGATCAGCCGGGCTTTCGACCCGCGGTTTTCCGCAATCCTCAAGACACGTCTCAACGGCGTATCCTGAGTTGATGTCAGGCGCTTAAGGGCAATCGGACAGCGGTGCGGCGTCAAACGTGTTGGTACGCATGACCGAGGTGGAGGGATTGGAATCGCACTGGATGCGGATCGGCGTGCGATTGGTCGTGCCGATGAAGGCGACCTCACTGTTGATCACGCCATCGGGGCGAATGCCATCCTTCGAGTGGTCGATGATGGCGCTGTAGACCGTCACGACGCGGGGACCTTTCGGAACAACGCGCAGGGTCAGCGGCTCGGCCACGGCGACGCTTGCCATGCTGAGCGCGAGGGCGGAAGCGGCGATAATCTTGAGAAACATCATGCTCTCCTGTCAGTCAGGTTGAATTTTCTGCCAGGAAAACACGCCGCGCGCCGGGAAGTTCCGGCCAAGCCTGCCGATCACGGCGAAATTGAGGAAACAGCGCGAACGAGAGCGGCGGAGGCACATCGCGTCGATCGGGATGGTCCCAGCCGAGCGTCGTACGGATAGGCTGCTGCTTCTCTGAAGCGAGTGGCTCAATCGTCCGAATAGCGTTGTTCGCGCCAGGGATCGCCGTACATGTGATAGCCGTTCTTCTCCCAGAAGCCGGCCTTGTCGGACTTCATCAGGTCGATGCGGCGCAGCCACTTGGCACTCTTCCAGAAATAGAGATGCGGCACGACGAGGCGCATGGGACCGCCGTGGTCACGGCTGAGCGGCTGCCCCTCCCAGGCCGTCGCCAGGATCGCGTCGTCGGCAGCGAAATCGGCCAGCGGTAGGTTGGTCGTATAGCCGTCATAGCTGGTCAGCATGACATAGTCGGCATCCTGCTTAGGCATGGCATGATCGAGCAGATCGCGGGTCGAGACGCCCTGCCATCGGTTGTCGTAGCGCGACCAGGTGGTGACGCAGTGGATGTCGCTCACCTTCTGGCTCTGCTCCAGCGCCTCGAAAGCGGCCCAATCCAGCGACAACGGCGTCTCTACGCGGCCGCCGACCTCGAGCTTCCAGCTGGAGATCTCGATGTGCGGCTGCGTGCCAAGATCGAGCACCGGCCAGTTCGTCACCAGATGCTGGCCCGGCGGCAGGCGTTCGGTTTCCGGCCGGCCGACCCGCCCGGTCAGGAACTTGCCTTCGGCGGCCCAACGGCGCTTTGACGTGGTCAATTTGCTGTCGGGAAGGGGCTCGTCGGCCATGGTTGTATCCTCGCATTACAACGCCCAATAGGCCATCGGCGCCCGGAGCTGTCAAGGAACGTTCTCCTCAGCCCGATAGCGAGATACCTGAGGGCGTCGCTCCCCGAGGCGCGATGCAAGTCGAATAGTCCGTGCGCAGAGGGGGCCGCCGCCGCCATAGGCAGCGGCCCCGTCAGAGGCCTCAGTTGCCGAGAATTCCCGGCAGCCGCAGGCCCTTTTCCTTGGCGCAATCCACTGCGATTTCGTAGCCGGCGTCGGCGTGGCGCATGACGCCGGTGGCCGGGTCGTTCCACAGCACGCGACCGATGCGGCGGGCGGCGTCTTCCGAGCCGTCGCAGCAGATGACCATGCCGGCATGCTGCGAGAAGCCCATGCCGACGCCGCCACCATGATGGATCGACACCCAGGTGGCGCCGGAGGCCGTGTTGAGCAGGGCGTTGAGCAGCGGCCAGTCGGACACGGCGTCAGAGCCGTCTTTCATCGCTTCGGTCTCGCGGTTCGGCGAAGCGACGGAGCCGGAATCCAGGTGGTCGCGGCCGATGACGACGGGGGCCGAGAGCTCGCCGTTCTTGACCATCTCGTTGAAGGCAAGCCCGATCCGGTCGCGGTCGCCGAGGCCGACCCAGCAGATGCGCGCCGGCAGGCCCTGGAAGGCGATGCGCTCGCGCGCCATGTCGAGCCAGTTGTGGAGGTGCGTGTTGCCGGGCGTCAGTTCCTTGACCTTGGCGTCGGTCTTGTAGATGTCCTCCGGGTCACCAGACAGCGCCGCCCAGCGGAACGGGCCGATGCCGCGGCAGAACAGCGGGCGGATATAGGCCGGCACGAAGCCGGGGAAGGCAAAGGCGTTTTCCAGACCCTCGTCCTTGGCGACCTGGCGGATGTTGTTGCCGTAGTCGAGCGTCGGCACGCCGGCGTTCCAGAAGTCGACCATGGCAGCGACGTGGATCTTCATCGAGGCGCGGGCGGCGGCCTCGACTTCCTTCGGCGCCGTCTCCTGCTTCGACTTCCATTCGGCGACCGTCCAGCCGAGTGGCAGGTAGCCGTGCAGCGGATCGTGGGCGGAGGTCTGGTCGGTGACAACGTCCGGGCGGACGCCGCGCTTGTAGAGCTCCGGGAAGATTTCGGCGGCGTTTCCGATCAACGCGATCGATTTCGCCTCGCCGGCCTTGGTCCACGCGTCGATCTTGGCCAGCGCCTCGTCGAGGCTGTGGGTCTTTTCATCGACATAGCGGGTGCGCAGGCGGAAATCGGCGCGGGTCTCGTCGCATTCGACGGCGAGGCAGCAGGCGCCGGCCATGACGGCGGCGAGCGGCTGGGCGCCGCCCATGCCGCCGAGACCGCCGGTCAGAATCCACTTACCCTTCAGGCTGCCGCCATAATGCTGGCGGCCGGCCTCGACGAAGGTCTCGTAGGTGCCCTGGACGATGCCCTGCGCCCCGATATAGATCCACGAGCCGGCCGTCATCTGGCCGTACATGGCGAGGCCCTTCTTATCAAGCTCGTTGAAATGATCCCAGGTCGCCCAGTGCGGCACCAGGTTGGAATTGGCGATGAGAACGCGCGGCGCGTCCTTGTGGGTGCGGAACACGCCGACCGGCTTGCCGGATTGCACCAGCAGCGTCTCTTCCTCGGTCAGCGTCTTCAGCGTCGCGACGATGCTGTCGAAATCTTCCCAGGTGCGGGTTGCCCGGCCGATGCCGCCGTAAACCACCAGTTCGTTGGGGTTTTCGGCGACGTCGGGGTCGAGGTTGTTCATCAGCATGCGCAGCGGCGCTTCGGTCATCCAGCTCTTGGTATTGAGCTCAGGGCCGCGCGGTGCCCGGATTTCGCGGATGTTGTGGCGTGAATTGGGCATGGCAAAGCTCCCTTAGCGGATGAGGTCGAGCGCGATCTGTTCGATGCGCGACAGGATGGATTTGAGCGGAATGCGCAGCGCCTCGGCCTTGGCTGTATCATAGGCAAAGGGTGGGACTTCGGTCGTCAGATGCGTCGCCTGGGCAAGCTCCATCTGGATGGCATGGACGCCGGTCTGGGGCTGGCCGTAATGACGGGTGGTCCAGCCGCCCTTGAAGCGGCCGTTGAGAATGCTGGTGAAACCGGAGGCGCCGGCAATGTCTGTTGCGGCAGCCTCGATCTTGGCTGCGCAAGTCCTGCCCATGTCGGTGCCGATGTTGAAGTCCGGCAGCCGGCCGTCGAACAGGAAGGGAATGTTGGCGCGGATCGAATGGCAGTCGTAGAGCACCGCGATGCCGTGGATCGATTTTACGCGCGCGATTTCGGCCGCAAGCGCCGCATGGTAGGGCGCGTGGTATGCGGCCCGTCGCGCTGCTATGTCGGCCTCGGTCGGCTCGGCACCGGCCTTCCAGATCGCCTTGCCGTCGAAATCTGTCTCGGGGATGAGCCCGGTGGTGTTCTGACCCGGGTACAGGCTCGAACCATTGGGATCGCGGTTGGCATCGATCACATAGCGGTGGAACGTGGCGCGCACCGTCGTCGCATCGGCGATGAGCCCGTCATAGAGCCTGTGGATGTGCCAGTCGGTGTCGGCCAGTATCCGCCCATTGTCGTTCAGCCGCTCCCAGATCTCGACTGGCACATCGGTGCCGGTATGGGGAAAGCCGAGAATGACGGGCGAGGAACCCTGGCGAACCTCGAACACGGGGGCGGTCATTGCATGGTCTCCCTGGAAGTTTTCAGCATGGCATTGAGAGACGCGACGACCACACCTCCCTCATTCCTGTGCTCGTCACAGGAATCCAGCCATCGCACGTCTGCGCGATGAGAGAACCTGTGCGGGACGTAAGATGTCTCCCGCGCCGCAGACGCGGCGCACTGGATCCCTGTGACGAGCACAGGGAAGAGGGGAGTGTGGGGGACGTGCGCAGTCTCAAGGGCGCGGTAAGGGGTGCGCGAACTCTCAAGGGCGCGGCAAGCCCGGCGCATGACGGAGGGCCCTGACGTTTGCGGCCTGCGTGGTGTCAGTCTCGACGATACCTCATGCATCAGCTCAACCCTCCAGCCCCGGCAGGATACCATCCGATACTGCGGCGTTCAGCGTCCCAGATGACACCAGCTCGCTCGCTGCTGCAAGGTCGTTTGCCATGTAGCGGTCCTCGTCGAGCGTCGGGACGACGCGGCGGATGGTGGCGAGGGCGGCTGACAGTTCGGGGCTGGTGACGAGGGGCGCGCGGAACTCGATGCCTTGAGCTGCCGTCAACGCCTCGATGCCGATGATGCCGAACAGGTTGTCGGTCATCTGCAGCAGCCGGCGGGCGCCGTGGCAGGCCATCGAGACATGGTCTTCCTGGTTGGCGGAGGTCGGCGTCGAATCGACGGAGGCCGGATGCGACATCTGCTTGTTTTCCGACATCAGCGCCGCCGAGGTCACCTCGGCGATCATCAGCCCGGAATTGAGGCCGGGCTTACGGGCGAGGAAGGCAGGCAGGCCGTGCGACAGCGCCGGATCGACCAGAAGCGCGATGCGGCGCTGGGCGATGGCGCCGATCTCGCAAACGGCAAGGGCGATCTGGTCGGCGGCAAAGGCCACCGGTTCGGCGTGGAAATTGCCGCCCGAAACCACCGAATTGTCCGAGAGAACAAGCGGATTGTCGGTGACGGCATTGGCCTCGATCTGCAGCGATTTCGCCACCTGGCGCAGAAGATCGAGGCAGGCGCCGTCGACCTGCGGCTGGCAGCGGATGCAATAGGGGTCCTGGACGCGCTCGTCGCCCTCGATATGGCTTTCGCGGATGACTGACTTGTCGAGGAGCGCCCGCAGTGCCGCCGCCGTATCGATCTGGCCCTGATGACCGCGTAAGCGGTGGATGTCGGCATGGAACGGCGCCGAGGAGCCCATGGCCGCATCTGTCGACATCGCACCCGTGATCAGCGCCGCCTGGGCTGCCCGGTGGGCCCGGAAAAGGCCCGCCAGTGCAAGTGCCGTCGAGGTCTGGGTGCCGTTGATCAGCGCCAGGCCTTCCTTGGCGGCAAGCACCATTGGCGTCAGACCTGCCTTTGCCAGCGCCTCGGCGCCGGAGAGCCGTTCGCCCGCGAAAAACGCCTCGCCTTCGCCCATCATCACGGCAGCCATGTGGGCAAGCGGCGCCAGGTCGCCGGACGCGCCGACGGAGCCTTTTTCAGGGATGACCGGAATGACGCCCTTGTCGAGCATCGCCTCGATCAACCGAACCATCTCCAGCCGGACCCCGGAGGCACCGCGGCCGAGCGACACCAGCTTCAGGGACATGATCAGCCGGACAATGTTCTCGGCGAGCGGCTGGCCGACACCGCAGCAATGGGAGAGGATCAGATTGCGCTGCAGCGTCTCCACGTCGGCGCGGTCGATCTTGATCGAGGCCAGTTTGCCGAAGCCGGTGTTGATGCCGTAGACCGGCGCATTGCCTGCGGCGATCTCGGCGATGCGGGCCGCCGCCCGCTCGATGCCGGCATCGAAAGAGCGGTCGAGAACGGCGGGCTCGCCGGTCCAGTAGATCGTTGCGAGTTCGGCAAGGCTTACCGAGCCCGGATGTAGCGTGATGGTCATCGGTCGATCCTCTCGCCCTTGAACAGATGGGCATGCAGCGGATTGAAGCCAATCCGGTAGACAAGTTCGGCCGGGCTCTCGACCGACCAGATGGCGAGATCGGCTGACTTGCCGACCTCGATTGTCCCGGTTTCCGAGAGCAGGCCCAGCGCGCGGGCGCCCTCGCGGGTGGCGCCGGCGATGCACTCGTCGACCGTCAGGCCGAACAGCGTCGCCGACATATTCATGGTGAGCAGCAGCGAGGTCAGCGGCGAGGTGCCCGGATTGCTGTCGGTAGCGATGGCGATCGGCACACGGGCGTCGCGCAGCAACTGCACGGGCGGCTTCTGCTTTTCGTTGATGGCGTAGAAGGCGCCGGGCAGCAGCACGGCCACCGTACCGCTGGCGGCCATGGCCTTCACGCCCTCTGCATCGAGATATTCGAGATGATCGGCCGACAGCGCCCCATAGCCGGCGGCGAGCTTCGCGCCGCCGAGGTTCGAGAGCTGCTCGGCGTGCAGCTTGACCGGCAGGCCAAGCGACCGGGCTGCATCGAAGACCCTCGCGATTTCGGAGGGCTGGAAGGCGATGCCCTCGCAGAAACCGTCGACAGCATCGATCAGCCCCTCGGCCGCCCCCTGCTGCATGCCGGGAAGGACAACCTCGTCGATATAGGCATCGTTGCGCCCCTTGTAGGCAAGCGGCGTCGCATGGGCGGCAAGGTAGGAGGTGACGACGCGCACGGGACGGAGGCGCTCGAAGGCGCGCGCAGCCCGCAGGATGCGCAGCTCGGCGTCGATGTTGAGCCCATAACCCGACTTGATCTCGATCGTCGTCACGCCTTCCGCCAGCAGCGTATCGAGCCGTGGCAGGGCGGCGGCGACAAGACCGTCGATCGAGAGCGCGTTGGTGGCGTTGACCGAAGAGACGATGCCGCCGCCGGCGCGCGCCACCTCCTCATAAGTGGCGCCCTGCAGTCGCATCTCGAACTCGCGGGCGCGGTTGCCGCCGTAGATGATGTGGGTGTGGCAATCAATGAGGCCAGGCGTGACCCAGCGGCCCTCGAGGTCGAAAATATCGGCGGATTCGATGGCGGGGACCGGCAGTTCGCTCTCCGGGCCGGCATAGCAGATGCGGCCGTTCTCCACGACTACGGCACCCTTTTCGACGATTCCGAGGCCTGGCAGCAAAGGGTCGAGCGTCGCCAGACGGGCGTTGCGCAGCAAGCGCGGACGACCTAGAAATGCGGTGCTTGGTTCGGAAAAATTGTTCCCACTCATCAGCTTTGCGCCTTTCATTATGGCCAAACATGTATATACATATTCGCCGGGTGACAAGCGAAATTTATGCGACTTGCGGGAAACCTAGGACGGATCGCCCGCGAAGAGAAGGGGAATGCCGATGACCGGACTCCATGCACAGGCGGCCCTCCTGCCCGGCGGTTGGGCAAAGGACGTGCGCATCGAAATTGCCGGTAGGCGCATCGCCGGCATTACCGTCGGAGTGCCGGCGCAAGCCTCGGATGAACGCCATGCCGCGCTGATCCCGGCCATGCCGAACCTGCATAGCCATGCCTTTCAGCGGGCGATGGCGGGCCTTGCCGAGGTTCGCGGACCCGGAAGCGACAGCTTCTGGAGTTGGCGGACGGTGATGTACAAGTTCGCCCTCTCCATGACTCCTGACGATGTCGAGGCCGTCGCGGCCCAGCTCTACATGGAAATGCTCGAAGCCGGCTTTTGCCGCGTCGGCGAATTCCACTACCTTCACCACGACCGGGACGGCAGTCCCTTTGCCAATATCGCCGAAATGGCCGAGCGCATCGGCGCGGCGAGCGCGGAGGCCGGTATCGGCCTGACGCTGCTGCCCGTGCTCTATGCCCGCTCCGGCTTCGGCGGCGGCGCACCGATAGAGGGCCAGCGCCGCTTCATCAATGGGCCGGACCGCTTCGCCACGCTGATGGATGGCTGCCGTCGGGTGATCGCGTCGCTCGACGGCGGTGTGCTCGGCCTTGCGCCGCACAGCCTGCGGGCTGTCACGCCGGAGGAACTGGCCTTCGCTGTGGATCTCGGTCGGGATGGTCCGATCCACATCCATGTCGCCGAGCAGGTCAAGGAAGTCGAGGACTGCATCGCCTGGTCGGGCGCAAGGCCGGTCGAGTGGCTGCTAGACCATGCCGACGTCGATGCGCGCTGGTGCCTGATCCACGCGACGCATTTGACAGAAGACGAAACCCGCCGGATGGCCAGGAGTGGCGCCGTTGCCGGCCTTTGCCCTATCACCGAAGCCAATCTCGGCGACGGCACGTTTCCGGCGCCGCAATTCCTGGAGGAAGGCGGACGCTACGGCATCGGCTCCGATTCCAACATCCTCATTTCGCTGCCGGAAGAGTTGCGCCAGCTCGAATATTCGCAGCGCCTGGCCCTGCGGGCTCGAAACGTCGTGGCGCCTGCGAGCGGCTCGACAGGGCGCACGCTGTACGATCGGGCAGTGGAGGGCGGCGGGCTTGCGCTGGGGGTGAAGACGGGCCTCAGCGAAGGCAACAGCGCCGATCTGGTTTCGCTCGACGTCTCGGCAGTGCCGTACCTGTCAAGCGATCAGTGGCTGGATCAATGGCTGTTTGCCGGCGGCGTCCGCGTCGACGCCGTGTGGGCACTCGGACGCAAGCAGGTCAGCGGTGGCCGTCACGTGAGGCGCGATGCCATCAGCATGCGCTTCCAGGCCGCCATGCGCCGGCTGCTATCGACCTGACCGCGACGGTCAGAACGACGCTTTTCGGTCAAGGGTAGACTAATGGATGCTGGCTTCGAGCTTGGCTCCCTTGCCTGTCAGCTCTTCGCCGGCTGGCGTCAGCATCGTCAGACTGAGAACGGAGACCACCATGATGGTTACGACGGCTATCATCACTCGCATAAGCGTATTTCCTTGTGAACTAGCCCACCCAACGCGTGGTGGAGCAAGCAGTTCCTCAAGTGGTATCGCCGAACGACCGATACCAGCCTACTGCTGCGAATTTGCACCAGGAGGCTGCGGCGCAAGCGGGTCAGCCTGACGAACGTTGTGGGTCGGATTGACCAACAGGATGCTGAGAATGATCAGCACCAGCGCAAGGATGAGAGTGAGACCGATCAAGAGGGGGCGAATGGCCATCTGGGGCTGTCTCCGTTCATCACCGAAATTTGAGAATCACAGGTCTAGCAGAATTCGATGCCATTTCTGAGGCACTGTCAGCAATTCCTTAAATATAGACGTATGTCGCAGGAAAAGAGGATATCGGCGCGCACTGGATTGCCTATTGATTACGCAGCAGCCAAATTTGCATTTTAATCGTCAGGCGTCTTGCCGCGCCTCCGAAATCTCATATGGTGCCAAAAACACCAGACCACATTCCACACGCAAGCGCGTTGTGCCCGACAAGCCGGCAAAGACCGGCACGGCAGCAACACGCTCCCATTCGACCCCAGAGGAGAGAACATGAAGATCACCACATTGATGCTGTCCAGCGCCGTCGCGCTGGCAACCCTCGCCGGCCAGGCTGCCCAGGCCAAGGACTGGAAAACCGTCACTATCACGCTCGAGGGTGCCTATGCGCCCTGGAACATGACCAATGCCGACGGCACGCTCGGCGGCTTCGAGCCGGAACTGGCCAAGGTGCTCTGCGAGCGCGCCAAGGTCGAGTGCAAGCTGGTCGCCTCCGACTGGGACGGCATGATCCCGGCGCTGAACGCCGGCAAGTTCGACATCATCATGGATGCCCTGTCGATCACCGACGAGCGCAAGCAGGTCATCGACTTCACCATTCCTTATGCCGCCACGCCGGCCGCCTTCGCCGTTGCCAAGGACAGCCCGCTTGCCAACGCCGCCGGCACCGGCAAGACGATCACCATGACACCCGGTCAGACGGGCGTGGCTGAGATCGATGCCCTGAAGACAGCCTTCAAGGGCAAGACGATCGGCATCCAGGCGGCAACGGTCTATGCCAAGTTCGTCTACGACAACTTCGCCGACATCGCCACGATCCGCGAATACAAGACCGGTGCCGACCGCGATCTCGACCTGCAGAACGGCCGCATCGACCTCGGCTTCGACGATGCCGTCTATTTCGAGACCGCCTTCGAGGCCGCCAACGGCGCGCTCGGCTTCTCCGGCCCGCAGATCGCCGGCCCGATCTGGGGTGTCGGCGAAGGCCTCGGCGTACGCAAGGCCGACACCGACCTGCGCGACATGTTCAGCAAGGCCATCAAGTCGGCGCTCGATGACGGCACCGTCAAGACCCTGTCGATGAAGTGGTTCAAGACGGACGTCAGCCCGAAATAAGCCTCCGAACCGACGCTTCCGGCCCCGGCGGTCGGAGGCGTCCCCTCGCGCCGATACGGAATATCAGATGTCGACATTGGAACTGCTGGGCTTCGGTTCGACCGGGTGGGGCGCGCTGCTCCTCGTGGCAACGCTGCTGACGCTTGCCGTAACCGCGACGGCGCTGGCGATCGGCGCCGTGCTCGGCACCATGGTCGCCGCGGCGAAGCTGTCCGGCAACCGGCTGCTCTGGGTGCTCGGCCATGCCTACACCACCGTCTTTCGCGGCGTGCCGGAACTGTTGATCATCTATCTCATCTATTTCGGCGGATCGAGCGCGCTGACTTCGATCGGCAAGGCCTTCGGCTATGAAGGCTTTCTCG
The DNA here is from genome assembly GCF_049472505.1 of Rhizobium sp. HT1-10. Lineage (NCBI taxonomy): Bacteria > Pseudomonadati > Pseudomonadota > Alphaproteobacteria > Hyphomicrobiales > Rhizobiaceae > Rhizobium > Rhizobium sp. HT1-10. Next base: position 170,489 of record NZ_JBCEBQ010000007.1, on the reverse strand, counting down.
GCCTGCCACCCTTTGCCGCGGGCGCCTTTGCCGTCGGTATCATTTCCGGTGCCTATCAGGCGGAAGTCTATCGCGGCGCCTATCTGGCGATCGCAAAGGGCGAACTGGAGGCCGCCTCGGCCATCGGCATGAGCGCCCGGCTGCGCTTCCGTCGCATCGTGATGCCGCAGGTACTGCGGCTGGCCATCCCCGGGCTCGGTAATGTCTGGCAGCTGAGCCTCAAGGATTCAGCGCTGATTTCCGTGACCGGGCTTGCCGAACTCATGCGCACCAGCCAGGTGGCGGCGGGCTCGACGCGGCAGTATTTCCTGTTCTTCATCGCCGGCGGCTGTCTCTACCTCATTCTCACCAGCCTCTCGGACCAGGTGTTCAACCGGGCAGAGCGCCGCGCCAACCGCAGCATGCCGTCAGCGGCGATGGGGAAGGCCTGAACCATGGATTTTGCCTTCCTGTCCTCGACGATGGTCACGCTGCTCGCCGCCCTGCCGATGACGCTGGCCCTGTTCGGTTGCTCGATCGTGCTCGGCGGGTTGCTGGCGCTGCTGCTGGTCTGGATGCGCACCGGCGGCAATCCGATCCTGTCGGGCTTCGCCAAGGCCTACATCTTCGTCTTTCGCGGCTCGCCGCTGCTGATCCAGATGTTCCTGGTGTTCTATGGCCTCGGCCAGTTCGGCATCATCCGCTACTCGTTTCTGTGGCCAATGCTGCGCGAGCCCTTCGTCTGCGCCGTGCTGTCGCTGGCGCTGTGCACCGCCGGCTATACCGCCGAAATCTTCCGCGGCGGCATCCGCGCCGTCTCGCCCAAGGAGATCGAGGCCGCGCGCTCGATCGGCATGTCGGGTTTCCTCTTGGTGCGCCGCATCCTGGCACCGATCGCCTTCCGCCACGCGCTGCCGGCCTACTCGACCGAGATCGTGCTGATGATGAAGTCGACGGCGCTGGCGAGCCTCGTCACCGTCTGGGAAGTCACGGGCGTGGCGCAGCGGCTGATCTCGCACACCTACCGGACCATGGAGGTCTTCCTCTGTGCGGCCATCATCTACCTTGTGCTGAACTTCGTCATCCTGCAGGCCATGGGGCTGCTGGAATATCACCTCTCCCGCCATCGCCGCGCCATCCCGCAGGCTCTGAAGGCGTAACCGCAGTTTGAACTGGAGCGACCATGGCCCGCGTCAACCGACTTTCGGTCCGCAATATCCGCAAGAGTTTCGGCACCCACGAGGTGCTGCGCGGCATTTCGCTCGATGCCGAGGACGGCGACGTCATTTCGCTGCTCGGCGCCTCGGGCTCCGGCAAATCCACCTTCCTGCGCTGCATCAACCTGCTCGAGATCGCCAATGACGGCGAGATCTGGGTGGATGGCGAGCAGATCCGGATGGTCCACCGCAACGGCCGCAGCAAGCCGGAAAGCCACCGCCAGGTCGACCATATCCGCTCCGAACTCGGCATGGTCTTCCAGTCGTTCAATCTCTGGTCCCACATGACCATCCTGCAGAATGTCATCGAGGGGCCGATCCATGTGCTTAAGCGGCCGCGCAGCGAGGCCATCGCGGAGGCCGAGGCGCTGCTCGAAAAGGTCGGCATAGCGGACAAGCGGCATGCCTATCCGGCCCATCTCTCAGGCGGTCAGCAGCAGCGCGCGGCGATTGCCCGCGCTTTGGCAATGAAGCCGAAGGTGATGCTGTTCGACGAGCCGACCTCGGCGCTCGACCCGGAACTGGTCGGCGAGGTGCTGCGGGTCATGCGGGCGCTGGCGGAAGAAGGCATGACCATGCTGGTCGTCACCCACGAGATGAGCTTTGCCCGCAACGTCTCCAACCGTGTCGTCTTCATGCGCGATGGGCTGATCGACAGTTCGGGCACGCCGGACGAAATGTTCGGCGGCGGCGGCTCGCCGGCCTTCCGGCAGTTCATCGGACATTTTGGAAGCTGAGCCCATGACCGTCACTCTCGAAACCCGCCTCGGCTGGCGCGCCATCGCCGACGTCGCCGACGGCCAGACCCTCTCGCTTGCCCCCGACGTCTGGGAGCGCATCGACAATGCCAGCCGGATCGTTGCCCGCATCGTCGAAACAGGCCAGCGCGCCTACGGCATCAACACCGGCGTCGGCGCTCTATCCGACACCGTGGTCGACCGAGAGTCCCAGAGCAAGCTGTCGCGCAACATCGTCCTCAGCCATGCCTGCGGTGTCGGGCCGCTGCTCGCCCCCCGCGAGGTGCGGGCCATCATCGCCGCCCAGATCGCCAATTTCAGCCAAGGCTATTCCGGCGTCCGCCGCGAGATCGTCGCGCATCTCCTGATGTTCCTGGAAAAGGACTGCGTCCCCGACGTCCCCTCGAAGGGGTCCGCCGGTTACCTCACCCACAATGCCCACACCGCCCTGGTGCTGATCGGCGAGGGCACGGCCCGCGTCGCCGGACAGACGATGACCGGCCGGCAGGCGCTCGATACCATCGGCCTTTCGCCGCTGGTGCTCGGTGCCAAGGAAGGCCTCAGCCTCGTCAACGGCACCGCTTGCGCCACCGGCCTCTCCTGCGTCGCTCTGGCCCGGGCCGAAGGGCTGCTCGACTGGGCCGATGCCATCGCCGCCTTGACGCTTGAAGCCGCCGGCGGGCAGATGGCCGCCTTCGACGAGACCGTGCTGGCCCTGAAAGTCTCGCCCGGCGTCGCCCATGTCGGCGCGTCCCTGCGCCAGCGGCTTCAGGGCAGCGGCCTGATCGCCGCAGCGCTCGGCAAACGAACCCAGGACGCGCTCAGCCTGCGGGCCATTCCCCACGCCCATGGGGCCGCTCGCGACGTCTTCGACAATTCCGCCCGCGTGGTCGACCAGGAGCTCGCCTCCGTCACCGACAACCCGGCTGTCCATGGCACTCCGGATCATCCGGTCGTCTCCTCCGAGGCCCATGCCGTGTCGCCGGCGCTGGGACAAGCGGCCGACAGCCTGGCGATCGCCCTTGCCCAGATCGGCGCGATGAGCGAGCGGCGCATGGACCGGCTGGTCAATCCGCTGGTGAGCGGCCTGCCGCCGTTCCTCGCCAGCGATGCCGGCAGCCAATCGGGCTTCATGATCGCCCAATATACCGCGGCTGCCCTTGCCAACGACAACCGCCGGCTGGCTGCGCCTGCCAGTCTGGACGGGGGGCTCACCTCGGCGCTACAGGAGGATTTCCTCGCCCATCCGACGGCTGCCGCCAACAAGCTGCTCGCTGTCCTCGACAATGCAGAGTACATCCTCGCCATCGAGCTGATGGCAGCGGCACAGGCGCACGACCTCCTGGCCCCGTCCGCATCGCAGGCCGTCGGCACCGAGGCGATTTACCGGCTTGTCCGCAGTCGCATTGGGCACTATGCCGACGACCGGCCGCTCGGTGGCGACATCGAGGCCGTGCGGTCGCTGATCCGCGACATCACGCCGCCGCAACCTTGAAATCGGGACTATGGACATGACACCGCAATTCGACGTCGCCGTCATCGGCCTCGGGGCCATGGGCAGCGCCGCACTCTCGTTTCTGGCAGCGCGCGGCGTCAAGGTCATCGGCATCGACGCCTACTACCCGGCCCACAGCCTCGGATCGTCCCATGGGGACAGCCGTCTCATCCGGCTCGGCTATTTCGAGGACCCGTCCTACGTGCTGCCGCTGTTGAAGCGCGCCTATGCCAACTGGCGGTCGCTGGAAGCGCGGCTGCGCAGCGAAATCCTGACGATCACCGGCGTGTTGCAGATCGGCGCACCCGACAGCACCATCGTGACGGGCACCCGCGCCTCCTGCGCGCTGCACGATCTGGCTTACGAGGAGCTGGACCAGGCGGAGGCGAAGTCGCGGTTCCCGGTCTTCTCGCTCGACGCCGACGAGGTCGCGCTGCTCGATCCGCAAGGCGGCTACCTCCGGCCGGAAGCGGCGGTGATGGGTTACCTCAAGCTGGCTGCAGAGGACGGGGCGACGCTGCATTTCGGCGAGAAAGTGACGGGCATCGAGCCCGACGATACAGGCGTGACGATCGCTTCTTCCACGGCGCGCTATCGGGCGAAAAAGGTCATCGTCGCCACCGGATCTTGGATCGCCGAGCTGGTGCCGCAGCTGAAGGAACATGCCGTGCCGATCCGCCAGGTGGTCGCCTGGTACCAGCCGCGCGACGGCTTCATCACGCAGCCGCGACGCATGCCGGCCTTCCTGCGCGACGAGGGCGATGACGGCTCCTATTTCGGTTTCCCGGCCATCGGCGTCGATGGCGTCAAGATCGGTCGCCATGCCCATTTCCGCGAACCGATCGATCCGAATGCGCCCAATCCGCCGGTGAACGAGGCCGACACCGCGCTTCTCGACGCCTTCATGGCCAAGCGAATGCCCGATGCCAACGGTGTACGTGTCAACGCCATCACCTGCCGCTATACCATGTTGCCGAGCGAGGATTTCCTGATCGACCTGATGCCCGGCGATCCGCGCGTCGTCGTCGCCTCGCCCTGTTCGGGCCATGGCTTCAAGTTCACCAGCGTCATCGGCGAAATCCTGGCAGACCTGGCACTGGACGGCGCGACGCCACTGCCGATCGGCGCTTTCACGTTCGACGCAATGGAGCGATTTATCGTGGCCAAAAGCAAGGCGCCGGTCTGAGCAGCCACGCCGGGCTATTTCTGCACGGCATCGATTTTCTCCGCGAGCCAGGCCTTGATCAGCGACTGGTACGGCACGTCGCGCTTGTTCGCGGCAATCTTGATGCGTTCCAGCAGCCCGTTCGGAAGCCGCAGGGAAATCGATGTCGTTGACGGCTTCAGATTGGGAAGCCTGACCGACTGCGCCTGGCTCCAGTCGAGATGAGCGGCGGAATCTGTTGCTTCCCAGAATGCCCGTTCTTCCGCCTCGGTCTGGAACGTCGGGATCGGCTTAGTGGGCTTGTTCATAAGAAGAACGCTCCTTTCGGCTCATGTCACGGGACATGAGCCTCATCCGCTTATCACAAGGATAGGTCCGTTTGCATCCGGGGGTCTCCGGCTCATCGTAGCCTTCCGCCGGCCCGGATGATAGATTATCGTCATCAATGGAAGTCGTCGCGATTGCCCATCAGGCAGGCTTCAGAGGACATCGACGCAAGAACCAGGAACATCGGCATGAACGACGAAATCGCCGGACTGCTGCAGGCAAGCCCCAGGACATTCCTCGACCTTCCCGCCGCCACCGCGCCCAAGGCCGGTGCGGTCGCCATCTTCGGCGCCGTGCACGGCACGCCCTATCCGGACGGGAGTCCGGAAGAGGGCGGCGAGACGGGTCCGGATGCGGTGCGCCGGGCGGTGACGGCGGCTTGCGTCCACATCGATCACTGGGACTTCGATTTCGCCGGGCCGCTCCTCAACGACGGAGCACTGGAGGTCCTCGACCTCGGCGACGTCATGACCGATCCCCACCATGCGGCGACGAACCGCGACAACATCGAGCGTGTCACCCGCGCCATCGTTGCCGCCGGTGCCACGCCGGTGCTGATCGGCGGCGACGACTCCGTCGCCATCCCGTTCATGCGCGGGCTGGCGCTGGCAGGCCCGCTGCATCTGCTGCAGATCGACGCCCATATCGACTGGCGCGACAGCATCGGCAGCGAGACGCTCGGCTATTCCAGCACGATGCGCCGTGCCTCGGAGCTGCCGTTCGTCGCGTCGATGACGCAGGTCGGTATCCGCGCCGTCGGCAGTGCCCGACGTAAGGACGTCGAGGCGGCAATCGCCTGGGGCTCGCGGTTGATAACTGTATCGGAAACACGCCGGCGCGGCATCGATGCGGTGATCGACGCCATCCCCCGTGACGGCACGGTGCTCATCCATGTCGACTGCGACGCGATGGATCCCGGCACGTGCCCCGGTGTCAACGCGATATCGCCGGGCGGCTTTTCCTTCGACGAAATGACGGCGCTGATCGCAAGGGCGCTCGACGGTCGGCGTCTGGCAGGCTTCTCCATTGTCGAATTCCAGCCGAAGGGCGACGTCAACGATATCTCGGCCACCGTGGTCGGACGCCTGGTCTGCCATGTTCTCGGACATCTGGCGCGGGCGTCCCGATGACGCGCCGAAAGTCCCCTGCGACGAGCCGGAGAGAACGGCATCCGCCTTTGGAGAGTTTCAGCACAGCGCCGACTTTCGTCTCACTATAGTTTGATTGGCTGCGCGGTATCCCCCTCGCTAGGGTATTTAAATTGCGCACGATCAAAATCCTGTTTGCGCGGCAATCCCCAACAGGCCGGCAGACAGGCGCCAATCCCTATCCAATAAAGGCCGCAAGGTCGGTCAATCTAGGAAACGAAGCGATGAACAGCAATCCGATGAAGAAGGGCGCCCTGGCGCTCGCCGCCGTCCTGATGATGTCAGGTGTCGGTCTGCAGGCGGCACAAGCTGCCGACAAGATCCGCGTCCGTGGCGTGGTCGAAACCCTCAGCGGCGACACGCTGACGGTCAAATCGCGCGAAGGCAAGGATGTCATGATCATGCTGAAATCCGGCTGGTCCGTAAACGGCATCGTCAAGGCCGATGTCAGCGACATCAAGCCCGGCGATTTCGTCGGCATCGCCTCCATGCCGACAGACAGCGGCGTCAACGGCGCACTTGAAGTGCTGATCTTCCCGGCTGCCATGAAGGGCACCGGCGAAGGCGACTACGGCTGGGACCTGAAGCCGAAGAGCTCGATGACCAATGCCACGGTCGCAAGCGCCGTGACATCAGTCAACGGCCCGACCCTGACCCTCACCTACAAGGGCGGCGAGAAGAAGATCTCGATCCCGCCGGGCACGCCCGTCGTCACCATTGCACCGGCCACCAAGGCCGACATCAAGGCCGGTGCCGGCGTGATCATCAACGGCACCACCGGCAGCGACAACATGGTGGAAGCCGACCGTGTCGTCGTCGGCATCAACGGTGTCGTCCCGCCGATGTGACCTGTCACGACCGACTGAAATGATATGCCCGGCTGCCTCCTGCAGCCGGGTTGCCTTATCCGGCTGGCGCAGCGCTGCGGCATCCTGCAAAGTTGATCCGGGCTGCGTCGGGCGGCATCGCGAGGGGACGGTTCATGGCCAGCATCGAAGACATCGGCGTCGCGCCATCGGGGCCGGCCAAACTCTCCATCAGGCGCCACTCGCTGGTCACCCGGCTCACCCACTGGATCAACGTCCTCTGTCTGACGCTGCTCTTGATGAGCGGCATGCAGATCTTCAATGCCCATCCGCAGCTTCACTGGGGGCAATACGGCGCCGTCGAGGACCCATCCTGGTTCGAGATCGCGAGCCGCGAGGACGGCGACAGCATCCTCGGCACCACGCGCATCGGCAGCCTGACGCTGACAACCACTGGTCTGCTCGGCGCGTCCAGGGTCGATGGAGAGATGACATCGCGGGCTTTCCCGGCCTGGGCGACCGTTCCGAGTTTCCAGGATCTCGCAACCGGCCGCCGCTGGCACTTCTTCTTCGCCTGGCTGTTCGTCATAAACGGGTTGCTCTACGTTCTCTACGGCCTCATCGGCGGCCATTTCCGCCGCGATCTCGCCCCGACCGCCCACGATGTCGCGCCGCGCAACGTCTGGCAGGAGATCAAGGACCATGCCCGGCTGCGCTTTCCCAAGGGCGAGAAGGCGCGCCGCTACAATGCGCTGCAGAAGCTGACCTATATTCTCGTTCTCTTCCTCCTGCTGCCGCTGATGATCGGCTCGGGGCTTACCATGTCGCCGGCGATGGATGCGGGCTATCCGTTCCTGCTCGATATCTTCGGCGGCCGTCAATCGGCGCGCGGTATCCACTTCATCGTTGCCTGGAGCCTGGTGCTGTTCGTCGTCGTTCACGTGTCCATGGTCATCCTCTCCGGTTTCTGGAACAACATGCGCTCGATGGTGACAGGCCGCTATGCGATTTCAGGGGAGACGAAGCCATGAGCCGGATCCTTTCCCGTCGACGCTTCCTGATCGGCTCGGCCGCAGGCCTCGGCGCCATCGGCCTCACCGGCTGCGACGATGTCGCCAGCAACCCGCATGTGCAGAAGGTGCTGGCCATGGCTGAAAAGCTGACCATGGGCAGCCAGCGCTTGCTGGTGTCGAAACAGGCGCTCGCCCGCGAGTTCACCGAGGCGGAGATCTCGTCGAGCTTCCACCCGAACGGCTCGACCCAGCCGAACAGTCCGGACTATGTGCGGATGAGCGAGACCGGCTTCGTCGACTGGCGCCTGAAGATCGACGGCATGGTCAACCAGCCGATGGAACTGTCGCTGGCTGATCTCAAGAAGCTGCCGTCGCGCACCCAGATCACCCGCCACGACTGCGTCGAGGGCTGGAGCGCCATCGGCAAATGGCAGGGCGTGCCGCTCGGCTTGCTCCTGCAGAGTGCCGGCCTGAAGCCGGGCGCGCGCTATGCGGTGTTCCATTGTGCCGACGAACTCGAGCAGACGCTCGACGGCAGCGGCGTCTACTACGAGAGCATCGATCTCGTCGACGCCTTCCATCCGCAATCGGTTCTCGCCTATTCGCTGAACGGCAAGGACCTGGAAGTCGAGCACGGCGCGCCTCTGCGCCTGCGGGTCGAGCGGCATCTCGGCTACAAGCACGCGAAATACCTCATGCGCATCGAGATCCGCGACCGGTTCGACGATCTCTGGGGCGGCAAGGGCGGGTTCTGGGAGGATCGGGGCTATGAGTGGTATGCCGGCATCTGAGCCAAACCCGCAGCGCTGGGGCGCCCGCATTCCGCTTTCCGTGATCTATGCGATCGCCGGCGTGTTTCATCTCGCCATCCCGGACGTGTTTGCCAAGATCACCCCCGCCTGGGTGCCGATGCCGCACGAGGTCATCCTCGTCACCGGGATCTGCGAACTCGCAGGCGCCGCAGCGCTGCTGACCGGCCGGTTGCGATCCGCCGCCGGCATCGCCTTCGCCGCCTATGCCGTCTGCGTCTACCCCGCCAACATCAAGCACGCCATCGACAGCCTGTCGGGCCCCGGAACGCCCGAGCTCGGCTGGTGGTACCACGCCCCGAGGCTTGCCCTGCAGCCGGTTCTGGTCTGGTGGGCGCTGTATGCGGGTGGGGTCGTGTCGTGGCCGTTTGCGTCGAAAAGGCGGGCCTAGCCCGGCCCTTCCATCGCCAGGGGTCGTACTATCTACCCCTCGACGATCTCGAATCTGTCCGCTGGCGAGGCGGCCATTTCGGCCCAGTCCAGTTCCTGCTCCAGCGCGTGGAAGACGTCGTCGTCGATCGTGCCGGAACGGCGCATATCGGCGAGCTTGACGCGTTTTGCCCGGATCGACCGGCGGCGAAGGCTGTCGAGCTCGCTCTTTTCACGCGGGTGGATGCCCTTGGAGGTGAGATCGCGTTCGCCGACATAGATCGCCCTCAGGGTCCTGACCTCGCCTGAATCCTCCAGCGTATCGAGATCGGCAAGGGCCGTGTCGAGCAGCGTCATGCGGGTGGCGGTGATGTCCTCGCGCATCGAGTCATCATTGCCGAACTTCAGCAGGCGGATCAGCGGCCCGAGCGTCAGTCCCTGGATGATCAGGGTGCCGAGCACGACGGTGAGCGCCGCAAACACGATCAGATCGCGCGACGGGAAATCCGCAGGCAGGGCGATGGCGGTCGCCAGTGTCAGCAGGCCGCGCATGCCGCACCAACCGGCGACCAGGCTCATGCCCACCGTCGGCGGCTCCTCGGCGATCAGTTTCCGGCGCGACAAGTAGGTGACGACGCGGTTGTAGAGCATCACCCAGCTGAGGCGCACCACCACCACAACCAGCAGGACCATGCCGGCAAAGGCAAAGGCCGTTCCCAGGTTCTTCGGGTAGAGCTCTGTGATGGTCACCCGCGCCTGCATGCCCATCAGCAGGAAGGCAAGGACGTTGAACATGAAGATCGTCGCTTCCCAGACGGAATAGGAATGTATGCGATTGCGCGCCGACTGGCGCTCCGGCATGTAGCGGGCGATGACCATGGCATAGGCGACGATTGCCAGCACCGCCGACAGATGCAGGCGCTCGGCGATCACCCAGGTGCCGAAGGTGGCGACGAATTCGAACAGCGAGCCGCCCAGCGTTCCAGCCAGTTTCGGCGCGATGGTGATGTAGAGATAGCCGAGCCCGATGCCAAGCACGAGGCCGCCGGGGGCCGCCAGCGCCAGTTCCGGAATGACGCTGGACGCCGGCTGTCCACCGGTTGCGAAGGCGACGGCCGCTCCGAAGATCAGCAGCGCCACGGCATCGTTGAGCAGGCTTTCGCCCTTCAGCACCGCGAACGTCCGGCGCGGCAAAGCGAACCGGCTGAGCATCGCGTTGGCCGCAGCCGCATCCGGCGGCGCGACGATGGCGCCGAGCGCAATTGCGGCGGCGAGCGGCAGGCCGGCGAAGGTGACACCGACGAAGGCGACGGCCGCCGTCGTCAGGATGACGGCGATGGCGGCCAGCGAGATCAGCGGCACCCAGTTCTCGCGCAAAGCCCGCGGCGGCAGGTCGTAGGCCGCGTCGAACAGCGCCGGCGCGATGAACAGCGCCAGTGCCAGCTGCGGATCGATGGAAATGGTCGGAGCCCAGGGCAGGGTGGCCACCAGCAGGCCCGCGACGGCCAGCATCGTCGGATAGGGAATGATCAGCCGCCGCGACGGCTGCAGGAAGACGATCGCCACCAGCAGCAGCGTCAGCAGGCTTTCGAAAAACGCCATGGGTTCAAGTTTTCTCCAATCCCGCTATCTTGGTCGAAAAAAGCCTTCGGCAAGCGGCAGGGTGGAGAAATCGTCGAAAGACGTCAAGCGACGGAAATGCCCGCCCCGAGCATGCTGCCTTTCACGATTGGACGGCCGGTCCTTCGGCCAGTTCCTCAAGGATCGGGCAGTCCGGTCGCTCGTTGCCGTGGCAGGCGTGGACCAGCGTTTCCAGCGTGCGGCGCAGCTCGGTCAGCTCGCGGATCTTGCGGTCGATCTCCGTCAGCTTGGCACTGGCGATCTGCCGGACGTCGGCGCTGGCGCGGTCGCGATCCTCATAGAGGGCCAGCAGCTGGCGGCACTCCTCGACGGAGAAACCGAGGCCGCGCGAGCGCTGCAGGAAGCGCAGCTTATGGATATCCGCGGCGCGGTAATCGCGGTAGCCGTTGTCGCCACGATCGGGCCTGATGAGGCCGATCTCCTCGTAATAGCGGATCGTCTTGGCCGGCAGTCCCGAGCGCTCCGCTGCATCGCCGATGTTCATGCCTTCCTCCTAGAGCTTCTCGCCGCGCAGCCGCAGCGCATTGCCGATGACCGAGACCGATGACAGGCTCATGGCGGCGGCGGCGATCATCGGCGACAACAACAGCCCGAACGCCGGGTAGAGTATCCCGCCCGCCAAGGGAATGCCGACGGCATTATAGCCGAAGGCGAAGATGAGGTTCTGGCGAATGTTGCGGATCGTCGCCTGCGACAGGCGGCGGGCCCGCAGGATGCCGTTGAGGTCGCCCTTGACCAGCGTGATGCCGGCGCTCTCCATCGCCACGTCGGCGCCCGTGCCCATGGCAATGCCGACATCGGCGGCGGCCAGCGCCGGCGCGTCGTTGATGCCATCGCCGGCCATCGCGACCTTGGCGCCGGCGGCGTGCAGCGCATCGATCAGCGCCTTCTTGCCCTCCGGCAGCAGGCCGGCATGGACCTCATCGATGCCGAGCCTGCGGGCAACGGCCGACGCCGTCTCCGCCGCATCGCCCGTCGCCATGATGATCCTGAGGCCGCTCTCCTGCAGCGCCTTGATGGCGGCCGGCGTCGTTTCCTTGATGCGGTCGGCGACCGCGAGCAGGCCGGCGAGCCTGCCGCCGTAAGCGAGGAACACCACGGTCTTGCCATCGCCGCGCAGCTTTTCGGCCTGCTGCTCCAGCGACTGGGGCTCGACCCCGAGCGTCTGCATCATCGCGGCATTGCCGAGGCCGACATCCGTCCCGTCGACGACGCCGCCTATCCCCTTGCCGGTGACCGCCTGGAAACCGGTGACATCGACGGCAGCAGCGCCGCGTTGCCGCGCCGCCTCGAGCACCGCTGCGGCAAGCGGGTGCTCGGAACCCTGTTCGAGACCGGCGGCGAGCTGCAGCAGCCGTTCCTCCGTCGTACCCTCGGCGGCAATCAGATCGGTAAGCACGGGCTTGCCTTCGGTGAGCGTGCCGGTCTTGTCGATCACCAGCGTGTCGACGCCGGCAAAGCGCTCCAGCGCCTCGGCGTCGCGCACCAGCACGCCTTCGCGCGCGCCGCGGCCGGTGGCGATCATGACGGACATCGGCGTCGCCAGACCGAGCGCGCAGGGGCAGGCGATGATCAAGACGGCGACCGCCGACATCAGCGCATGGGCGAGCCGTGGCTCCGGACCGACCGCAAGCCAGAGAACGAAGGTGACGAGCGCTGCGAGCACCACTGCCGGCACGAAGACCGCCGAGACGCGGTCGACCATTCCCTGGATCGGCGCCCGCGAGCGCTGCGCCAGCGCCACCATCCCGACGATGCGCGACAGGGTCGTATCGGCACCGACCTTCTCGGCCAGCATCAGCATCGTGCCGTTGCCGTTGATGGTGCCGCCGGTGAGCGCCGCGCCGACCTGTTTCTCGATCGGCAGGGGCTCGCCCGTGATCATCGATTCATCGACCGTCGAGCCGCCTTCGGCAACCGTGCCGTCGACCGGCACCCGTTCGCCGGGGCGCAGCCGCAGCCGGTCGCCGACCCGGACCAGATCGAGCGACACCGTTTCCTCGCCGCCATTGGCATCGACGCGCCGCGCCGTGTCCGGCGCAAGGGCAAGCAGGGCGCGTATGGCCGAGCCCGTCTGCTCCCGGGCCTTTAGTTCCAGCACCTGGCCGACGAAGACCAACGCCACGACAACAGCCGCAGCCTCGAAATAGACCGGCACCCCGCCGTGCTGCATGGCCGCCATCGGAAACAGGCCGGGTGCGAGCATGGCGACGACGCTGTAGAGATAGGCGGCTCCGACACCGAGGCCGATCAGCGTCCACATGTTGGGGCTGCGGTTGACGACGGAATTCCAGGCGCGGCGAAAGAACGGCTGCGCCGCCCAGAGCACGACAGGCGTTGCCAGCAGCATCTCGATCCAGCGCAGCAGCGTCCCACCGATCAGCGCCTCGAGTGGCAGGCCGAGCATCGGCCCCATGCTGATCACCAACAAGGGAAAGGCCAGTCCGGTGCTGATCCACAGCCGACGCTGGAAATCGGCAAGCTCCGGGTTTGCCCCTGCGTCGGCCGCGGGAATGCCCATCGGCTCCAGCGCCATGCCGCATTTCGGGCAATCGCCGGGCTTGTCGCTGACGACTTCCGGATGCATCGGGCAGGTATACTGCGTGCCCTTCGGCATGGCTGCGGCTGCAGGCGCCGAACCGTCGACATAGGCGGCCGGGTCGGCTTCGAACTTGCGCTGGCAGCCGGCCGAGCAGAAATAGTATTTGGCGCCGTCATGGCGATGAAAATGCGCCGCCGTGGCGCGGTCGACGGTCATGCCGCAGACCGGATCCTTTGCCGAAAGGAAATTTTCCGGGGTCGCCACGAATTTCGTGCGGCATCCTTCGCTACAGAAATGGAACAGACGGCCGCCATGCTCCGCCTGCGGTTTGCCGGCGACCGGGTCGACCAGCATGCCGCAGACCGGGTCTCGGGTGACCGCCGGGCTCTTCGCCCCATGCTCATGCTTATGAGCATGTTCTGCGCTGTTTCCGCCGTTCTCGATCGCCATGCCAACACTCCAAGTTGCTGCAGAGTCCCTTATCAACCCTCCAGTCACTGGAAGGTCAAGGGCTTTCTTCGCTCGCCGCTACCTGGAAGCCAATTGCCGTGTTAAGTTCATCCACCCGACACGCCAGAAATGATTCCAATGCGATACGAGCTAAATCCCACCCAGCTGTCCGCCCTTCTGCCGTGCGTGATCCATGCCGAAGACCGCCTGGCGCGGCTGGACGAGCGGGTGTTGCGCCATGCGATCGGCGACGGCTTTCGCGAGCGCGGCCATTTCTTCGATGCGGTAGCGGCCCTCTGGGTCGGCGGCGAGCTGGTGCATGTCGAGGACCTCGTGCTGCACGATGCCCATATGGACGCCCGCACCCCGACCCACGAGTTGACGATCGCCCATGCCATGCTGCGCGCGCGACGGCGGCTGTGGCAGGCCGAACCAGGCTGGGGTCTCGATCCCACCGGCATCGCGGCCTTGCGCGGATCAGGTGAAACCGGCGGTGAGACAGTGCAAGCGCGGACGACGCCGAGCGAGGACGAGACGGAGGATGCCTTCAGCCTGGAACTCGCAGCGATCGACGCCTTGCTCGCCCGTTCGGATCGCCTGTTGGAAGAAACGACGAGCCGCGCGCCGGAGACCAAGGTTGCCGCCGATCACGATCCGCTGGGGCTGATCCACGACGACGAATGGGACGAAACGGAACGACTGCGGGAATGGCGCGCCGTCATCCAGGATGCAGACCGGATGCCGCCGGTGCTGGGTGCAGCCGCGCTCTACGATGCCTGGGAGCGACTGGAGCCGCTGCGGCGACAGCACTGGCTGGGCGGGCTGCTCACCGCCAGCTATCTGAGGATGCGCGGCAAGGTGACCTCGCATCTCTTCTGCTTCAATGTGGGGCTTAAAACCATTCGCTTCGAGCGGCGCCGTGCGCCTGATCGCTTCACCCGGCTGACCGCGTTTCTCGAAGCGATGGCGGAAGCGGCCGATGCGGGGCTGAAGGAACTCGACCGGCTGACATTGGCGAAGACCCAGATGGAGCGGCGCCTGAAGGATCGCCGCTCGAACAGCAGCCTGCCGGCGACAATCGATCTGGTCCTGTCGCGGCCGATCGTCTCGGCCGGCATGGTCGCCCGCCACGTCGGCATCACCCCGCGGGGCGCTCTCAACCTTGTCGCCGATCTCGGTATCCGCGAGATGACCGGCCGCGGTCGCTATCGTGGCTGGGGCGTGCTGTGAGCCGCCAGGGGCTAGGGTCGTAGCAATCGGGCACGCGGTCGCTCGAACGTCTTGCGGCGCTTTTTCCATCCCGCCAGCACCGGCCTGTTCTCACGGACGACTTCCATCGGGTCGGCACCATCCAGGAGGATAAGATCGGCCGGCGCGCCGATTGCGATGCCGTGCCGGCGACCCATCAGCCGTGCAGCGCGGTCGCCGACCATCGCGAAAACGGCGCGCATGTCTTCGTCGAGCGAGACCTGGGCGACGTTGGCGTAGAGATTGGCCATGCGGATCAGCGAGGCGTCGCCATAGGGCGTGAAGGGGTTCATGACGTTGTTGGTGGCGATCGACGTGACAACGCCCTGCCGCCCAAGTGCCAGAGCCGGGGCTATGCCGCGCGGCACCAGGCGGTCGCTGTCCCGCCCCGTCAAAAAGAGATCGGTCGAGGGGAGCACGGTCACGCCAATGCCGGCATCGGCAAGCCGGCCGCCCATGGCTGCCACGTCCTGCGGCGGCATCGCCGAAAGCTTGGTCACATGGCCGACGGACACCCTACCACCATAGCCCCTGGCCCTGGTCTCGGCGATCACGTCAGGCAGGTTCGATACCTCCGGCTTCAGGTCGAAATCGAGATGGAAGTCGACCGCCGTGCCGAAGCGGTCGGCAAGATCGAAGATGCGGCGGATATGGGCCTCAGGGTCGGGATCGGTATAGGGGCAACCACCGACGAGATCGGCGCCGTCGGCAAGGGCCACTGCCAGCATGGCTTCCGTCTCCGGCTCCTGCGTCAGTCCCTCCTGGGCAAAGGCGCAGATCTCGATGTCGATTGCCCAGGCATAATCCTTTTTCAGCTGCCGGATCGCCTCGAAGGATCGAAAGCCGGCGCGCGGATCGATCTCGACGAAGGTCCGCAGCAGCGTCGTTCCTTGGCAGATCGCCCGCTCCAGCAGTGCCGCGCCTCGCCCGTAGACATCTTCGCTGGTAAAGCCGGCCTTCGCTTTGGCCGTCTCGCGCACCGCTTCCGCAAGCGTCCCCTCGCAGATCGTGCAGCGGCCGAGGATGCCCGCCTTGTCGAGATGGATGTGGCTGTCGACGAGGCCGCTGCAGACGTAACAGCCCCCGGCATTCTCACGATGCCCGTCGAAGGAGATCGACGGCGCAATCGCGGCGATCAGCCCATTGGACACACCGATATCCATGGGATCGGCATGGCCATCCAGCCGGGCATCGGTTATGACGAAATCGAATGGCATGGGCACTCTCGGGAAATCTGGCTACAAAGCCTTACGGCGCCTCGGTCTTCCAAGGCAAGGCCGCTTCGGGCGATTTCATTTGATAGTGCATAGGGATAGAAGCCTTTGACGGTGGTTGTCGTGCAAGATTTTTATAAATGAAGTATACTTCAAAACAACAGAGCGCCCGGTTGTACCACTCACTGATTCTGCAAGCGGCTATCAGCCGTCCATGTTTTCGGTGAGACGCGGTTTCGGACACGCGGAGGTATATTCTGCCTCCAGCTGCGGTCTTCAATACCCGCCTAGATGGGCGTCTGACGCCAATCCGGCCCAGGCGCCATTTTAGGTTAGACTTTATTAGCGTACTATGCTACTTATCCTGCCAAACCGTCAAAGGACTTTAGATTTTGGAAAACGCTATCCTTGAGCAGAAATCGGCTTTCCTGAGCGTCATGGCAAATGAACAGCGCCTCCGGGTTCTCGATATCCTGACCCGCGGCGAGATGCCGGTTGGAGCTTTGGCCGATATGATTGGACTCAGCCAGTCTGCCCTTTCACAGCATCTGTCGAAGCTTCGCTCGGCTCATATGGTGAGGACACGCCGTGATGCGCAGACGGTCTACTACACCGTGAATTCGGAAAATGTCCGCAGGATGCTGGCCTTGCTCGAAGACATCTTCACCCCTTCGGAAGCCAAGGCTGCCACTACGAAGGCCGGCTGACGCCAGAGGGCATCGACGGCCGACTTTTCGGTCGGCCTCTCTTCCAGCCTGATAATGATCCAATCGTCCCGACTATGACTTCAGCAGGGTGCAGATACGCCTGATGGCAAGCTGGTATCCCTCCGTTCCAAGGCCAGCGATCACCCCGTCGGCGCGCAACGACACGTAGGAATGGTGCCTGAACGCCTCGCGCTTGTGCACATTCGAGATGTGAACCTCGATCACCGGATGGTCATAGGCATTGAGCGCATCGAGAATGGCGATCGAGGTGTGCGTGAGGGCTGCCGGATTGATGATGATGCCCGCCGCTTCCTCACGCGCGGCATGGATCCAGTCGATGATCTCGTACTCGCGGTTGCTTTGCTCGAAGCGGATGCTGTGGCCCAGCTCTTCGGCAACGCGACGGCAATCCGCTTCCACCATCGCCAGCGTCTCATGGCCATAGACCTCGGGCTGGCGCTTGCCAAGCAGGTTGAGGTTCGGGCCGTTCAGGACGTAGATCAGGCTCATGGTGTTCTCGCGCATTGGATAGGGCGGCCCAGCGGGCCGCTGCACCGCAAGGCTACAACATGCGACCCGTCGCTGTCGACCATGACGCTGCGGATAGGATCAGCTGTGCGTAACCCATTCTTTGCCGTTGAGCGGGAATGCGGCTCTGCTAAGCTCGCTTCATGTCGAAAACCATAGAATATTTCTTCTCGATCAATTCGCCCTGGTCGTTCATCGGCCTTGATGCCTTCACGGCGCTTGCCGATCGCGAGGGCGCAGAGATCAAGCCCTTTCTGACCACAGTCGTGGAGGAAAATGGTGGGATCTTTTCACGCAACCGCCCGGAACCGCGCAGAGCCTACTGGCTTCGGGATCTCGAGCGCTGGAGCGGGATTCGCGGCAAGACGCTTCGGATCAGGGATCGCCCGGCGCAGTCGGATCCGGTCCCGGCGGCCATGATGGTAATCGCCGCGCTGCTCGACGGCCAGCCATGGCTGCCGCTGACGGCGGCGATACAGTCAGCCTTTTGGGAAGACGGCGAAGACATCGGCGACCCCAATGTCCGGCGGGCGATTGCCGACCGGGCGGGGTTCGACGGTGCGAAGCTGCTGCTGCGGGAAGCCGATGCGGACGTGAAGGACAAATGGGCGGCAGACCGCGCCCATGCGCGCGAATGCGGGGTCTTCGGCTTTCCCACCTACCGCTTCGACGGCGAGCTCTACTGGGGGCAGGACAGCCTGCCGCTGCTGGAACGGCACCTCAAAGGCGACAGGCCCTAAAAGCCTGCCGATCCTGTCGATCAGCCCTGCTTTTCGACGGGCACTTCGTCCAGAGTGCGATCTTCATGCAGGCGTACCAGCTCGGCCTGAACTTCGGCCTGGAAAACCATGACCTGCTGGCGAACCTCGTCTTCCGACAGGCCGATCGACGTCAGCTGCGCCGCAAGCTTCCGACATTCCATCTTCCAGTAGTCGACAGCCTCGTTACCGTGCTTGTCGTCCAATTCGCGCGCGCAGCGCTCGATATCTCCGGCTCGGCTTGACACTGGGAACACCACGATATTGCCATTGCCGACCACGGTCAGCACTTCACTCAACTTCGACGCCATTCGACTCAAAACCCTCTTGCAATCTCTCCTGTTTACGCCCGTTTGGTTAACGGTCTCTTGGCGATGGTTTGAATCGAGACAGCGGGTAGAGCGGAGGGTCAGGCGGCGGGCGGCGGGTCGACCGGCCGCGATCCATACTTCATGCGCATCAGCGCAATAAAAAACGGGCCGCACCACTGGGGCGCGACCCGTTAGAAATCAGGCTTTCAGACTTAGGCGGCGGCCGAGACGCTACCTTCGGTCGGCACTTCGGCGATCGTCTTCAGGATCTGCGAAGCGATCTGGTAGGGGTCGCCCTGGGAGTTCGGGCGGCGATCTTCGAGATAGCCCTTGTAGTCGTTCTTGATGAACGAGTGCGGCACGCGGATCGAGGCACCGCGGTCGGCAACGCCGTAGGAGAACTTGTTCCACGGAGCTGTTTCATGCTTGCCGGTCAGACGCTTGTCGTTGTCCGGGCCGTAGACGGCGATATGGTCCATCAGGTTCTTGTCGAAAGCAGCCATCAGGGCTTCGAAATAGGCCTTGCCGCCGACTTCGCGCATGTAGGCGGTCGAGAAGTTGGCATGCATGCCGGAGCCGTTCCAGTCGGTGTCGCCGAGCGGCTTGCAGTGATATTCGATGTCGATGCCGTACTTTTCCGTCAGGCGCTGCAGCAGGTAGCGGGCGATCCACATTTCGTCGGCGGCGCGCTTCGAGCCCTTGCCGAAGATCTGGAATTCCCACTGGCCCTTGGCCACTTCGGCGTTGATGCCTTCGTGGTTGATGCCGGCGGCCAGGCAGATGTCGAGATGCTCTTCGACGATCTGGCGCGCGATGCTGCCGACGTTCGAGTAGCCGACGCCCGTGTAGTAGGGGCCCTGCGGAGCCGGATAGCCAGCTTCCGGGAAGCCGAGCGGGCGGCCGTTCTCGTAGAAGAAATATTCCTGCTCGAAGCCGAACCAGGCGCCTTCATCGTCGAGGATGGTGGCGCGTGCGTTGCTGGCATGCGGCGTGACGCCATCCGGCATCATGACTTCGCACATGACCAGGACGCCGTTCATGCGTTCGCTGTCGGGGAACACGGCAACCGGCTTCAGCACGCAATCCGAGCTGCGGCCTTCGGCCTGCATGGTCGACGAGCCGTCGAAACCCCAGAGAGGCAGCTGTTCGAGGGTCGGGAATGCGTCGAATTCCTTGATCTGCGTCTTGCCGCGCAGATTGGGAACCGGCGTGTAGCCATCGAGCCAAATGTACTCGAGTTTATATTTCGTCATAACGAACCTCTCATAGGTTTTACAAAGCTAGGATCAGTAAAGCAGTTCCGTCGACGACCCGGTCGTTGTCGTCGACGTTTGGTGTCCTACATGCATTTGCTATGCCAGTTCGAAGTCGGCCACCGTAAATCAGGCGCAACTATCGGGTTCGTACGCTTCCTTAACCTGCATATGCTAAAATACAGATGTAACAGTGTTAAAAGTAAGCCGGATAGGGAGATGCCAAGCCCGAAAACAAGCCTGATTTCGACGAACAGCGACAGCGGATCGGAACATATACCACTTCAGGCGATTACGAGAGAGCGAGCGCACAAAAATAAGCCACAGAATAACCACGATTGCTCTTGCGCGAAAAGTCGAATTGCCTACATAATCAACATACTGACTTATTTTTAATCATTCCGCGCAAACGACAGGCATGCATGATACCGTAAGACTATACGAACCAGAACCGGGAACACGAGCCAATGGCAAGCATCCATAGTGAAACAGCAAAGATCTACCAGTTTCCCCTGACGGCCCGCACCGGCCGCAAGATCGGCCGCCAGCAGGCAACCGACGCGCTCGTCGTGGTGCTGGAACGCCAGCCCGCGCGCTACGCCGATGCGGCCTATGGTGGCGGCTGGTACCATGACGCAGCGATCGAAGCAGAGCACAAGCCCAAGTCCTGAAGTGCACGACAGCTGCAGCTTTCACACACCCGATTGCACGTCTTCCGGCCAAGCCATGGCCGCAAGGTGGCTGCCACGAATAGCGGCGGTCGACGCCTCCCGAGATTTTCGATCATAGCGCCATGATGCCGGAACCTATCTTGCTCTGACTGGTTGCGACGGTACAGCCTAAGGAGGACATCATGGCAAACGACAGCACACTTGGACAACCGATCCCGCTCGGCATTATCGAAGCCTCCGACGCACCCCTGGTCGACGAGGCCCTCTCCCAGCCGAAGACGGAGATGGCGGATGAAGCCGCCGATCAGCTGGCCGCGCTGCGCGAAGAAATTTACCGGATTTCCGATTCCGTTGCCGCCATGGGCCTGAGCGCCAAAAACAATGTCCGGACCGGCGCCAGCGCTGCCGAGGAGCTTGTCGCCGAGACGCTCCGGCTTCACCCCGTATTGAGCGTGCTGAGTGCCGCCACCGTCGGCTACGGCCTCGCCTTGCTGGTCCACGGCGGCCTCCGCCGCCGCTGATACCCCAAGCCAAACTACCGACGATCGACCGCGCGCCCGGGCGACGCGGATAGCCTATGCGTGAGGGAGGGGCACCTTGGACAATCTCGTCATGACGGGCGGCCGGCAGGCCGTGGAAAGGATTGCCGCTGCCGGCGTGGCCGCAAGGCTGACCGGCCAGAGGTTAGCGGCGGCCGGAAGGAGCCTCCTTTATGTCACCCGCAGCGAAAGCGGCGCGGCCGAGCTGGCCGATGCGATGCGGGCCATGGCGCCCGACATCGAGGCCATCCAGCTGGTGCCCTGGGATTGCCTTCCCTATGACCGGATCGGTCCATCGGCCGAAAGCATGGGCAAGCGGATGGCGGCCCTGCGGCGCATCCGGCAGCCCGGCGACGCGCCCCTTTTGGTGATCGCCTCGCTGGAGGCTCTGCTGCAGCGGGTACCACCGGCAGATATCGTCGCGCAATCCTTCCTCACCTTTCGAACCGGCATGGCGATCGATCCGGAGCGTCTGCGCCGGCAGGCCTTGGGGATGGGCTATATCCTCGACGAGATCGTCGACGAGCCCGGGGAGATCGCCTTTCGCGAGGAGATGGTGGACCTGTTTCCGCCGGCGTGCAGCCAGCCGCTGCGCATTCACCTCAATGAAGCGGGAAAGATCGGCGAGATCCGGACCTTCGATCCGGTCAGTCAGCGCAGCATCGAGACGGTCGAAACGCTGGTCGCCGGGCCGGCCTCGGAATGGATCGAAGAGGCGCGGGATGAGCCGACGCAGCCTGCGGCGGGTGAATTGCCGGCGCGCAGCCTCGCGCAGTTCTACGGCCGCTTGGACACCGTCTTCGATGGCATTACGGATTGGGACATCTGCCTCGCTTCGGGGCTCGACGAACGCCTCACCCTCTATCTCGACATTATCGAGGAGGCGCGCGAAGCATTCCGCGAGGGCGAAGGCAGCCCGGAAAAGCCCGGCTCGCTCTATCTCGACAGGAACGATTGGGACGCTGCCCTGCGCGCGCACCGGATGATCGAACTCGATCTTGGCGGCATCGACCGCCTGCCGGACTTCATGGCATCCGGCAATCCGAGGCGGGCCTTTTCAGCCTGGGTCCAGCAGCAGATGGCGTCCGGTTCTTCGGTCCTCGTCACCGGCAATGACGACCGCATCCAGTCCCTCCTGCGTCGCCTGGAGAAATCCCACGGCGCGAGCCTCGCCGTCGATGACTGGCAGGCGGCGATCAAGGCAAGAAAAGGCACCCTGCTTGAGGGGCGCTTTGCCATCGCCGGGGGGTTTGTCGACGACGCTGCCCATGTCGCCGTCGTTGCCGTCGCCGATGTCCTCGGCGGCCGGGCATCGTCCTTAGCCAAGGGCAGCGCGCTTCTGGCGGAGCCTGACCTTGCGGTCGGCGATCTCGTCGTCCACGAGGACCACGGCCTCGGCATCTTCCGCGCGCTGGAAACCATCGAGATCGAGGGCGTGGCGCGCGATGCCATGCGGCTCGACTATCACGGCGAGGATTCCATCCTCGTGCCGATCGAGGAATTCGGCCATGTCTGGCGCTACGGATCGGATGAGGGTGCCGTCACGCTCGAACGGCTACACACCGACGCCTGGACCATGAAGAAGGTGGCGATTGCCAAGGACATAAGAGCGACGGCGAAACACCTGATCGCGCTTGCCTCGGAACGGCAGACCCAGGCCGCTGACATCATCGTTCCGCGCGGCGGCGACTATCGCAAGTTTGCCGCCCGCTTCCCCTATGCGGAAACGCCCGACCAGAGCCAGGCGATCGCCGACGTGCTTGCCGATCTTTCTTCGGGGCGGCCGATGAATCGCCTGATCTGCGGCGATGTCGGCTTCGGCAAGACGGAGATTGCACTGCGGGCCGCCGCTGCGGTGGCGCTGGCCGGCAAGCAGGTGGTGCTTTTGGCGCCGACCACGGTACTGGCGCGCCAGCATTTCGAGACCTTCACGCGGCGCTTTGCCGGCATGGGCGTCGAGGTGGCGATGCTGTCGCGACTGGTCTCCGCATCGACTGCCCGCGACGTCAAGGAGAGGCTGAAGTCGGGCGACATCTCCATCGTCATCGGCACGCAGGCCCTTCTCGGCAAGGATGTCGGTTATGCCGATCTGGGCCTCGTGATCATCGACGAGGAACATCGCTTCGGCGCCAAGGCCAAACAGCAGACGGGCGCGCTTGCAGCCGGTCTGCACCAGCTGGCGATGACCGCGACACCCATTCCGCGGACCCTTCAGTCGGCGATGGTCGGCATTCAGGACGTCAGCATCCTGACCACGCCGCCGGTGCGCCGCCGTCCCATCCGCACCTTCCGCCGCGCCTTCGATCCGGCGCTGATCAAGGTGGCGCTGATGCGCGAAAAGCGCCGTGGCGGCCAGAGCTTCATCGTCGTGCCGCGCATCGAAGACATCGACGGGCTGAAGCAGACGCTCGAAAAGCTGGTGCCGGAGCTCACCCTCGTCGTCGCCCACGGCAAGACGCTGGCCGCCGAGATGGACGCGGCGATGGTCGCCTTCGGTCGCGGCGAGGGCGATGTCCTGCTCTCCACCAACATCATCGAGAACGGCCTCGATATTCCGAGCGCCAACACCATGCTGATTTTCCGTGCCGACCTCTTCGGCCTTGCACAATTGCATCAGCTGCGCGGCCGGGTCGGGCGTGGTCGATCCCAGGGCATCGTCTATCTGCTGACGGCGGAGGAGGAGGAACTCTCCGAGCAGAGCGCCGCGCGCCTGGATGCGATGGTGACGCATGACCGGCTTGGCGACGGGCTTGCCATCAGCGCCCGGGATCTCGACCAGCGCGGCGCCGGCGATCTCGTCGGCGAAGACCAGGCAGGCCATCTGAAGCTGATCGGCGTCAGCCTCCACCAGCATATGCTGGCGCGCGCCGTCGCCAGCCTGCGCGGCGATGCTCTCCCCCATCGCCGTCCGCCCGACATCAACATCGGCGTGGTCGGCGCCATCCCGCAGGATTACGTCAAGGACGCCTCGGTCCGCATCAATCTCTATGCACGGCTGTTCAAGCTGACGACATCCACGGCGATCGAGGACTTTGCAGACGAGCTGACGGACCGCTTCGGCGATCTGCCCGAGGTCACCGAATTGCTGCTGCAGCTGGCGAAACTGCGAATCACGGCTACGGCCAGCGACATCGCCAAGCTCGATGTCGGGCCGCTCGGCGCCGCCGTGACCTTCCGCGGCACGCCGACGGCGGCGCTGTGGAAGCGCTGGACGCGTGAGCCATCGGTGACGCAGCGCGAGGGCCGTTTGTTCGCCGCGCTGGAAACCGAACCCGGGCCGGAGCGCCTGGCAAAGGTGTCCGAATGGATTGCCTCCCTCGGTCGCGTCAAGCGTCGGCGGGGAAGCGTTGCCGCGTGAGAACAAAGACCGCAGTTTCACGTTGTGAAAGGATACTCCCCGTTTTTGGAGACGACCATGGCTGACTCAGGCAATCTCAAGACCTATCGATCCAAGCGCGACTTTGAAAAGACGCAGGAGCCGAGTGGCGAGGTCGAGATCGCCGCGTCCAATCGGCGGCGCTTCGTTATCCAGAAGCACGACGCCACGCGGCTGCATTACGACCTGCGGCTCGAACTCGACGGCGTCTTCAAGTCCTGGGCGGTCACCAAGGGTCCGTCGCTCGATCCTCAGGACAAGCGGCTGGCCGTGGAAGTGGAAGATCATCCGCTTGCTTACGGCGATTTCGAAGGCACGATCCCGAAGGGTCAATATGGCGGCGGCACGGTCCTGTTGTGGGACCGGGGCTATTGGGAGCCGGAGGGCAACAAGACGCCCGAGCAGGCCTATGCCGACGGCGATTTCAAGTTCAGCCTGGAGGGCGAAAAGCTGCACGGGAGCTGGGTGCTGGTCCGCATGAAGCACGACCGCAACGGCGGCAAGCGCACCAACTGGCTGCTGATCAAGCACCACGACGACCATGCCGTCGATTCCCACGGCGAAAAGATCCTCGAGGAGGATCACTCGGTTGCCTCGGGCCGGACGATGGATGCCATTGCTGCCGGCAAGGGCAAGCCGCCAAAGCCCTTCATGCTGGCCGAAGGAGCGCTGTCGTCCGACGCGGTCTGGGACAGCAACGAGGGTCTGGCGGCCGACGAACGCGCTGCCGACAAGCCGAAACCGAAGGCTGCAAAAGCCAGGCAGACGGCAAAGCCGAAGGCAACAACGAAGGGCGGGGCAAAAACCGGCAGCAAGGCCAAGACCGCCGCATCCCCCATGCCGGAATTCATTCCGCCGCAGCTCTGCGACAGCGTTGCCCGCCCGCCTGCGGGCGAAGGCTGGGTGCATGAAATCAAATTCGATGGCTATCGCATCCAGATGCGCGTCGAGGACGGAACCGTCACCTTGAGGACACGCAAGGGCCTCGACTGGACCGAGAAATTCCAGGCCGTCGCCGAGGCGGCGCGCTTCCTGCCGGACGGCATCATCGACGGCGAAGTCGCGGCATTGGACAGCCACGGGGCGCCTGACTTCGCCGCCCTGCAGGCAGCACTTTCCGATGGCGACACCGACAACCTCGTCTTCTTCGCCTTCGACCTCTTGTTCGACGGCAGCGAGGACCTGCGCGAGGAGCCACTGTCGACCCGCAAGAGCCGCCTTCAGAAACGCCTGGCGGATGCCAAGCCCGACGCCCGCATCCGCTTCGTCGAGCATTTCGACACCGGCGGCGATGCCGTGCTGCGGTCAGCCTGCCAGCTGTCGCTCGAAGGCATCATCTCCAAGAAACTCGATGCCCCCTATCACTCCGGCCGCAGCAGTTCCTGGAACAAGTCGAAGTGCCGCGCCGGCCACGAGGTGGTCATCGGCGGCTGGTCGACGACCAACGGCCGCTTTCGCTCGCTGCTTGTCGGCGTCAACAGGGGCGAGCACTTCGTCTATGTCGGCAGGGTCGGCACGGGCTACGGCGAAGCCAAGGTCAAGGCGCTGTTGCCACGGCTGAAGGCGGTGGAAGCGGAGAAGTCGCCCTTTACCGGCATCGGCGCGCCGCGCAAGGACGCCAACATCATATGGGCAAAACCGGATCTGGTCGCCGAGATCGAATTTGCCGGCTGGACCAATGACGGCCAGGTCCGCCAGGCGGCCTTCAAGGGCCTGCGCGAAGACAAGCCCGCCGCCGAGGTCGAGGCCGAAAAGCCGGCTCCGCCGACGAAGACGGAAGTTCCCGATCCGGAGGAGAAGGTCCACACGACGCGCCGGGCAAGTGCTGCCAAGGCCTCCGTGATGGGCGTGGCGATCTCGCATCCCGACAAGGCATTGTGGCCCGATGCCGGCGACGGCGAACCCGTGACAAAGGTCGACCTCGCGCGCTATTTCGAGGCCGTCGGCCCGTGGCTGATGGATCACATTGCCGGACGGCCGTGCTCGATCATCCGCGCACCCGACGGTATAGACGGCGAGCAGTTCTTCCAGCGCCACGCCATGCGCAGCACCTCCAACCTTCTCAATCTCGTCACTGTCTCGGGCGACCGCAAGGCCTATCTCGAGATCGACCGGATCGAGGGCCTGGCTGCCGTGGCGCAGATCGCCGCACTGGAACTGCATCCCTGGAACTGCCAGCCGAAGAAGCCCGACGTCCCTGGCCGCCTGGTATTCGACCTCGACCCAGGCCCAGACGTTCCGTTTTCCACCGTCGTCGAAACGGCCCGCGAGTTGCGCGACCGGCTGGAGGAGCTCGGACTTGTCGGCTTCTGCAAGACCACGGGCGGCAAGGGTCTGCATGTCGTGACACCGTTGTCGGAAGGCAAGAAGGCGATGAGCTGGCCGGAAGCCAAGGGCTTAGCCCATGATCTTTGCCTGCAGATGGCCCGCGAGGCGCCAGATCGATACGTCGTCAACATGGCGAAGAAGCTACGCAATGGCCGCATTTTCCTCGATTACCTGCGCAACGACCGCATGGCGACAGCGGTGGCGCCGCTATCGCCCCGCGCGCGGCCCGGCGCCACCGTGTCCATGCCGATCCTCTGGTCGCAGGTGAAGCCCGATCTCGACCCGAAGCAGTTCACCATCCGCACGGTGCCTGATCTCCTCGCCAAGAGCACGGCCTGGGAGGATTACAAGGATGGTGCGCGGTCGCTCGACCAGGCCATCAAGCGGCTCAATAAATCGCAGGTGGCAGCGGCTTGATGGCAAGAAAGACGACGCTGAAAAAACCCGCATCTTCGACCAAGGCCGCCAATCTCTTCGGCATCGCCCTCGACACGCCCCCCATGGAAGCGCGCACGGCCGAAGCCCTGCCGCAAGGCGAGGAATGGCAGTACGAGCCCAAATGGGACGGTTTCCGCTGTCTCGCCTTCAAGGACGGCAGCGAGGTCACGCTGCATGCCAAATCCGGCAAGCCGCTCGCCCGCTATTTCCCTGAAATCACCGCCATGCTGGCAGCGATCCCTGTCGAGCGCTTCGTCATCGACGGAGAGCTTGTGATCGAGACCGAGGGCCATCTCTCGTTCGAGGCACTGCAGATGCGGCTGCATCCGGCGGAAAGCCGCATCCGCAAGCTCTCGGAGGCAACACCGGCGCGGCTGGTGATGTTCGATATGCTGCTGTCGCCGGAGGGCCGATCGCTGATAGACCTTCCGTTGACAGAGCGGCGCGACGCGCTCGAGGAGTTCGCCCGCCGGAACGCGCGTCCGAGACAGCTGGTACTATCTCCCTTCACGACCGATTTCGCCCAGGCGGAACGCTGGCTATCCTCCTCCGGCGACGATGCCACCGACGGCGTTATCGCCAAACGGCGGGACGGACCCTACGAGGCGGGCAGCCGGGCGATGTTCAAGGTCAAGCGGCTGCGCACCGCCGATTGCGTGATCGGCGGCTTTCGCTACGAGAGCGACAGCGCCGAAGTCGGATCGCTGCTGCTCGGCCTCTACAATGCCGAGGGCAAGCTCGACCATGTCGGCTACACATCGACGCTATCCGACGAGGATCGGCCGGCGCTGACGAAGCGGCTGGAAGCATTGCAGGCACCGCCCGGATTTGGCGGCAAGGCGCCGGGCGGCCCCAGCCGCTGGAGCACGGCGCGCAGCGCCGCCTGGCAGCCGCTGCGGCCCGAACTGGTGGTCGAGGTCCGTTTCGACCAGGTCACCGGCCAGCGGTTCCGGCACGGCACGACGCTGATGCGCTGGCGCCCCGACAAGGACCCGCGCCAATGCACCTTCGACCAGATCGCGCCGCCGCTGGCACCCGACGACATCAAGTGATCGGCTGGATTCAGCTGTCGCTTCGCGACAGCCAGGCCTTCACATGCTCGACCGTGTCGCCATAGAAGGTCTGGTACAGCGACTGCGCGACATAGCCGATATGCGGCGTTGCCAGCACGTTCGGCAGGGTGCGGAACGGGTGGTCGGGCAGCATCGGCTCGACATCGAAGACATCGACGGCCGCGCCGGCAATGGTGTTGGCGCGCAGGGCGCCGATCAGCGCCGCCTCCTCGACGATCGGGCCGCGCGACGTGTTGATCAGATAGGCGGTCGGCTTCATCAGCGCGATCTCAGGTGAGCCGACCAAGCCGCGGCTGCGCTCGCCGAGCACCAGGTGGACGCTCAGAAAATCGGACTGCCGGAACAGCTCATCCTTCGACACCAGGCGAACCCCGAACGAGCCCGCCTTATCGGCCGTCAGGTTGTGGCTCCAGGCAATGGTCTTCATGCCGAACGCATGGGCGATGGTCGCGACGCGCGAGCCGAGATTGCCGAGGCCGAGCAGTCCGAGCGTCCGGCCGTTGAGATCGGCGCCGACCCGTTGCTGCCAACCGCCCGCCCGAAGGGATGCATTCTCGCTCGCCACATGACGGGCGACGCCGAGGATCAGCGCCCAGGTCATCTCGACCGTCGGGGTGGCATCATAGCCTGTGTGCTCTACGACGATGCCTTGGCGCGCGGCGGCATCGCGGTCGATCGAGGCATTGCGTGCGCCGGTGGAGACGATGAGCTTGAGGTTTGGCAGCTTTGCAAGCAGTTCTGCCGTCATCGGTGTCCGCTCCCGCATGACGCAGATGACCTCGAACGGCAGCAGGCGCTGGACCAGCGCTTCGCCGTGATCGAGATGATCGTTGAAGACGGTAAGCTCGGCTTGGCGCATCACATCCGACCAATCGGCCATCTCAAGCGCAACATTCTGGTAATCGTCCAAGACCGCGATCTTCATCTCTGTTCCTTCACCATGGCGTTGCCCCTAAGGTAGGCAGGCGGGCAGGATTTAACAGATACCGGATGGCAGCATCGCCCACTTTCAGTGCGCGCGATGGATCGGCTTAGCTGCTTAGGCCGATCAGCCGCCGCAGCTGCGCAGCTGCGCATTGTAGGTGGAGGCGATGCCGGCGGCTTTTCGGGCGGTGCGCTGCAGATCGCCATTGGAGCGCCAGCTGCCACGGCTGTAGCCGTCATGACCGACATAATAGGCCATGTAGAGATTGTAGGTGTCGTTGAGTGGGATGCCGTTCTGCTGGCGGCTCTGGGCATGGTACCAGCCGATGAAGTTGACCGCATCGGCAAAATTGGTTCGTCGCGCCGCCCAATGGCCGGTGGCGCTTTGGTAGCGGGCCCAGGTGCCGTCGAGCGCCTGCGCGTAACCATAGGCGCTGGAGGGACGCGTCCAGGGGATGAAGCCGAACAGTTTCGTGCGCGGCGGCCGGGCATAGGGCTGGAAGCCGGACTCGACATAGATGGTCGCCATCAATACGGGCACCGGGACGCCATACTCGCGCGAGGTCTTCTCGGCTGCACGGCGCCAGTTGTTGAAAAGCCCGTCGCGCTGCTCGAAAATCGCGCAGCTGTTGCGGATCTGGTGGGGCGCCGTCGCGCAGCTGGACAGCACGACAAGGGCGGCGATAAACAATTTACGCATCGCATACTCACTCTCTTCCAAGAGATGAATAAGCGGTAAACGTTAAAAACGGGTTTTTATCGAGTCCGGGAAAAACACAGGCCGTCTTTCAGCTAGCGTTGTTGCCCGTAGGCCCGATCGACAGCCGCTCCATGCCGGAAGGAAAGCCATGACCGAGACAATCCGCCCCATGCCCGAGGAAGCCGGCATCCTCGAGTTCCTGCAGCTCTGCGACAGCTTCTATCCGGCCGACGCCGTCGACGCCTCGATCGACCAGCAGCGCCTCTGGTACGACGCCCTTTGCGCCCGCTTCGACCGGCCGATGCCTGACGGCATGACCAGCGAAGATGGCCTGATCGGCACCGTCCCGACCCGGCGCTATACCCCGGCCGACGTGCTGACCCCGACCAAACTGCTCTATCTCCATGGCGGCGGCTATGTCGTCGGCTCGCTGTCGAGCCACCACGCCATCTGCGCCGAGATCGCCGAGACGGCGGGCGCCGAGCTGATCTCCGTCGATTACCGCCTGGCTCCGGAGCATGTGTGGCCGGTCCAGTCGGACGATGCCTATACCGTGCTGAAGCTGCTTCTCGGCGAGGGGGATAGGATCGTCGTCATCGGCGACAGCGCCGGCGGCAACCTCGCGGCCGGGCTGACGCTCAGGGCGCGCGACGAAGGGCTGAAGGGGATTGTCGGCCAGGTGTTGATCTACGCGGCGCTCGGCGGCGACCTCGTCTCGGGCTCCTACCAGGAGATGGCAGAGGCTCCAGGACTGACGACCGCCGACGTCACCTATTACCGCGCCATCCTCAAGGCGCCAGCGGACGAGCCGGTCGCCCATCCGCTGCTGACGCGCTCCTGCGCCGGCCTGCCGCCCGCCTTCATCAGCGTCGCCCATTTCGACCCGCTGCGCGACGACGGCCGCCTCTATGCCGCGCGGCTGGCCGCCGACGGTGTCGAGGTCTGGTTCCGCGAGGAGCCGCAGATGGTGCATGCCTGGCTGCGCGCCCGCCACATGAGCGATGGCGCAGGGCAAGGTTTCCGCGCGCTCTGCCGGGCGATCCGGCAGATGGCGGAGGCAGAGGGATGAGCGGCCTCACCGATCTGTCGATCCTGCTTGCCAGCCTCGAGCCAACCCTCGTCGACGGCGAATTCGTCTATACCAGCGTACCGCCGGAAGGACTGGAGAAATATCTGGCGATGAAGCCGATCGGCCTGTTCCTCGAGGAGGAGGGGCTGACGCTGATCCTGCCGAAGCAGGCAGCGGCCGATGCCGGGCTTGCGGCGAGCGCTCCGCTCCGCTGCATCACCATGACGGTGCATTCCTCGCTGGAGGCGGTGGGAATGACGGCGGCGATGGCAGCGGCGCTGACGCGCGAAGGCATCAGCGCCAATGTCGTCGCCGCCTGGTATCACGACCACATCTTCGTGCCGGTGGCGGATGCGGATCGCGCCGTCGAGGCAATCCGAGCGCTGGCCGCCCGGCCTACATGAGGTCGCGCCGGACGGCCTTCTCGAAGGTCTTTTCAAAAACCTTCGTCTCGCCCTCATAGCCGATCACCGAGCCGCCGATCAGCCACTCGGTTGCCGTGCAGGCGATGGTCGCCGTTGAGACGGTGCGTACGAACCAGCCGGGCCGCTGCATGTCGCAGGTCCACACCGAGCGGCCGGTCATCGACAGCGGATCGCTGGGCGAGATCGACCAGACCTCGTCGCGCAGCTGGCGCGTCGAAAGCCCGGTGCCGGGATGCTCGAACAGGCCTGTGTCTTCGGTAATGCAATAATCCGTCCGATCCGCCGACAGATCGCGCACGACCTGCCGCTTTGTGACGCCCGGCTTGTGCTCGATATATTTCGGCAGCGGATCGGGATTGTTCGGCTGCTTCATCTCGAAGGTCAGGTGCTCGCCAAGCAGCGGCATCGCCAGGCCGACAGAGGCGAGATCGATCGTCACGCCCTCGTCGACCGGCGGCGGCAGCAGCATCGGCCAGTAGGCGGTCGACAGCGACAGGCGAATGCGGTGGCCGGCCTGGAAACGATAGCCGCAGGCATCGAGCACCAGCCGGATCTGCGTGGGCTCGCCCGGGACCATCGCTTGCGGCTCGGCATTGCCGTCGCGGTGCGCGAGATTGAGCACGCCGAAAGTGACGCGCGTCGCCGTGCCATCCGGATGGATGTCGACGATGCGGGCGCAGAGATTGGCAAGTTCCGCGTGGGCTCGGACCGTCAGCGTCAGCTCGGGGCGCCCGAGGAAGTCGTGGTCGGCGGTCAGCACGGGTGTCTGGAACACCATCGATCCGCCATCATCGCCGCGCTGGTCGAGCGCCATCTCGGCATCGGGCTTCAGGGTGAACCATTCACCTGAGGCCGTGCCGGTGTCGAGCGGCGACTTCAGGAAGACGGGATGTTCCGGCGCATGCGGGATCGGCATGCCTTCCATCAGCGTTCCGAACTGCTCGACATAGAAGCACTGCATGTCCGGCTGCTGCCACGCCGGCTTCGACACCCAGAAGCCGGGATCGACGTCGCGGCGGGTCGCCGGCTTCGGACCGTCGAGCATGAAGGCGCGCACCTGCGGTAGCGTCTCGATACCGTTGTCCTCGCCGCGCAGCCAGCGGTTCCACCAGGAGATCGCCTCGCCATGGAAATCGGCGCGCGGCTTCGGCCAGGCGAAATGCGGATATTTATGCACCCAGGGTCCGATCAGCGCCTTGGCCTTGTCGCCGAGCCCCTCCACCGCCTTCAGCGGCGTGTTGCGGTAGCCGTCTGCCCAGCCGGCAATGACCATCGCCGGGATCTTGAAGGCGGCAAAATCGTCGCCGATCGAGCCATGCTGCCAGAAGGCGTCGCGGCGCTGGTGCTGCAGCCATTCTTCCATGAAGAACGGCTCGTTCTCCAGCCGCTCCATCCACATCTCCCGCCAGCGGTCGCCGACCAACTCCGGATCGGGCGCGCGGGACTGGTAGGCGAGCATGGTCGCCGCCCAGGACAGCTGCGCCGACAGGTGACAGCCATCCTTGTAGTGGATGTCGTCATTGTAGCGATCGACGGTCGAGGCAATCGAGATCACCGCCTTCAGCGCCGGCGGATTGAGGGCCGCGACCTGCAGGCAGTTGAAGCCGCCCCAGGAAATCCCCATCATGCCGACAGACCCGTTCGACCATGGCTGGGCGGCGATCCAGGCGATCAGCTCGCAGGCATTGGCCAGTTCCAGCTCCGTGTATTCGCCATCGATCACCCCATCGGATTCCCCCGAGCCCCTGATATCGACGCGCACGCCGGCAATGCCGGCCGCTGCAAACAGCGGATAGGTCGATTCATCGCGCGGACTGGTTCCGTCGCGCTTGCGATAGGGCAGGAACTCGAACACCGCAGGCACGGGATCGACCTCGGCATTGTCCGGCATCCAGATGCGCGCGGCAAGCCGCGTGCCGTCGGCAAGCGTGATCCAGTGGTTCTCGATGACGGTGAAGGGGCGGTCAGTCATGGTCATTCCATTTCGAGGGCGATTTTCGGACATCTGCGAGAGGGTTAGGTTTCCTGTGGCACACGCTCACCCCCGTCATCCTCGGGCTTGTCCCGAGGATCTACCAAAGCCGGCTTCATCACCGCCGGCAGATGCTCGGGACAAGCCCGAGCATGACGGGTGGAGACTGCGTGATCCCAGTGATAACAATCCAGCTCGATCTCACGCATGTTGGCTGCTTCCCAAGCTTCGACTTCAGTTGTGTGGCTGGATAGCACAACTCTCACCACCCTCATTCCTGTGCTTGTCACAGGAATCCAGCGCACCCAAGTCTTTGGGTGCAAAAGACTCCTTAACTCCCGCATCCTGTTCTCTCACGGCGCAGACGCGCCGTGGCTGGATACCTGTGACAAGCACAGGTATGAGGGAGAGATCGAGCGAGGCCCGGCAAGCTCCGGCATGTTCCGTAGAACTGCACGCGCTTCGTCACATTTCCCCAGCATCTTTCCAAACCCGCATCACACTCAATTCCCGGCACTCTCCATCCGCCGTGTCGTCAGGACCTTCTCCAACCAGCCGATCTCCATCTCCGGCACCGATTTCAGCAACAGGTCGGTGTAATCGTCGAAGGGCGGCGAAAGGACCTTCGATTTCGGGCCGAACCGCACCAGCTTGCCGCGATGCATGACGGCGACGCTGTCGGCGATGGCGCGGACGATGGCGATGTCGTGGGTGATGAAGATGTAGGAGAGCTGCTTTTCCTCCTGCAGCTTCATCAGCAGGTTGAGAATGCCTTCGGCCACCAGCGGGTCGAGGGCCGAGGTCGGCTCGTCGCAGAGGATGAGCTCCGGATTGGCGGCCAGCGCCCGGGCGATGGCGACGCGCTGCTTCTGGCCGCCGGAGAGTTCGGCCGGATAGCGGTCGACGAAACCGTTGCTCATCTCGATCTGCTCGAGCAGCTCTTTCACCCGCGCGGTCTTTGCCGCACCGCGCAGGCCGTAATAGAAGGTCAGCGGCCGGCCGATGATGTCGCGCACGGTCTGGCGCGGGTTCATTGCCGTGTCGGCCATCTGGTAGATCAGCTGGATGCGGCGCAGGTCGTCGTTAGAGCGGCCTTTCAGCGCCGGAGACAACGGTTTGCCGGCAAAGGAGATGCTGCCCTGCTGGGGCGGCAACAGCCCGGTGATGACGCGGGCGAGCGTCGACTTGCCGGACCCGGATTCACCGACGATCGCCAGCGTCTGGCCCTTCGGGACATGCAGCGTCACGTCGAACAGCACCTTGAAGCCGTTCGAATAGCCGGCCGTGACGTTGTCGACCTTCAGCAGCGTGTCCGTTTGAACCGTCGCCTCCGGCCGCAGCGCCTGGCGGACATTGACCAGCGCCTGGGTATAGGCTTCGCGCGGCGCCTCGATGATCTGCTGCGCGGTGCCGTATTCCACCGTCTTGCCGTGTCTCAAAACCATGATGTCGTCGGAGATTTGGGCGACGACGGCGAGATCGTGGGTGATGTAGAGGGCGGCCGTGTCGGTTTCCTCGATGGCGTGCTTGATGGCGGCGAGCACGTCGATCTGGGTGGTCACGTCGAGCGCCGTGGTCGGCTCGTCGAAGACGATCAGCTCGGGGTTGGAGCACAGCGCCATGGCAGTCATCGCGCGCTGCAGCTGGCCGCCGGAGACCTGATGCGGATAGCGATCGCCGAAGGTTTCGGGATTGGGAAGGCCGAGGACGCGGAAGAGATAGAGCGCTCTTGTACGCGCTTCCTCCACGGTCATCAGGCCATGCTTGACCGATGCCTCGATCACCTGGGCGCCGAGGCGGTGGGCTGGGTTGAAGGCGGCGGCAGCCGATTGGGCGACATAGCAGACCCGGGCGCCGCGCACCCTGCGGATGCCGGGCTTGCCGAGCGCCAGCAGGTCCTCGCCGTCGAGCAGTACCTCGCCGCCGGTGATCTCGGCACCGCCGCGACCATAGGCCAGCGCCGACAGGCCGATGGTCGATTTGCCGGCGCCGGATTCGCCGATCAGGCCGAGCACCTTGCCCTTGGCGAGATCGAAGGAGACATCGTCGACGATGGTGACGCGCTTCGGCGGCTCGCCGGGCGGATAGCTGGTGGCCTCGATCTTCAGGCCGCGTACCGAAAGCAGCTCAGGCATCGCCACGTCCTCCCTTGAGGCTGGACGTCCGCTTCAACAGCCAGTCGACCACCAGATTGACACAGATGGCGAGCGCCGCGATGGCCCCGCCGGGCACGAGGGCGGCGGAAATGCCGAAGATGATGCCGTCCTTGTTGTCCTTGACCATGCCGCCCCAGTCGGCGGCAGGCGGCTGGATGCCGAGGCCGAGGAAGGAGAGGGTGGACAGGAACAGGATGGCAAAGGCGAAGCGAAGGCCGAATTCGGCAAGCAGCGGCGACAGCGTGTTCGGCAGTATCTCGCGGAAGATGATCCAGACCTTGCCTTCGCCGCGCAACTTGGCCGCCTCGACGAACTCCATGACAGCCACGTCGAGCGCCACGGCGCGGCCGAGGCGATAGACGCGGGTCGAGTCGAGAACCGCCATCACCAGGATCAGGATGAAGATGCTCTGCGGCAGCACTGCCAGCACCACCAGCGCGAAGATCAGCGTGGGGATCGACATCATCAGGTCGTTGAAGCGCGACAGCACTGTGTCGATCGGCCCGCGCGAAACGGCGGCGGTGAACGACAGGACGATTCCGAGCGAGAACGAGATCAGCGTCGCGCCGAGCGCCACGAACAGGGTGGTGCGGGCGCCATAGATCAGCCGCGAGAGAATGTCGCGCCCGAGATTGTCGAGGCCGAAATAGAATTGGCCGTCGGCCGGCGCCCAGACCTCGCCGACCACTTCGGTTTCTCCGTGCGGCGCGATCCAGGGGGCGAAGATGGCGCAGAACAGCGCCAAAAGGATGCCCGCTATGCCGATCCAGGCGGTGATGGGGATCTCTCTCAGTCTCATCGCGGATGCCTCAGCCGGGGATTGGCGACGATGGCAAGGATATCGGCCACCATGTTGAGAAGGATGTAGACGGCGGCGAAAATCAAACCGCAGGCCTGGACGACGGGCATGTCGCGCACTGTCACGGCGTCGACCATGTACTGGCCCATGCCGGGATAGACGAACACCACCTCGACCACGACGACACCGACGACGAGATAGGCAAGATTGAGCGCCACGACGTTGATGATCGGCGCCAGCGCGTTCGGTGCCGCGTGCCGGACGATCGAGCGGAAGGCGCTGAGGCCCTTGAGTTCGGCCGTTTCCATGTAGGCCGACGACATCACCGAGAGGATCGCGGCCCGCGTCATGCGCATCATGTGGGCGAGCACGACCAGCACCAGCGTCGCCGTCGGCAGGGCAATCGCCTGCAGCCGGTCGTAGAGGCTCATCTCGGCATAGACCGTGGCGGGGAAGGTGGCGACGCCGAACTTGACGGCGAAGAACATGATCAGCAGGTAGCCGATGAAGAATTCCGGCAGCGAGATCGCCGCCAGCGAGACGATGTTGATGATCTTGTCCGGCAGCCGGTTGCGGAAATGCACCGACAGCATGCCGAGCCCGACCGCCAGCGGCACCGAGATCAGCGCCGCGAAGCCGGCGAGGAACAGCGAATTGCCGAGCCTCAGGCCGATCTGCTCGCCCACCGAATTCTGGCTCGCCCAGGAGGTGCCGAAATCACCGACCATGGCATGACCGAGCCAGGAGAGGTAGCGCGACAGCAGCGGCTGGTTGAGGCCCAGCTGGTCGCGGATATTGGCGATCGCCTGGGGCGTTGCCGACTGGCCGAGATAGGTGGAGGCGAAGTCGCCGGGCAAGGCCTGCAGGCCGACGAAGATCAGCAGCGAGACGGCAAACAGCAGTACGATGCTGAGCACCAGCCGCTCGAAGATCAGCGCCGCCAGCGGAAACCGCTCGCGCAGCTTGCGGCCGGAAAGACCGTCTGTATCGGTCGATGGGGACATGGGCAGATCGCCTTATCTGAAACACATGGGACAACGCTGCTGGCGTCAGGCCGGCAACATCGCGTCACTGGACGGCCCCTGGCCGCCCTGCGTATCGACAAACCATGGGCCGCTTATCGTCATCCTCGGGCTTGTCCAGAGGATCCAATCACTCGATTTCTAACGATGGCAGAGGCCCGGGACAAGCCCGAGCACGACGGAGCGCGGATGAGCGTCGACCGCCGGCCGCAAGACCAGCGGTCGTCGCCCGGTTCAGTCTCAGGCGTCGAGCCAGACGCGGGTGGCGACATAGCCGTTCGACAGGTCGTTGCCGATGTCCTGAACGTAGTTCATCAGCTTCTTCGAACCGGCGTTCACGAAGTCGTTGAACATCGGCAGGATGGTGCCGCCCTCGTCGCGGACCATCATCGCCATCTGGCGATAGAGATCCTTGCGCTTGGTCTCGTCCAGTTCGGCGCGGGCCGAAATCAGCAGCTTGTCGAAATCGGGGCGCTTGAAGCGGGTGTCGTTCCAGTCCGCGCTCGACAGGTAGGCGCCGGAATAGAACTGGTCCTGCGTCGCGCGGCTGCCCCAGTAGGAGGCGCTGAACGGCTGCTTGTTCCAGACATTGGTCCAGTAACCGTCGGCGGGCTCGCGCTTGATCTCGAGGTTGATGCCGGCCTTCTTGGCGCTCTGCTGGAACAGCACGGAGGCATCGACGGCGCCGGGGAAGGCGACCTCGGAGGTGCGCATCAGGATCGAGCCGTCATGGCCCGACTTCTTGTAGTGGAACTTCGCCTTGTCCGGATCGTACTTGCGCTGCTCGATGCCATCGGGGAACAGGGCATAGGTGCTGTTGATCGGGAAGTCGTTGCCGAGCGAACCGTAGCCGCCGAGGATGCGCTTGACCATTTCCTCGCGGTCGATGGCATATTTCAGGGCAAGACGCAGGTCGTTGTTGTCAAACGGCGCGGTGTCGCAGTGCATGATGAAGACATAATGGCCGCCGCCGGCCGTGGTCAGCAGCTGGACGTTGGGGGCGCGCTTCAACAGGTTGACCGTCTTCGGATCGACGCGGTTGATGCAGTGCACTTGGCCGGAGGTGAGGGCGGCGACGCGGGCCGTGGCGTCGTTCATGGTGATCAGCTCGACGCTGTCGACATAGCCGCGGTCGGCGCGCCAGTCGTTCGGGTTCTTCTCGAAGGTCATGCGCACGCCGGCCTGGAAGTTGGCGACCTTATAGGCGCCGGTGCCGATTGCCGCCGTCGGATTGTCCATGCCGCCGTTCGGCTGGATGACGAGGTGGTAGTCGGTGAGGAGTGCCGGCATGTCGGCATTGCCCTGGTCGAGGGTGATGACGAGATCGCCGTTCTGGTTCTCGATCTTGGTCAGCGACTTCATCATGCCGAGCGCGCCGGACTTCGACTTTTCGTCAGAGTGGCGATGCAGCGTGGCGACGACGTCGTCGATGGTCATTTCCTTGCCGTCATGGAACTTGACACCCTTGCGGATCTTGAAAGTCCAGATCTTCGCGTCGGGAGACGAGGTCCAGGATTCGGCCAGCGACGGCAGCGGCTTGCGCGTCTGCGGATGGGTTTCGACCAGCGTGTCGCCCCAGGTGCGCACGGCGACGAACATGACCTGCGAGGTGGCAGAGGCCGGATCGATGCTGTCGGTCGACGAGCCGCCCTCGAGGCCGAGCTTCAGATGACCGCCCTTTTTCGGCGTCTGCGCCATGGCGCTTGTGGCAAACATCGCGTCGGCGGCAGCCAGCGTGACGCCGGCCGCCAAGGCGCGGCCCATGAATTCGCGGCGATTCATGCCACCGGCCGTGACCCGGCCGCTCAGATATTTGGTAAACTCGCTCATTCCCTGTTCCTCTTCTCTGGTTGTTATTGCCCTCGTATCCCGGCTGCCGTTTTCGGCTTTGACTTCCCGGTCCGATCCTGTGGCGGCGACTATAGAGAGATATCAGCCAATTCAAAGCCTTGATCGATCTCCCCTGCCAGTCTCCCGCAATTTATCCGTCGTTGACGCCCGCCTTTCCCTGGTGCCTTAAGCTGCCGGCAGCCTATTGTTTTCCCGTGACCTCAGCATGCAGTAATGGCGTCATCGGCTCCGATTGCACCGGTGGAATGCGACAAAATCTGCCACAGATGCGACGATGCGGACCGGCATTTCCGCCGATCCGCCGATCCGTTCCGCAGCCGCCAATCTGGAGCGCGGCCAGTGCCTCGCGCCGTCTCCCATCATGCCCATCCTACCCCTCGCGTTTCTGTCCGACATGCCGTCCCGTTCCCTCGGGCTGAGGCAGCGTCGCATGGGCTTCAGCAATGGCCATCACCTTCGTCAGGATCTTTTCCGGCGCCGGCGTCGCCTTGCCGGCCTTGGAATCCACATGCAGCAGCATCTGTTCGGCGGTGGCAAGCGCTGCGCCCGTGTCGCTGTCGTGGATCGTGTGGAACACCTGCAGCCGCTTGTCGTCGGCGGAGAGAATCTGGCAGGTCGCATGGATCGCCTGGCCGAGCTTGGCTTCGCCGAGATGCCGGATATGGGTCTCGACGGTGTAATAGCTGTGGCCGTCGCGGACATAGGCGAGGTCGACGCCGACGAGCCGCAGCAGCGCATCGGAGGTATCGCCGAACACCTGCAGGTAGCGGTGCTCGGTCATGTGGCCGTTGTAGTCGACCCAGGCCGGGCTGACCTTGGTCTCCACCAGTTTGAGCGGCCGCGCCGTGTCGTGCAGCGCGTCGCGCCTGCCGCCCTCGGCCCAGAGGCCGTCCTCGAACGCCTTCAGGAGCTTGCCGGCCCCCCAGCCCTTGCCGCCGTCGCTGCCCTTCAGCGTCTGCAGGATGCCGACGAGGTTTTCGTCGCGGATGCGCTCCAGCTCGCGGATCGAGCGGCCGGCGGCCTGTTCGTCCGATTGCCGGCCGATCTTTTCCACCAGCGCGTCGTCGAGATCGACGACATCGGTGAGCTTGGTCCAGGGCCAGGCGAGGCAGGGACCGAACTGGGCGAGGAAATGCCGCATACCGGCCTCGCCGCCGGCGATGCGATAGGTCTCGAACAGCCCCATCTGCGCCCAGCGCAATCCAAAGGAATAGCGGATGACATCATCCAGCGTCTCGACCGTGCAGATGTCGTCCTTGATCAGCCACAGCGCCTCGCGCCACAGCGCCTCCAGCAGCCGGTCGCCGACGAAGGCCTCGATCTCGCGGGCGATATGGACGCCCTTCATGCCGATAGGCGCCAGCCTGTCGATCGCCGCCCGAATGGTGGCCGCCGAGGTCTTGCTCCCCCCGACGATCTCGACCAGCGGCAGCAGATAGACCGGATTGTAGGGATGGGCGACGAACAGCCGCTCCGGATGACGCATGTCGCGCTGCAGCTCAGTCGGCAGCAGGCCCGAAGTCGAGGAGCCGATCAGCGCCTCCGGCCGTGCTGCGGCATCGATCAAATTGAGCACGCCGCGCTTCAGCTCCAGCCGTTCCGGCACGCTTTCCTGGATCCAGTCCGCATCCGCCACCGCCTCCTCGAGGCTATCCGCGAAAATCAGCCTGCCCCGCACCGGCAGCGGCGCGCCCGTCAACATGGCATAGGCCCGTTCCGCATTGGCGACGACCTCGCCGACGACCCTCCGAGATTCCGGATGCGGATCGAACACCTTCACGTCGATGCCCGCCAGCAGAAAGCGCGCAATCCACCCCCCGCCGATCACCCCCCCGCCAATGCAGGCTGCTTTCTGGATTTTGCTCATTGTCGTTCCTGCCATGGTCTAAGTTCCCTCATCCGGCCCTTCCGTGCCTGCAGCCACCCCTCTCTTCATCGCTAAGACGAGCCCAAACGAGGAGAGGGAGGCCTCGCCCCCTTCCCCTTCTCCCCACGGGGAGAAGGTGGCCGAAGGCCGGATGAGGGGGCTCGCATCTACCTCTCAAGCTAAGGTGAAAGAGGGGGTGATGCTGCAAACCCGGCGTTCGTGGCGGGCACCCCCCTCTGTCGGCTCTGCCGACATCTCCCCCACAAGGGGGGGAGATCAGAAACGCCCCCCATCACCGCTTCGTCAGCCTCAACTTCTTTCGCACCTCATCCGGCCCGATGATCCGCCCGCCCATGCCCTCGACGACCGTCACCGCCTTTTCCACCAGCTGCGCATTGGTGGCGAGCTTGCCCTTGCCGACGTAGAGATTGTCCTCCAGCCCGACGCGCACATTGCCGCCGGCGAGCACTGCTGCAGCCGGGTAGGCCATGGCGTTGCGGCCGATCGAGAAGGCCGAGAAGGTCCAGCCGGGCGGCACGTTGTTGACCATCGCCATGAAGGTGTTGAGATCGTCGGGCGCGCCCCAGGGAATGCCCATGCAGAGCTGGATCAGCACCGGGTCTTCGATCAGCCCTTCCTCGACCAGTTGCTTGGCAAACCAGAGATGGCCGGTGTCGAAGGCCTCGATCTCGGGGCGCACGCCGAGATCGGTCATCTTCTTCGCCATCGCCCGCAACATGCCCGGCGTGTTGGTCATGACATAATCGCCGAGCGAGAAATTCATCGTGCCGCAATCGAGCGTGCAGATCTCCGGCAGGCACTCGGCGACGTGGGCCACGCGGTCGGTGGCGCCGCCCATGTCGGTGCCTGCAGGGTTCAGCGGCAACGGGTTCTCGACGTCGCCGAAAATCAGGTCGCCGCCCATGCCGGCGGTGAGATTGAGCACCACGTCGACCTCGGAGGCGCGGATACGGTCGGTGACCTCCCGGTAGAGGTCCAGGCGGCGGCTGCCGGCGCCGGTCTCGGGGTCGCGGACGTGGCAGTGGACGATGGCAGCGCCGGCTTTGGCCGCATCGATGGCGGATGTGGCGATCTGCTTCGGCGTGATCGGCACGTGCACGGACTTGGAGGTGGTGTCGCCGGCGCCGGTGACGGCACAGGTGATGAACACATCGCGATTCATGGCAAGAGGCATTGGGGTCTCCATCGGTTGCCCGGATTACGCGGCATGATCGGCCGGAATGCTTTGCATTTTCGGATCTCGCCTATACATTATCGGAAACGGACACACTCCCCATGCTGACCGCCTCGAATGGCCGCCTCGATATCGACCTGCTGATTCTGCCGGAGACCAATCTCATCCTGATTGCCTCGGTCATCGAGCCCCTGCGCGGTGCCAACCGCATCGCCGGCAGCGAGATCTACCGCTGGCGGCTGTTCACCCCGGATGGCGCCCCGGTGCAGACCACCAGCAACATTCCGATCCCCGTCGACGCCGCCTTTCGGCCCGGCCGGGAAACCACGCCACTGTTCGTGCTAGGCGCCTATAACTGGCGGCGCAGCGCCACGCCGGCCTTGAAGATGCAGCTGTCCCAGACCGCCCGCCACCGCAGCGTCATCGCCGGGATCGAATCCGGCACCTGGCTGCTGGCGGAAGCCAGCCTCCTCGACGAGTTCGCCGCCACCACCCACTGGGAAGATTTCGACGACTTCGCCGCCGCCTATCCGCAGGTACGGATGGTGCGCGACCGCTTCGTCATCGACGGCAAGCGCATCACCACGGGCGGCTCGCTGCCGACGCTCGACCTGATGCTGGAAATCATCCGCCGGCGACAGGGCTATTCCCTGGCGCTGGAGGTGACGCGGCTGTTCATTTACGAACAGGGGGGAGGGTCCAAACAGGCCAGCGGGGATACACACGACGGCGGGCATAGACAGGCTGGAAAGTATACACAGGCCGGTGGGTACGAACCGGCAGGCAGGCACGACCAGGCCGGCGGGCGCAGCGAGATCCTGCCATCAGCAGCGGCCCAGCGCTTGGGCGATCCGCGCGTGGCCCAGGCGGTGCGGCTGATGGAGGCGAGTGTCGAGCAGCCGATGCCGCTCGCCCGTCTGGCGCGACGGGCGGGCCTTAGCGCCCGTCACCTGCAGTCGCTGTTCCGCGCCAGCGTCGGCGTCGCCCCGCACGTCCACTATCTCGCACTCCGGCTGAACGCCGCCCGCCGCAAGGTGATCGAGACGTCAGCCACCTTCGCCGACATCGCAGCCGCCACCGGCTTCAACTCCGCCTCCGCCTTTTCCCGCAGCTACCGGGCCCAATTCGGAGAAAGCCCCTCCGAAACCCGCCAGCGCATCGGCAGTCGGGGCTGACCGCGAACTCCTGGCCGCCGACACCCGCCTGAACGGGACCGCAAGCAACCTCCGACAGAAGCCCTTCCTCGATCCCCCCTCATTCCTCGACCTTGATCCCCGCATTCCGCCCCACCCACCCTCATTCCTGTGCTCGTCACAGGAATCCAGCCACGGCGCGTCCGCGCCGTGAGAGGACTCTGCGTCGTGGAAGGAGTCTTTCGCCCAAAGACTTGGGCGGCTGGATTCCTGTGACAAGCACAGGAATGAGGGAAGCGCGGGCCCTTACGCACGCAACGACTGCCAAAAAACAAATCCTGATTGCAGTCGCCACCCGGTCGCGCAATCATCCCGCCATGAAAGGCTACGTCTA
The DNA here is from genome assembly GCF_049472505.1 of Rhizobium sp. HT1-10. Lineage (NCBI taxonomy): Bacteria > Pseudomonadati > Pseudomonadota > Alphaproteobacteria > Hyphomicrobiales > Rhizobiaceae > Rhizobium > Rhizobium sp. HT1-10. The sequence goes on along the minus strand of NZ_JBCEBQ010000007.1, from coordinate 126,840 downwards.
CATTCTGGCATCGGAGCGCAACGGCACGCTTTACATCGGCGTGACGCGGGATCTGCCCGGCCGGCTCTTTGACCATCAGAATGGACTGACGCCCGGCTTCACATCGCGATACAGCGTCAAGACGCTTGTCTGGTTCGAAGAACACGATCTGCTGACAACGGCCATCACACGCGAAAAGACGATGAAGAAGTGGCAGAGGCAGTGGAAGCTCAACTTGATCGAGGCGAGCAACCCGGACTGGGAAGACATCGCCCACTATCTCCACGGCCTGTAGCCAGCCAACATCCGGCACAAAGGCGATGGCAACGGATATTGGCCCAGACCTCCCTCATTCCTGTGACGAGCACAGGAATGAGGGTGGTCGGGTGTGCCCCGCGCGCGACAGATGAACCACCGTGGGTGCTGCGGGGTGCCGGTCGGTTGGCACAGCGTCGCTTGCGGCAGCCTGGGGGAAAAACCGTTGGGATTTTCCAATGGAATCAATGAAAATCACAAATATTCATCCCCACATCGCCGGACGCGCCTATACTGTCCCCGTTCCGCCCTCGGATACACCGGTCTGCGTTGTCGGCGAGGCGGAGCCGGTTCTTGGAGGGGTTGCTGTCGACGCAGGCGATCGTTTCAGGGCTCCGCAGAAAATGGATCCCTTCGAGCCCCAAGGCTCGGCGTGCCTGTGTGGCATAATCCGGCAGCTTTTCCCTGATGGGACCTGGGTCGGACACAGAGGATCCGGAGTTGCGGATGAAAACTGCCGAACGGGGCACTTCGCGTGTCATCTAAACTAAAATCATCAGGCACTCGATGTGCCCCGGCCGACCAATTCTGCGCAAAACACGGACCAGACCGGCCGCGCGGAGGAGAAGCCGTGGCTGCTGCGGGCGCGCCGGTCCGGCGTGTGGGATAACTTCGGGCCTCGGTTGCCTCGCCTCTTGAATTCCGCCCGAACCTTTGCCAAGTCAGGGGCCCCAATGACATCGACAACGCCTGAAGAGATCGCCATGACGACTGCCGTTGAAACCCCTGTGGAAAATCACGCCTTCGAAGCCGATGTATCGCGGCTTCTGCACCTGATGGTGCACTCGATCTACTCCGACAAGGACGTGTTCCTGCGCGAGCTGATCTCGAATGCCGCCGACGCCTGCGAGAAGCTGCGCTATGAGGCCATCGCCGCGCCCGAGCTGCTCGGCGGCGACCCGTCCTCGCGCATCCGGCTTTCGCTCGACGAGGAGAACCTCGGCTTCGTGCTCGAGGACAACGGCATCGGCATGAGCCGCGACGACATGATCGAGGCGCTCGGCACCATTGCCCGCTCCGGCACCCGCGCCTTCATGGAAATGGTCGAGGCTGCCAAGGGCAAGGACGGCGCGCAGCTGATCGGCCAGTTCGGCATCGGCTTCTACTCCGCCTTCATGGTTGCCGACCGCGTCGACGTCGTCTCGCGCCGCGCCGGATCGAATGAAGCCTGGATGTGGTCGTCGGATGGCAAGGGCGCATACACGATTGCGTCCGTGCCGCTCGAGCAGGCGCCGGCCCGCGGCACCCGCATCACGCTGGCGCTGATGGAAGACGCCAAGAGCTATGCGTCGCGCTGGACCGTCGAGCGCATCGTCAAGGAACAGTCCGGCCATGTGCCTGTGCCGATCGAGATCGTCGAGAAGCCGGGCGAGGAGCCCAAGCAGATCGCCGACGGCTCGGCGCTCTGGACCAAGTCGAAGAACGACATCACGACGGAAGAATACACCGATTTCTACCGGGGCCTCTCCGGCCAGTTCGACGAGCCGGCCGTGACGGTGCATTTCCGCGCCGAGGGTCGCCATGAATATACCGGGCTTGCCTTCGTGCCGAGCGCGCAGCCCTTCGACCTCTTCGATCCCGACCGCAAGGGCCGCATCAAGCTCTACGTCAAGCGCGTCTTCATCACCGACGATGCCGACCTGCTGCCGCGCTACCTGCGCTTCGTGCGCGGCCTCGTCGATACGTCGGACCTGCCGCTCAACGTCTCGCGCGAGATGATCCAGCAGAGCCCGATTCTCGCCGCCATCCGCAAGGGGCTGACCAGCCGCATCCTCACCAGCCTCGAAAAGCTGGCCGACAGCGACAACGACGCCTTCGTCAAGGTATGGGAAGCGTTTGGCACGGTGCTGAAGGAAGGCATCTACGAGGACTATGAGCGCCGCGCCCAGCTGATGGCGCTGTCGCGCTTCAAGAGCACGGCGTCGGGCGATGGCTACCGGTCGCTTGCCGACTACGTCAAGGACATGAAGGAAGGCCAGACGGCGATCTATTATCTCGCCGGCGGCAATCTCGCACAGCTGGCTGCATCGCCACATATCGAAGGGTTCCGCGCCCGCGGCGTCGAGGTGCTGCTTTTGACCGATCCGGTCGACAGCTTCTGGGTGACCAATGCGCCCGATTTCGACGGCAAGAGCTTCAAGTCCGTGTCGCAGGGGACGGCAGACCTTGCCGACATCAAGAAAACCGACGGCGATACGCAGCCGAAGCCCGAGACGTCGCAGCTCGTCAGCGACTTCATCGCCTTTGCCAGGACAACGCTCGGCGAGGCGCTGTCCGACGTGCGCGCCTCCGACCGCCTGACCGAGAGCGCCGTCTGCCTCGTGGCGCCGGAGCACGGCCCCGACCGCCAGCTGGAGAAGATCCTGCAGGCCGGCGGCAGGCTGGATGCCGCCGCCAAGCCGGTGCTCGAGATCAATCCGGACCACGCGCTGATCACGGCGCTTGCCGGCACGGCGGGCAAGGACGGCGCCTTCCAGACGGACGCCGTACAGCTGCTGCTCGACCAGGCCCGCATCCTCGACGGAGACAAGCCGGAGGACCCGCGCGCCTTCTCAGACCGGCTGTCGCGGGTGCTGGAACGGGCGTTGAAGTCGTAAGCGCCGTCAGCGACTAGACGAATGCCGTGCAAGCCCTAGATCGCCTGAAGAACAGGAGATCGACGGGCGTGAGCGAAGTGGACGGTATGGCGGCTTTGACGAAGGGTCCTGCCTCGGAAGAGGCGGGACGGGGACGGGAGGCCGAGGCGCCGCACGAGATTCCGCCGAAGGGTCTGAAGGACGTGCTGTTCCGCGTCGTTGCCGAGGTGATGGAAGACCGGGTGACGCTGATTGCCGCTGGCGTCACCTATTACCTGCTGCTCGCGTTGTTTCCGGCGATGGGCGCGCTGGTCTCGCTTTACGGCTTCGTCGCCGATCCGACGACGATTGCCACCCATATCGGCTTTCTCTCGCAGATCTTTCCGCGCGGCTCGTTCGATCTCATCCTGTCGCAGTTGACCGCACTGACGCAGCAGAAGCCGGGTGCGCTCAGCCTCGGCTTCATCACCGGTCTCGTCATCGCCATCTGGAGCGCCAACAACGGCGTCAAGGCGCTCTGCGATGCGATGAACGTCGCCTATGGCGAGGAGGAAAAGCGCGGCATCGTCGAGTTCAACCTTTTGTCGCTCGGCTTCACCTTCGGCCTTCTGATCTTCGCCGTGGTGCTGATTTTCGCCATCGGCGTCATTCCGGCCATCCTTGCCTATTTCTGGCTCGGCGAGTGGACGGACCTTTTGACGCGGATCGGGCGCTGGCCGATCATCCTGGCGCTGGTGATGACCGGCATCGTGCTGCTCTATCATTATGGCCCGAGCCGCGAGCGGGCAAAGTTCGTCTGGCTGAGCTGGGGCGCCGTCTTCAGCACCCTGTGCTGGTTGCTGTCGTCCTTCGTGTTTTCCTACTATCTCGACAATTTCGCCAACTACAACGCCACCTATGGCACGCTCGGTGCGCTGATCGGCTTTATGGTCTGGATCTGGATCTCGGTGATCATCATCATCGTCGGGGCCGAGATCAACGCCGAGCTGGAGCACCAGACGCGCAAGGATTCGACCACCGGCCCGCCGCGCCCGATGGGAGAGCGCGGCGCCTATGTCGCCGATACCGTCGGCAAGACCGCCGACTGAGGCGGACTGCCGCAGGGCTCAGCGATTTTCGGCCCGCACTTCCTTTGATGCCGGATCGCCCGGGTCCTCCAGCGTCACCAACGCGGCCTGGCTGTCGGCGGAGGCGACCGCCGTCGGCAGCGGTGTGTGGCGCTTGCGCTCGCGCATCAGCGTCAGCAGGCCGGAGAAGATGATCAGCACGATGCCGACCGCCATTGGCGCGTCGATGTGGTCCTCGAAGATCAGGTAGCCGAACAGGATCGCCCAGATCATCTGGCTGTACTGCGGCGGCGCCACCAGGCTTGCCGGCGCCATCTTGGCGGCATTCATCATCAGCACGTTGCCGGCGGTGCCGAGCAGGCCGTAGCTGGTGAGGAACAGCCATTGCCGCGGCGTCGGCACTGCCATCTCGGTGAGCATCAGCAGGCCGCTGATGATCAGTACGCCGAACAGCGCCGCGCCATAGAGCGACAGCCGCTTCTCGGTCGGCCCCATCGCCCGGAAGATGACGATCGAGATGGCAGCGGAAAGGCCGCCGAGGGCGGCGCAGAGATGGCCCACCGACAATTCGCGAAAGCCCGGACGCAGCACGATCAGCACGCCGACGAAACCGATCGTCACAGCCGTCCAGCGCTGCCAGCGGACATCCTCCTTGAGGAAGATCACCGACAGAATGGTGACGAAGGACGGCAGCAGGAACAGGAGCGCGAAGGCTTCGGCCATCGGCAGCTTGGTGAAGGCGACGACCGAGCAGATCGCCCCGATGGCGCCGCAGACGAAGCGCAGCATCCACAGCGGGCGGTTGGACGTCTTGACGATATCCGACCAGGTGTCGTTTTTGGTCTTCAGGAAGGGCAGGGCCGCCAGCCCGAACAGCGCGCCGATGAAGGTCACCTGATAGGACGGCAGGGCGCCGTGCAGGATCTTGATCGACGCATCGCTGAAGGCAAACACGGCATAGGCTGCGAAGGCGACGAGCACGCCGCGGAGGGGAGAATAGGGTGCCGTCATGATTCCAGATCTGTGATTGACTTGCGAAGGCTCACGGCGACTGCGCGGGAGCCGGAAGAATGAAGCGCGGCGGACGGGAGTTCCGCGCGCGCCGGTTTCGGTGATTTGCTGGAGGAATCAATGCCAGATTCCGCCCGACAGGTCGCCTCCTTTATCAGCCACAGTTTGCGCTTTGTGTGACGCTGCGACCCGTCTCCGGCCATTCCCGGAATCTTGGCGACGCTATTGTCAAAATCTTTGAAAAAGGGGGGTCGGCGGCGGCGAAAAACTGGCCTAAGTATATGGGTGCAACTGGTGAAACCTTCCGGAACGTCGCCCCGACAGAAAAGGAACTGACCATGAAAACGTTGAATCTTCCGAAGCGCTATATCTGCGGCATCGACGAGCTGTCGGGGCGCTCCGGCCATGGGATCACGCATGTTCTGTCGCTCGTCGACCCGGAGCTTCCGGAGCTAGAGCACTTTGAGGCCTATGGCAGCACGCGCCGCCTGGTGCTGAAGATGCATGACATCATCGCGCCGAAGCCGGGCATGGTGCTGCCGGAAAAGTCGCACATGAAGTCCATCCTGGAATTCGGCCATCTCGTCGAAACCGAGAGCAATTCGTTCGGCTCGCTTCTGGTCCATTGCCACATGGGCGTCTCGCGCTCGACGGCTGCGATGGTGGCGATCATGGCGCAGGCGCATCCGGAAGAAAACGAGGACCACGTCTTCGAAACGCTCCGCCGCATCCGCCCGCAGGCCTGGCCGAATTCGCTGATGATCAAATATGCCGACGAGCAGCTCGACCGCGACGGCAAGCTGACGGCCGCCCTGCGCCGCCACTACGGCATCCAGCTGCGGGAAACGCCTGAAGTCGGCACCTGGATGACGACTCTCGGCCGCCAGCGCGAGGTCGACATGGCGGAATGATCCGCCGCCCGATGCGGCGATTTTCCTGTCCGGGAAGATCGCCGGCTACAGGGTTCGCCGAGGTGACTCGGCGACGATTCTTGCTTCGAATCGACTGCTGCAACCTTTTTGGCGCGCAGTTTCCGCACGGTGAAAAGCCCGGAAAACCGGAAGAAAAATCCGAGAATCGTCGTCGCGCAAAAAAGGAATTTGGAATACGCAAAGATTTTGTTAAGACGTTGCGTCGATACAAGTATGGGCCAGCCAAAAAGGAGGCACCTGCCGTTGCGGACGCATAGTGATTGGATGAAATCCTTCGTGGGGATTTTTGTTGTCGGACTGACCATGGCAGGGTGCACGACCATGCCTAAGCCGGAAACGAAGCCAGTTACCCGTACCAAGACCGCCAGCGGCGTGAAGGTCACCTACAACTACACCCGCGAAGACCGGGAATGCCTGAAGCGGGCGATGTATGCGGAATCGCTGCATTCCGACCCGGACGGCTATCTTGCCGTCGGCACCGTCGTCGCCAATCGCCTGACCTCTCCAGCCTATCCGAAAACCATCTGCGGCGTCGTCGGCCAGGAAAAGCAGTTCGCGCCGGGTGTGATGAAAGTGCGTATCGCAGAGCAGTCCGAGCCGACGCTCGATGCGGCCGCCGATGCCATTCTGCACGGCCAGCGCCATCCGGCCCTCGAAAGCGCGATGTTCTTCCATACGGAAGGCCTGAAATACCCTTACGGCAACATGCACTACGTCGCTGTCGCCGGCGGCAATGCCTTCTACGAGAAGCGCTCGCAGGACGGCACGCTGCAGACGCCGCCGCCGCTGCCGGCCTATGAAGTCGCCATGAACTACGTCGGCTCGCAGCCGGCCTCCGAGCAGATCTCGACGCCGCAGTTCAACCACCTGCTGCCCGAAACAGGCCCGGTTCCGGCCTTCACGCCGGCCCCGGCTCTGACGCCCGCGTCGATCGCGCCCACCGAGACAGCCTATGCGATGCCGCCGACAAAGGTCGTCATCCCCACCGAACGCCCCGATTTCGCGACGGTTTACGCGCCGCTCAATTAAGGACCGCGTGACAGCGGTTAACGACAGCGCCGGCAAAGGCGCTGCGTTTCACCTGTTGCACCCCATGAAGATGACGCTGGCTACCAGTTTCCGGGGTCGGCCGTGTGATCGATCTCGGCGAACTCCTCGGCCGCCTGCCGTTCCAGCGTCACATCCGTCATAACGTCCTGCTCGTCCCGCACCGCGTAACGCAGCGGCGCCGGCTCCTTGGTCAATTCCTGGTACACCAGCAGGGCAGCTTCGTCGGCGCTGTCGGCTTCAATCTTCCGGGTGATCGTCACTGTAAATTTTTGCATGGTGAGAACCTAGTGCGGCAGGAGTGGCTTGTCGACCTGCGCGTGCCAGTTTCGGAAATGCCTAAGAGGCGCGCATGGGTCAGACGTGCTGGCCGCCGCTGATGTGGATTTCGGCGCCGTTGATATAGGACGATGCGGCGGTGCAGAGGAAATGGATCGTCTCCGCCACCTCCATCGGCGACCCCAGCCGCCCCATCGGCACATCCCGCCGGACGATATCGTCGGTGCCCGGAGAGAGCATCGAGGTTGCGATCTCGCCCGGCGCGATGGCGTTGGCACGGATGCCCATCGGTGCGAATTCATGGGCCAGCTCACGGGTCAGAGATGCCAGTCCGGCCTTCGACGCGGCATAGGCGACGCCGGCGAAGGGGTGGACCCGCGATCCGGCGATCGACGTCACGTTGACGATGGACCCCTTGGCCTGCTGCAGCTCCGGGCGCAGCTCGCGCGCCAAAAGCGCGATCGAGATGAGATTGACGTTCATCACCTTCGTCCAGGTCGTCGCATCGGTGGCGCTGACGCCGAGCCTCGATTGGTCGGGCCCTTTCGGCGATATGCCGGCATTGTTAACCAGTGCATGCAGCGCGCCGTCCGGCAACCGCTCCCGAACGGTGGCGGCCAACCGCTCGATCTGGTCGAGATCGGAAAGGTCCGCCTGGATGTGACTTTCGCGCGCCGCCGGCCAGGGGCAGTCCTCGGAGGATTGCCGTGACACCGTCAGGATCTGCCAGCCCTTTTCCGTGAAGAATTTGACGGTGGCATGTCCGATCCCGCGGCTTGCGCCGGTCAACAGCATGATATTTCTAGCCATTTCATTCCATCCCCAAGCGTTGATGACGCCGTTCGTGCCTGCCGAAGTCTTCAAGCGACTGGCGCTCAGCCTGCCGCGCACGACCGGGCCTTGGTCTTTTGATGCGGGACATCGGCGGCGTTTGCAAGCAGTTCCGCCGATCTCGAGGAATACGGCAGCCCACATCCGACGCCGCAATTTTCCGGTGGCTTGCCTTCCTGCATCAGGCAGCGAAATTTCGTTGTCCGTTCATCTCATTTAGGGGCAAATTAACTTTCTGTTAACCAAATCAGCCGTAAATCTCGGCAACGAATTCTTCACGAAGATGACCAAAGTGCTAACAGACGCCCGCTCGATACGCATCAAGGGCCGCTCCTTTCTGGCGGTGATGTTATCCCCCGATCTCCCGTTTGACGACTGGTTGATCAGGCTGGACGACCTCGCCAGGCGTTCGGCGGGCTTCTTTCTCGGCCGTCCGGTGGTGCTCGATGTCACGGACCTGCCGATCGACCGGGCACAGCTGAAAGAGCTGATCGCCGAACTGTCGACGCGCAATGTCAGCATCATGGGCATCGAGGGCGGACGCCCGTCGATCCTCGGTCCCGGCATGCCGCCGGCGCTGAAGGGCGGTCGACCGGTCGCCGATTTCGAGGTTTCCTCGAAAGAGGCAAGCGTCGAGGAGCCGAGCAAGCCTGTGGTCGCCGAGCCAAGGCCGGTGACACAATCGCTGATCATCCGCGAACCGGTGCGCTCGGGACAATCGGTGATGTTTCCGGAAGGCGACGTCACCATCATCGGATCGGTCGCTTCGGGCGCCGAAATCGTCGCCGGCGGCTCCGTGCATATCTACGGCGCGCTCAGAGGCCGCGTCATGGCGGGCTCGGTCGGAAATGCTTCCGCGCGGATCTTTTGCCGGAAGCTCGAGGCCGAACTGGTCGCGATCGACGGGATCTACAAGATGGCGGAAGACCTCGCGCCAGAGCTTCACGGGCAGGCCGTGCAACTCTGGCTCGAGGACGACACGATCATGGCAGAAAAACTGAATTAAGCCGCAAGCTGGCAGGGACAGAAGGAGAGCGAGATGGGGAAAGTCGTCGTCGTAACATCAGGCAAGGGCGGAGTTGGCAAGACCACGTCGACTGCAGCACTTGGCGCAGCGCTGGCACAGCGCGGCGAGAAAGTCGTCGTCGTCGATTTCGACGTCGGCCTCAGAAATCTCGACCTCATCATGGGCGCAGAGCGCCGGGTCGTCTATGACCTGATCAACGTCATCCAGGGCGATGCCAAGCTCACCCAGGCGCTGATCCGCGACAAGCGGCTGGAAACCCTGTTCCTGCTGCCGGCCTCGCAGACCCGCGACAAGGACAACCTCACGGAAGAGGGCGTCGAGCGCGTCATCAACGACCTGAAGCGCCACTTCGACTGGATCATCTGCGACAGCCCGGCCGGTATCGAGCGCGGCGCGACGCTCGCCATGCGCCATGCCGACGTCGCCGTCGTCGTCACCAATCCGGAAGTCTCGTCGGTTCGCGATTCCGATCGCATCATCGGCTTGCTTGATTCCAAGACCGCCAAGGCGGAACGCGGCGAGCGGATGGAAAAGCACCTGCTCCTGACCCGCTACGATTCCAACCGCGCCGACCGCGGCGACATGCTCAAGGTCGACGACGTGCTGGAGATCCTCTCCATCCCGCTGCTCGGCATCATTCCGGAAAGCATGGACGTGCTGCGCGCTTCCAACATCGGTGCCCCCGTCACCATCGCCGACAGCCGCAGTGCCGCCGCCATGGCCTATTTCGAGGCGGCCCGTCGTCTTGCCGGCGAAGCCCTGCCCATCGCGCTGCCCAGCGACAAGCGCAACATCTTTGACAAGCTTTTCGGCCGGAGAGCAGCATGAACATTTTCAAATTCTTCAACCGGCAGAGAACGGCCCCGGCGGCTCGGGAACGTCTGCAACTGCTCCTCGCCCACGAACGCTCGTCCTCCGGCTCGGACCTCATCACGCTGCTCCGGGAAGAAATTCTCGCGGTCATCGCCAAGCATGTGCAGCTCGACAACGACAAGGTGCAGGTGAAGATCGAGCGGTCCGAATTCGTCTCGACGCTGGAGATCGACGTCGAACTGCCGCTCAACGCCGATCTGATGGCGGCCTAAAAAATCGGGGGCACAGCCGGCAACGGTCGTGCCCTTTGCCATCCAACGCCCTGCACGACATTTCCCGGGATTTCCCATGGCGACAACGTTCAATCCCCCCTCGGTGCGCAAACCCTTCGGCCACTACAATCACGGCCTCATGGTGCCGCCCGGTGCGTCGCTGCTGGTGACGTCAGGCCAGCTCGGCATTGCGGTGGACGACACGATCCCGGAAGGCGTGACGGCCCAGGCCGAGCTCTGCTTCCAGGCGATCGAGGCCATTCTCGCCGAGGTCGGGATGGACTTTTCCGATGTCATCCGGATTTCGGGCTTCGTGACCCGCCGCGAGGATTTTGCGCCCTACATGGCGGTGCGCGACCGTTTCACGCGCGAGCCGAAGCCGGTCTCGACGCTGATTATCGTCGGCGGCTTCACGCGGCCGGAATTTCTGGTGGAAGTCGAAGTGACCGCGGCCAAAGTATTTTGAGCGCGCCCGGCAGAAGCTAGAACCGCTCCATCGACGTCTTCACCCTGGCCATGAAGGCGGCCCGGGTTTGCTCCGTGCAATTGTTCATGTCGTAATGGGCCAGAAACGTCACCGGGCGAAGCGGATTGATCTGGGCGCGCAGGACACGCTTGACGATCTTCTTTGGGGGATTGCCGGCGACAAAGGCACGGAACGGCGTTGCGCCATAGGTGAGAACGGCGGCCAGCTTGCGGATATGGCGCAGCCGCGATTCGACCTGGCCATTGACCAGCTCGAAGGAGACGCCGGGCAGCCAGACCCGGTCGAAATAGCCTTTCAGCATGGCCGGAAAACCGAAGTTCCAGACCGGCGTGACGATGACCAGACCTTCCGCCTGGCGCAGCCGCTCGACATAGGGCTCCACCAGCCCGGTGTTTTCGGGATAATCATGATAGACCAGCCGGTCGTGACGGGAGAGAACCGGGTCGAACTTCTCGGCATAGAGATCGCAGCCGTCGACCGTGTGCCCGGCAGCCTCGAGACTCGTCACCGTCTGCCGGTAGAGTGCCGCCCCGTAGCTCGATTCCACCGGATGCGAATGCAGGACGAGAACTCTCATTGCGGCTCCATCACGCTCGAAAGACCTGGAAACAGATAGTTCTTGCCGGCCGCAAAATCGAAATCCGGATTGTCCCAGGCGATCATCTTGCCGGGGTTGAGCAGACCCTTCGGGTCGGTCTCGTGCTTGAAGGCAAGCTGCACCTTGTCGGTCTGCTTCATGCCGCCTTCTTCCAGCGTGTAGCGGTGCGGATTAAAGATCGGGCAGCCGTGGTCCTGGTGGATCTTGATGATTTCCTCCAGTCGCGCCTCGGTCGTGTAACGCACCAGCGGCAGGCCGGAGCACTGCACCTGGCCGTCGAAGCGCATGAACTCCAGATGACCCGGCACTTCGTCGCCAAAGATCTCGACCATCTTGGCGACCTTCGCCACATGATCGGGGCCGGGATATTGCACCTGCAAATAGGTAAAGCCAGGATCGACCTTGAGGGCGCGCAGCGTCGTGTGGTTCCAGGCGAGCTCGTAGGCATGTGGGATGCCCTTCATGCTCTCGACCGTATCCGAGCGGAAGATCACCTCGCCCTTCTGCGACGCCGTGAAGGCGAGGAAGGCGTCCATCGAATGGGGCGCAACCATCAGCACGACGACCGATTGCCCTTCGCGGATGAACGGCTTGTGGCGGGTAAAGTAGTCGTAGGGGATCGGCGCCGCGATGGGGGCGATTTCCTTGACCAGGATGCCGTTGCATTTGGCCAGCGCATCGGAAAAGCGCACCGCGGCCATGAAGTCGTCATAGCCGACCAGCACGTCGACCCAGTCATAGGCCGGCGCCAGCGGCATCTCGATCTCGGTGATGATGCCGTTGGTGCCATAGGCGTGGCTGACCTTCTGCAGGTCCCAGCCGGTGAGGTCGAGGACACGGGGTTCGGCCTCCATCGTCACCACCCGCAGCCGCAATATGTTGCCGATGTCGCGCAGTCCGCCCCAGGTGATCGATCCGACGCCGCCGGAGCCGCCGGCGATGAAGCCGCCGATGGTGGCCGTCTGCTTGGTCGAGGGATGGAAGCGCAGCTCCTGGCCGGAATGGGCCTTGGTCTGGCGGTCGAGTTCGGCAATGACGATGCCGGGCTCGCAAATGACGCGGCCGGTGTGGATTTCCCTGATCTTGTCCATGCCGGCGAGATTGAGCACGATGCCGCCGGATAGCGGCATGGCCTGGCCGTAATTGCCGGTGCCGGCGCCGCGTGGCGTGACCGGTACGCCATGGGCGAAGGCCACCTTCAGGGTGCGTATGACCTCGGCTTCCGTCTTCGGCGTCACCACCAGATCGGCCGTCACATGGTCGAGCTGGGCCTTCAGGATCGGCGAGTACCAGAAGAAATCGCGGCTCTTCTGGCGCACCAGTGCCGGATTGTCCTCGACCGCGATGCCGTCCAGTTCCTGTTTGATCAGCTGATAATCCGGCATGTCAGGCTCCAACGACGCTATCGAGTTCACGGTAATCCGGCAGGCTGCGGTCGATCATCTTGCCGCGCCGGAGCACGACGCGATCGGATTGCGGCCGGGAGAGGAATTCGCTCCAGCGGCGGGCGCTGAAGAGAACGAGATCGGCCGGCGCGCCGACGGCGATGCGGGCCATGTCCCGCCGGCCGACGATATCAGCCGCAGACGTGGTGACGACGCGGGCCGCAGTGTCTAGCGGATGGTCGAGATGCAGGATGCGCACCGCCTCGCGAAACACCTCGACGGGATCGAGGTCACCATAGGCATAGAAGGGATCACGGGTGTTGTCGGAGGCGACGGCTGTCTGAACGCCTGACACCGCCAGTTCCTTGAACAGCGTCACGCCCCGCCAGCGCGGGGTCCGGTCCGGATAGCGGTCCTGCAGGTACATATTGCACATCGGCAGCGAGATGACCGATACTCCGGCTTCCGCCACCAGATACACCGTGCGGCGCGCCGTGTCGTCGTCCTGGCGGGCGAGCGAGCAGCAATGGCCGGCGGTGACCTTGCCGGCGAAGCGATTGCGCAGCACGGCCTCCGCCACAGCCTTCAGCGTCTCGGCTGCGGGGTCGTCGGTCTCGTCGACATGCAGGTCGACGTCGAGGCCGTTCTCGGCTGCCGCGCGGAACAGGGTGTCGAGCTGCCAGGTGAGATCGGCGCTCATCCGCGTGACACCGCCGAGCAGCCCTCGCTTTTGCCTGACGACCGCAACGAGATCGGCGAAATAGGCGGCATCGGCCATCGCCTCCATCGGGAAGAGGGCGACGGCCTGCAGCGCGATCCGGTCCTTCCAGGCGTCGCGAACCTCGTCGAAGACATCGAAGGAGATGCGGTGCTGCGGCGCCAGCGAATCCAGGTGGGTGCGGATCAGGCTGGTGCCGTGGGCATAGGCCGAGCGCAGCGAAAACTCCATGCGCGCCCGGACGTCGGCAGCCGACCAGTGGGCCTCGCGATCGGTGCGCACGGCGTCGAGCGCGCCGGTGAACGTGCCGTCCGGATTGGCATGGCGCGCGGAGATGTGGCCTTTGTCGAGGTGGGTATGGATATCGGCAAAGCAGGGCCAGACCATGCCGTCCTTCAGATCAGATCTCGCCAGCTCGACCGGCGCGCTGCCAGCGGGCAGGATCGCCTCGATCAGGCCGTCGTTGACGACGAGGTCGGCCTTGACCAGGCCCTCGTTGGCGGCTGTGGCAAAGCCCTCGACGGCAACCGCCGGCAGCGTCGCATGGCTGAGCACGAAGCGTGCGGCATTGGGCGGGGAGAGGAAGGATATCGACATCAGTTTTCTCGCTTCAGACTGCTTTCATGCCAACGGTGCAGGCTTGCCCAGGCAATGAAGGAGGTAATCGCGAAGATCGCCACGCCAAGCAGCGACAGCATCAAAAGGGCGGCGAACAGGCGGGGAATGTTCATGCGGTATTGCGCTTCGAGCAGACGGAAGGCGAGGCCGGAGCCCGCACCCGCCGAGCCAGCGGCAAACTCGGCGACGACAGCGGCGATCAGCGCCAGGCCGCCGCCGATCCTGAGCCCGGTCATGAAATAGGGCTGGGCTGCCGGAAGTTTCAGGTAGAGCAGCGTCTGCCAGCGGGACGCGCCGTAGAGCTCGTAGAGATTGATGAGGTTGTGATCGACGCTCTTCAGCCCTTGCACCATGTTCGAAAGGATCGGGAAGAAGGCGACGAGAAAGGCGCAGATCAGCAGCGCCGACTGGGTCGAGGGCGCATAGATCAGGATCAACGGCGAGATCGCGACGACGGGCGTAACCTGCAGGATGACGGCGAGCGGATAGAAGGCGAGCTCGATCCAGCGCGACTGGACCAGGAAGATGGCAAAGCCGCAGCCGCCGACCAGCGCCAGCAGCAGCGAGATCAGCGTGATCTTGGTGGTGACCCAAAGCGCCGGCGCGAGCGTGCCCCAATCGGTAACGAAGGCATTGGCGACGGCGACCGGACCGGGGAGAATATAGGGCGGAATGCCGGAGAGACGAACATAGGCATACCAGATCAGCACCAGCGCGGCGATGACCAGCAGGGGAACCGTGATGCGCAGCACGAGGTCGCGATACGCGGCCCTGGATGCCTGCAACTGCTGTGGCGACGGTGCGACGGTCGGCTCGAGGCTCATTGCTCATCCTTTGCCGCGTTGATGGCCCCGATCAGCGCGCGGGACACGGTTTCGCAGGCCTGCCGATATTCCTCGGAGGTGCGGTAATGGGCATCCCGCTCGAGGCTGGTGATCAGCGGCAGATCCGCGTGGACGCGGCCGGGCCGCGATTTCATCACGACAATGCGGTTGGAGAGATAGGCGGATTCGAACACCGAATGGGTGACGAAGATCACCGTGATGCCGGTGGTCTTCCAGAGCCTGAGCACGTCGTCATTGAGCTTCTGGCGACTGATCTCGTCGAGCGCGGCAAATGGCTCGTCCATCAGCAGCAGCTTCGGCTTCGTCACCAGTGCCCGCGCGATCGATACGCGCATCTTCATGCCGCCGGACAGTTCGCGTGGATAGGCATCGGCGAAATCGGTGAGACCGACGGTCTCCAGCGCCTCCATGATCGGCGCGCGGGCGGCTGCCTTCGACACGCCGCGCAGGCGCAGCGGCAGATAGACGTTTCCGAAGGCCGTCTTCCAGGGCATCAGCGTCGGCTCCTGGAAGACGAAGCCGATGTCGCCTTCCGGCAGGCCCCTGGCGTTGATGCGCGAACTCGGCCAGTCGATGCTGCCGCTGCTGGCGCCGCCGAGCCCGGCGATGATGCGCAGCGCCGTCGACTTGCCGCAGCCGGAGGGTCCGAGCAGGCTGACGAACTCGCCGCTCTCCACCGTCAGCGACATGTCGGACAGCGCGGTCGTGCCGCTGGAGAAGACCTTCGACACCGACTGCATGACGACGAGCGGACGTTTGCGGGCTTCCGTCGGTCGTGCCGCCTGGGGTTCGGCTAGGGACATGGACTGGCTCTTCATGGAGGCGGTTGCGGTTCGCCTTGCTGACATGGCGAACCTCTCGGGCGTCGTGGCGACTATTTCTTCAGCGCCATGCCGGTGCCCTTGCAGACGAACTTCGTCGTGAAGGCCTTGGTGTAATCCGTGTCCGGCTTGACGACCTTGATGCCAACCATCTCCTCGAAGAACTTCTTGTAGTGGGCGTCCGTCATGCAGCCGATGCCCTTGTCGAGCGCCTCGCCGGATTCGACGATACCGTATTCCTTCATCTTGGCGATCGAATAGGCGATCTGCCCGTCCGTCATGTCAGGATTGTCGGTCTTGATCAGGGCGTTTGCCTTGCTGTTGTCGCCGTAGAGATAGTTGTACCAGCCCTCGATCGAGGCATCGACGAAGCGCTGGACGACATCAGGCTTGCTGTCGATCATCGTCTTCGAAGTGGTGATCATCGTCGAATAGGGCGAATAGCCGCTGTCGGCGAGCAGGAAGACCTTCGGGACAATGCCGGTCTGCTTTTCGATCTCGTAGGGCTCCGAGGTCAGGTAGCCCTGCTGGGCCGATTGCTTGTCGGCAAGGAAGGGCCCGGAATTGAAGGTATAGGGCTTGTACTGCTCATCGGCAAAGCCCTTGAAGTTGGCCTTCATCCATTCGAAGTAGGTGAGATAGCCGTCCTTGCTCATGAACAGCGTATGGAGCTTGGCCAGATCCTCGAACTTGTCGACACCGGCATCGGGATGGGCGAGCAGGACCTGCGGATCCTTCTGGAAGATCGCCGCAACGTCGACGATCGGGATGCCCTGTTCGACAGCCGAAAGCTCCTGCTGCGGTCCACCCATGTAGAAGTCGATCTTGCCGGCAATCAGCAGCGCGCTGTTGGCGGCGTTGGGACCGCCCTGGACGATTTTGACGTCCAGCCCGTGCTTGGCATAGGTGCCGTCAGCGACGGCCTGGTAGAAGCCGCCGTGCTCGGCCTGCGCCAGCCAGTTGGTGCCATAGGTCACCTGGTCCAGCGCGTAGGCCGGGGCAGACGCAAGCGCGCCGCCGAGGCTGAGACCGAGAACCGCAGAAAAGGCAATGGTGTTCATGAGCTTCGACATGGCAGGCGTTCCCCTTTGTGGCTGCCGACGGCCCTTCCAGGCTGCCGCTTTTTGCCATTTGAGCGGTTGCCTTGCGCTTTGAAAAGCACCAAAATTCGTGCACAACGATGCCTTTTTGGCATCCCACGGATGGCCTGTACCGAATTTGTGCGGACTGCCCAAAATTAACGCATGGAGGCGACGATGCTGCATTCCAGGAAGCTTCTCTACATGAATGAGATCGCCCGCTGCGGCTCGATTCGTAAGGCGGCGGCGCGGCTGAACGTGGCTTCGTCGGCGATCAACCGGCAGATCCTGGCGCTGGAGGAGGAAATGGGGGCGCCACTGTTCGAGCGCCTGCCGCGCGGCCTGCGCCTGACGGCGGCCGGCGAGCTCTGTATCGAGCATATCCGCGAGGTGCTGAAGACCTATGAACGGCTCGAGGGGCGCATCCGCAGCCTGAAGACCCAGCAGGCCGGCAAGATCCGGCTGGTGACAACAGTCGGGCTCGCCTCGGGACCGTTGCCCGATATCATCGCCCGCTTCCAACTGGAGCATCCGCGCGTCTTCCTGCAGCTGCGCAACGATGCAGGCACGACGACGGTCAACCCGGTGCTGACGGGGGAGGTGGATATCGGCCTCGGCTTCAACATACCGGCCACACCCGGCATTCGCACCCTGGCGAATTTCGACATCCCGATCGGCGTGGTCTTTCCGCGCGGCCACCGGCTCTTGGCACCCGGCCCGATCAACCTTGCCGACGTCGTGCAGGAGCGGCTGGTGCTGGCGCAGTCGGGCACCAGCCTGCGCGACGCCATCAACCTGATGCTGGCCCGGCTCGACGTGCATGTCGAGCCGGTCGTGGAGACCAATGCCTCGGAAATGCTGAAGAAGCTGGTGAAATGCGGGGCGGGGCTGACATTGCTGAATCCGCTCGACGTTATCACCGAATGCCGCTCGGGCGAACTGGTGTTCCGGGCGATTGCCGAACCCCATACCCGCCATCAACCGATGAAACTGTTCGCCCGGGCGCGCGCGCCGCTCGACGCCGCCACCAGCCTGTTCGTCGAATATCTGCTGGCCGAGCTGGCCGGGCTCGTCAAGGAGCTGCAGGGCAAGGGCCATATCGCCCCCGACCGCCCGGCCGTCGCCTGAGGATCACGGCGTGTAGAGATTGGAGAGCGGATAGGCCTTGAGGTCGTACAGCATCTCGACGAAGCCCTCGACCTGATGCCGGCAGATGGCCGCGCCCTTTTCCGCGGTGCCGAGTGAAGCGTCGCCGACGACGCCGTTGGGGTTGAGGTCATGGGCGATCCAGGCCAGCGAATGCGGCGGCAGGGGCTGGATATATTTCGACTGCTCGCCCATCCATTCTGCTTTCGAGATGAAATTCTGCGCCTTGTCCATCCGCACCAGATCCGGGCGGAAATGCAGCATCAGCGAGGTCTCCACCTCGCCGCCGTGGATGCCATAGCGCGATTCATGGTCGCTGATCAGGCCTTCCGGATTTCCGAAGCGGCCCCATTGCGTCGACAGGACGGCCATCTGGTAGCGGACGCGCAGCTCGCGGGCGACGATGCTCATGATGTCGACATTGCCGCCATGGGAGTTGACGATCACCATCTTGCGCAGGCCCGTTTCGGCCACCTTGGCGCCGATCGCCGTCCACACCGGGATCAACAGTTCCGCACTGAGCGACAGTGTGCCGGGACCGTAGACATGCTCGTTGGCCTTGCCGATTTCCTGGGTCGGCAGAACGAGGATGTCGAGGTCGTCCTGGCGCTGACGGCGCAGCTCGGCCAGCATACCGTTGGCGATCGCCACATCGGTGGCAACAGGCAGATGCGGGCCATGCTGCTCGGTGGAGGCGATCGGCAGGATGGCGATGGTGGTGTCGGGAGACAGCCCGGCAAAATCGTAGGTGTTCAGCTCGTTCCAGTAAAATGGCGTCGACATCGCCCTGTCCCTCATTGTCTGTGACTTCTGAGTAAAGGAAATCCACCGCACGCGAAAAGCATCAATTTGTGCCAGCGCTGATGCCTTTTTGAGGGCATTGGAGAGAATGGCATGCCGGCTGGGACTAACGGCGACGAACGGACGGCCTCAGTCGGCGGCAAGCGGTCGCGGACCAGCGCACGACCGTCTCGCCTGCTCGCCCAAGGTCGGCGAGACAGTGTTGACGGACGCTTCGGGCTGAGCGAAAAGCTTTGCCATGTCGCACGAGGACGTCAGGCCATGACAGGCGTTGAGCTCCCCGACATTTGAGGAGAGCCCCATGGCCGAGGCATTTATCTGTGACTATATCCGAACGCCGATCGGCCGCTTCGGCGGCGCTTTGAGCTCGGTTCGAACCGACGATCTCGGCGCCGTTCCTCTGAAGGCCTTGATGATCCGCAACGGCTCCGTGGATTGGGACGCGGTGGAAGACGTCATTTTCGGATGCGCCAACCAGGCCGGCGAGGACAATCGCAATGTCGCGCGCATGTCGTCGCTGCTGGCCGGCCTGCCGATCTCCGTCCCGGGCACGACGATCAACCGCCTCTGCGGCTCCGGCATGGACGCGATCTTAGCTGCCTCCCGCGCCATTCGGGCAGGCGAAGCGGAACTGATGATCGCCGGCGGCGTCGAAAGCATGTCTCGCGCGCCCTTCGTCATGCCGAAGGCCGAGACCGCCTTTTCTCGCAGCGCCGAGATCCACGACACGACGATCGGCTGGCGCTTCGTCAACCCGCTGATGAAAAGGCAATACGGCGTCGACAGCATGCCGGAAACCGGCGAGAACGTCGCCGAAGAATACAAGGTCAGCCGCGACGACCAGGACGCCTTCGCGCTCTCCAGCCAGGCCAAGGCAGCGGCGGCCCAGGCCAACGGCCGGCTCGATAGGGAGATCACCCCGACCACCATCGCCCAGCGCAAGGGCGACCCGATCGTCGTCGACAGGGACGAGCATCCGCGCGCGACGACGATGGAGGCGCTCGGCAAACTGGGCACGCCGTTCAAGAAAGAAGGCGGCACCGTCACGGCCGGCAATGCCTCCGGCGTCAACGACGGCGCCGCATCGTTGATCATTGCCTCGGAAGCCGCAGCCAGGAAACATGGCCTGACGCCCATTGCGCGCATCCTGGGCGGCGCGGCGGCGGGCGTGGCGCCACGCCTCATGGGAATGGGGCCAGTCCCGGCATCGCGCAAGCTGATGACGCGGCTCGGCATGACGCAGGACCAGTTTGACATCATCGAACTCAACGAGGCCTTCGCCAGCCAAGGCCTTGCCGTGTTGCGGGAACTCGGAATTGCCGATGACGACGGCCGCGTGAACCGAAACGGCGGGGCAATCGCGCTCGGTCACCCGCTCGGCATGTCCGGCGCGCGAATCACCGGCACGGCAGCTCTCGAACTGCGAGAAACCGGCGGCCGTTATTCGTTGTCCACCATGTGCATCGGCGTCGGTCAGGGGATCGCAATCGCGCTGGAGCGCATATAGATCAGGGCCTTGAACTGCCGTGACCGGCGAGAATAACATTATTGTAAAACAACCGCATTCGGCATCGTGACATTTGTTGACACGGCAAATTTGACCTGTCAGGACGAGCAATGGCCCAACGTCAATCTCGCAATGTCTCACTTACCCCCGAACTCGAGGGGTTTATCAACGACAGCCTAGCATCCGGCGATTATGCCAATGCCAGCGAGGTGGTCCGTGCCGCCCTTTGCAAGCTTCGCGACGGCGAGGTTGGCCCGATCAGTTTGCCGGTCGGCAACTGGCCGCTCGGCGGCGGCGAATGCGGCGCACTCATCCGATCCCGCGACTGGAACAAGAGCCTGCTCGGCCCCATCGAAGGATGGAGCCTGGAAATGCGGGCGACCGTTGCCAACATCGTCAATTCGCCCGTCGCAAAAGTGCTGATGTGGGGCGAGCAGCACGTCATGATCTACAATGATGCCTACACCCGGATCGCGGACGACCGTCACCCCATGGCGTTCGGCACGCCCGTGGCGGCCGCCTTCCCGGAAGTCTGGGAGTGGAACCGCCCCATCCTGGAGGCCGGGCTGCGGGGTGAGACAGTCACCCACCGCGATCAGCCGATCACCTTTAACCGCGCCCATGGCGCGGAGATCCTCTATCTCGACCTTTTCTATACGCCCGTTTATGACGGCGACGGCCAGGTCGGCGGCGTCATGTGCACTCTCATCGACAACAGCGCCCGCATCCTGGCCGAAGCCCGGCTGGCGGCGCGCGAGGCGGAACTGCGCAGCGTCACCGATGCCGTGCCGATGCTGATTTCCTATGTCGACCAGGATCACATCTATCGGTTCGCCAACGGCACCTACCGGGAGTGGTTCGGCGTTGATCCTGCCAGCATGATCGGCCGGCACGTGCGCGATGTCATCGGCGAGGCGGCCTATGCCAATCGCGCGGCTTCCATTTCGCGCGGGCTTGCCGGCGAAAGCTTCGCCTCGGAAGCCATCCTTCCCCACGTCAATGGCACCACGCGCCGTATGGAAGTGCGCTATGTGCCGCGTATCGAGCCCGATGGCTCGGTGGCGGGAGTGCACATTCTCGGTGTCGATATCGAGGAGCGGGCCCAGCGCGAAGCCGCCCTTGCCGTCAGCAACAGCCGCTTCCGCAAGGCTATGGATGCCGTCCACGGTGTGTTGTGGACCAACAGCGCCGACGGCCGGATGATCGGGGAGCAACACGGCTGGTCGAAACTGACGGGGCAGACGCGCGAAGAATACGAAGGCTACGGCTGGACGAAGGCCGTCCACGGCGACGACGCTGAAGCCACTGTCGAAGCCTGGCAGCAGGCCGTCGATACGAAAAGCATGTTCGTCCACGAGCATCGGGTACAAAGGCACGACGGCGCGTGGCGGCGGTTTGCGATCCGTGCCCTGCCGATCCTCGACGCGGCGGGCGAGATCTTCGAATGGGTGGGCGTCCACACCGACATCACCCACCAGCGGGCGGCAGAGGCGGCCTTGCGCGAACAGGCCGATGCCCTGGCACGGCAGGTGCGCCATCGCGAACGGGCCGAGGAGCAGCTTCGCCAGGTCAATGAAAACCTGGAAGCGCGTGTTGTCGCCGAGATCGGCGAACGGCGCGCTGCCGAGGCAAAACTGATGCAGGCGCAGAAGATGGAGACCGTCGGCAAGTTGACCGGCGGCGTGGCGCACGACTTCAACAACCTGCTGCAGGTCGTATCCGGCAATCTGCAGCTGCTGGCAAGGGACATTGCCGGCAACCAGAGGGCGGAAACCCGCGTAGCCAATGCCATGGCCGGCGTGTCGCGCGGCTCAAAGCTGGCAAGCCAGCTTCTCGCATTCGGCCGCCGCCAGGCGCTCGAGCCGAAGGTCGTCAATATCAGCCGCTTCGTCAACGGCATGGACGACATGCTCCGCCGGGCGATCGGCGAGTCGATCGAAGTGGAGACCGTCGTCGCCGGTGGCCTGTGGAACACCTATATCGACCCTGCCCAGGTCGAGAACGCCCTGCTCAATCTGGCCATCAATGCCCGCGATGCGATGAATGGCAATGGTAAGCTGACCATCGAACTCGCCAACGCGCATCTCGACGATGCCTATGCGCTTGACCACGACGAGGTTACCCCGGGCCAGTACGTCATGCTCGCCGTTAGCGACACCGGCTCGGGCATGTCGCCCGACATTCTTGAAAAGGTATTCGAACCCTTTTTCTCCACCAAGGCGGAAGGCAAGGGCTCGGGGCTCGGCCTGTCGATGGTCTACGGCTTCGTCAAGCAGTCCGGCGGTCACGTGAAGATCTATTCCGAAGTGGGCGAGGGAACGACGATCAAGCTGTACCTGCCGCGCGCGGTGCAGAGCGAGGACATCGAGATCGCCGTCGACACTGGACCGATCGCCGGCGGCACAGAGACGGTACTTGTCGTGGAGGACGACGATGCGGTGCGAGAAACCGTCGTCTCCCTGCTGTCCGACCTCGGTTATCGCGTCCTCAAGGCCGTCGATGCGGCCAGCGCCCTGAACGTTATCGAAAGCGGCATCCCGATCGACATCCTGTTTACCGATGTGGTCATGCCGGGAACGCTGAAAAGTCCCGAACTCGCGCGCAAAGCCCGCGAGCGCCTGCCCGATATCGCCGTGCTCTTCACCTCGGGCTATACGGAGAACTCGATCGTGCACGGCGGCAAGCTCGATGCCGGCGTCGAACTTCTCTCGAAGCCCTATACGCGCGAAGCCATGGCCCGCAAATTCCGTCACGTGTTGAGCAACCGGAGCCAGCGGATACTGGCAAAGGACAGCTCCGCGAAGGTGGCGTCCCCCACTTCGAGCAACGCGTCGGTTCACAAGCCCTTTGTTACCTCGCAACTGACCGTGCTGCTGGTCGAGGACGACAATCTCATCCGCATGAGCACCGGCGAGGCGCTTCAGGAGGCCGGCTGCATCGTTATCGAGGCCGGCAGCGCCGAAGAGGCAATGGCGGCGCTGGAAACGGTGCCATTCGACGTTCTCGTCACCGACATAAACCTGCCTGGCGTTCCCGGACCGGAGCTTGCCAAGCGGGCGCGGGCGATACGACCCTCGGCTGCTATTGTTTTTGCAACAGGCGATCCCTCCAGCGTCGCCGGCGACCGCGATGCCTTCGTGCTCGGCAAGCCCTATGACGCCAATGCCCTGATTGCCGCCGTCTGCGCATCGGTGTCGTCAGCGACGAGGACGGAGGAAAAAGCCTCCGGTGCCGAGCCGACCAGGGGCTGACAACGGCAACCAACGGCCCGAGCGGCTTTCCCGACTGGGGGCAAGCGCCTGCGGCGGCCGACGCGGGCGGACTTGCCGTGATTGACTGCGCAACACGGCGGGCCGATCTGTGCCTGCGGCAAATTTTTCCTGAACTTGGTACGGTTCCGAACGTTTTCCTCGCACCTGGTTTTTACTAAAGTCGTTGCGAACACGGGAACAGACGATGACAAATCAATGCCAAGGCTGCAAGGACGGCCAAAAATTTCCAATGCCCTTTTCGATGGCGCTGCAGCCTATCGTCAATGTCACGAACGGCACCGTTTACGCCCATGAGGCGCTGGTGCGCGGTGCAAACGGCGAGGGTGCCGGCAGTGTCCTGTCCGCCGTCGCCGATGAAAATCGCTATGCTTTCGACCAGCAATGCCGCGTCAAGGCAATCGAGCTCGCTTCGCGCGTCTTTCCGGAGCAGGAAGCCCCCCGGCTCTCGATCAACTTCATGCCGAACGCGGTCTACGAGGCCAAAGCCTGTATTCAACTGACGCTGGCGACCGCCAAGAAGACCGGTTTCCCGGCTAGTCAGATCATCTTCGAATTCACCGAGGATGAAAAACTGGATACCGACCATGTGCTGCGGATCCTCTCCACCTATCGTGAAATCGGCTTCATGACCGCGATCGACGACTTTGGCGCGGGTCACGCGGGGCTGGGTCTCCTGGCGAAGTTTCAGCCTGACATCGTGAAGCTCGACATGGAGCTGATCCGCAACGTCGACAGCAATAGCGTGAAGCGCACGATTGTCCGGCACACGGTGGCGATGTTAAAGGACATGGGCATCATCCCGCTCTGCGAGGGAATTGAGACCCAGGCGGAACGGTTGGTGCTTCAGGACCTGGGCGTCGAACTGATGCAGGGTTACCTCTTCTCCAAGCCGGTGTTCGAAGCGGTTGCGAAAGACATCGCCTTCCTCCAGCACTAGCCCCTGCTACCACAGGTAGCGTGCAAGCGGACACACCGGGCTCAATTCACGCTTTCCGGAGCGGCCATTCCTTACGGAACTGATTGGAAATAGGCTGGTTACCCTCCCCGAAGCAAAAGCTGAAAGGGAAAGCACGTGACCAAGAAAGACGAATCCGCGACGCCGAAACTAACCCGCCGATCGATTGTCGGCGGTGCTACTGCAGCCGTTGCCGCCGCCGCCATGTCGACGCGCGGAGCCGAGGCAGCACCGGCCGCCGCGGCCCCGTCGCAGCCGAAGATCAGCAACCCAGCGACACTCTACCCGAAGCCGCCCTTCAAGTCGCAGACGCAGCCCTGGCCTGGACTTGCCGGCAAGATGGATCCGAAACCGGACCACGGCGAGACCAGCTACAAGGGCTCCGGTCGATTGATGGGGCGCAAGGCACTGATAACAGGCGGTGACTCCGGCATGGGCCGCGCGGCGGCCATCGCCTATGCGCGAGAGGGCGCCGATGTCGCGATCAGCTACCTGCCGGATGAGGAGCCCGACGCCCGCGAGGTGATCGATCTCATCAGGAAGGAAGGCCGGATCGCCGTGGCGCTGCCGGGCGATATTCGCGACGAGGAGCATTGCCGCAAGATCGTCGACGAGGCAGTACGCCAACTGGGCGGGCTCGACATCCTCGTCAACAACGCCAGCCGCCAACAGCAGCGCCCCTCGCTCCTCGACATATCCAGCGAGGATTTCGACGCGACGATGAAGACGAACCTCTATGCGACTTTTTGGCTGACGAAGGCGGCGTTGCCGCATCTTCCGCCGGGCTCCGCGATCATCCAGACGACGTCGGAGCAGGCCTATGACCCCTCTGAGAACCTGGTCGACTACGCCATGACCAAGGCGGGGATGATGTCCTTCACCAAGTCCATGGCCAAGCAGCTCGGCCCCAAGGGCATTCGCGTCAACGGCGTTGCGCCCGGTCCGATCTGGACTCCGCTGCAGGTTAGCGGCGGCGCCACCCAGGAAAAGCTGATGTCCTTCGGCGGCGACACGCCGCTGGGAAGGCCCGGCCAGCCGGTCGAGCTCGCTTCGATCTACGTCCAGCTAGCCGCCGCCGATGCCAGCTATGCGACGGGCCAGGTCTACGGTGCCGCCGGCGGCAGCGGCCAGCCGTAAGGCAAAGCAATAGCACCAATGAGCAAGCGCCCGGGAAACCGGGCGTTTGCATGACACTCCGAAGCCCGGAGCTTATGAAAAGAAGCGTCTGAGCGGCGGGACGAAGCGGATCAGCAACTGGTCGATCAGGATCATTGCAACGATGGCGAGGCCTGTCAGCGGGAAGGCCAGACCAAAGACGATGGCGATCAGCCAGAGGCCGAGATAGACCGATTTTTCCGCCGGCATCGGCGGTACGCCGAGCCGCCCGGACGGCCGCCGCTTCCACCACATGACGACGCCCGTCGCGCAGCAAAGGATGATCGCAAGGCAGGTCGCCAGCATCACCAGCTTGTTGAACATCCCCCACTGCTGACCCTGATGAAGATTGATGCTCCACTCGATCGCGCGCCCTAGAGCCGGATATTGATCGTAGGAGATGTCGACCAGCGGTTTGCCGCTGTATTGGTCGATATGGACGGTCCGCTCCTTGGCGAGATCGCCGAAATAGTGGCTTGCCGTGTAGACGCCAGTGCCGCCGTCGGGGATCGACATGTCGGAACCAGGCGCCATCCCCAGCCCGTGCATGACGGCAACAGCCTCGTTGAGACCGATCGGCGTGCCGCCCATCGCCGTGGCGGAGGCATCGGAAAGCGGGACCGGCGCATTCTCCACCACCCAGCCGGGACGACTGACCACATGGTGCGTCATCTTCGTCGAGACAGGAACCTTGTCCCAGAGTGCTGCCGGCGCTCCGAGATCATGCGCCGTCAGCCAGGCATTGACATTGGCGCCCCAATAGCCGGACCAGGGCATGCCGCTAAAGGCGAGGAAGAAGATCACCACGCCGGCGACCGCGCCGGTGACCGCGTGCAGATCGCGCCAGAACACACGGCGCGACGGTGTGCCGCGAATGCTGAGGACCCCGCCCGTCTGCTGCCTTGGCCACCAGAGATAAATCCCGGTGACGACCAGCACCAGGGCGAAGCCGGCGACGATCTCGACGATCCGGTTGGTCCATTCGCCGAAATATTCGAGGCTGTGGATGCGCTTGACGACCCAGCTGAACTCTTCCTTCGAGCCAACGGAAGCGAGCACCTGTCCGCTATGCGGATTGACATAGACGATGGTGGAGTGGCCGTGCTGCGAGACTGTGACGGCCGCCGAGCGTTCTCCCGTCGGCGCCTCTCGGTAGGATGTGGCGATCGCGCCCGGCTGGCTTGCCACCGCCGCATCGACGATCTGCTCGGGTGACAGCAGCGGTCCGCTATCCGCTACGATGTTGCGGGATGCGTAGAAGGTATCGGCGATCTCGTCCTTGAAAAGATAGAGCGAACCGGTAACCGCGAGATTGATCATGAAGGGGATGACGAGCAGCCCCGCAAAGAAGTGCCAGCGCCATATGGCCCGGTACAAAGAGATATTCGTCGTTGAGATGGCCGATGGATCGGCCGCAGAGAAAGCAGACATGAGGTCCCCTGGGAGCGGGCGGCGGGATGGATCATGGGGCTGTGGGATGATGTGACATTGCGGTCGAAGCCGCCACGCGCCAGATCACTGAACGGATCGTCGTTCAGTTTGCGCGCGCTTGCGAAAGACCAGTCATTCTCACAGCCCGCCCGACCGCAGTCGGTGCATCCGGCCGCCGTTGACGAGAAACGTCGCAGCGAAGCTGCAACGCGAAGGCTCAGGCAACGGTCGTGAGATGGGGTGGCGCACGCGGGCCGCTGTTGGGCGGATAGAGCCTGCGGTGGAAGGCTGCGCGGCGCGGCGCCACAAAGCTGGCAACGACGAAGGGCAGGTGGCCGCTGTCGACGAAGGGTACCGCCGGCAAAAGAACCGCTGAGGCAAGCTGGCAAGCATAGCAGGCAGGTACATGCACCTTGCCGCGCGTCTTGCCGTCCTCATCCTTGTAGGTGATGCACAGGATCGGCAGCGAGCCGTCCGGCAATCGATATTGCGCGAGTTCCGCCGGTGTCAGCTCTGCCGCACCGGCAGCGGGCGATTGAGAACCGAAGCCGGCAACGACAAGCGCCAGCACGCAGAATATGCGCACCGCCCATCGTCTCGTTCCGGAAAAACCTCTGTCCAACGCCGCCCACCGCCCTGTCTGCCTCTTTGCCTAAGCGATGAAGGCAGCAACTTCAATGCGGCAAATCGGCCGATCAGCGCGGGTGGCATCGCGCTTGGCGCAAAGGCAGGAGGCTTGACGGCAACAGCCGCGCATCGGGTGGATGCGCGGCTGCGATCTGGCGGTACGCTCAGCCTAGCGGGCTGGCGGGGTCGGTCCCTTCAGGCGATCGAGAACCTGCATCAGGGTATCGGAGCAGGCCTTCATCGGTTCATCGTCCGCGCACTTGATGTCGATCACGTTGCGCCCATCGTCGATGTGGAAATGGGCTGCCTTGGACGGCGGAGGCGGCGGCGGCGGGGGCGGGCGATGACCGTCCGGACCCATGTCGGGACCAGGTCCACCAGGACCACCGGGACCACCAGGGCCGCCAGGGCCGCCAGGGCCGCCGGGGCCGCGCGGGCCGCCATCCGGACCGAGCGGCGGAGGACCGGCGCGGTCGGCAGGACCGGGGCCACCGGGAGCCGGCGGAGGTGGCGGAGGCGCTGCCGGATCGACCACCGGCGCAGGGCCCGTTGGGGGAGCCGGCGGGGGAGGTGGCTGCTGCGCGAAGGCGGCACCGGCAAAAGCGGCAAAAGCCACGGCGGATAGCAGGTATTGTTTCATGGGATCATCTTTCTCTTGGGGTTGAAGAGGCGTTGACTGATGGGGGTGGAAGCCATCAAGGCCGCGGAGGATGTGCAGGACCGCCGAACTCGGGTGGTGGCGGTGGAGGCGGGCCGGGCGCACGCAGTTCTTCGGCCTTTCCATCCTTGTCGACGAGATAGCTCGCCTGGACAAAGCCCTGGTCGAAGCGGCCCTGCACGGTAACGGCTTCGTTCTGGGTCACCAGGCCGCCGCCTTCGCCGGCCGGTCCGGTCTCAACAAGGGCCCGGCCGCTGGCATCCTGCAGAACGAACTTGTTGCCGTAGATCTCCGCAACGGTGCCCTTGATGGTCACGAGGCCGGAGGTCGGCATCGCCGAAATCGCAACGGGCGTCATCGGCGCCATTTCCGCTGTCGGGCGAACCATCTTCATCGCGACCGCACCGCCGGCCACGCCGACTGCAAGGGCAACCGCCACCGCCGGCAGCACGACCCAGCCTCGACGGCGTAGGTGCGGCGGCAGATGTCTTGGACCCTTGCCAGGGCCTTCGCTGGTATCATGCTCGATCGTCATCTTCGATCTCCTTGGTAAGTGACAACGCCAACTTACGCGCTATGTCCCCTCACGCGCCTGAACCCGCTGGTTCAGATTGAGTTCAGGCATTTTCGATAGGACTAGCCCCATCTCTTGCAGCGGAAAGTCTCCCCCCATGCGCGTATTGCTTGTTGAAGACGACGACGACCTCAGCGGCCGTATCGCCAGCGCCCTGAGAGCCGAAAATTTCGTCGTCGATGTCGCTCGCAACGGAGAGGATGCGATCCATGCGGGTCTCACCGAGATGTTCGACGTTGCGGTTCTGGATCTCGGGCTGCCGAAGGTCGATGGCGTCACCGTTCTGAAGACCTGGCGCGAGGGTGAGCGCAACCTGCCGGTGCTGGTGCTCACCGCCCGCGACGGCTGGCCTGACAAGGTGTCGAGCTTCAAGGCCGGCGCCGACGATTTTCTCGGCAAGCCGTTCAGGGTGGAGGAGCTGGTGCTGCGCCTCCGGGCGCTGGTCCGCCGGGCCACCGGTCACGCCGCCGCGCGCGTGAGCTGCGGTGCATTGGTGTTCGATGCCCAGCTCGGCACCTTCGAGCTCGATGGCCTGCCTCTCAAGCTGACGGCACTGGAATGGCGGGTACTGTCCTGCCTGATGCTCCGCAAGGAAACCGTCGTCGATCGCAGGGAGCTCAACGAACGCGTCTATGACGGAGACGCGGAGGTCGATTCCAACTCGATAGAGGTCATCATCGGGCGGCTGCGCAAGAAGCTCCGCCCGGAACTGATCGAGACCGTGCGCGGTCGCGGCTACATGCTAACCGCAGCGGGGGCGACATGAAACGCGTTCTCTTAAGGCGACCCAAGTCGATCGCCGGGCGGCTGCTGATCTTTTCGGGGGTCTTCGTGACGCTGGCGCTGGTGGTCGCTGCGGCGGTGCTGTGGCTTGCCTTGAATGCAGTCATCCGCGAACAGGTCGACCAGCGCCTCGACACGCAGATCGGCGCCCTTGCCGCCACCGTCTCCCATGACAGGAACGGCAGGATAGCGCTGTCGGCAAAGCTGGATGCGCCGCCCTTCGATCGCCCCGGTTCCGGCTGGTACTGGCAGATCGACGGGAGGGATCAGCACCTCGTCTCGCACTCGCTTCTCGACGGGACCATCGACGCGCCGCCGCCGCGCCAGGATTTCGTCCAGATGCTGACCTCCATGCCGACGCCTGGGGCAGGCGAGGCGCAGGGCCGCAGGCTCTATCTTCGCCAGAGCACGCGCGACATAGACGGCGAACTGCTGCTGATTACCGCGACCGCGCCGGAGAGCGCACTGGTCGACCCGGCCTGGCGGGCGCTCCTCTGGCTCGTTCCCTGCATGCTGCTGCTCGGCCTCGTTCTTCTGGCAGGCACGCTCTGGCAGATCCGGTTCGGCCTGAGGCCGCTGAAATCGATGGCGGACGACATTGCGGCCATCGAGCGTGGCGACCGGTCGCGGCTGCCGGATCAGGCGACAGTCGAGCTTTCACCGCTTGCCTCAAACGCCAATGCACTTCTGCAATCGAACGAGGAGCGACTGAGCGCGACGCGCATCCAGTTCGCCAACTTGGCGCATGGCCTCAAGACGCCCGTCGCAAGCCTGCTTCTCGGGCTGGACGATGGCAACGATCCGGACGGCACGCTGCGCAGCCTTGCCTTGCGCATCGACAACCGCATCAAGCATCATCTCAGCGCCGCCCGCCGCGTCATGGCATCGAACGACAGCGCGGCGACCACGGATGTCGCAGCCGCACTTGCCGATCTCCACGGCGCGATCGGCCACATCTACGCCGATCGCATGATCGCCTTCCAGGCCGACGTCGCAGAGGGCCTGTCCGTTGCCTGCGAGGCGAGCGATGTCGAGGAGATGCTCGGAAACCTTATGGACAATGCCTTCAAATGGGCAGCCAGCCAGGTCAGGGTGGAGGCGGCGCGGGATGGCGCCTTCGTGCGGATCGCCTTTGCCGACGATGGACCGGGCATTCCGCAGGACCGCCTTCAGGCCGTGCTGTCCCCGGGAGTGCGCGAGGACGAGCGCGTCCCGGGAGACGGTTTCGGCCTCACCATCGTCGTGGAAATGGCCGGCCTCTACGGCGGCTCCCTCCTGCTGGAACCCAACCTGCCAAAAGGCCTCAAGGCCGTCCTCCGGCTGCCGGCGCTTCGTCAGCCGAAAGGCTGAGAGGGGGATTATTGGTCAGGCGGCCTCATGCGGCGTGTGCCCTGGCTCCGGCGCGCCGCGGGCGAGCATCCTTTGCAGGGTGCGGCGGTGCATGTTGAGCAGACGGGCCGATTCCGACATGTTGCGGCCGGTCCCCTCGAAGACGCTGAGAATATGCTCCCAGCGCGCCATGTCAGGAGGGATCAGCGATGTCGCAGCCCGGACGTGCGACTTGTCCAGCAAACCGAGGACTTCGAGGATTTCATCCGCGTCCGCCGGCTTGCTGAGGAACTCTGTGGCGCCGAGCTTGACGGCGACAACTGCGGAATGGATGTTTCCGTAGCCGGTGAGCACAAGCGTCTTCGTTTGGCTGGACAGCGCCCGGACGGCTTCTATCACGTCGAGGCCGCTTCTGTCGTGGATCCGAAGGTCGGTGATGACGATGTCGGGATGACGGTCGCCGACGATCTCTATCGCTCGGTCGACAGTCTCGCATACCTCGACCTCGAAGCCACGGTCGGAAAAGGCTCTCGCCAGCCGATGGGCAAAGACGCCGTCGTCATCGACGATAAGGATCGATCCATGGTTGAGCCCATAGGTGCCGGTTGGATGTTCAAGTCTCGCTGCCGCCTGGTTCATCGCACTTTCTCGCATCTGGTTAAGACCGTGATTGGCATAAAAGCGGAACGCTGCTCTCGGGATATCGGAGAGACAAAAGGTCGTCGCGCTCGCCTACGAACGCGCCGCGACCTGGCAATGGGCAAGCCTTGCAAAGCGCCAGCGCGCGAAAACGGGGTAGATCGCCCGCATCAATGCCGTCACCGGCGGGAAGCCGGCGATGGTCCCAACCAGTCTCCAGCTGGGGATGTTCCGCCAGATCAGCAGGAAAGCATCGACGCCGACATGCATGACGCCATTGTCGTCCTTGGCATGCAGTTCCATGAGGGCATCGGCCAGCGACATCGGCTCGTTTGCCAGGGCGGTCGGATTGGCCATGACGTCCACCCAGTCGAACACGCCTTCAGGCGCGACCTTGCGGTAGTGGTTGATTTCCCGCGTACACAAGCCGCAGGCGCCGTCGTAAAATATCCTGATCATGAAGGGTATACGGGGCCCCCGCGCTTCGGATCAGAAGAAAGTCTGTTGTCCCACGTCACCAGGGGATGGTCGTGCCGTCATAGGCGAAGAAACGTCCCGTATCCCTGGACTGCAATCCATCCAGGGTCGTCAGGATGCGCTGGGCGGCATCGCTGGGCTCGAAGCGCTGGTGTCCTGCGGCAAATGCCTCCGACAGCTCGGTCTTCACCGTGCCCGGATGGATGGCGACGATGGTCGAGGCCGGCGCTGTCCGAGCAATCTCGATGGCCGCAGTGTGAACGATCTGGTTGAGCGCCGCCTTCGACGCGCGGTAGGAAATCCAGCCGCCCAGTGCATTGTCGCCGATCGAACCGACCCTTGCCGACAGGAATGCCATGATTGCGCGACGCCGCCTTGCAAGAAGCGGCGCGAAATACTTGAGGACAAGAGCCGGACCGACGGCATTCAGCGCAAACTGCGCCATCATTGCCTCGGCCGAGATCTGCTTGATCGATTTCTCTGGCCCGACCCCGCCGATGGTCAGTGCGCCGGTCGCGCAGAGGATGATGTCGAACTCCTGGCGTCCCAGCCCCTCGGCGACCCTCTGGACCGAAGCCTCGTCCGTGACATCGAGCCCATCCGCGCGACGGGAGAGGCGGACGATCTTCTCGCAATTGCCGTCCTCGGCCAGCTGGTCCGCCAGCGCCTTGCCGATCCCGCCACTCGCCCCGATCACCAGAGCGCGATAGCCGACATCGAGCGACATCATCAAAGCATCCGACATTGGCTCCTCCTTTCTCCGACCGACCGTCAGCCCCGCACGAGCATGATAAAACGCGACTGGTCGGATGCCGACATTTCGAAGCTTCCGGTGAAGCTGGTGGTCAGCGTCTTTGCACCCTGCTTGGCGATGCCGCGCATGGCCATGCACATATGCTCGGCCTCGATCATGACGGCCACGCCCTTCGGCCGCAGGCTGTCATCCAGGGCCTGGGCAATCTGGGCGGTCATGGTTTCCTGGGTCTGGAGGCGTCTCGCATAGAGGTCGACGAGCCGTGCCATCTTCGACAGCCCGAGGACGCCGCCGTCAGGAACATAGGCAATGTGGGCCACGCCGTGGAATGGCACCATGTGGTGCTCGCAATGGGAGTGGAAGGCGATATCCTTGACGATCACCATGTCCTTGTAGCCCGAAACCTCGGAGAAAGTCCGGGACAGCACGTCCTCCGGCACCTTTTCATAACCGGAGAAAAGCTCCCGGTAGGCCTTGGCAACGCGCTTCGGCGTGTCGAGCAGGCCCTCGCGCGCCGGGTCGTCGCCGGCCCAGCGGATCAGCGTCCGTACGGCCGCCTCGGCTTCCGCCTGCGTCGGTTGGTCAGAAGCGGCCACAAGGCCGGCCGTGTTGGCAATCGCATCCATACACACTCTCCAGATTTCGATAATCGACCGGCATTACGCGATTTGCGGAATTTCAGATCAAAATGCCTTTCCCTTCGCGGAAGATGCCTGTTTGATCCGTTTCAGCGACGATGACGTATCTCTCGAAAAATCCACGGATGGCCCGCGTGTCACGCAAGATTGCAATTGTTGGGAACGGCTCCTTTGAGAGCCATGAGGCGGTGATGATCGACGCTTGCGATCTTGTCATCCGCTTCAACGATTGCCGCTCGCTCGGTCGCGGCGGATCGCGCACGGACGTCGTCGCCGTCTGCAACACCGGACGGCCGGCGCACGGGATGGTCAGGCAACGCGCCTGGCGGGAATTACCGGCGGTGGCCGGCGCCTCCGAGATCTGGTGCGTTCGCGACAGCATGAAATTTGCAGAACTGAAGTCCGGCCTCGCCCCTGGGCTGGAGGACTTCTGTGACGATTACACGGCCGAGTTCGCCGAGTTCGCCGCAGAGACCGGCAAGGCATTCAAGGTCATTCCGCGCCGCCACCACGACAGGATCGACATCGAACTGAAAGCCATCCGGTCGGCGGAATATATCGTGCCAAGCTCTGGCCTGATGGCGATCGCCTATGTCATCGAGGAGGCGGCAGACGTCGGAGACCGCGTCATGCTCGCAGGTTTCGACCATGAGGGATGGAACGGGCATCCTTTCGACGCCGAACGCGTTCTCATAGAACGCTACATCGTCGAGGGACGCGTCCGCAGGCTGACGGCAGTACCGCAACGATATGCAGACTGCGGCGCCTGAGGCGACGTCGCTGCCAGATGCAACGAGACATGCCGCGCCTTTTCTCGAGAAGGCGGGCTTAACGGACCGGAAGATTGATGGCGGTGAGCATACGGATAGGCATTATCGGGGCGGGAATGGCCGGACTGACCCTTGCACGGGGACTTTCGGATCGCGCTGACGTCAGTATATTCGAAAAGAGCCATGGTGTCGGCGGTCGTATGGCAACGCGTTGGATCGACGGCGTCAGCTATGACCATGGCGCCCAATATCTCACAATTCGAGACGCTCGGTTTCACGACGCGCTGGAGGCTGCCCGAGCCGAAGGGCTGGTGGAGCCGTGGAGCGGCCAGGTGGCGTCGCTCGGCGAGGATGGGCTGATAGAGCGGACGGCAAAGGGAACGATCCGCTATGTCGGCAATCCGTCGATGAACGCGCTGCCGAAGTTCCTGTCGGGCGGCATCGATATCCACCCGCACGCGCAGGTCGGCGCCATCAGCGGGGAGCCTGGTCGATGGTTCGTGAGTGTCCGTGACAGCACGGAAGGGCCGTTCGATTGGGTGGTTGCCGCGGCGCCTGCGCCGCAGTCGGCGCGGCTGCTTCCGGCCCGCTTCGCCCATCACGACAAGCTCGGCAGCGTCGAGATGAACGCCTGCTTCACGCTGATGACGACGCTGCGTCATTTCGCGCGTTTCCCTTTTGCTGCAGCCCATGTCGACGATCCCGTCATCAACTGGATTTCGCTCAACAACACAAAGCCCGGAAGACCATCGACGCCCTGTCTTGTGGCCAATTCCAACTCGGTCTGGGCCGATGTGAATATCGAAAAGCCGCTGGACAGCATCAAGCAGCAGATGCTGGAGGCGCTGCGGCTCTATGTCCAGATCGACCCCGACGAAGCGCAAGCGGCAACCGTCCATCGCTGGCGCTATGCCAATGTCCAGCAGGCCGCTGGGGAGCCCTACCTTATCGACCGCGATTCCCAGCTCGCCGCCTGCGGCGACTGGTGCATCGCCGGCCGGGTGGAAGCGGCCTTCCTCAGTGGCGCCGGTCTCGGCGACGCCCTTGCTGCCATCATAGAGGCCGCGGAATGAACGCCAGCCCGCGCCAGGTCTCTACCGTTCTAACCCTCTCAGGCGTTCTGCCCTTCTGGTTTCTGGCGCTTTCGCCCGAAAGCCTGTTCGGGCTCAACACCGCTTTGCTCTTTGTGACCTATGGCGCGATCATCAGCGCGTTCCTGGCCGGAGCGCTCTGGGGCTGCGTGCAAGCCGGACCGCAGGGCAACCGCAGCACCATCCTGCTGCTGGTCACGAGCAATGGGCTGGCCCTCATCTCCTTTGCAACGGCGGTCTTCAGCCTTTCGCCCGTAGCCCTCCTGATCCAGTTGATCGTCTTTGCGATTCTGCTTGTCGTCGACCATGGAATCTACGCCGGAGACGGGGCGCGGCGCTGGTATTGGAGGTTGCGATTGGCGGTGACGCTGCTGGTTTCGCTCGGCTACGCCGTCATGCTTCTCAAATGGATGCTCGCAGCCTCCCCTTGAAGAAGGCTCGGCATACTGGCACCGTGCAAAAATGATCCGGCATCGGCAAGCACCCGTATACCGGCCATGAGATCACTCGAGCGCGACCGAATTGCATCCTCTGTCCAACAGGCCGCCACGACGCGTCCCGCGAGACTGCCACGTTTTGATAGGAAGGTCCTGCCTTTGGCAGACACACAACCCGCACTCGACCGGAACCGCATCAACGCGCTGATGGCCGCGGTCGCCGAGCGGCAAGACGTGGATTCCTACGAGGCTCTCTACAAGTACTTCGTCCCCAAAGTACGCTCCTACATGTTCCGGATCGGGGGAGATCGAATTCAGGCCGAGGAGATGGCACAGGAGGCGATGCTTTCGGTTTGGCGCAAAGCCAATCAATTCGATCCGGAAAGGGGAGCCGCCTCCACCTGGATATATACGATCGCCCGAAACGTGCGCATAGACGCGCTGCGCCGCGGACCGCGTCCGGATTTCGATCCGAACGATCCCTCCTTCGTCCCCGACGACACGCCGGCGGCCGATATTGCCTTCGACAAGGAGCAGGACGCGGAGCGGCTGAGACTGGCCATGGCCTCGCTCAAGCCGGACGAGGTGAAGGCGCTCAGAATGTCTTTCTTCGAGGACATGGCACACCCGGCTATTGCCGCTTCGCTCGGCATCCCGATCGGCACTGTTAAATCAAGGATAAGGAATGCATGCCTGAAGCTACGCAACATATTGAGGGACGAGTGATGGTCTCGCACCATCTCGGCGACGAGCTGCTGATGTCCCATGCTGCCGGAACGCTTTCGGAGGGTTGGAACATAGGCGTTTCGACGCATCTGTCTTTTTGCCCGAGTTGCCGCGCCCGCCTGCGTGAATTCGAAACCATAGGCGGCTATTTTCTCGAGTGTGAACAGGTGGAACCGGCTGGGGCCGACCGCTGGGAAGACATGAAAAGGCGCATGGCGAGCCCGGCGGCGGCCGACCCGGAGCCCCAAATCCGGTGGGATCCGCTGCTGCCGCAGCCCTTGCTGTCCTATGTGGATGCTGCGGGCGGCCTGAAATGGCGTTCGCTCGGGAGCGGCGCCTCGCAGATGAAAATCCCGACATCCGACCCGAGCACAATCGTCCGCCTGCTGAAGATCCCGGCGGGGAAACCCGTTCCCGAGCACGGGCACCGCGGACGCGAGCTCACCCTTGTGCTGGCCGGAAGCTTTGGCGATTCCGTTGCGGTCTTCAAGCGCGGGGATGTCGAACTGGCTGACGATGAGTTGACCCACCAGCCGGCCGCGACGCCGGGCGAAGACTGCATCTGTCTTGCCATCACGGAAGCGCCGTTGCGCTTCACCAGTCGAATGCTGCGCTTTATTCAGCCGTTCATCGGCATCTAGGAATGTAAGAGTTGCCTGATAATGCGGAAAGCTCTGGAACGGACATGCTGGTGACGGTATGAGGAAAGCGAACAGATGAGCGGGAAGCACCAGTGGCACATGACGGCCAAGCAGATATCGATGCCGTTTCCGCGGCGCGCACCCGCCGCGTCGCGCCTTTGGCCATATGTGTGGCACTGCTTCTTCTCAGCGGATGCGGCGGGCGGCTGATTGGCGTCATGGCGCCAAGCGGAGCGGTCATCCCCGGCACCTCGCAGGTGCACCTGCTGGCCGCGACGACCAGGGCGCCGTCCGAAGACAAGTCGATCCTGTTCACGGGTGAGCGCGGCACGGGGCTGAAGGTCGATGCAATAACGGTGTCCATTCCGCCGGAAGCCAACCGCACGGTCGGCCAGGTTCAATGGCCGAGGCGCCTGCCGGCGAACCCGATCAAGGAATTCGCGACTGTCAACGTCAAGCCGCTGGTCTCCAAAGCGGAGGACGAAGCCTGGCTGAAGAAAAACCTTCCACGCAGTCGGCGGGCGCTCGTTTTCGTTCACGGATTCAACAATCGCTACGAGGATGCCGTCTATCGCTTCGCCCAGATCGTCCATGATTCCGGTGCCGAAGTCGTTCCCGTCGTCTTCACATGGCCGTCGCGGGCGAGCATTTTCGACTACAATTACGACAAGGAAAGCACCAACTACTCGCGCGACGCGCTGGAGGATCTTCTTCGGCGGATCGACGCGGAACCATCGATCGGCGAAATCACGGTCATGGCCCATTCGATGGGCACCTGGCTGGCGGTCGAAGCGCTCCGGCAGATGGCGATCCGCGATGGACGGACGCTGCCGAAGATCAAGAACGTCATCCTCGCGTCTCCCGATCTTGACGTCGACGTCTTCAGCCGGCAGTTCATCGCCCTCGGCAAGAACGCGCCGCACTTCACCCTCTTCGTCTCCCAGGACGACCGCGCGCTCGGCGTATCCAGGCGGATTTCCGGCAATGTCGATCGCCTGGGCCAGGTCGACGCCAATGCCGAGCCCTATCGGACGCAGTTCGAGAAGGCCGGCATCAGCGTCATCGACCTCACCAAGCTGAAATCCGGTGACAGCCTGAACCACGGCAAATTCGCAGAGAGCGCCGAAGTGGTGAAGCTGATCGGACAAAGATTGATATCCGGGCAGACCATCACCGATTCCGATGTGGGCCTCGGAGAAGCGGTCGGCGCCGTTGCGCTAGGTGTCTCCACCGCCGTCGGCAACGCGGCAAGCGTAGCCGTCAGCGCGCCAATCGCCGTCTTCGACCCGCGCACCCGGCGCAATTACGGCGAACAGGTAAACCGGCTCGGTCGATCTCTCGAAAATACGGCGGGCTCGGTTGGCGATACGGTCGGCGTTGCCGGCCTGCCGGTAGGGCAGCCACGCTCCGAAGGCGCGTGTCCGACAGATCGACCCGATCCTCAGGGCAGTTGCAAGAGATAGCGATGTTGCGCCTAAGGCGGCTTAAACATCGGCGATCGCGCGGCGACCGACGACATGCATAGGGCTGATGGAGATCAGCGGGATACGGCGTAGGCGGCCGCGACGTCTCCGAGCACGGACAGGGCCAGAGTGTTGGCATCGCGGGCCTTGGCAATGATGCCGATCGGCGCCTTGATCCGGTCGATATCCGCCTGTCGGTAGCCGAGGCTCACCAACGCTTCCGTTCGCCGCCGATGGGTCGTCGAACTGCCGAGCGCGCCGATGTAGAAGGGCTTGCCGTCGAGCGCCGCGCGCAGAACCGGAAGCTCCACGTCAAGATCGTGATGCAGCAGCGCCACGGCCACATCCGCATCGAACAACGCCTGCGGAAGGTCCGCCATGTCCTCGCGTCGCAGGACGTCGTAGCCGGTCGAGAGCGCAAGCTGCATGGTCCGCTCGGCCTCGATCGACCTGCCACTCAGGAAAAGGCGAGGGCGGGGGCGGTAGCCCCGCTGCAGATGCGATCCGTCCCACGACGTCTCTTCCGGAAAGGCGGATGCGGTCAGGGACTGCATGCCGGCATCGTAATGCAATCCCATCCGACGTCTTGTCTTCAATCCTTCGAGAACGGTGTGGAGGTTCAGGCTTTCGCGCAGCACATGGATCGCGAGCGTGATGCCGCCACCGCAAGGAAGGACGATATCGAAGAAACGGGATCCTTCGCCCAGCCTCAGGAAGCGGTCGTTGCCCTTCGAGATCGCCTGCAATGCCTCAGCCGCAACGGCTGCTTCCGTGCAGCCGCCGGAGACGTAACCACAATAGAGCCCGTCCTCCCGCACCGTCATCTGGGCACCGAGGGCGCGCGCCGCGCCGCCGCGGATTTCCACCAGGGTGACAAGGACAGTGCCCACGCCAGCGTCAAAGGAGTCGGCTGCATATTGCAAAATCTGCTGGCTGTCGTCGGTCATGAACGCCATCAGCGGCGTGACGTCCGGTCTGGTCTGGATGAGCGACAACGAGCAGTCCTTCGGTGTAGCGCCGGCTTCTGAGCGCCGGCTGAAATGAGCTTGGGACAAATATAACTTTGGCGCAAGTTATAGGTTCCGTATTGGCGGCCCGTCTTCCCGCCAGACAGCAGGCAGGCATCCAGTTGGCGTCCTCGTCCAAGACGACAAAAATTTCGCTATCCGTCAACCCTCGGGCCTGCGGACCCCGCGCTGCCTGTCAGCCGCCAGTTTGGTTTTAGCTAAGAGGTTGGCGGTTGAGTGCGGTGGTACAGCAAGTCGCTTGCGCGGCTCAGGCGGGTCGCCTTGCCAGGGCAATCGTCGTCTCAAGCATCACGCGGGCGCCCGACAGGATGTGTTCCGGTGCGACATATTCCGCCTCGTTGTGGCTGAGGCCGTCGCGGCAAGGGACGAAGATCATGGCCGAGGGCGCCACGCGCGCCAGGAACAGTGCGTCGTGAAAGGCGCCCGAGACCATCCGCTTGCTGGCGAGAGACAAGCTCCGTGCCGCCATCTCGATCGTCTCGACGACGACAGGCGAAAAGGTTGCCGAGGGCATATCGAAGGTGCGCACGACGGCGCAGCTGCACTGCTGCGAGGCCGCCTGCTCCTCGCAGACCCGGCGCACCTCGGCCTCGATGCTATCGAGGCGGTCGGGATCGGGGTGGCGGATATCGATGCTGAAGACGACTGAATCCGGAATGGCGTTGATCGAACCGGGATAGGTCATCATGCGACCAACCGTCAGCCGCGCCTGCGGGTCGGCGGGCATTATAGCTTCCTGCAGCTGGTGCAGGGCAGCGGCGGCGGCGACCATCGGATCGCGTCGGTAGGCGAGCGACGTGGTGCCGGCATGTCCCGCCTGGCCGGACAGGGTGACCAGCAGCCAGCGCGTACCCTGGACGCCCGTGACGACACCGATCGGGATGTTTTCCTTTTCCAGCGACGGCCCCTGCTCTATGTGCAGCTCGAGATAGGCGGCGACAGGCGTTCCGAACGGACGCATCGTCGCCTCCGGCAGGGCCGCAAGCGTTGCCGCCAGCTCGTCGGCAAAGGAGGCGCCGTCTGCGCCCGTGAGCGATTGCCAAGCGGCAGGATCGGCCGCGCCGGCGAAGGCCATGGAACCCATGACGCCGGGAGCAAAACGGCTGCCTTCCTCATTGGTCCACGCGACAACCTCGATCGGCCCATCGGTCTCGATGGCGAGATCCTCGATGGATTCCAACACCTCGAAAGCCGACAGCGTCCCAAGCGCGCCATCGAACTGCCCGCCGGTCGGCTGGCTGTCGAGATGGCTGCCGATCAAAACCGGCGGACGGGACGGATTGCGGCCTTCTCGTCGGACGAAGAGGTTGGCCATTCTGTCCTGGAACACGCCGAACCCCCGTGCAAGCGCCAGATCGCAGAGCAGCCGGCGGGCGGCGCGGTCGCCGTCGCTGAGCGCCTGCCGGTTGACGCCGCCGGCCGGGGTGGCGCCGATCTCGGCAAAAACCCGCATCCGGTCCAGCAGCCGCTCCCCGTTGATATCGACCTTAATCACTGCCTGATGCCTGCAATGAAAGACTGCACACGCGACAGCTCAACAGGATTCCACCAGACGCCGTCATATTTCAGCGAACTGGCGACGATGACGCCGTCGACGATGCCGAGAATGTCG
This sequence comes from Rhizobium sp. HT1-10, assembly GCF_049472505.1. Lineage (NCBI taxonomy): Bacteria > Pseudomonadati > Pseudomonadota > Alphaproteobacteria > Hyphomicrobiales > Rhizobiaceae > Rhizobium > Rhizobium sp. HT1-10. The sequence continues at coordinate 85,626 of NZ_JBCEBQ010000007.1, read as the reverse complement.
TTGACGTTCTCCGGGGTGACGCCGCTTCCGACCAGCGTCGGCAGGCCGGCCGCCTCCTTAATCATGCGGATATAGCCGAGATCGGCGGCATGACCGGTGCGCTGGCCGGTGGCGATGACGGCGTCGGCATCGAAGAAGACCAGATCCTTGACCTGCTCCTCGACCGGCCGGTCGGCGACAATGGCGTGGGCGCCGTGCTTGACATGGGCATCGGCGAAGATGCGGATGCCGTTGGCTCGGAGCTTGGCGCGGAAGCGCATGGCACGTGCGGCCTCGCCCTCGATGAAACCTTCATTGGCGACATAGGCGTTGGCCCATTGATTGACACGGACGAAGCCGGCACCGGCGGCGCTGGCGATCGACAGGGCCGGGATCGACGCATTGGCAAGCACGTTGATGCCGATCGGGCGGCCCAGCTCGCGGCGGATACGGTCGGAGACGACGGACATGTAGGCCGAGGTTTCCGGCCCGATATCGTCCGGCTTGGCGAAGGGAATATCGCCGTGATTTTCGACAATGACGCCGTCGCAGCCGCCGTGCAGGTACGCCTTGGCGTCATCGAGGCCGCGCTGATAGATCGTCTCGACGGCCTCGCCGTCATAGCGCGGCGAGCCGGGGAGCGGCATCAGATGCACGACGCCGATCACAGCCTTGGCCTTGCCGAACAGGGAGACCAGTACATTGTCGGCCACCTGGCCGATGCGGTTCGTGGGGGCTGTCATGCGTTTTCCGTTTCCATTTCCATATCGATGAGGTGAGCCATTTCCTGCAGACTGGGGCAGGACTGCATGGTGCCGCTGCGGCCGACCGAGAGAGCGGCAGCGGCGGTGGCGATGCGCACGGCTTGCCCCAGCGGTATCCGCTGGGCAAGACATCCGGCGACACAGCCGCAGAAAACATCGCCGGCGCCGCTGGTGTCGACCACCGTGGCCGCGGCTCCGGCAACGCGGTCGGCAAGCCTGTGGTCGACAACGAGGCAACCGTGCGCGCCGAGGGTGACGATCACCGTGCCGGCACCACGCGTGAGCAGATCCTTGGCAGCGCTCAGTGGCTCGGCATGGCCGGAGATCGCTTCTGCCTCGCCCTCGTTGACTATGACGATATCGGCGTTGGAGAGATCCGGGGTGCTGGCCGGCGCCAGCGGACTGGGGTTGAACAGCGTCGTCGCCCCCGAGGCCTTGGCGAAGCGAAGGCAGTCGGCGGTCACATCCTCCCGCAGGTTGCCCTGCAGGACGACGATGTCGCCGGTCCTGATCGAGCGCTCCAGGTCCGTGTCGCGCAGCGGCTCGAAGGCCTGGGCGCAGGCGACGCCGCTGACGATGACATTCTCGGCCGCCATGTCGACCATGATGGTCGACCGGTCGGTGGGCAGATCGATAGCCGGCATAAGATCTTCGTCGAATTCGGGCTGCAGGAGATCGCGGATGATTGTGGCCGCCAGATCCTTGCCGGTGGCCGCCAGGAAGTCGACCTTGGCGCCCGTCCGTGCGGCGGCAACCGCCTGGTTAGCGCCCTTGCCGCCGACGCCGTCGGCGTGGCTGTCCGCATTCAGCGTCTCGCCCGGCCGCGCAAAGCGGCCGAGACGGAACGTGGTATCGATGCAGACATTGCCGACGACGTGGACGCGCATGGTTCAATCCTTGGTGGTTGCCCAGGCAAGCATCTGCTCGAACAGCGTCTTGTAGCCGCTCCAGGCGATGAAGCTCTGCGGCAGCCAATGGGGGCCGACGTCGGAGGTCCAGGCAACGGTTCGGCCCTTGCCATAGGAGCCGGCGACCAGCAGCGGCAGCGAACCATAGTCGCTGGAGACAGTGGCGAGGATCTCGGCATCCGGCTTGACGGTGACTTCATTGAAGCCGAGCAGGATAGGCCAGTCCTTGCCGAGACCCTTGAGGATCGGATGGTCTGCGTTGCCGTTGACATCGGGTGCAAAGCCTTCCGGCACTTCGACGCGGTCGTCGACCGAGAGGCAGTCAACCGGCAGGACGTCCTCGATCGGCGTCTTGTGGTAGCGGGCACCGCCATTGATGCCCTGGAAGCTGTAGTAGCCGCCGAACATCAGGAGACCGCCGCCATTGCCGACATAATCGCGCAGCAGGCGCAGGCGGTTCGGCGTCGGCTTGGAATGGATCCAGGTGTCGGGATGCAGCAGCAGCGTGTTGGCGCCGATATCAGACAGAACGATGGCGTCATAGGCAGAGAGCGCCTCGATGGTCTGCGGGAAGTCGCGCTGGGCTTCGTGGGCCGGCATGAAGGTGACGTCGAAATCGCTGTCCTTTAGCGCTGTCAGCAGCTCGTCGGCGCCGGTGTGGTAGGTAACGGTCGGGAACTGGTCGAAGCCCTTGATGTGGGTGGCGGTCGACACCCAGGATTCGCCGGCGAGAAGGACCTTCTTCTTGGGCATGCTTTACTCCTTTAAAGACTGTGTTTGCGGTTCAGACCGCTGCGGAAAAGACGGATTTTGGATTGTCGACCAGCATCCGGTCTATGGCGGCCTGATCGACGCCGTGGCGCTTCAGCCGCGGCACGAAATGTTTGAGGATGAAGCCGTAGCCGAACCCGCCGTAGCGGGTCAGCATGATCTTGAGGAACACGTCCTGCGACAAAAGCAGCCGGTCGACGAACCCCATGTCGATCAGCGAACGCAGGGCCCGCGCATTCTCCTCGTCGGACGGCGATTGCGCGTCCTGGTCGGCATAGTAGTAATCCATGCCGATCATGTCGTATTCCAGGAAGGCGCCGCGCTCGGCGAGGCTCTTCTGGTAGGGCAGGTCGCTGTGGCTGGGGTTCATGTGGCAGAGGACCGTGTGCCTGAGATCGGCCCCTTCCTCCTCGACAACATCGAGCACCTTGTGAGCCAGCCGCTCCCAGCCGGGCAGGTGGATGGTCAGGGGCAGGCCGGTGATGCGCGATGCCCGCGCCGCGGCACGCAGCGACTTCAGCTCCTCGGATGTGAAATCCTTGCTGACACCGACTTCGCCGATGATGCCGGCCATGATTTCCGGCTGCGTCTCGCCCCCGCCGACATCGTTGACGATGAATTCGGTGACCGCGTCGACATCCATGGCCTTCAGCCATTCCGGATGGGTGTGCTGCAGGTAGAAGCCGGTGCCCATGATGATCTTCATGCCGGACATGCGCGAGATGCGGGCGAGCTTCACCGGGTCCCGGCCGATGCCGATATTCGTCGTCTCGACGACGGTATGGCCGCCCAGCACCTGGAACTTCTTGAGCTCCGTCATGGCGAGGTCGCTATCGTCGAGCGAGACGTTGTCGCGGTTCATGTAGGGGTTCATGCGGAGCTCGCCGATGATCTCCATGCTAACCGGCTGCTCGGCGATGGCCTTTTCGTCGGGATGGCACGGGCACTTCCAGGTGCGGGCGCCATCGAGAAGGATGTGCTCGTGCATCAGCGTGATGCCGAGGTCATCGACGGCGACGGGGCCTAGAACCGTCATCGCCGTGCCGGAGCGCACGCCGATCTCGGCGCGCTCAGCTGGCGTGGTGTCGAACAGATGATCCATGCTCAGCGGCTCCTCACGGCACCCTTGAAGATGCGGAAATTCAGCCAGATGGCGATGAGGATGATGGACCCGGTGACGATCGGCGTCAGGAAGGGCGACATATGGGCGAGGATCAGGCCGTTGGCAATGACGGCGACGGTGAGGGCGCCGAGCACGGTGCCGAGGATCGTCCCACGGCCGCCGAACAGGCTGGTCCCGCCGAGCACGACGGCAGCGATGACATCGAGCTCGAAGCCCTGACCGGCATTGGACGAGCCAGAGCCGAGACGGGCGGCAAGGATGATGCCGGCAGCAGCAGCAGCTGTCCCCGAGATGACATAGACCATCAATGTCGTCAGGCGTGTGTTGACACCGGCGCGGCGTACCGCTTCCGCATTGGCACCGACTCCCGTGACATAGCGGCCGAACGGTGTCTGGTTGAAGACGATATAGCCGACGCCGAGGATGACGAGCGCGATCAGCGCGGGGACGGGAACACCGAGAAACCAGGCGCGGCCAAGCACCGTGAACGGGTTTTCCGCATCGATCGGAATGGAATAGCCGCCTGTTATCAAGAGGGCGAGGCCCCGGATGACCGAAAGCCCGGCCAGCGTCACGATGAAGGACGGGATCCGCTCATAGGCAATGAAGAAGCCCTGCACCGCGCCGACGAAACCGCCGAGCGCCAGCATCAAGAGGACGACCGCCGGCCATGGGATGCCGGCCTGCAACGAGGCTGCGGACAATGTCGACGTCAAAGCCAGCACCGATCCGACCGACAGGTCGATCCCGCCTGTGGTGATGACGAAGGTCATAGCCGCAGCGACGATCAGCAGCGGGGCCGATTGGCGCACGACGTTGAGCAGATTGGGTGCCGTCATGAATGCGCTTGTTGCAACAGAGAAGACGACGCAGACCACGATGAAGAACAGCGCGATGGAGATGATGCTGCCGTTGGCCATCGCCTTGTCGCGCAGCCGGGTCTTGTGGACGCGCGGTGGTGCGGCGGCGTGCAGGGAGGGTTCGGTGGTGGAAATGGTCATGCCGGTATCCCCTGGTCTTTGTGGCCGGCGGAGCGGGCGTTGAACTTGCGGCCGACAATCAGGTTGACGACCTCTTCGATGCTGGTGTCCTCGATCCGCCGCTCGGCGACGTTGCGGCCTTCATACATGACCTGGATACGGTCGCAGACCAGGAACAGGTCCTGCAGGCGGTGGGTGATGAGGATGACGCTGACGCCGCGGGCGCTCACCGTGCGGATCAACTCCAGCACGGCCTCGACTTCGGCGACGGCGAGCGCTGCGGTCGGCTCGTCCATGATCAGCACCGAGGGATTGAACGAGGCGGCGCGGCCGATGGCGATCGACTGACGCTGGCCGCCGGAGAGGTTTTCGACCTTCAGCCGCGTGTCGGCAATAACGATACCGAGCCGGTCGAGCATGTCGCGGGCTTCATCGTGCATCCTCTTGTTGTCGAGGAAAGGGACGCCCGCGATGTTGCGCCTCGGCTCGCGGCCGAGGAAAATGTTGCCGGCGACATCAACGCTGTCGCAGAGCGAGAGGTCCTGGTAGACCATCTCGACGCGTGCAGCGCGGGAATCGGCCGGAGAAGTGAAGGATACGGTCTTGCCATCGATCTCGATGGTACCGGCGTCTGGGATAACGGCGCCCGAAAGCACCTTGCTGAGCGTCGACTTGCCCGCGCCGTTGTCGCCGACGAGTCCGAGGACTTCGCCCGGTTTCAGCGTCAGCGAGACGTTGTCGAGGGTCTGGATGGTGTTGTAGCGCTTGGAGATACCGGTCATCTTGACGCGGTAGGTATCGGCATTGGTCATCGGGTTTCCACCTGACAGGGAGCTTGGCTCCGCAGCTGTCAAAAGGACCGCGGCCTCTTGCCGGCCGCGGTCGCACGATTCAAGCGGTCTTACTTGAACATGTCCTTGAACTTGTCGACATTTTCCTTGGTGACGATGGTGACCGGCACGTTGATGATCTTGTCGACCGAGCCGCCCTTGGAGATCTTGTCGAGGGCTTCGACGGCAGCCTTGCCTTCGCCGGCCGGATCCTGCTGGATCACGCCTGCAACCCAACCGGCATCGATGCCTTCGATCGCCTGCTTGGTCAGATCCCAGCCGAAGACCTTGATATCGCCGGTGCGACCCTGGCTGGTGACAGCCGAGACGGCGCCGAGCAGGGCCGGTTCGCCGGTGGCATAGAGCGTTGTCATATCGGGATTGGCAGTCATCAGGTTTTCAGCGGCGCTCAAGGCGACGTCCTGGACGTTCTGGCCATCGACGGTGTCGAGGAAGGTGACCTTCTCGCCGCTGTCTGTCACGGCCTTCTTGAAGCCGTCGAGGCGCTGGTTCTGGATGAAGGAGTTGAGCGCGCCGACGACGCCGATCTTGGCCGAGCCCTTCATGTTGGTCTTGACGTAGTCGGCATAGAACTTGCCGATATCGCCGCCGGCCTTGGTGTTGTCTACGCCGACGAAGGCGATGTTGTCGCCATCCGGGATCTGCGCATCGATGGCGATGACCGGGATGCCGGCCTTCTTGGCGGCTGTCACGGCCGGCTTGACGCCGTTGACGTCGATGGCGACGAGGATGATGCCGTCGACCTTCTGGGTGATGTAGGTCTCGATCGCGTCGTTCTGCGCGCTCGGAACGTTGTTGGCGTTGAAAATCACCAGGTCGGCGCCGGCGGTCTTGGCGGCAGCCTTGGCGCCGTCGTTGATCTGGTTGAAGAACAGGGCCTGCTGGTTGATGGTGACAAGCGCGAATGTCTTGGCCATGGCGGCAGCCGAGCCGAAGGCCAGCGTCAGCGAGACGGCGGCGGTGCAGGCCATCAGATATCTGGAAAATCGCATGTAGTTCCCCTTTGCGGAAAGGCCCGTGACCGGGCTCATTGGCTTCAAGCAAGGGCATCATTCAAGAGACTTGAATGCTTGTCAAGAGACTTGAATTCGCTTCTGGCGCCGAAAAGAAGAACTGCGGCCGGTTAGAATGTCGCCGGCGTGTTGACCCAGAAAATACTGGCCCGCTCGGTGCCGATATTGCGGTACCAATGGGGCAGTTCCGATTTGAAAACGAAAGTGTCGCCCTGCGCAAGCTGAAAGGTTCTCTCGCCCACCATCAGTTCGATCTCACCAGCCAAGAGGTAGCCGACCTCCTCGCCGGCATGCTGGATCGGCCCGGCGCTCTCGCCGCCCGCCTCGATATGGTGGATGTTGCACTGGAGCAGATGGCCGGCCGAATAGGGGATGACCCGCTCGAGCGAAATGCCTTCGCCGCGCCGGAGCGGATCGAGCGCGATCAGCGGCCGGTCGCCGGCCCTAAAGACGATGCCCTCGTCGCCGTCGGCTTCCTCGAACATCCAGCCGATGTTGGTGCCGAGCACCTCGACCAGGCGATGCAGCATGGGCAGAGACGGAGACGCCTTGCCGTTCTCGATCTTCGACAGCAGGCTTTCCGAGCAGTCGGCCGCAGTCGCCAGTGCCTTCAGCGTCATACCCAAGGTCTGCCGTGCCAGCCGCAGCCGGGTGCCGAGCCGCGAGTGGGCAAAGGTCCGCCCGTCTTGGGCTGCGGGAATATCCATCTTGTTCATCTGCGATGCCAGGCTGTTGTCTTGAGCAAAAATCAATCCCGCAAGCTTACGGGACGAGCGCGCATCCTGTCCAGACGTTGCATTGCGGCAAGTGGCAAGGCGGCCACGTTCTCTCCTGGCGCCGCCGGTCGGGACCTGACGAATGCCAAGTTTCACCACCAGAGCCGTCTTCGCGCGTCGATTGCGAGGGGGAGGAGACGGGACGTACTGACCGAAATCCGGCAGCACAAAATTACCCATGAAAGCATAATAGTTCTCTGGTGGCAGGATCGTTTATCGGCATAATCCCGACCGGAAGGCAGCGTCGAGCCAGCCACCAGGGAGAGGTGGCGAGGATCGGAGAGGCTGCTTGAGGGCGGTTGCCGCGTGGCGGAGAGCCCTTGCGTCAGCGCGACAGCGCAGTGCTCGATTGAATGACAAGGTGAGGATCATGAGCTTCAAAATCGCTATCATCGGTGCAGGCAGCGTCGGCTTCACGAAGAAGCTTTTCACCGATATCCTATGCGTTCCGGAGTTCCGCGACGTCGAATTCGCGCTGACAGACGTCAGCGAGCACAATCTTGAAATGATCAAGGCGATCCTCGACCGCATCGTCGGCTCCAATAAGCTGCCGACCCGGGTGACAGCGACGACCAATCGCCGCGCGGCGATCGAGGGCGCGCGCTACATCATCAGCTGCGTGCGCGTCGGCGGTCTCGAGGCCTATGCCGACGATATCCGCATCCCGCTGAAATATGGGATCGACCAATGCGTTGGCGACACGATCTGCGCCGGCGGCATCCTTTATGGCCAGCGCAATATTCCTGTCATACTGGATTTCTGCAAGGACATCCGCGAAGTCGCCGAGCCCGGCGCCAAGTTCCTGAACTACGCCAACCCGATGGCGATGAACACCTGGGCCGCGATCGAATACGGCAAGGTCGACACGGTCGGCCTCTGCCATGGCGTCCAGCACGGCGCCGAACAGATCGCCGAAGTGCTGGGTGCAGCCTCCAAGGACGAGCTCGACTACATCTGCTCGGGCATCAACCACCAGACCTGGTTCGTCGACCTCAGGCTCAAGGGGCGCAAGATCGGCAAGGAGGAGCTGGTTGCCGCCTTCGAGGCACATCCCGTCTTCTCGCAGCAGGAAAAGCTGCGCATCGATGTCCTCAAGCGCTTCGGGGTCTACTCGACCGAGAGCAATGGCCATCTTTCCGAATACCTGCCCTGGTACCGCAAGCGGCCGGACGAGATCAGCAAATGGATCGACATGTCGGACTGGATCCACGGCGAGACCGGCGGCTATCTCAGGCACTCGACGGAAACGCGCAACTGGTTCGAGACGGAATTCCAGCAGATCCTCGAATCCGCCTCCGCGCCGATCAATCCGGCCCGCCGCTCCAACGAGCACGCCAGCCACATCCTGGAAGCGCTGGAAACCAACCGGGTGTATCGCGGCCATTTCAACGTCAAGAACAACGGAATCATCACCAACCTGCCGGCCGACGCGATCATCGAATCGCCCGGTTTTGTCGACCGCTTCGGGATCAACATGGTGGCCGGCATCACCCTGCCGGAAGCCTGTGCCGCCACCTGCATTGCCTCGATCAATGTCCAGCGCATGTCGGTGCACGCAGCTGTGACGGGCGACATCGACCTGTTGAAACTCGCCGTCCTCCACGATCCCCTGGTCGGCGCCGTATCGACGCCGGAAGAGGTTTGGCAGATGGTCGACGAGATGGTGGTCGCCCAGGCGCGCTGGCTGCCGCAATATGCCGATGCCATCGAACCGGCCAAGGAAAGGCTATCGAAATCAAAGGTCAAGACGGGCGACTGGAAGGGCGCCGCGACCCGCAACGTCCGGTCGATCGAGGAACTGCGCGTGGAGAAGGCTGGCCTCAAGCAGGCCAGCTGAGTGAGCGGGGGCGGAAATGGCTGCGGAGCGCTTGAGGAGAGGCGTCCGCCAAATGCCGTTCGTCCCGATTTGGAGGAGCAGAGCCGCTTTTGAAAGAGGCGCTCGCGAGAGAGGGGAGAAGACAATGAGCCATTTCCGATCCATCAGACGTTTCGCAGGGCTGGCGCTGGCAGCGTCGGTCATCGCGATGAATGCGCATGCCGCCGAGGTGACAGTCGCACCGGTGGCGCCGACCTTCCCGTCGGAAGGCAAGATCAAATATGTCGCCCGCGATTCCATTCTGGAGTTCAAGGCGCTGCCGGAATACCACGAGCCGGACTGGGTCACCGAGAAGTTCGTCAAGACCGGCAAGCTGCCCCCGGTCAAGGATCGCCTTCCGAAGGAACCGATGGTCTTCAAGACCGGCAACATGCCTGACGGCGTCGGTGTCTACGGCGACACTTTGCGCCACGTCATCGGCGGCCGTCCGGAGGGCTGGAACTATGGCGCGGGCCAGACGCAGGGCTGGGGCGGCATCGACATCGGCCTCTCCGAATGCCTGACGCGCACCGCGCCACTCTTCCAGGTCGAAGCCAAGGACACCGAGCCGCTGCCCAACCTTGCCAAGAGCTGGGACTGGTCGCCGGATGGCCACAAGCTGACGATGCATCTCATCGAAGGGGCCAAGTGGTCCGACGGCGTCGCCTTCAATGCCGACGACGTGATGTTCTATTGGGACGACGAGGTCGTCGATCCCAACGTCTCGCCGCTGAACGGCGCGACGCCAGAGACATTCGGTGTCGGCACGACGCTCAAGAAGATCGACGACTACACCGTCGAGTGGACGTTCAAGGAAGCCTTTCCCCGGCAGTATTTATTCGCCATGGCCTATGGCACCTTCTGCCCCGGCCCGTCGCATATCCTGAAGCCGCAGCATCCGAAATATTCGAAGAACACCTACGAGCAGTTCAAGAATGCCTTCCCCCCCGAGTTCATGAACATGCCGGTCATGGGCGCCTGGGTGCCGGTGGAGTACCGCCCGGACGACATTATCGTCATGCGTCGCAACCCGTACTACTGGAAGGTCGACGAAAAGGGCAATCAGCTGCCCTACATCAACGAGGCGCACTACAAGCTTTCGACCTGGGCAGACCGCGACGTCCAGGCCGTTGCCGGCTCCGGCGACATTTCCAACCTCGAGCAGCCGGAAAACTTCGTTGCTTCGCTGAAGCGGGCCGCCCAGCCCGACGCGCCGGCGCGCCTTGCCTTCGGTCCGCGCCTGACGGGCTACAATCTGCATATGAATTTCTCGGCCAACGGCTGGGGTCAGCCGGATGAGCGGGCGCAGGCCGTTCGCGAGCTCAACCGCAATCTCGACTTCCGCAAGGCCGTTACCATGGCGCTGGATCGCAAGTCGATCGGCGAATCCCTCGTCAAGGGTCCGTTCACGGCGATCTATCCAGGCGGCATTTCCTCCGGCACCAGCTTCTACGACCGGCAATCGACGGTCTACTACCCCTACGACCTTGCCGCCGCCAAGGCGGAGCTTGCAAAGGCCGGGCTGAAGGACACGGATGGCGACGGCATCGTCAACTTCCCGGCCGGCACTGCCGGTGGCAAGGACGTGGAAATCGTGCTGCTGGTCAACAACGACTACGGCACGGACAAGAGCCTTGCCGAGGGTGTGATTGCCCAGATGGAGAAACTCGGCATCCGGGTGATCCTCAACTCCCTGACCGGCACGCAGCGCGACGCCGCCAACTATTCCGGTCGTTTCGACTGGATGGTCAGGCGCAACAGCACGGAGCTGTCGTCCGTGGTGCAGAACACCGAGCAGCTTGCGCCGCTCGGGCCGCGGACAAGCTGGCACCATCGGTCTCCGGAAAGCGGCGAGCTCGACCTGATGCCCTTCGAGCAGCAACTGGTGGATGTCGTCCGCAAGTTCATCACCACGCAGGACAACGACGAGCGCGCCAGCCTGATGAAGCAGTACCAGAAGATCTACACCGAGAACGTCAATACGGTCGGGCTGACGGAATATCCGGGCGCGCTGATCATCAACAAGCGCTTCTCGAACGTGCCGCAGGGAACGCCGATCTTCATGTTCAACTGGGCCGAGGATGCGATCATCCGCGAGCGGATGTTCGTCGCCGCCGACAAGCAGGGCAAGTACGAGCTGTTTCCGCAGCAACTGCCCGGTGCACCCGGTGGCAAGGGGCCGATAGACTAGCCTCCCAAGGCAAAAGGGTACCCGGTCGCAACGAAGGTGGCCGGGTACTCTTCCAAGTGCAAGGACGTTCCGCCGAACGTCCTAACCCTCCGACGGCAACAAGAGAAGCGAACGATCCCATGTTGCGATTTCTACTGGTCCGCATCGCCTCGGCGATACCGATCCTTTTCATTCTCAGCCTGGTGACCTTCACCATCATCCAGGCACCGCCCGGCGACTATGCCGACTACATCCGTTCGCAGGCCATGAACCAGGGTGGCGCCTCCTTCGCCCAGGCCGATGCACAGGCGCAGGCCTATCGCGTCGAACACGGCCTCGATAAGTCTCTGCCCGTGCAGTATCTGAACTGGATCACCGGCATCGTCACGCGCGGCGATTTCGGCTACAGCATGTTCTACAACAAGCCGGTCGCAGACGTCGTCGGCGAGCGCCTGCCGCGCACCCTGATCCTGGCGCTCGTCTGCCATATCCTGGCGTCGATCCTCGGCATTTCCTTCGGCATCATCGCCGCCACAAGGCAATACAGCTGGATCGACAGCGTGCTGTCGGCCGTCGCCTTCCTTGGCATGACGGTGCCGCGCTTTCTGATGGCGCTGATCATCGTCTATCTCCTGGTGTTCCAGCTGAACGTCTCGGAAATCGGCAGTTTCTTTTCGCCGCAATATGGCGGCGCGCCTTGGTCCTTCGCCAAGCTCGGCGATCTCATCCACCACGTCTGGCCGGTGGTTGCCATCGCCACCTTCGGCGGGCTCGCCTACAACATGCGCATCATGCGCGGCAATCTGCTCGATACGCTGAACGCGCAATATGTCGAGACCGCCCGGGCCAAGGGACTGAGCGAAGGCGCCGTCATCATGCGCCACGCCGTGCCGAATGCGCTGCATCCACTCGTCATGTACCAGGGCGTCGTGCTGCCCTACATGCTAACAGGCGAGATCGAGACGGCGATCATCTTTGCCCTGCCGACGGTCGGCCCCGCCATCGTCGGCTCGATGGCGGTCGGCGACGTCTATGTGACGGCAACGTTCATGATGGTCCTCTCGGCAACGCTGATCGTCGGCAACATCATCGCCGACCTGTTGCTGGCCCTTCTCGACCCTCGCGTCCGCCAACAGGGAGGCGCCTTCTGATGTCCGCTGCCATGGAAACGGAAAACTCCAAGCCCGCCGTAGAGACGGTCAAGCTGCGCGGCGGCAACGAAAGCTATCCTGCCCTCGTCTGGCGTCGTCTGAAGCGCTCCTGGACTGGCATGGGCGGGCTGGTCCTCGTCGTTCTGCTGCTGCTGATGTCGGTCTTTGCCGAATTCGTCGCGCCGATGGACCCGAAAGCAACCGACAGCGGCTTTGCGCCGCCGCAGGTGGTGAGCTTTCACGACAAGGACGGCGGCTTCGTGTTCCAGCCGCGCGTCTATGCGCTGGCGGAAACCGATGCGCTCGATCCCGTCACCTTCCAGCCCGTCGTCGGACCCGATTACGACAATCCGCGGCTGATCGGCCTGTTCGTCAAGGGCGACAGCTACCGCCTGTTCGGCCTGATCCCCGGCAATCGCCATCTGTTCGGCTCGACGGACGGCCAGGCCGTGCACTTCCTCGGCACCGACAAGTTCGGCCGCGACGTGCTGTCTCGCGCCATCTACGGTTCGCGCGTGTCGCTGATCATAGCGCTGACCGTGGTGTTCATCGTCACCGTCGTCGGCACCAGCGTCGGCATGGTGTCAGGCTATTTCGGCGGCACCTTCGATGCCTGGATGCAGCGCTTCGTCGATCTTGTGCTCGCCTTTCCGCAACTGCCGCTCTACCTGGCGCTGACATCGCTGATCCCGGTCACCGCGCCGACCAACGTTTTCCTCGCCTTCGTCATCTTCGTCATGTCGGCGCTCGGCTGGGCCCAGATGTCGCGCGAGGTGCGCGGCAAGACGCTGGCACTCGCCCGCATCGATTATGTCCGCGCGGCGATGGCGGTCGGCGCCACGGATCGGCGCATCATCCTGCAGCACATCTTCCCCAACGTCATGAGCCACGTCATCGTCTCGGTGACGCTCGCCATTCCGAGCGTCGTGCTGCTCGAATCCTTCCTTGGTTTCCTCGGCTTTGCCGTGAAGCCACCGCTGATCTCCTGGGGGCTGATGCTGCAGGACACCTCGACCTATTCGGTCATCGGCTCCTATCCCTGGATCCTCACCCCCGTCGCCTTCGTGCTCCTCACCGTCTTTGCGTTCAATGCGCTCGGCGATGGTTTGCGCGATGCCGTCGATCCCTATTGAAGGAGGACGCACCATGGCTCTTTCTGTCGTCGAAAATTTCGCCCCCATGCTCCGGCTCGATCATCCCGGCCGCACCACGACGCCGATCATCGACGCGCGCAACGTCGCGGTGAACTTCAAGGTCGAGGACGGCATGGTCGAGGCCGTCAAGGACATCTCGTTCCAGCTCTATCGCGGCGAGACCATCGCCATCGTCGGAGAATCCGGTTCCGGTAAATCGGTAACGGCGCGCACCGTCATGGGGCTGTTGACCAAGCGAGCCGTCATCTCGCCCAAATCGACCGTCGAATACGACGGCCGCAACGTTCTCAAATTCTCCGAGCGCGAAAGGCGCAAGCTGCGCGGCGACCGGATCTCGATGATCTTCCAGGAGCCGATGAGCTCGCTGAACCCGATCTACACGATCGGCAGCCAGATCGTCGAAGCCATCCGCGTCCACCGTCGCGTCAGCCGGCAGGATGCCTACAAGCGGGCGCTGGAACTGCTGGAAAAGGTGCAGATCCCCGACCCCAAGGCACGGCTAAACCAGTATCCGCACCAGCTGTCCGGCGGCCAGCGGCAGCGGGTGATGATCGCCATGGCGCTCGCCAACGATCCGGATGTGCTGATCGCCGACGAGCCGACGACGGCGCTGGATGTTACAGTCCAGGCGCAGATCCTCAACCTGATCCGCGATCTGCAGAAGCAGCTCGGCATGGCTGTCATCCTGATCACCCATGACCTTACCGTCGTCAAACAGTTCTCCGACTACGTCTACGTGATGCAGCTCGGCGAAATGCGCGAGCACAACACGACGCAGCAGCTGTTCGCCAATCCGCAGCATCCCTACACCCGACACCTCTTGGCATCGGAACCGAAGGGGCATGCGAAGCCCCTGCCGGAGGGATGCGAACCCATTCTCGAGGCCAAGGCGGTGCGCGTCTCCTTCATGCTCAAGCACGGCACCTTCTTCAAGCCGGAGATGCGCGAGCTGGTGGCGGTCGGCGGTCTCGATCTGGAGCTGCGCCGTCACGAAACGCTCGGCATCGTCGGCGAATCCGGCTCCGGCAAGACCACCTTCGGCCAGGCGCTGCTGCGGCTGATCAACGCCGAAAGCGGCGAGATCTATTTCGACCGCCAGCCGATCCACGACCACACGCGCAACCAGATGCGGCCGCTGCGCTCGCGCATGCAGATCGTCTTCCAGGACCCGTTCTCGTCGCTCAATCCGCGCATGCCGGTCGGCCAGATCATCGAGGAGGGGCTGATCGTCAACAATATCGGCGCCAACAAGGCGGAGCGGCTGGAGCGGGTGAAGGAGGCGCTGGTGTCCTCAGGCATGCCATCGAACATCCTGTCGCGCTTCCCGCACGAATTTTCCGGCGGCCAGCGCCAGCGCATTGCCATCGCCAGGGCAATCGCGCTCGAGCCGGAGTTCATGCTGCTGGATGAGCCGACATCGGCGCTCGATCTTTCGGTCCAAGCGCAGATCATCGATCTCCTGCGCAAGCTGCAGGACGAGCGCGGCCTCAGCTATCTCTTCATCTCGCACGATCTCAAGGTCGTGAGGGCCCTTTGCCACCGCGTCATCGTCATGCAGAATGGCAATATCGTCGAGCAGGGACCCGTCGAAGACGTCCTCTCCCACCCCCAGACCGCCTACACCGAACGGCTCGTCAAAGCCGCTTTCGAGGTAGCCTGAACACCCATTGCCCGGAGAATAACATGGCAAACAACCCCAAAATCACATTCATCGGCGCCGGCTCGACCGTCTTCATGAAGAACATCATCGGCGACGTGCTGCAACGTCCGGCTCTGTCGGGCGCCAAGATCGCGCTGATGGATATCAACCCGGAGCGTCTCGAAGAGAGCGCCGTCGTCGCCCGCAAGCTTGCCTCGACGCTCGGTGCCTCGGCCACGGTCGAGACCTTCACCGATCAGCGCCGCGCGTTGGACAAGGCCGATTTCGTCGTCGTCGCCTTCCAGATCGGCGGTTATGAGCCCTGCACCGTCACCGACTTCGAAGTGCCGAAGAAATACGGCCTGCGCCAGACCATCGCCGATACGCTGGGCGTCGGCGGCATCATGCGCGGACTGCGCACTGTGCCCCATCTGTGGAACATCTGCGAAGACATGTTGGCGGTCTGCCCGGACGCCATCATGCTGCAATATGTGAACCCGATGGCGATCAACACCTGGGCGATCTCGGAGAAATACCCGACCATCAAGCAGGTGGGCCTCTGCCACTCGGTCCAGGGCACGGCGATGGAGCTGGCACTCGACCTCGAGATTCCCTACGAGGAAATCCGCTATCGCTCGGCCGGCATCAACCACATGGCCTTCTACCTGAAATTCGAGCACCGCCAGCCCGACGGCTCCTACCGCGATCTCTACCCGGATCTGGTGCGCGGCTACCGCGAGGGCAGGGCGCCGAAGCCCACCTGGAACCCGCGCTGCCCGAACAAGGTGCGCTACGAGATGCTGACGCGGCTCGGCTATTTCGTCACCGAAAGCTCCGAGCACTTTGCCGAATACACGCCCTATTTCATCAAGGAGGGCCGCGACGACCTGATCGAGAAGTTCGGCATCCCGCTGGATGAATATCCGAAGCGCTGCATCGAGCAGATCGCCAAGTGGAAGAGCCAGGCCGACAAGTATCGCAGCGCCGACAAGATCGAAGTCGCCCAGTCGAAGGAATATGCCTCGTCGATCATCAACTCGGTCTGGACCGGCGAACCCTCTGTCATCTACGGCAACGTCCGCAACAACGGCTGCATCACCTCGCTGCCGGCCAATTGCGCCGCCGAAGTCCCCTGCCTGGTTGATGCGTCCGGGATCCAGCCGACCTATATCGGTGCCCTGCCGCCACAGCTGACCGCCTTGATGCGCACCAACATCAATGTCCAGGAACTGACCGTCCAGGCGCTGATGACGGAAAATCGAGAGCACATCTACCATGCGGCGATGATGGACCCGCACACCGCCGCCGAACTCGATCTCGACCAGATATGGTCGCTGGTCGACGACCTGTTGGCAGCCCACGGCGAATGGTTGCCGGAATGGGCGCGGACGAACAAGGCCGTTCGCGCCGCCTGATCATCCGGTCAGTCCGAAACGTAACAGGCGCTGCAGCAAAGCTGCGGCGCTTGTTCATGTCACGAATTGCGCCAGCGGCCGATCACCATCTGAGCAGTCGGCTACCCAGCAGTGCGCCGAGCCCTGTCACGAGGGTAATGGCAAGCGTGTACCAGGCGGCGACGAACAACGGGCTGTCGTCGGGGCAATGCCAGGCATAAGTGGCGGCGGCGATCGCCCCGGCGGCAAGGCCAGCCACAGCGCCGGCGAGCCCGGGACTTTCCGGCGCTCCGTTGCGCAGCGCCAGCAGGAAGCCTGCCAGGGGCGCCAGCGCCAGCACGGGAATAAAGAAGACACAGAAGGCCGCGTGGCGTCCCATCATGTTCGCCCTCCAGGCCTCTGCGGGAACAACGGACATCTCGCTGGCAACGGCAATGACCAGCGCCGCGACGGGCAGCAGCAACCAGGCCGATATTGTCAGTGATGCGCCGGGTCGGCCGACCCGGAAGACAAGGCCGCAGGCCGCAACCGCGAGGACGAACGTCACCACGAGCTTGAAGATCACGCGGATCGTCTCGATGGCGCTGCCCATGTTGGCCCGCATGCCGACGGTCGACAGCAACAGACCGGCCGAGACGAGGATGCCGACCGCCAAGGCCAGCGCCAGCATGCGACCGAGCCGCAGGCGAACCGGGGCGTCTTGCGCCAAAAGGCTGATCAGATCATTGGTCTTCACGCGTTTCACTCCGATAAAAGGCTGCCAGGGACTTCAGGGCCCGGTGCAGTGCGACGCGCACGGCACCTTCGGTCATTTTCAGCCTTGCGGCTGTCTCGCTGATGCTCGTTCCCTGCAGGGAGATGGAGCGGACAATATCGCGCTGCGGATCTTTCAGTCTCTGCAGCAGGTGTTCTGCATCCAGCCGGTCAAAGCCATCGCCTGATGGCTCTGCCTCCAGCGTCTCGATGACGTCTTCGATCGGCACGTTCACCCGCCGGCCGCGTCGCCGCAGGCTGTCGATCAGCTTGTTGCGAACGATGATCGACAGCCAGGGGCCGATCGGACGGGAGGGGTCCCAGGTTCCGCGCTTCAGATGCACGGCGAGCAGCACTTCCTGCACCACGTCTTCGGCCTCGCTCGCAGGTGCCCCCAGCTGCTCGCAGCGCCTGCGGGCCATGGCACGCAAGTGTGGCGTAACTGCCGTCAGAAAGCGGTTATAGGCCTGCGTGTCGCCACCGATGGCCCGGCGCATCCAATCCGCCCATTGCTCTTCGCGCGCTGAATGTTTCAACCCACATTATCCTCTACGGCGTGACGCACGGTATTGTTACCGAGGCCGCAAATATCTTTTCCGATTGCCGAAATCCGCCGCCAGACCTTGTCCCTCGCATTGGCAAGGACGGCAAGATGCCACCGCAAAAAGATTTCAGCCGGCCTGTAACAACGCTCCCGTCGCCGCCGTAGACCCTGATGTAAGCCAATCACGGCTCACCTTACGGGAGATGAAGACCATGAAGAACACCATCGCTACCCTGGCACTCGCCGGCTCGCTGGCATCCGCACTCGCCACCGTTGCCGCCCCCGCCGCGTTTGCCGCCGACACCAAGGAAAAGTGCTACGGCGTCGCCATGAAGGGCCAGAACGACTGCGCCGCCGGCAAGCATGACTGCGCCGGCAAGTCGACGATGAACTACGACAAGATGTCCTTCAAGCTGGTCCCGACCGGCACCTGCGTCTCGATGAAGACGCCGCACGGCCACGGCATGCTGAAGTCGGCCTAAGCGGCCAACCCCCAAAACCATATCGGAGTCTGTCATGACCAACGTATCTGCCACCGTCTTCGTCGCATCCGTCGCCACGGCCCTGAGCCTGCTCGGCGCCGTCCAGGCCTCGGCGACCGACGCGCCGAAGGAGAAGTGCTACGGCATCGCTCTCAAGGGCCAGAATGATTGCGCCGCCGGTGCCGGCACCACCTGCGCCGGCACCAGCAAGGTCGACTACCAGCAGAATGCCTGGAAGCTCGTTCCCGGCGGCAGCTGCGTGAAGATGACCACCCCCAAGGGACATGGCTCCCTGAGGCAGGGTCCGGCACCGGTCTGATCCGCGCATCTTGGCAAAAAAAAGCTGGCGGCACGCCCTGGTGCCGCCGCTCCATCAACCTAAGGGGAGCGTCCTATGAAATCCTCCGTCCTGCCGCGCCGCGCCGGCGTCGGCTTCAAGCCCGAGCATTTTTCCGCCATCAACGCCGCGCCGCAGCCGATCGGCTTTTTCGAGGTGCATGCCGAGAACTACATGGGTGCCGGCGGACCGCCCCATGCCCAGCTTTCCCGACTGCGCGAAGACTATGCGCTGTCCATCCATGGCGTCGGCCTCTCCATCGGCTCGATGCAGGCGCTCGATACCGCCCATCTTCATCGCCTGAAGATTCTCTGCGACCGCTACGAGCCGGAGAGCTTCTCCGAGCATCTCGCCTGGTCGAGCCACGACACCGTCTTCCTCAACGACCTGCTGCCGCTACCCTATACGCCGGCGACGCTGGCGCAGGTCGCAGACCATATCGATGAAGTGCAGACGACGCTGAAACGGCAGATGCTGCTCGAAAATCCGGCGACCTATGTGCTGTTCGAAGAGAGCACCGTCGAGGAGACCGACTTTCTCGCGGAGCTCGTCCGACGCACCGGCTGCAGCCTGCTGCTCGACGTCAACAATGTCTTCGTCGCCTCGACCAACCATCGCATGGATCCGCGTGCCTATCTCGACCGCTTCCCCGTCCACGCCATACGCGAAATCCACCTGAGCGGCCATTCCGAAACCACCGACGACGCGGGCGCGCCGCTGCTGATCGATTCGCACGATACCCCTGTCAAGGACCCGGTCTGGGAGCTCTACGAGACGTTGATCGCCCGTACTGGTCCGGTCGCCAGCTTGGTCGAATGGGACAATGATGTGCCATCCTGGCCAACCTTACGGGCGGAAGCAGAGCTGGCCGACGCCATCGTCCAACGCGCCGCCGCGCGCCAGGCCGCGTGAGGCTTGCCATGTCCCTTGATACGCAGAGGCAATTCGCGATCGCTGTCCGCGATTTACGGCAAGCAGTACCGGACGGCTTGGTGGCCTGGAATGAACCTCGACCGGAACGCCGCTTCGGCGTCTATCGCAACAATGTCGCGATCGCACTGACAGGCGCGCTCGCAGCACGGTTTCCGGTCTGCGAACAGATCGTCGGCGCCGCGTTCTTTACGGCGATGGCGCATGAATTCATGCGTCTGCATCCACCGCTCTCGCCGCTGCTGCTTGCCTATGGCGACGATTTCCCCGCCTTCGTGGCAGACTTCGAACCGGCTCCCGAGCTGCCTTACCTGCCCGATGTCCTTATGCTGGAGGTAGCGCGAGGCAGGGCCTATCATGCAGAGGACCGGGCGCCGCTCGAGGCTAGCGACCTTGCGGCCGTGGCTCCTGAACGGCTGGGAGACGTCGTCCTTCGACCGCATCCCTCTCTATCGGTCCTGCGCTCGGCGCATCCGGCCGTGACAATCTGGGCGATGAATTCAGGCGAGACGGCACTCGCGCCGATCGACGACTGGTGCGCAGAGGATGCGCTGGTCGTGCGGCCGGAAATGATCGTCAATATCCACCGCCTGCCGCCGGGCGGGGCGAGTTTCGTCGGGTCGCTAGCCGCGGGTCGGACGCTTGCGGAAGCTGTCGCTGTCGCCACCGAGGATAGCCCTGACTTCGATCTGAGCGCCAATCTTGCCGGCATTCTGCAGGCAGGCGCTTTCACCGCAATCCTTTGAACCCGCTGGAGTGACCACGATGAACAACGCCATGACACCAACGGCATCGTCGGGACGGACGTTGCCGCAGAAACTGTACGACGGGCTGCACCTCCTCGACCGAATTCCGCACGATGCCATCGCTCTGCTGTCGAGAGTATCGATCGCGGCGGTCTTCTGGCAATCCGGACAGACCAAGGTCGAGGGCTGGCATGTGACCGACAATGCCATTTACCTGTTCGAGACGGACTACAAGCTGCCTTTCGTCGATCCCTGGCTGGCAGCGCATCTTTCCGCTCTCGCCGAACATCTCTTCCCGCTGCTGCTGGTCATCGGACTTGCAAGCCGGCTCTCGGCCCTGGCCTTGCTCGGCATGACCCTCGTCATCGAAATCTTCGTCTATCCCGACGCCTGGCCGACGCACGGCACCTGGGCCGTCTGCTTCCTTGTCGTCATCGCTGGCGGACCGGGTCGAGTGTCGCTCGACCACTTCATTGCAAAGCGACTCTGGGGAAGACCTGGACTGGAGTAAGAGATAACGGACCGACGGTCGCACAATCCATTTCTTGAGTATAATCGACAACAAATCTTTCGATCTTGTCTCGTTTATGATGGTCTTGTTAAGTAAACCAAGCCGCTGTAAGTCTGGTGAAATACAGACGCACGACCAAGCCTGCATGGAATTGCCGTGCAATCAGGAGGACTTGTCGATGACTCTCTCGAAAATTATCTGTGCGACCGCTGCCACCTTGGCACTGGTATCCTTCGCGGCTCCATCATGGGCTGACACGGCGATCAAGGTCGTCGAGACAGGCGAGGGCGGCGGCGCTATGGGCCTCAAGCTTGACCCGGCGACGGTCAAGGCAGGCCCTGCGGTGCTTTCGGTTCACAACGATGCAACGACCGAAAATCACGAGATGATCGTCGTCAAGCTCAAGTCGGCAGACCAGAAGATCCCGCTGAACACAGCCAAGCACCGCGTCGACGAGAAGCAGCTGAAGAGCCTCGGCGAGGTCTCGGACCTGAAGCCCGGCGCGAACGGCGAACTCAAGGTTAACCTCAAGCCCGGCAGCTACCTGGTGTTCTGCAACATCAAGGGACACTACGAGGCCGGCATGGCCGCAACGCTGACGGTTACCCCCTAGTCTTTTATCGGGGCCGGTCCCGAGGCGGGATCGGCCCCGATTGCATTCACGGCATCAGGCATTGTTCGAATGCCTCGAGCCATCCCCAGGATTGGAGATCACGCTATGCGCGCTAGAACAATGGTTACGACGTTCGTCATCGCAATGGGTCTGACGGCAGCCTTCGCCGCGGACGAAGGCACCAAGGCCGCGCGCGAGGCGATGATGAAAAAGATCGGCGGCTCCGTCGGCGTGATGGCAGCGATGGCCAAGGGCGACAAGCCCTATGATGCTGCAGCCGTGAAGACAGCGCTGACCACGATTTCTGAGACCGCCAAGGCGTTCCCGGATCAGTTCAAGCCGGGCTCGGACAAGACCGACAAGGCTGCCAGCCCGAAGATCTGGGAGAACGCAGCCGACTTCAAGGCGCATGCCGACAAGCTTTCCGCCGATGCCGATATGATCGCCATGCAACTGCCGGCCGATGCCGCAGCGCTGGGCCCGGCTCTGAAGCAGCTCGGCGCGGATTGCAGCAGCTGTCATCAGGCCTATCGCCTCAAGGAATAGTCGGGCATCCCCCCGGATAGCGCGTCACTTCGCCGCCCCGCCAGGGATGGCGCGGCAATGGAATTGGGAGAGCGGACTTGGCCTTAAGCTTTCGGCGCGTACTTGCGGTGGTCGCCGGGGCCGCGGTTATTGGCGCTGCGGGATTCTACGTCCTGACCAGGCCAAATCCGCTGCCCGACAGCGCCTGGTCCAATCTCGGGCCTGCGGATGTCAAAAAGGGCGAGATGGTCTTCTGGGCCGGCGGCTGCTCCAGTTGCCATGCCGTCAAGGGCGCGACCGGCGACGCCAAGCTGGTGCTTGCCGGTGGCCTGCCGCTGAAAAGTCCGTTCGGCACATTTCACGCCCCGAATATCTCCCCGGATGAGAAGGCCGGCATTGGCTCCTGGACGCTGGCTCAATTCGGCAACGCCATGAAACGCGGCGTCGGGCCTGAGGGCGAACATCTCTATCCGGCCTTTCCTTATGGCTCTTACAGCCGCATGAGCGACGCCGATGTCAACGACCTGTTCGGCTACCTGAAAACGCTGCCGAAGAGCGCCGATGTCGCTCCGCCGCACGAGCTTCCCTTCCCATTCAATGTCCGCCTCCTGCTGGGCGGCTGGAAGCTGCTCTACTTCAACGACAAACCGCGCGTTGCGCTGAGCAACCCGGACGACAAGGTCAAACGTGGCCAATATCTCGTCGAGGGCCCCGGCCATTGCGGCGAATGTCATACGCCACGGGATGCACTTGGCGGCTTCAAGGCGGATAGCTGGCTTGCCGGGGCGCCCAATCCGGAAGGCGAGGGCACCGTTCCGGACATTACGCCAGGATCCAAGTCGATCGGATCCTGGAGCGAAAGCGATATCGCCAGCTATCTAGAAACCGGCATGACGCCCGACTTTGACAGCGTCGGCGGCTCGATGGTGGAAGTACAGCAGAATATTGCCCATCTTCCCGCCTCGGACCGGGAAGCCATCGCCGCCTATCTGAAGGCGGTGCCGGCGCGGTAGGCGTTGCCTCAGGGAGCCCTATGCCTGGGATCGTCCTGTCTCAGGACTGACAACCTCTGGATAACAGATCGGCCGCCGCCCCGGACACGAGGATGACGGAATAGCCATCTATGACGCGATCTCCCGCGTGGCGGCTCAGCGCTTCGACGGGACCGGCTGTACCGAAGCACTTCAGGTACTGGTCGAGATGGCCCTCCTGGGTGCGCACGACGAGCAGGGCGGGCTTGCCCAACAGCGCCCTGTCAGGGTTGTCGAACGAATAGCGCTGGCGATCGACGATCGACTGCACCTGCAATCCGCCGCGCAAATAAAAGGCGAGCTCCCCGGTGAGCCCGTAATCCGTCGTCGCGATCCAGGCGGCACCGGACTGCCCAGCCTTTTCCTCCACAGCGGCCGTGAGATCCCGCCAGCCGAGCACGGTGTCCGCGGGGCTAGTCCAGGGAAAGGTGCTGCCGAGCGGCATCGCGAAATAGAAAAGCACCAGCGAAGACAGACCGATCCCGACCGGCGCCACCCAGCGCTGAAGCCGCCGCAGATGGATGCTGCCCGAGCCCATTTTCGCCGCTGTCGCGGCAGCGATCGCAAGCGTCGGATAGGCGGGACCCGGCCAGTTCGGATGCACCCGGTCGTGGGCGGAATGGATGACCAGGTAGGCAAGCATCGGCACGGTCAGCGCGATCAAGAAGACGAACGGGTCGGAAGATCGCTCGGTCGCTTTTCGCCAGAAATACCAGACGGAAAGGCCGGCGAAGATGGCGATGACGGGATTCATCAGCCCGAACTGGCCGGCCAGAAACTGGAAAAACGAGGAGAGCAAGAGGTGATGGTCAGCGATGCGGCCGAACTGCTTGGCGAACGAAATCCAGCCATGCTCGGCATTCCACACCAGCACGGGCAGAAACACCGCAACGGCCGCGAGACCTCCCAAAAGCACCCAGGGGCTGAAGCGCCACCTGGCAGCACGGGCATCGAGGAGTAGCCAAAGCAGGATTCCCGGCCCCAGGAAGAAGTTCGTGTACTTCGCCACGCAACCCGCTCCGGCGAGGATGCCGATGACAAGCCAGAGATGGGGATTGCCGGTACGTCGCAGCCGCGCCAGCGCCCAGACCGCCAATGCCCAGAGCATGATCGACGGCGCATCCGGGGTCGCGAAAATCGCCTCGAGGCTGACGAGCAGCATGGCGTTGAACCAGATTGCCGCCCTTTTCGCGAGCGCAACGTTGTCATAAAGTTCGACGGTAATGCCGTAGACCGCGACGGATGCCACAAGAACCGAGAGGATCGGCAGCAGCCGCACCCCCAGCTCAGTTGGGCCTAACAGGTTGCCGCTCAGCCATATCCACCAGGCAATCATCGGCGGATGGTCGTAATAACCAGCCGAGGGTACGCGAGACCAAAGCCAATAATAGGCCTCGTCGGAATTGAGCTCGATATGGGCCATCGCCCATAGACGGAAGATCGTCAGGAGCACCAGGAAGATGGCGACTGGCAAGAAGGCGCCGGTCAGGTTGCCGTTTGTTCTTTCACGCACGCTTTAAAACCGCCGGGTGAGATGATCTTGCGCTTGCGCGCTCGCCTGCGCCGGCACGGGAAAGGGGAGTGAGCGTCGACCGTAGCACGTGATGTCCTCGATAAGCTGACAAGGTCTTTGAACCCTGGTCGGTTCAAATGCCCAGCCCTTTGCCAACCTAAACTTACAGCAGGCTTAACAGCGCCGCGCAACAAGCTGTCCATCGGGCCTTTGCACGATGTCGCGACAACCGTTCAGGTCGATGTCAGCTGTTTGATGTCAAAGCTCTGGCAGAGATGTTACAACGGGAGATTGACCTTGGAAGCTCGCATATCTAACGCATTTTCGCTGCCACAGCGCGTGCTGCATTGGCTTACGGCAGCGCTGGTCTTCTTCAATCTGCTGTTCCCGGACGGGATGGAAGCCTGGAATCGTGCCGTCGACCAGACGGGTTCGGCGACGGCCGATCAGGTATCCAGCGCCAATATTCATGCCTATGTCGGGATCGCCATCCTGGTTCTCGTCGCCGCGCGGCTCATCCTGCGCTTCACGACAGGCGTGCCGCAGTCACCTCCCGAAGAACCGATGCTGTTTCGCCTTGCAGCAAAGTTTGCCCATGCGCTCCTCTATTTCCTGCTGATCGCGATGCCGCTGACAGGCGCCGCTGCCTATTATCTCGGATGGGGCGAGGCTGGCGATATCCATGCCGACGTCTTCAAGGTCGTTCTCTGGGTGCTGATCGCCGGGCATGTGCTCGGTGCGCTCGTCCACCATTTCTACTGGAAGAGCAATGTCGTCAGGCGAATGACTGTCGGCTAAGGGTCTCGCGGTAGATCCGAGGGATTTTCGCGTTCCTCTAGAACCGTCTGATCGCTTTCGTTGACTGCAAAGCCCTGAAGGGGCGGTGCCTCCGCGCGAATGGCTCCATGAAAGAGGCGTGGGGGCGTCACTCGGTCGGACGGTGCGCATGATCACGCCTCACCCGATCATCAGGGTTTTACAAAAGCCCGCTAGGAGATCACCAGGCAAGATCGCGAACCGCGCGCTTAGAGGGGGACACCGCATTGGAAGCTAGTCGCACGCGAACCGATGTGGGCCGCGGAATCGCAAGCGGCATAAGCGCTGCCGCAGATTTTCTTTTCCGTTTCAGGCTGATGTCAGCGTCTGACGTTATCCACGCGCCTACCACCAAAGGAAGACGGATGCGGATCGGGACGGTGTCGTTGCGGTCGGAGACTGTAAGCGAGAACGGAAATTCGATGTTTGAGTTTACGAGCATTGCGGTCCCGCAAAGCCTTCCAACGAGAAGCCGCTCGATTTTCCTGGTGACGCTGGTTGTCTGGTGGGCCCTCCTCGCGCTGTTCAATGCCTTTCCGTCTATCGATATCGCCGTCGCCAATGCGGCATTCACGCCAAGGAACTGCAGCATCTTCAGCAGCATCGGCAGAACCTGCGGCGACTTCGCCTGGGACAAGAGCCCAGTCTTCACGGGCGCACGCAATGTGTTTTATATGCTCCCCTATCTTGCGGTCATCCTGCTGGTGGCCGATCTCATTCGCGACCGGATCAACCAACGTCACGCCTCCAACCTGGATGCCCGCAAAGCAATCTGGCCCGACCTCAGGATCACCGCGCTGGTATCGCTCGCGCTCGGATGCGGCGTGACCGTCAACCTATTCCTCAAAGCCTTCTCTGGACGCCCGCGCCCGCGCGATACGTCCCTGTTCGGCGGTCAACTGGACTTCGTGCAGGCCGGATCCTTTGCAGGCAAGTGTTTGCGGAACTGTTCTTTCATTTCCGGGGAATCATCCTCGGCCGGATGGCTCTTCTGTCTGATCCTGCTGCTACCGGCCCGCTGGCGCCTGTCGTTCGGGTTTCCCCTGGCCGTGGTATCCTTGCTGATTCCCGCCATGCGCGTGCTTACGGGTGCCCATTACCTTTCCGACGCCATGCTCGGCTGGCTATCGTCCCTCGTCATCTTCGCCGGTGTCCACGCGATAGCTGAGGAAATTGCCAACCGCCGGGAAGGCTGAACGTCTCCTTCAATCGGCGCGTTGCGGTTGCTGCTTGCGGCAAGCTCCATGCGCGGGTCTCAGGGAAGGCACGCCCTTCAGTCCCTGTAACATATGTCGGGTCTGCCCAATCCTGCGCTGCGGTCACCCTCTCGCGGGATGGCAAAGCGATCGATGCGCACCACCGCGTCATTGAGGTCGAAGGGCTTCGGCAGGTAGTCGACCGCGCCGCCCTCAAGCCCGGCAATCTTTACCGACATCTGGTCATAGGCCGACAAGATAATGACAGGCGTGCCGCAGGACGCATCCTGCATATGCCTGAGGAGATCGAACCCGTCCCCATCGGGCAGATGCAGATCGAGAACCACCAGCGCGTAACACCCTGCGTCGATGGCCAGCTTTGCCGTCGCGAACGTCATGACCCAGTCGACGTACCACCCCTGCGCGACCATGTGATCGTGCAGCGCATCGCCTATGAGGACGTTGTCCTCCACCAAAAGAATATGCAAGTCCGCTGCCCTCGAACCATCAACACGGATGCATGCTCCGAATTGCTGACATCCACCTGAAACGCTCACGGATCAGCCGAATGCGGGCAAACAACCTGCCGGTGCGCGGGAAATCTGCATTTGACTGCGCCAATTCAGTTCTCCTTCAGCTTTTGCTGAAAGACTGATCACCGACTGGTCTTCGACGAGGCTGCCGCTGGATCCGCTAGTCACGGCGTTCGTCGGCACGGCGAGGTGCCGTCCCGTTTCCATCCGAAGGCTCGAAGCTTGATGAATTCGAATGTTTCCGTCGCACGGCTGAACGCCGATGAGATTTCCTCGGTCGACACCCAGATGGGGCCAAGTCTCCCCGGTCCGCAACTTTCCATCGTCATTCCGACGCTGAACGAGCGCGAAAGCATCCCTTTGCTTGTCGACCGGCTGCGCCAGACGCTGATCGGCATCGACTGGGAGGTCATCTTCGTCGATGACGATTCAGCCGATGGCACGATCAGCCAGGTCCGCGCGCTGTCTGATGGCGATCGGCGCATTCGCGGCCTGCGCAGAATCGGACGCCGCGGCCTGGCCGGCGCCTGCGTGGAGGGCATCCTGTCGAGTTCCGCTCCGTTCGTCGCAGTCATGGACGCCGATCTTCAGCATGACGAGACGCGCCTGACCAAGATGTTTGACGTCATCAGCAACGGCAAGGCCGATCTGGTGGTGGCAAGCCGCTACATCGAGGTGGATGGCGCCTCGGATGGGCTATCGCCGATCCGCCATGCCGGTAGCCGCCTTGCGATCCGAATGGCGCAGAGGCTGCTCGGGGTAGAGCTTAGCGACCCGATGAGCGGGTTCTTCATGATCCGCCGCGAATTCGTCGACGCAGTCGCGCCGCGCCTGTCCAACCAGGGCTTCAAGATCCTGCTCGACATCGTCGCATCGTCGCCGAGGCAGATGAGGATCGATGAAGTCTCCTACACCTTCAGTCCCCGCCTCCACGGCGTAAGCAAGCTCGATGCCTCGGTGGTGTTCGAGTATATCGGCCTGCTGGTGGCCAAGGCATCAGGCGATTTCATTTCTGCCCGGTTCCTTGCCTTCTGCCTGGTGGGCTCGGCGGGACTGGCCGTCCATCTCGGTGTTCTGCGCACATTGTTGGGCACCGGCCTCGATTTCCCCGTGGCGCAGACGATGACCATGACGGTCGCCATGATCTTCAATTACACCCTGAACAACGCTCTTACCTACCGCGACCGCCGCCGCCGTGGCTGGAAATTCGTGACGGGGCTAGGCCTGTTCGCCGCACTCTGCAGCGTCGGCGTCGTCGCCGGGGTCGGGGTCTCGTCGGTGTTCTACGAAAGCGAGCCGCGCTGGTGGCTGGCCGGTCTCGCGGGTGCAGCCATTGGCGCAGCCTGGAACTATGTCACCAACTCGGCCATCACCTGGCGAAAGGGCTAGACAGCCAAGTGCCGCCTGCCTCGAGCCCCGGCGTGAGCGTCCGTGACAGGCCCTTGATGGCAGCGAGGTAGAGACTTGCCGGAGCCAAATTTACCGGCCAAGCAGAGCCTGCCGCCGGCGATGAGATTGAAGTCGATGTCGCAGAGAACCCGCCTCCGGTCTTCCGGCAAAGGGTTCAGCAAGAGGAAAGCGGAGGGAGATGATCCCTCCGCTCCCGGTTTCAAACCTCGCGTTCGATCACGACTTTCAGGGCGTTTCGGTGAGTATCCCAGTAGGGAAGCGCCGTTTCTGCATCGCTGAAGGGAATAACCTTGCTGATCAACGCGTCGGCGCTGGCCCCTATCGTCTCGAGATGGCTGACGACCGCGAGGAAATCCTGCATCATCGCATTGCGCGAACCCATGATGTCGAGTTCCTTGAGATTGAAGAACTGCGTCTGGTAAGTGACCGGCGCCTTCGAGTAGCCGACATAGACGACGCGCCCGCCGAAGCAAGCCAGATCGATGCACTGGGTGAAGGTGGCGGGAAGGCCGACAGCCTCGAAGGCCACGTCGACACCATCGTCGCCGGTCCAGGCCATCACCCTTGCGGTCACATCCTCGCTACCCGCGTCGATCGTCTCGACAGCGCCGAACTGCTTGGCGAGCGCCCGTTTCTCCGGGCTGAGGTCAACCGCGATGACATCGGCGCCACGGGCAACGGCGGCGATCAGCACGCCCATGCCGATCATGCCGCAGCCGAGCACGGCCACGCGGTCACCGCGCGCGACGCGACCGCGTTCGACGGCATGGAAACCGACAGAAAGTGGCTCGACCAAAGCCAGATGGCGCGGCGGCAGCACGTCGTTGAGGATGAGCTTTTCGGCAGGCAGGACGATCTCCTCGGCAAGCCCGCCATCCTGTTGCACGCCCAGCGTCTTATTGTAGCGGCAGGCATTGACCCGCCCCTTGCGGCAGGAGGTGCATTGGCCGCAATTGGTATAGGGCATGACGATGACCCGTCGGCCGGGCGCATAGTCGGCCGAAACACCTTCGCCCGCCTCGAGAATGACGCCGCCGATTTCGTGACCGGGAATGCGAGGAAGCTGAACCAGCGGATTGAGGCCCTTGAAGGTATTGAGATCGCTGCCACAGAGGCCGACATGGCGGACGCTGACGCGCACCTGGCCGGGGCCGACAGGCGCCGCTTCAACGGAATGAAAACGCGTGACGTTTTCGGCTTCGATACGCAATGCCTTGATCATATTCCCTCCTTGACCCGTCACTCTTCCCAGACAGGCTTATTCACATGGCCTGTCATAGCGTCTTCGCTACAGAATCGCTACAGCCCCGAAGCTGTCTTTTGACGACTTCGGGGCTGCGCATAGGAGGTCATTATCTAGAGGGCCGGATCGGGCTTTGCATCCGGCGGCGGCGTGTCGTCAGTTGCCTTCTTGCCCGTGAAGATCCGGCGCACCGAGAAGAACAGCAGCGGGATGAAGAATATCCCGAGGATCGTTGCGGCCAGCATGCCGCCCATCACGCCGATACCGATCGAGTTCTGGCTGCCCGAGCCGGCTCCGTTGGCGATTGCCAGCGGCATGACGCCGAGAATGAAGGCGAGCGACGTCATCAGGATCGGCCGCAGGCGCTGGCGCGACGCCTCCAGTGTACCGTCGATTAGGCTCTTGCCGTGCTTTTGCTGCTCCAGCGCGAATTCGACGATCAGGATGGCGTTTTTGGCGGCCAGGCCTATCGTCGTCAACAGGCCCACCTTGAAGTACACGTCGTTCGACTGGCCGAACAGCGTCGCCGCCAACAGCGCGCCGAAGATGCCGACCGGGACGGACAGCATGACGGCGAGCGGAATGGACCAGCTTTCATAGAGTGCCGCGAGCGCAAGGAAGACCACCAGGATCGAGATGGCGTAGAGCTGCATCGCCTGACTGCCCGACAACTCCTCCTGCGCTGACAGTCCGGTCCACTCCAGCCGGAAGCCCGGCGGAAGCTCTGCGACCAGCTTGCTGACTTCCTGCATCGAAGCGCCGGAGCTGACGCCGGCTGCCGCTGCGCCCTGGATTTCCACGGCAGAAGAGCCGTTGTAGCGCTCCAGGCGCGGCGAGCCGAAACTCCACTTGCCCGTGGCAAAGGCCGAGAACGGCACCATCGCCCCCTCCGAGTTCCGGATGTACCAGCGATCGAAGTCCTCTGGTTGCATGCGGAAATCCGCATCCGCCTGAACGTAGACCTGCTTGACGCGGCCGCGGTCGATGAAGTCGTTGACGTAGCTGCCGCCCCAGGCGGTGGCCAGCGTATTGTCGATGTCGGCAAGCGAGATATCGAGCGCGCTGGCTTTTTCCTGGTCGATCTGAACCTGGTACTGCGGCTGGTCCTCCTGGCCGTTCGGTCGGGTACCGGTCAGGTTCGGATTCTTCGCCGCAAGCCCAAGCAACTGGTTGCGGGCAGCCATCAGCTTCTCATGCCCCTGGCCGTTGACGTCCTGCAGATAGAAGTCAAAGCCGCTCGACGAGCCGAAGCCCGGAATGGCCGGCGGCGCCAAGGCAAAGACGCTGCCGTCCTTGATCTTCGAGAAGGCTGCCATGGCGCGACCGGCGACGGCCTGCGCCTTGGATTGCGGCGTCGTTCTGACAGCAAACTCCTTGAGCTTGATGAAGGCAAGACCGATATTCTGCCCCTGTCCGCCGAAGCCGAAGCCAGCCACGGCGAAGACACCGTCGACATAGTCCTTCTCGGTGTTGAGGTAGTAATCGCGGACCTGCGCAAGCACCTGCTTGGTTCGCGCATCCGTCGCGCCGGGCGGCAGGGTGACGCTCGTGATCAGGATGCCCTGGTCCTCGTCCGGAAGGAAGGAGCTCGGCAGGCGAGAGAACAGGAACCCGACCGCGACAACGATGAGCGCGAAGGCCACAAGCCCGATCCAGCTGCGCTTGATGATACCGCCGACGCTGCGCTGATAGGCATGGCTGCCACGATCGAAATTGCGGTTGAACCAGCCAAACACGCCCTTCTTCTTCGCGCCGTGCTTCGGCTTGCGCAGCAAGGTGGCGCAGAGGGCGGGGGTCAGGATGAGGGCGACGATGACCGACAGGATCATGGCCGAAACGATGGTCACGGAAAACTGGCGGTAGATGACGCCAACCGACCCGGCGAAGAAGGCCATCGGAATGAACACGGCCGACAGGACGGTCGCGATGCCGATCAGGGCGCCGGTGATTTCATCCATCGACTTGATGGTGGCCTCGCGCGGGGAAAGATCTTCCTCCTCCATCACGCGCTCGACGTTCTCGACGACCACGATGGCATCGTCCACAAGCAGGCCGATGGCCAGCACCATCCCGAACATGGTCAGGTTGTTGATCGAATATCCGAACAGCGACAGGATGCCGAAGGTGCCGAGCAGAACGACCGGCACCGCCAAGGTCGGGATCAGCGTCGCGCGCAGGCTCTGCAAAAACACGAACATGACGATGAAGACGAGCACGACCGCCTCGATCAACGTCTTGACCACGTCTTCGATCGAGAGCTTCACGAAAGGCGTCGTGTCGTAGGGATAGACCACCTCGACGTTGGCCGGCAGGGTCTGCTTCAGGCTGTTGATCGTCGTCTCGACCGCCTCGGCGGTGCTGATGGCATTGGCGCCGGCGGCCAGCTGGATCGCCAGACCGGCCGAAGGATGGCCGTTATAGGTACTCGAGCTGGAATAGCTCTTGGCCCCGAGCTCGACCCGGGCGACATCGTTGATGCGCACCAGCGAGCCGTTCGGCAGGCTCTTGAGGATGATGTTTTCGAACTGCTCCGGCGTCTGCAGCCGACTCTTGGCGGTCACGGTGGCATTGAGCTGCTGGCCGGAGCGTTGCGGCAAGGCGCCCAGCTGGCCCGCTGCGACCTGGCTGTTCTGCGCCTGGATGGCGGCCGAGACGTCGCTGACCATCAGCTGGTACTTGGCGAGCTTGTCTGGATCGACCCAGATGCGCATGGCGTAGTTGGCGCCAAACAGCGTGGTATCGCCGACACCCGCGACGCGCTTGATCGTGTCGTTCAGCGTGCTGTCGACATAGTCGGCGAGATCGTTGGCGTTCAGCTTGTTGTCCATCGACACGAAGCCGATGACCATCAGGAAGTTCGAGGTCGACTTGGAAACGGTGATGCCGGTGCTCGTCACCGACGATGGCAGCTGCGACTGGACAAGCGCGAGCTTGTTCTGCACCTGCACCTGTGCCGTGTCGGGGTTTGCGGCATTGGTGAAGGTGAGCGAAATCGAGGTCTGGCCGGTCGAGGTCGAGGTCGACGTCATGTAGTCGAGATTGTCGATCCCGGTCATGCCCTGCTCGATGACCTTGGTCACCGAATTTTCCACCGTGGAGGCGTCAGCGCCGGTGTAGTTGGCGGTGATACGCACCGTCGTCGGGGCAATCTGAGGATATTGCGAGATCGACAGCGTCATGATGGCCAAGCCACCGGCGAGCATGATGACGATGGCGATGACCCACGCGAAGATGGGGCGGTCGATAAAGAAACGTGACATCGTGCAGCTTACTCCGCGGTGCCGGCGGCGGCACCCTTGTCGGTAATTCCGAGGCTGGCTTGATCCGTCGACTTGGGCACATCGGCGGACGCCTGCTTGATGTCGCCGGTAGCGTCGTCGATGGTCACCATCGATGCATTGACGTCCTGGCCGTCCTTGACCCGCTGGCCGCCCTCGATGATCACCCGATCGCCGTCCTTCAAGCCCTCGCTGACCAGCCAGCTATTGCCGATGCTGCGCTGGACCTTGAGGGTGCGAGCCTGGACCTTGCCCTCCGGCGTCACGAACATCGCCGTCGGCTCGCCCTTGGTGTTGCGGGTGACGGCGCGCTGCGGCACCAGGAAGCTGTTGGGGGCAACGCCTTCCTCGATGTTTGCGCGGACATACATGCCCGGCAGCAGGAGCCGATCGGGATTGGAGAAGATCACCCGAACGCTGATGGTACCGACGGTTTCGGCAACGGTGGCATTGGCGAACTGGAACTTGCCGGTCTGCTTGTAGGTCGATCCGTCCTCGAGCTTCAGATGCACGGCAACATTGTCGCCGCTCGTCTTCAGCCGGCCCTCGTCGACCGCGCTGCGGAATTTCAGAAGGTTGGTGCTTGATTGCGTCACATCGACGTTCATCGGATCGAGCTTGTTGATCGTCGTCAGCGCCGTGGTCTGGTCTGCGGTGACGAGCGCGCCGACGGTCACAGTGGAGGCATCGACGCGGCCGTCTATCGGTGCGCGGATCTTCGTATAATCGAGATTGATTCGGGCCGTCTCGAGTGCCGCCTTGGCAGCAGCGACGTCAGCCTGGTCCTGCAGCAGCGTCGACTGGGCATCGTCGAAATCCTGCTGGCTGACCGCGTTCTGCTGGCTCAGACCCTTGTAGCGATCGAGCTTCGCCTGGGCACTGGGGATGGCCCCTTGCGCCTTCTGGAGAGCGGCAGCGGCGCTGTCGTAGGAGGCCTGATAGGCGCTGGGGTCGATCTCGTACAGGATGTCGCCTTGCTTGACCTCGCTGCCTTCCTTGAAGTTGCGGCTGCGAATGATGCCGCCGACCTGCGGGCGGACGTCGGCCGTCAGATAGGCGGAGGTCCGCCCTGGAAGTTCTGCCGTGATCGCAACCGACTGGGGGTGCAGCGCCACTGCCGAAACCTCTGGCTTGACCGCAGGCGCATTGTTCTGCGCCGACTTCTGTTCGTTGCAGCCGGCGACCAGCAACGTCATTCCCAGACCGGCAGCGGCAAGCGCGCACAGTCGACCGATCGACCGTCCACGATCTCGTGCCAGAGGAGCAGGCATGCGTTCCGATACGGTCGAGGAGAAGGCGAGGTTTAGCACGTTGCGGTTTCCAGTCCTGTTATTTACAGTACGATCTAGTACGCGAAATATGTTAGATACCGGTAATGTCAATTCCGGTCGGAGTTTGTCAATGCAAAATACGACGCGGACGCCGTCCGAAGCCGAGGCTAGCCGTCGCCCGCGCGGCCGTCCGCGAACCACCACGGATGAGACAAAGCGGGATGCCATCATTGCCGAAGCGCGCAGGACCTTTCACGAATTGGGTTACGCCGGGACGACGATGGACCTGGTGGCGACGCGGTGCAGGATCTCCAAGCAGACACTTTACAGACTTTTTTCGAGCAAAACAGCGCTTTTCCGGGCAATGATCGCGGTCCATCGCGCATCCATGGTCGCCTTGCCCCGGGCGGAAGGGGAGACGCTACCGCTTGCCGAAACGCTGGAGCAGATCTTCAGGATCGATATCGACGAGGAGGCCGACCAGGATCGCAAAGCCTTCATTCACTTTATCGTGGGGGAGGCCGAGCATTATCCGGAAATTGCTTGCCTGCTGCAAAAGGACGGCGTCGAGCAATCACGCCTATTGCTTGCAGATTGGCTGAGACTGCAATGCGATCGCGGTCGGATCGATATCACCGACGCAGAAAGCTGCGCGCGCATGTTGCTGAGCATGGTCTTGGGAGCGTTGGCGCCTATCCCCGGCGATATCGACCAGTGGCCGAGCCGCCTTGCCCGGGATGCCCATCTGCGCGGTTGTTTCGATGTTTTCCTAAATGGCGTTGCATCGCGTCAACCGCGCTAGATGCCTACGGGTCTAAAATGCCCAGGCGCAGGGAAGCCCGCGCACACCGGCGATGCTAAAAGGTCAGTGGCGCCGCAATAGGGTGCCTGCATCCTCATCGAAATCGGCAAGGTGTGGCTGCTCGGCGCCTGCGGGATAGATTTCCTGCAGAATGGCGGCCAGGGCCATGTCCAAACACCGCACAGGAAAGTCCGCATCGAGGTTTTGGGCGCTCTGCCGGGCATAGCTGATGAGCCGGGCGATCGAAGCCAGCTCCTTCAGCCTTTCCTGATCCAGTTCACTCACGGCGGTGGAAGGTAATGCCATCACGGATGCCCCACATTTGTCCCGAATCACCAAGGCCGACATACCGCAAGATCTTGCAGTTGGCGCGTCACATCCGGCGGGTGAGGCCACGAAACAGCGGCTCATTTTAGGGCAATTCGAAGCGAGCGCCCCGCAGGATGCTGCTTGTTCGAATAGCTTGCGAGGATGGGAAACAGAAAAAGCGCGCTCCATCGGGAACGCGCTTTCGTCATCAGCAAATAAAGGTTCGACGGGCGGCATCTAGTGATGCAGCGCGACGCCCTTGTCCTTGTTCACGACAACATTTGAAACGGCCTCTTCGGAGGCGTCGCCAAGCGAGGTCACGAGGGTGAGGATGGACTTACGAACAGACGCATCGCCGATCTTCATGAACGCCTTATTGAGTCCGAGACCTTCTTTCGAGGTGAGGAATTCCGAAAGATCGTCCAACCCGTTGAGATGGCCGATACCGTCTGTCGTCAGGGGCTGCGAATTGTCCTGCTGGAAGAAGTAACTGACAGGAATAGCCAGGACGCCGGCAATCGTCTGGAGACGACTCGCACCGATTCGATTTGTGCCTTTCTCATATTTCTGGACCTGCTGAAACGTTACACCGATCTTGTCAGCAAGCCGTTCCTGGCTCATTCCGAGCATCAGTCGGCGCATGCGCACCCGGGATCCAACGTAAATATCGATGGGGTTTGGTGTCTTTGCAGTCACGGCATAGTCTCCTGGATGATGTGGCAATGCCAACCGGCAACACCCCGCCTTCGGGAATGCTCAGGAAAAATCCCGAAGCAAAACTAGCCTCGAAATTTGTCTGAAAAACGGCTGGAATTTTTCGTGCGCGTATTTTCACGCGTCAGCCGATTGCATCGTTTTCATTCACGCTACCGCGGCTGCAGCACGGTACTCGATCGGCAGTTTAGCACCGGGCAGCTTTTGTTGTCCTTCGTGGGCACGGAAGTGTCGGCCGCGTAGGAGCCTGAATTGCATTGATTCCCGTCGGTGACGTAGCGATCGTAGAGAACGATGTTGCCGCTGAAGGACGGATAACGCAGCAGCACCGCTCCTTCGCGGGCGATACTTTGCTGCACCGTGCCGCAGGTCCGCTCCATGGAGTTGTAGCGAGAAATCGCCATCGCAGGGGACGTCAACAACAGCAGCATCGAGGCTGCGACTGCCAGTTTCATAGTAATATCTCCGGAGGTCCTGAGGCGCCCTTTGCCGGATATCATGACGCGAGGAACCAATCGATCGATAATTAGGGCCCTGAAAGCGGAATGAAAGGTTGGCGCGCTAGTTTGCGGCGACGTCGTGGAGGAGCCGCGCCCAGGATGGGCCGGGCACGATGACCAAACTGGAGGAGATGCCCATGCGTTCCAACGCATTATTTCACACCGTAGCCCTTTCCCTCGTCATGACGGCGGCATCGCTCGGTGCGACCACGGCTGCGAAGGCTGCCGACAAGATCACCATCATGGTCGGCGGCTTCGAGAAGCAGATCTACCTGCCGGCCAAGCTGACCGAAGCACTCGGCTACTTCAAGGACGAAGGTCTCGACGTGGAGCTGCTGAACGAAGCGGCCGGCGTCGATGCCGAGAACCAGCTGCTGGCCGGTGCCGTCCAGGGCGTGGTCGGGTTCTACGACCATTGCGTCGACCTGCAGGCCAAGGGCAAGTTCGTCGAATCCCTCGTGCAGTTCAGCCAGGCGCCCGGCGAAGTCGAGCTGGTGTCGACCAAGCATCCCGAAATCAAGTCGCCCGCCGATTTCAAGGGCAAGAACCTCGGCGTGACCGGCCTCGGCTCGTCGACCAACTTCCTGACCCTCTACATGGCCTCGAAGGCCGGCCTGAAGCCAGGCGACGTGGTGACCATTCCCGTCGGCGCTGGTGGTACCTTCATCGCCGCCATGCAGCAGGACCAGATCCAGGCCGGCATGACCACCGAACCGACCATCTCGCGCATGCTGAAGACGGATGAGGCGAAGATCCTGGTCGACATGCGCACCGTCGAATCGACCCGCGCGGCCCTTGGCGGCACCTATCCTGCGGCCTCCTTCTATATGGAGAATGCCTGGATCGACAGCCACAAGGAAGAGGCACAGAAGCTTGCCAACGCCTTCGTCAAGACGCTGCGCTTCATCAACACCCATTCCGCAGCCGAGATCGCCGACAAGATGCCGAAGGATTTCTACGTCGGCGACAAGGACGGCTACATCAAGGCGCTCGAAGCCGGCAAAGGCATGTTCACGCCTGATGGCGTGATGCCGGAAGACGGTCCGAAGACTGTCCTGACCGTGCTCTCGGAGTTCTCGAAGAACGTCAAGGGCAAGCAGATCGACCTCTCGAAGACCTACACGACGGAATACGTCAAGAACGTCAAATAGCCGGTTTCGACCGCTTCCTGCACACGCCGGAGGCGGTCACCGATCGTTCGGGGCAGCGCGTGCACGCCCCTCGACAGGCACGCATCAGGATTCAATATGCAACAGGATCAAGCCAAGGGACCGGCGATCGAGCTGATCAACGTCAGCCGCCGCTTTGTCTCGCCGACCGGCAAGTCGCTGACGGCACTTCGCGATTTCAACATGACCGTCGAGCGCGGCGAATTCGTCGCCGTCGTCGGACCGACCGGCTGCGGCAAGTCGACCACGCTCAACCTCGTCACCGGCCTTAACAAGCCCAGCGCCGGCGAAGTCCGGCTGATGGGCGGCCCGGTCGATGGCATCGACCCGCGTGTCGGCTTCGTCTTCCAGACGGATGCGCTGTTTCCGTGGAAGAACGTCATCGACAATGTCATGGCCGGCCCGCTGTTTCGCGGCAAGTCGAAGGCGGAAGCCGAGAGCACCGCCAAGGACTGGCTGGCCCGCGTCGGCCTCACCCGCTTCCTCCACCACTATCCGCACCAGCTTTCCGGCGGCATGCGCAAGCGCGTTTCGCTGGCCCAGACCTTCATCAATGAGCCGGAAATCCTGTTGATGGACGAGCCCTTCTCGGCGCTCGACGTCCAGACCCGCACCGTCATGCACGAGGAACTGCTGAAGCTGTGGGCCGAGCGCCAGGCGTCCGTCGTCTTCGTCACCCACGATCTCGAGGAAGCCGTGGCGCTGGCCGACAAGGTCTATGTGCTCACCGCTGGACCGGCGACGGTCAAGTCGGTCTACAAGATCGACCTGCCGCGTCCGCGCGTGGTCTCGGAAATCCGCTACGAGCAGAGCTTCATCGACTACTGCAAGACCATCTGGGAGGACCTTCGCCAGGAGGTCGAGACCAGCTATCGCCGCGCCAGCGAAGCAGCCTGAGGGAGGATCGGATCATGTCAATCACCACACTCGAAACTAGCGTCGCGCCGATCTTCCGTGCCGGCACCTCCGATGCCGAGATCGAAGCCGCCGCGCTGAAACTCATCACGCGCCGCAAGCAGCTCGTCCTGTTCTGGCAGATCGCCATTCTCGTCGTCACCATCGCGCTCTGGGAACTGACCTCACGCTTCAACATTATCGACCCGTTCTTCTATTCGAGCCCGAGTTCGATCGCCTCGCGCCTCTACGAATGGGCGACCGAGGGCACGACGGAAGGGTCGCTCTGGTACAATCTCTGGGTCACCATGGAGGAAGCACTGATCGGCTTCTTCGCCGGCTCCATCACTGGCGTCCTCGTCGGCGTCGGCCTTGGCCGCAACCGGTTCCTGGCCGACATCTTCTCGGTCTACATCAAGGCGATCAACTCGATCCCGCGCGTGGTCCTCGCTCCGATCTTCATCATGATCATGGGCCTCGGGCTTGCCTCGAAAGTGGCGCTCGCCTTCATCATGGTGTTCTTCGTGGTCTTCGCCAATGCCTTCCAGGGGGTGCGTGAAGCCGACCGGAACATGATCGCCAATGCCCGCATCCTCGGCGCCTCCGACTGGCAGGTGACACGGGAAGTGATCGTACCCTCGGCGATGAGCTGGATCTTCGCCAGCCTGCATGTGTCCTTCGGCTTTGCCATCATCGGCGCCATCGTCGGCGAATTCGTCGGCGCCCGCTACGGCATCGGCCAGCTGATCTCGATTGCCAAGGGCACCTTCGATGCCGCCGGCATGTTCGCCGCCATCATCCTCGTCATGATCGTGACGCTGATTGCCGAATTCATCATGACGATGGTGGAAAACCGCCTCGCCAAGTGGCGGCCGCAGCAGCATATGGACGCGCAGTGAGCCGTCGCTGAAAATACGCTGGAGGCCGGGCATCGTCCCGGCCTTTTGCTATGGCATCACCACCGCCAGCGGCAGGCGGATGGTGACGAGCAGGCCGCCCCTGACCGCCTCGCTGAGGTCGACCGTGCCGCCGGCGCCGTCGACAACCTCGCGCACGATCGCAAGGCCGAGGCCGCTGCCTTCCGACTGCGTGCCCATCACGCGGTAAAACCGCTCGAAGACCGGCCCCCGTTCGACCTCGGCAATGCCCGGACCATCGTCCTCGACGGTCAGGATCGCGGTCGCCCCATCGCGCGCCACGGAGACCGTGACGACACCTCCGTCGCGCCCGTAGCGCAGGGCGTTGTCGACCAGGTTGACCAGCATTTCCCTGAGCATCGTGCCGTCGCCCTCAACATGCACCGGATCGCCGGCTTCGAGGCCAAGATCGATGCCGCGGCGCAGGGCTTCCTCCGCCTGGTTTTCCAGCACGTGGCGCGCCGTCGCGCTGAGGTCGATGACGTCGCTACGCGGTCTTCGGCTGCCCGGCTCGGCGCGGGACAGGGTGAGCAACTGACTGGCGAGGCGCGTCACTTGGCGGGTGCTCGCGCGCAGGGCCTGCAGCGCCTCGTCGCGCTTGAACCGATCCTCCTCACGCGCGGCAACGCTTGCCTGGGTGGAAATCAGCGCCAGCGGCGTGCGCAACTGATGGGCGGCGTTCGACACGAAGCGGCGTTGCGCCGCCATCTGGTTCTGGACCCGCTCCATGTGGTCGTTGAGCGCCTGCACCAGCGGATGCAACTCGCTCTGCACCATGTCGGTGGACAGCGGATCGAGGCGGTCCCGCCCACGGTCCCGCACCGCATCGCGCAGACGCATCACCGGCGCCAAGCCCCGCTGCAGGCCGACGATCGTCACCAGGCTGGCGATGACGACGAGAGCCAGTTGCTTGGTAAAATCGGAAAGCCACAGGCGGCGGCGCATGGCATACTGACTGTTGTGGGTGACGGCGACCGTGACCGAAATCGTCCCATCCTCGCCAAGGCCGACAATCGGGTGGATCAGCATCATCGCCCGCACGGTATCGCTGCGAAACACGCCGTCTTCTCCGCGCTGCGCCACCTTCGGCTGCGGCAGGCCCGGCAGGCCGGCCACGAGGCCGCCCCAGGCGGTGATGACCTGGTAGAACACGCGATCGCCGAATCCGGTGTCGAACATCTCGAGCGCTGCCGGCGGTATATTGGCTTCGACGCTGCCGCTGGCATCGACCCGCACGGCCTCGGCGATCACCCGCGTGGCGGCGAGCAATGTGTGGTCGATGACGAGATCGGCCGTCGCCTCGGCGGATTTGTAGCTGACATAGAGATTGACGCAGATCGCACCGGCGAGAGTGAGCAGGATCCAGGTCAGCAACTGCACTCGCAGACTGTCGCTCATCCGGCTGATGAGACGGGCTGTTCTCTTCAGAAGACCGGCATGATCGTCGTCATTGGGCATGGCGCAACATATATCCGAGGCCGCGCAGTGTGGCGATCTGCGCGCTGCTGCCTTCCAGCTTCTTGCGCACGCGATGCACGTAGATCTCGATGGCGCTCGGATCGGCCGCATCGTCGAAACCGAAAACACTTTCCGAAAGTGTATCCTTGCTGACGGTAGTGCCGACCCGCATCACCAGATGCTCCAGCACCGAATGTTCGCGCGGCGTCAGCGCAAGCACCTCGCCCAGAAGCTTGAATTGCCGCGTCCCGCCGTCGAAAAACAGGTCGCCGACGACGATTTCAGGGGCAGCACGATCATGACCACGGCGCACAAGGGCGCGAATGCGGGCCTCCAGCTCGGGCATCTCGAAGGGCTTGGCCAGATAGTCATCCGCGCCGCTGTCCAGCCCTGCGACCCGCCCATCGAGGCTGGCATTGGCCGTGAGGATAATGACCGGCACCTTGTTGCCGCCTTGGCGCAGCCGCTTGAGTAGGGTCAGACCATCGAGCTTCGGCAGCGACAGGTCCAGCACCACGGCGGCATAGAAGGCAACCTTCAGCGAGTGCTCGGCATCCTCGCCATCATGAACGATATCGACGGCATAATGGGCCTGGCGCAGCGCCTTGCCGAGCCAGGACGCCAGTTCACGATTGTCTTCGACCAGCAGAATCCTCATCCCGCCAGTATAAGGGTAAGGCCGCGCCCTGACGAGAGCCCAGATGCCATGGGAGCCGGCCGGTTGCATTGACTGTCAGAGCGAGCGCGATCCGGTCGATGCTTGCTAGCGCGAGACGATATCGGCATCGTTGTGAAGATGCAGCGCCAGCCGCAGCATCCAAGGGAGAGGTGCCCACCAGCCGGTGGAAATCCCGGCCTGCCGCAGCATGGCTGCCGTCCAGCTGTTGCAGCCGGAAAGGACGTTAAAATAGCCGTTGGCCTCGAAGAAGAGATCGTAGGGCCCATAGCCGCCGCGTTCGAGCGCCGTGGGTGGCGCGGGACTGTTGGCAAAGCTCTGCCTGATGGCACCGAGCACGCTCTGGTAGCCTTCTTCATCTATTCGCACTGTCGTGGCATAGGGAACGCCGTCCGGAATCTCGCCGCCAAGCTCGACATGCATCACCGAGCGATCGAGCGTCAGGCTTTTCAACACAGGGACAGTCTTCAGGTGGGCCCAGGTCGGCGTTTCCGTGTAGAAGGCGCGTCCACCCCAGCCGAAAATGACATAGCCCACGCCATTGAGATCGACGTCCAGACCGGCGCCTTTCATGAAACCGAACGTCTTGCGGACGTCATCATCGACCGGGATGGCGATATCCGTGTGAATGGGGTTACTGAGGACAAGAATACGGTGGGTCTTCGGCTCCACGGCCGGTGTCTGCCACAAGGGCCTCGGGACCAGTATCCCCGCGATGACACAGCAGGCCATCAATCCGATCGCGATGGCGACGATGCGTCTCAGTCTCGAAAGCACGGCAGAACCTCGTCAGCATGACCATCGGGACATGTGGCATGGCTGCATGGGAAAAGCTATCGATGCGTCTGCCATCCGCAATAGTTCGAGGGCTTAATTTGATCGTGCTCCAAGACAATAAAAAACCCCGCCGGTGGGCGAGGTTTTTCCGTTGGGATAGGGAGACTTTTATCGGCTTACAGGGCAGCCGGGGCGGTTGGCGAAGCTGATACGGTCGGGGCCGTCTTCGGTCATGCCTTCGACGACGACGCGGCGGTCGGTGATACGCGCAATGCGCGGGTGACGAAAGCCTTCGTCGCGTGCGGCAGCCATGGCGTCGCGCGGGCTGCATTCGCCACGGCCGCGGAATTCCCGGTCGCGGAGATCTCGGTCGCGGATGACCGGGCGGACGCCATCAGGTCCAACCTGGATATCGAGGTTCTGGGCGGAGGCAATCGATGCCGATCCGAGGAAAAGACCACCGACGAGGGTAAGGCTCAGGCCGGCAAGTGTAAGCATCTTGGACATGTCTAATCTCCCTGTTCAAACTCGGCCGTTCCGGCCGCATATTACTGGCAGCTAAACACTCTTCTTGATCTTTGGTTCCGGCAGGACGCCGTCTTTCTTCACTCGATCGTGATCGAGATGTTATCATCCGCGCCGTTGGGAAAGCGCGGATCGGGCATGCAGAGCTCTCCGTACTTTGTAACCTATTGCCCCGTCCGACGGTATGGCGCCGTTGACAAGCCGCCAAGCTGCTGCACTGTTGTCGAAGCCGATTCAAGGGAGCTGCCCGTGACCTACAAAGCCAATTCCGTCGAGGCGCGCGACGCCGCCTATCATCTTCATTCCTACACCAATGCGCGTCGGAACGAGGAAGAGGGTCCCTTGGTCATCGAGCGTGGCGAAGGCATCTACGTCTACGACAACAGCGGCAAGAAATATATCGAAGGCATGTCGGGCCTGTGGAGCGTCGGCGTCGGCTTTGGTGAGAAGCGGCTGGTCGAGGCAGCGGCGCGGCAGATGGAGAAGTTGCCCTACTACCACACCTTCACGCAGAAGAGTCACGCGCCCTCCGTCGACCTCGCCGAGAAGCTTGTCGGCATGGCGCCGGTGCCGATGTCCAAGGCCTATTTCACCAATTCCGGGTCAGAGGCCAACGACACGGTCATCAAGATGATCCGCTACCGCTCCAATGCGTTAGGATTGCCTGCCAAGAAGAAGATCATTTCCCGCGTCAAGGGCTATC
This sequence comes from Rhizobium sp. HT1-10, assembly GCF_049472505.1. Lineage (NCBI taxonomy): Bacteria > Pseudomonadati > Pseudomonadota > Alphaproteobacteria > Hyphomicrobiales > Rhizobiaceae > Rhizobium > Rhizobium sp. HT1-10. The sequence goes on along the minus strand of NZ_JBCEBQ010000007.1, from coordinate 41,922 downwards.
ATGGCGTAACGCTCGCGAGCGCCAGTCTGACGGGCCTTCCGAACAACCACCGCTCCTTCGACCTGCCCATGCCGGGCGTGCTGCATGCCGGATGCCCGCATTTCCGCGCCTTCGCCCATCCAGGCGAGTCCGAACTCGCCTTTTCGGCGCGGCTGGCCAAGGAACTCGAAGAGATCATCGTTTCCGAGGGACCCGAAACCATCGCCGCCTTCATCGGCGAGCCGCTGATGGGCGCCGGCGGTGTCATCGTCCCGCCGGAAGGATATTGGAGCGCCATTCAGGCGGTGCTCGACAAATATGACGTCCTGCTCATCGCCGACGAAGTGATCTGCGGCTTCGGCCGAACCGGCAACATGTTCGGGTCAGAGACCTACGAGATGCGTCCCGACATCATGACGCTGTCGAAGCAGCTGTCCTCCTCCTACCTGCCGATCTCGGCGCTGCTCATCAACGACCGGGTCTACCAGCCGATCGCCGACGAATCGAAGAAGATCGGCACGTTCGGGCATGGCGTTACGGCCGCCGGTCATCCGGTGGCGGCAGCCGTCGCACTGGAGAATCTCGCCATCATCGAGGAGCGCGATCTGGTCGGCAACGTGCGCGATCTCAGCGGCCACTTCCTATCCCGCCTGAAGGCGCTGGCGGAGCATCCGCTGGCGATCGAGGCCCGAGGCGCCGGCCTGATCGGTGCGCTGGAACTCGCGCCGCGCGAAGGCTATGCCACGGGTACGCTTGGACCGAAGCTGTTCTCCATCCTGCAGGGCAACGGCCTGATCGCCCGCGCCATAGGCGACTCCTTGGCGCTCTGCCCGCCGATGATCACCACCCGCAGCCAGCTCGACGATATCTTCGACATCTTCGAGCGCTCGATCGAGGAATTTCAGACCGAACTCTCGGCCGCCTGATCGAGCTTGCGCCGGTCAGAGACACGCATCCGTGCCTCAGTCAGGCTCGGATACCGATTGCCAATCGAAGTGATCTCGATCGTCGACGCGATGATCGAGGGGCGACATTCAAACTACTCGGCGTCGATCCTCGCCGGCAAACTCCAGGTATGACTATGAAACGCGTATTGATTGCCGAAGGCAGCGAAGAAATGGCCGCGCTTTTTCGCGCGGAATTGCCCGAACATGAGATCCTGATCCACCCGCCGGAAGCGGTCGGTGCGCCGGTAGATTACATGGTGGTCGGCCGCCCGAGCGCCGGGTTCATGGCAGCGCGGCCGGAGGTCAAGCTGATCCTGAGCCTCAATGCCGGCATCGAACATCTGTTGCGCTCGGGCGAAATCGCCGAGCAGACACCGATCGTGCGTATGGTCGACAGCGGTCTTGCCGAAGGGATGACGGAGTGGGTGCTGGCCGAGGCCTTGGCCTGGCATCGCAACATCCGCCTCTACGAACGTTTCCAGCGCGACCACCGCTGGCAGCCGCAGGCCGAAAAGCTTGCCCACGAGCGGCTCGTGACGATCCTCGGTGCCGGAGCGCTCGGAACGCCCGTGGCCAGGCACTTTGTTGCCTTCGGGTTCAAGACGCGCGTCTGGAGCCGCAGCGGCCGCGCGGTCGAGGGGGCAGAAACCTTTGCTGGCAATGAAGGCCTCATCCCGGCGGTCACCGGTGCCGACATCGTCGTCAACCTGTTGCCGCTGACGGCGGAAACGCGGGATATCGCCGAGGCCCGCCTGTTCTCGGCGCAGGCAAAAGGAGGCTTCTTCATCAACGGCGCGCGTGGCGGCCATGTCGTCGACGCCGATCTGATTGCGGCCGTCGACAGTGGCCAACTCAGCGGCGCGGTCCTCGATGTCTTTCGGGTCGAGCCGCTGCCGGAAAGCGATCCCTTCTGGCGCCATCCCGATATTCGCGTCAGCCCGCATGTCGCAGCGCCAACTCATCCGCGCATCGCCGTCGTTGAAATCGCCCGCAACATCAAGCGCTTCGAGCGCGGCGAGGCAATTCCCCATCTCGTCGACAAGGCGCGGGGCTATTAGCAGAGCGACATCACATTGGACTAAAGTTCCGTCCGCCTCTCAAACTTCTCTCGGTCGCCAATGTCAGCTTTGGTCAAGACTATGCGATCAGAGATCAGAGAGGACTCGGTTATCCGGCAAATCAGCTCGCGAAATAGCGCGTTGGCGTTGTGCCCAGTGCCTTCTTGAACATGACGATAAAGGCGGTGGCGGATTCGTATCCCAAGTCGCTCGAAACCCTCTGAACCGTCGCGCCGCTGGCCAGTTCGCGCAACGCGATGACCAGGTGCAGTTGCCGCCGCCATCGGCCGAAGGTCAGTCCCGTTTCCTGGACCATCAGCCGCTTCAGGGATCGCTCACTCATGGCAACCTGCGCCGCCCAATCGACGAGGGTGCGGCGGTCGCTCGGCTCCGCCATCAGGGCAGCGGTGATCACGGCGATTTTGGGATGGCTGGACGCGGGTAAATCCAGCCCCTGTATCGGCATTTGCGCCAGTTCATCGAGCAAGACCCGCACCAGACGGACGACATGATCCTCCTGAGCGGAATTTTCCGGTACATCCGCCAGTCGGAGGATCATCTCGCGGATCATCGGCGACACGGACAAAGTGCAGCACTGCTGTGGCAGCGTTGCGGCGCCTGGTTGAACGAACAGATAGGACAGGCGCGCGTTGGGCGTGACCTGATTGCTGTGAGGCACCCCGCCGGGTATCCACACCCCGCAGTCCGGTGGGACAATCCACAGGCCATTTTCCGTCCTGCAAGTGACGGCCCCGTGCAGGGCCAGAATGAGCTGCCCTTGCTTGTGCTGGTGCTGGTGCACTTCAGCTTCATAATCTCGGAAGTCGAGGCGAACTGCGACGGCCGGACGATCCGACCGGTCGGGATCGAAATCATCGAAGCAGGAACGCAGCAGCTTTGCGGATTGGCCCAATTTAGAGATCATCTGGCATTATCTCCAAATTCGTGCGGCCCGCAATAGTCTACCATCGGGCGATCAACAATCGAATGGAGACTGCCATGAGAATTTCTATCGTCGGCGCAACGGGACGAGTTGGCGCCAAGCTGACCAGGAGTCTGCTGAAGGCCGGGCATCAGGTCAGAGCCTTGTCGAGAGGTGGCCCAGCGCTCGACGCATTGGTCGAGCTTGGAGCAGAGCCATTCCTGGGAAGTTTTGACACAGGAGCGGGAGACCTTGACCAATTTTTCCAGGATGCGGATGCCGCCTTTCTCATGGTAAAAACCGATTGGAACAACATCGAGGGACACTACCCCGCTGTTGCCCAGCGCTTTGTCGATACGCTCGAAAAATCCTCCGTCAAACTGGCCGTAAGCCTGACGGCCATGGGTTCGGACGTGAAGGGCAAGACGGGCCATTTCGAGTGCTTCCACGATCTGGACCAAAAGCTCAATGAACTCGGCAATATCAACTTGGTCCACCTGCGCGCCGCATGGTTCATGGAAGATGTGCAGGCGTGGACGGCTCCGGTTGCCAAATACGGTCGAATTGCTTGGTTCTGCAAACCTGATTTGAAGATGCCCTGGGTAGCAACCGATGACATCGCATGGCTGGCAGCGAAGGAACTGACCAATCCGACGGGCAGACACCGCGTCTATCTCGAAGTCGGCTCGGAAGATGTGTCGATGAACGAACTGGCCGCGACCATTGGCAGGGCGATCGAAGGGCCGGTGGAGTACCGATACATCGAGACGACCCGCAAAGACGTGGAAGCTGAGTTTCTGGCGCGGTTCGGGACGCCGGAGAAATGGCAGGACGACACTCTGAGTGCTGACGCTCTGAACAATGGCATCGTGAGGTTCCATGGGAAGCACGAGGATCGTCCGAAATTGCCCACGACGATGGAGGCGTTCATTGGGGATGTTTGGAAGCCGCGTTACGTGGAGGTGGTCAGAGCGGGAGACCACCGAGAAACGTTTCCGATGTGGACCGCCAGGGACTAGCGGGATGTCATGCTGATTTTTTGAACCCTCCCAGCAATCCCGGGTCTTAATTGAACGCTGCCGCAAATCATCAGATTGCGGCAGCTTTGCTCGTACCCGACCCATTCGAGATCGGACACAGCGATCAGTCGGCCGCTCAGACTTGCCGCAAGCCGCCGTCAACGCAGAGTTCAGCACCGGCGATGTAGCTCGCATCGTCGCTCAACAGAAACAGGGCCGCCGCAGCTACTTCCGAAGGCCGAGCCATACGACCCATCGGTATAGGAGCGACAATTGCCGCGCGCGTGTCTTCCCCAACTGCAGCCATCATATCCGTATCCGTTGGGCCGGGTGCAACGACGTTGACCCGAATCCCCTTGGGTGCGAGTTCCGCCGTCCAGGTTCTGGCGTAGGATCGAATGGCCGCTTTGGTCGCGGCATAGGTTCCGTAAGCCGCGTAGCCCGCGCTCCCGGCAACGGATCCAACGAGGACGACCGAGCCGCCTGCTGTCATTGCGGGGAGAGCTGCCTGGAGGCCGAACACCATCCCTCGGACGTTGACGTCGAAGTGGCGGTCGAAGTGCTCCGGTGTAATTTCGGCGATCTGCGAAGGCTCGGAAATACCTGCATTCAAAACAAGCGCGTCGATACGACCGTAGGCTTTGCGCACCTGTTCGACAACAGCGACCATGTCTTCCGGCGAGCTTGCGTCGGCGGTAATGCCGACCGTGCCATGGCCGATGCCTTCGGCCGCTTTGTCGGCATCTTCACCTCGACGACTGGTGATGAAGACATTTGCGCCTTCGGCCGAAAGCCGCTCGGCAATGGCGAGGCCAATACCCTTCGCGCCGCCAACGACCAGTGCAACCTTGTTACTCATGCGATCCATCGTAAATCCCTTTCACTGAATGGTCTCGACATGATATACGATGGATATCTGATATCAATTACGCACCTGGAATAGCCTAGATATGGACAAGTATACCGACTTGGAAGCCCTCTCACATCGCACGCTTTGCGACATGCCCCTGGTTCGCCCGGTGCTCGACAAGATCGCTGACAAATGGACGATCCTGATACTGACAGTCATCTGCCCACAACCCGCGCGCTTCAACGAAATCAAGCGGCGTCTCGACGGCATAACGCACAAGGCTCTGGCCGACGCATTGAAGAGGCTTGAGCGGAACGGCCTTGTGACAAGAACCGTACTCCCGACCCAGCCGATTGGCGTAGAATACGCAATCACGCCCTTGGGCCTTTCCCTGCGGGAGCCGTTTGAAGCATTGTGCGCGTGGGCAGCGGCCAACGGCGACAAGGTCGAGGCAGCCATGCTGCGCTATGACAAGGCGGGAATTCGTCGTTGACGGAGTCGCTGTGCCCGCTTCTGGCGCGAAGCAGCCAGACGATGCTGCCGACAGGCTTAACCGAATGGTCCGCCACCCCGACGGGAGTGGCGGCGACGATCTTGAAGGTTACTCGAGGTCTGCGTCGATCCGTACTATCAAGCCGTCGGGGTTAATCGCAACTTTCAACATTCCGATTTCGTGGCCAAAATCTCCGGTGAAGTCGAGCCGGGCGACCGCAGTCCGGTCGTCTACCTGGTCGATCGAGAGGAGTTTGCTCGAGGTATTGTAGCCCAGGAAAAATCTATCGAGGTAGAGACGAACGCTGTCACTTCCCACGAAGTGTTCGCCGACCGAAACGTCAGCAATGACCGCATCGGGAGTCGACCTGAAACGGATAAATGAGCCGTAGGACGAGACCTTCCGCGCATGACGCGGAAGGTCTGGGTCTGATTTATTTGCGATTCATTTCACGCCCGCTAAATTGACTTGTGCTGTTGTGCGATCCGCGCAACTCTCGCGCCGTAGAGACGCCCGGTTTCAAGATCGCCGCGCGACATTTCCTCTGGTGCGGCATCGGCGTCCGACTGCGCCATCGGGCCGAGATAGGATCCCATTCGGTTCGCGTCATCTCGCTGCGACGACTTGGTGTTCGACGGCTTGATGGCGAGGCTCACCCACAAGCCACCATGCTGCCCGGCAAGGAGCGCGAAATATTGGAGGGTGTTGAGCTTGTCACCGTTGAGGCTGGCGCTGTTGGTAAAGCCACCAAAAAACTTGTCCTGCCATTTCGCGGAAAACCAAGGCTTCGAGGACGTGTCCGCGAACTTCTTAAACTGCCAGCTGGGTCCGCCCATGTAAGTTGGTGCGCCGAAGATGATGGCGTCGGCGGCATCGAGTGCCGCCCATCCATCCTCGGAAAGGTTGCCCTCAGCGTCGATGGGAAGGAGCGTCGCTCCGGCTCCATCGGCGACCGCCTCTGCCAGGCGGTGCGTATGGCCGTAGCCGGAATGATAAACGACAACGGTGTTCGAGGTTAGGTTGGTGGTCATGACTGGCTCCTTTGGCCGTGGTTTTGCGCCTCGCCGATGGAAGTCGGCGCGGTTCGACGTTTTGAATTTGGTTTTGAGACTGAGGGCTTTCCCGTCGAGGCTATGCGACCTGGATGAAGATCGCGATCAGCAGAAGCAGCAGGAAAATGGCTGGCGGCGGGATGTGACGAAAGGCACGTGCTCGAATGACAGAGAAGATCGCAGCGACCATGATGCAAACCCCGAGCGCGATGCCAATCGCGAATGTCGGGCGCATGACCAGAAGCACCGCCGTCATGAATTCAAGCAGTGCGGTGACCCAGCACCACCACCATGGAAATCCAAAGCGGACGAATTCTTCGCGGATCGGCTTGCGAGCGGTCGCGTTGACGACGCTGCCTATGAGGAAGGCCACAGCGGCCGCCAGCGTCGCGGCGTTACCAAGTGAAAGCGATATCAGGTTGGACATAGAGGGACCCTAACGGTGCAATCGTCGGCACGACGATAGCACTGAATATATTTCTAGCATTGCTAGATTGTCAACCGTTGCCATAAATAATTTAGATCGCTAAAGTCCACATCGACAGATCGAAGGTGAAGGAATGGGCATCAACGAGCGTAAAGAGCGCGAAAGAGCAGAGCGGGAGCAGCGTATTCTCTCCGCAGCACGGATGCTTGCTGAGCAGCATGGGTGGGCCTCGGTTACCGTCCGGCGCCTCGCCCAGGAGATAGAATACAGTCAGCCGGTCCTGTACGCCCATTTCGAGAACCGCGAGGCGATCGTCGGAGCCGTAGCGCTTGAGGGGTTCGGCGAACTCGGACCAGCTTTGCGCGCCTCCGTCCGCCGCGATGCAACTCCGGCGGAGGCTCTCCAAGATGTTGCCGCGGCCTATCTCGAATTCGCCTTCGAAAGGCCGGCCCTCTACGAAGCCATGTTTGTTCTCCCGAGCGGCCTTCGCTTCGCGAAGTCCGACACGCCGCAGGTCCTGCGCGGCACGTTCGGGGCCTTGATGGCGGTCGTCGAGCCGTTTTGTGCTGACTCTGAGGTCGCGACCGAAGCCTTTTGGGCTGCATTACACGGATTGGCTGAGCTCGAGCGCCATGGCCGCATCAGGCCAGCGTTCCGCAATGAACGGGTGAGGCGCCTTGTTGCGATGTTTGCGATGGCTAACTGACCGACCCGCACGACGCCATGGCGCGGAGGTAGGGAGTTGCCCATTGCAGCACCAGAACAGCGAATTTCAAGAACTCGGTGCTCATGCTGTGTCCGATATTGGCGCGAAGCGGCCATGGCAAGGGCGCTGAAATCTGGCGTGTCCGGCTCTACGCACAAGGCGAAGAGCCAGACTCCTAACTAAAGTGTTGTCGGCAGTCCTCGGCTCAGACCTGTGCCATGCCGCCGTCGACGAACACCTCGGCACCGGTCATGAAGCTGCTGTCGTCGCTGGCGAGGAACAACGCGACGGCGGCCGTCTCCTCCGGCTGGCCGATCCGGCCGAGCGGCGTCAGCGCGGCAAGGCCGGCGACGAGGGCTTTCTCCTCTTCGGGCGTGCTGGCGAGACCCTGGAGACCAGGCGTCAACGTCGCTCCCGGCGACAGCACGTTGACGCGGATACCGCTATCCTTGAGGTCGAGCGCCCAGCTTCGCGCGAAATTGCGGACCGCGGCCTTGCTGGCGCTGTAGACGCTGAACGCCGGCGTGCCTTTCGAGCCGGTGGTCGAGCCGGTGAGGATGATCGAGCCGCCGGCCTTCATCAGCGGCAGCGCCTTCTGCACGGTAAACAACGTGCCACGGACGTTGATGTCGAAGGTGCGGTCAAACTGCGCCTCGGTTATCGAGCCGAGGGGTGCCATATCGCCACCACCTGCATTGGCAAACAGGATGTCCAACCCACCCCGCTTTTCGCGTACGACCGCAAACAGCCTGTCGAGGTCGTCGAGGCTGGATATGTCGCTCTGAATGCCGGTGACAGCGCCGCCAATCTCGGCGACCGCCTTGTCAAGTTCGGCGCGGCGACGCCCGGTGATGAAGACATGCGCTCCCTCGGCGACGAAGCGCTTTGCGGCTGCCAGTCCTATGCCACTGTTGCCGCCGGTGATGACAGCCGTTTTACCCAAAAGCCTGTTCATGTGTGTCTCCAAAAATCGAACAATGCAGAGATAGACATGAACTATCACGGTCGCTAGTATGCACCTTTTGGTAAGTATCAGGTAAGTTCGATGACGAGCATGCGATTCAACTGCGGTCTTGACGTCGCTCTGTCGGTTGTCGGCGGCAAGTGGAAGCCGCTGATCCTGTTCCATCTTGCGAACGGGGCGCGGCGCTACGGAGAGCTGAAACGTGCGGTCGGCGGCGTGAGCGACAAGATGCTGATCCAGCAACTCAAGGAGTTGCAGGCTGATGGCGTCATTGATCGCCGCGACTATCAACAGGTGCCGCCCAAGGTCGACTATTCGCTGACGCCTTTCGGCATAACGCTGGCCGACGCGCTCGTACCGCTCTGTGCGTGGGGCACCGCACATGTCGTGAAGGTCGAGCAACTCATGGCCAGGCGAGTCGCCAATGAGGTGAATGTCAAGGCTGTTCCAGGGACGACTGCCTGACAAAGGGAGCGCGCGTCACTGAAGTCGGTGCGACAGCGCTGGGAATAAGCAATTTGCGCGGAGAGCCGTTGCTCGCAATGACTGGGCTTTCCTGCAATGGCGTGTCTGACCGAAGAGGCCACTCAGGCGATTACATCGTTGGGATTCCGCTCCCAAACCTCTGATAGTTTGTCTTAAAGCCAAAACATGACTGCTTCTGGCGCGCGCGGCCAACCGTCACGCGGTGACCCGTTTCCGATGTGGGTCCGGGCGTGCAGAGGCATGCTTTGCCCCGACGACCTTGACAAGCATCAGCACGTCTTCCGCCTTTACCGAAACGCAACTCCGCACAGCACGAAACGTGGGTCGACCCAGCTCGAGGCGCCTGCGCAAAATTCATCTTCCACAAAAGCGATATACGCGAGCGGGTTTCTCTTGTCGCCGACGCCACCCCTAGATCAACACCCGCTTCGCCCGGTTTGGAGTAATATTTTCCAAAGATTGGCCAAAGCCGCCATACCATGCCTCGCCCCGTCACCTCGCCCGGACTAATTTGCGGTGCTGTTCATCAACGCTGGGGTTTTCATGTTTCGATTTTTGACGCTGGGCGCCGCGCTGGCGGTCGTCCTTTCCGGTTCGGCTATGGCAGAGACGCCGGACAAGATCTTGAACGCGTCCTACGATGTCTCCCGCGAGCTTTTCGTCGCCGTCAACAAGGCGTTCGTGGCGAAGTACAAGGCCGATACAGGCCGCGACATCACCGTCAAGCAGTCCCACGCCGGATCCTCCGCGCAGGCACGCGCGGTGACTGAGGGGCTGCAGGCAGACGTCGTAACCTTCAACCAGGTGATCGACATCGATCATCTCGCCGAAAAGGGCGCCGTGTCTAAGGACTGGAAGCAGCAGTTTCCGAACGACGCCTCGCCTTTCTACTCCTTCCCGTCGTTCCTCGTTCGGGCCGGTAATCCGAAGAACATCAAGAACTGGGACGACTTGGTTCGCGATGATGTGAAGGTGGTGTTTCCGAACCCCAAGACCTCGGGCAACGCCCGCTACACCTATCTTGCGGCGGTGGCTTTCGCCAAGCAGGCCTATGGCAACGACGAGGCCAAGGTCGCGGCCTTTTCTAAAAAGCTGTTCAGCAACGTGCCGGTCTTCGACACCGGCGGCCGCGCCGCCACGACGACCTTCGTCGAACGCGGAATAGGGGACGTGCTGGTGACGTTCGAGGCTGAAACGCGGGGCATAGCCAAGCAGTTCGGCGCTGACAAGGTTGTGGCAGTAACGCCTTCCGTCAGCCTCCTGGCAGAGTTTCCGGTCGCCATCGTCAACAAGGTGGTCGATGAGCGCGGCTCACGCGACATCGCCAAGACCTATCTCGACTTCCTCTACACCAGCGAAGGCCAGCGCATTCTCGCCCAGAACGGCAACCGCGTGAATGACCCGGCAATCTCGACCGAGTTCAAGGCCGATTTCCCCGAGATCAAATTGCTGAAGGTCGAAGACGTCTTCGGTTCCTGGGACAAGGTGCAGAAGGACTATTTCGCCGATGGCGGGCTGCTCGACCAGTCCTTCCAGCACTGAGGATACCACCAACAGAAAACCCGCCGTGCGAGCGGCGGGTTTGTCGGAGATATCGAAGTCGGCCGATCAGGGAAGGATCTGCACGACCTTGCGGCTTGCGGGTTCGACGATTACTCGCTGATTGTTGACGATCGCATAGGCGAAGTCGACATTGTCCGGCACCGGTACCAAAACCACATGCAGCGAAAGCGCCTGGCCGACGACGAGGGGTTCCTCGACGAGCGCTGTTGAAACCGGATTGGGCTGCCCCTCGACAAACGACACCACCGCCTGCGGCGGCGCATCCGGCACATCTCCCGCAGAGACTTGATAAGCACTCGCGGCGTAGCCGGCCGTTGTCAGTATTGTAAGCGCAAGCGCGCCTGAGACTATCAGGGCCTTATTCATAAATGCTCTCCAAACGAGAATTGTCGCGGGCAGAATGATTGTGGAGGCATGTCCGTTCCGTGGGAGCGCTTGTGGAGGCATCACGCTTTGTGATGGTTGTTATGGGAGGTGAATGGGGGGACTGATCAAAATAGGCAAATCGCCATTCCAGTTCTTGCTTTATCAATCACCCATTGCCGACACCGGGCACAGCAAAGTACATGAAATAACGGGGATGAAGACTGCGATCATACCATAAGCGCGTATCATGTATGTTGAATTGATGTTCATCCTTTATGTAGTTGGTTTTCTGGCTCCACTGCCCGCCAACGGCTGGAAAGCCTTGGCTTTGCGCTTCCTGATCTGCCTCGGGATAGTTATCGGACTTTTTTATTGGACGAGCCGCCTCGATTTCCTCCTTACTCTTGTATTCTCAATTCCAGTGATCTGCTTCGGCGCGGGTGCATTGTCAGGGAGTGCCACTAGAGCAGTTCTCCTCGGGCTTCGATGGAAAGCCTCTACGGGTAAGGGAGTTCTAGTGATTTTAATCGGTGTACTGGCGTTACCTGCCGCCCGAGTAGCTGCTGGCCTATATGTGCAGTGGCAGTCACGTACCGCTTATGCTGCTCTGCCGACAGCAAGTACTCTTCCCATGATCCCGGCCTGTGACGTATTCCGGGAGACGGGGCCGCTAATCAAAACCGTCATGACCAGGCGCTCGAGCGAAACGCGGCCAGGGGCAATGCCGGCCCAGGACATCCAGATCCTCTATCCCGCCGCCTATAGGGAACCATTTCCGCCATCATATCCGCAACCTGACGAAAAATTGCCGTGGGTTAATTTCGAGATGTACATCTCAGACGCACAGCCCGCACCGATCAAGGACGAGAATGATGCCGATGGAAATATAATCCCGCTTGTAAAGCGGCGATCATCGATACTGTTCCACTTCCGGTCCCGCCCTCCAATCGCCAAAACAGCATTACTTTTGCTCAATATCACCCACGGTAAGTCCATTGAGCTTGAAGAGATGCCTGACATTAAGCTCGCTAACTCAACTTATCCTGGTTTGTCGCTTGTCGTCTCTCCGCAGCCGAACCCAACTTATCAGGAAACGAAGAGTTTTGTCTCCATGCATGAGGGGTTTATCGAGGAACTGGTCGAGTGTTCGGGAGCAGGAACATTTCCCCACTGTAGCTTCGCGCTGGACGAAAGCGGAATACCGATTGAAGGTACGTTTCCACAGACGAGCCTTTCCAAGTGGGCTAGCATCCCTGACAATATCAGGGCCTTCGCCAGTTGCAGTGTTGCGGCTGGCAAGAAAGATGCAGGTTGATGCCTCGCGTTTTCACGCGACAACCAGCCACACCAACACCTTGCCAGCCCAATTCACTTCACCCGCATATGGTTCCTCGTCGCAAGCTGCGTCGTCACCGCCTCGATCTCGACCGACACGCGCGTCTCGTCCCAGCCCCGCACCTCGGCCATGGCCGCTGCGATCCGTTGCAGGTCGAACAGCGTCAGCGATCCCGTGATGGCCAGCGTGGTGCGGCGCATGACGATGTCGGAGAGATGCTCGACGGCTTCGTTCTGAAGGATGAAGTCGATTTCCGCGAGGCTGTGATCCGTGGAGTGGGGCAGGCGGTCGCTGTCTGTCCATAGGCCGCGATGGCGGGCTATCTCTCGGGCCTTGGTGCCATAGCGCGTCAGAAGCTGGTCGAGACGGGCAATCTCGAGGCCGGTCTCGACGCTCTCCCGCTTCAGCCAGTCGGCCCGCGCCGAAGCCGTGGTCGGAAAGTCCTTGCCGCCGCCGATCGGCATGGCGCGGGTCGTCGTCTTGCGGCTGGCGCCGAGGCGCTTGACGATGGTGTCTGTGACCTCCTCGGCGAAGCCTCGAAACGTCGTCCACTTGCCGCCGATGAGAGAAATGATCGGGAAGGGGCGTGCCTGATCGGGCTCAGCGACCGGTGCGGAATGGTCGCGGCTGATGAGACCCGGGATCGAGGCGTTCGAAGCGGGCAGCGGCCGGATGCCGCTATAGGCATAGACGATCTGGCTGTGGTCGAAGGTCATGCCCGGCATCAGGCCGCGCACGCTGTTGATCATGTAGTCGATTTCCTTGGGATCGCAGACGACGCTATCCGGGTTGTCCGCCGGAATGTCGGTCGAGCCGACCAGCGCCAGGCCGAGATAGTCGTAGACCAGGCAGATGCGCCCATCGTCGGCTTCGAAATAGATCATCCGGCCGGCGAGGGCCTTGAGCAGTTCATCGTGCTTGAGAAGGATATGCGAGCCCTTGGTGCCGCCGATCATCTTCGATGGGACACCCAGCGCGGCGTTGACATGGTCGATCCAGGGGCCGGCAGCGTTGACGACCAGCTTCGGACGCACGGAGAATGCCGGGCCGCTCTCCGTCTGGAAGGTCAGCACGCCGTCACCGGCCGAGATCAGCGTCGTATAGTTGGCGGCAGCGGAGCGCGGATTGGCATCCAGTCCGTCGGTCACCAGTTCCAGCACCAGGCGCTCGGGGTGGCTGATCTTGGCGTCGTAATATGTGCCGGTGGCGACGATCGACTTTGTCATGGCGGGGATGTCGCGCAACGCCGCCTTCCGACCCACCAGCTTGTGGCGCGGCATGACCCGGTCGCGCGAGCCGTAATAGTCGTAGATGAAGAGACCGATCTTGATGAGGATGGCGCCGCGACTGCGCGGCGCACTGGTGGAGCCGAAGAGGGTGCGCAAGGCTGCCCAGATCCCCTTGGTCCAGGAAAAGATCGGGATGATCGTCGGCAGCGCCGTCACGCAATGGGGCGCGTTCTTCAAGAGGAGATTGCGCTCGAGCGTCGATTGCGCCACCAGCCCGAACTCCCCGGTTTCGAGATATTTGAGCCCGCCATGGATCAGCCTCGAGGGTGCGGCGCTGGTGCCGGAGCCGAAATCCGCTTTCTCGACGATCAGGCAGCGGACGCCTTGCGCGCTCAGATCGCGAAACAGGCCCGCGCCATTGATGCCGGCCCCGAGGATGACGACATCCACTTGCCCATCGGCAGCCAGGGTGGAGAGACGCTCGGCGAAGCCGGCAGACAAGGTTTCCGGCGAAGTCATGATGCCATCCCTACGATCTTCAGCCGGGCACCGGCCTGTTCAAGCTTTTGTGCCGTTGCATCCGCGATGCCGTCGGTCACCAGGACGGCGTCGAATGCCGTCAGGTCGTCGAAGAGATGCAGCGCCGATCGGTCGAATTTGGTATGATCGACGAGCAGCAGGCGGCGGCGGGAGGAGGCCATCATCGCCTGCTTCACCCGCACGACCTGCTGGTCCTGAATAAAGCCGGTCGTGCCTGATATGGCCGAGGTCGAGCAGATCAGGATGTCGGCGCGCAACCGCGATATGGCGTTCTCGGTCACCAAACCGATGAAGGCATTGTAGGTGCGGTGATACTGGCCGCCGAGACAAATGAAATCCATGTCCTCGACGTGGATCAGCAGTTCCGCGGTCGAGACGCTATTGGTGATCACGGTCAGCGGCTTGATCTCGGCCAGCAGCGGTGCGACCGCGCTGGCGGTGGTGGAATCATCGAGCATCACCACCTGGCCAGGCTCGACATAGTCCAAGGCCGCCCGCGCCAGCGCATCCTTCTCCGCGCGACCGACCGTCATGCGATAGCGGAAGGTGCTTTCATAGATGCCGGACGGCTGGACGGTGACGGCTCCGTGCAGCTTACGCAGCACGCCCTGCTGCGCCAATTGCTCGATATGCCGGTGGATCGTCATCCGCGAGACGCCGAAATGCTCGACCAGATCGTCGATGCGAACTTGCCCGCACTTGATCACGTAATTGGCGATTTCCTCGCGCCGCTCGTCCGCCTTGATCATCCGGCGCCGCCTGTCGGCATGCCAAGGCGCTCGATCGCCGGCCATTCGGGCTTGAGAACCTCCGCAAGGCGCGAATAAAGCGCAAACCGTTCCTCGTAGGAAGCGTTGCGGGCCGCATCCGGGCGATAGGTGCTGCTTGCGCCGCCAAGGGTCAGTTGCGGCTGCTGCGGCGAGGTGTAGAGGCCGATGGCCGTACCGGCGCAGAGCGCCGCCCCGAAGGCAGCCGGCTCATCCGTCGCCGTCACGGTGACCGGCATGTTGAGAATGTCTGCGAACATCTGGGCAAAGGCCGGATTGCGCGATGCGCCTCCCGTCAGCCGCACCTCGCTGAACGCAAAGCCATCGCGCAGGGCATCGACATGGGTGCGATGATTGAAGGCAATTCCCTCCAGCACTGCCTTCAGCATATCGCCGCGGTCGTGCCAGCCATGCAGGCCGAGGAAGCTGCCGCTCGCCATGTTGCCGTAGGGCGAGCCAAACAGATAGGGATGGAACATTATTGTGGACGGCCGCTTCAGCGCCGCGTCGATCTCTGTCGCCAGAAGGGCATGGATCGACCCACCGGCAGCTGTCGCGCCCTCCTGGTCGCTGCGGCAAAACGTATCCAGGAACCAATCATAGTTGGCGGCCGAGGCCGGCGAAATTGCCATGGCGTTCCATTGGCCGGGCGCAATGGCGTTGCGACAGAACCAGCGCCGGTCGGTGAGGGGCTCTGCCGACACGACCTCGTTGATGGAATAGGTGCCGGCGACAACGCTGATGACGCCCTCGACATGGCCGCCGATACCAAGCGCCGAGGCCGTGACGTCGTGAAGACCGCAAGCAACCGGCGTCCCCTCGACAAGGCCCGTCAGCTTTGCCGCCTCGGCCGTGACATGGCCGACGATCTCCGCTGGGTCGGCTATCGGCGGCAGGGTGTTCCACAGGCTCTCCAGCCCATAGATCCGTAAGGCCGCAGGTGAATATTGCTGGCTGTTGACCTCTGTGAAGGAGGTGCTCGCCTCCGTCCTATCCGTTCCGATGGTGCCGCTGAGGCAAAAGCGCAGCCAGTCCTTGCAGGCAAGGATATGACCGATGCGACCGAACCGATCCGGATCGTTTTCCTTCAGCCAAGCAAGCAGCGCCGAGGGTGCGGAGGCATGGGGCACCTGGCCCGTGAGCGCAAGCGCCTCATCGAAGAGCGACCCCTCCGACCAGCGGTCGACAATACCGCCGGCGCGGCTATCGAGGGAAAGGATGCCCGGGCCGAGCGGCTTTTGATCGCGATCGAGCAAATAGATGCCATCGCCATGAGCCGTGGCGGCCACCGCTTTGATATCGCTTGCCGGCCGGCCGCAAAGGACGATCGCTTCCGCGATTGCCTCGGCCGTCGCCTGCCAGAGGCCCGGCATGTCGCGCTCGACGAACCGAGCCCGCGGGATCGATTGCGGCACGCGACGACGCGCCACGGCAAGCTGCGTGCCGTCGATATCGAAGATGACCGCCTTCGTCACCGTCAGGCCGTTGTCGATCCCTAGCAGGCTGGGCATGATCCTCGCTCCCTCTTCATGACCCCTCGTGCAGGAGTGTCATTGGGACGCTCGAACCGCACATCATACAAAGTCGACCGAACATAGAAAAATGGTAACTTCACGTCAAGTAACGTTACGTTTGGCGACGCGCGAAAGGCGGCTGTCGCCAGACCGAATGTCGGTCGGGTGCCGGTCTCTAGCGGTTCTGGGGATCGTAGCGCTTCAGTGCCGAGGCATGATTGGGGCCGCGCGTCGGGGCGACGACGACATTGATGCCCTTGTCGCGCATGCGGGCGATGTGAACGGGCGGGGTACCATCGTCGACGATGACAATGTCGAAGTCGGTGAGCGGCGAGAATACATGCAAGGCCCGGCGATCGAATTTCGTGTTGTCGGCAAGCAGGATGCGTGTCGAGGCGGAATCGAACATGGCCCGCTTGGTATCGACCATCTCGAGGAACTGGTGGAAGACGATATCGTCGGTTATCGCCGACATCGACATGAACAGGGTATCGGCGCGCAACTGCGAAATCTCATGCGTCGTCATCCGGCCCATGAAGGCGTTGCACCAGTTATAATACTGGCCACCGAGGCCAAGCAGCGTCAGGTCGCGGACACCCTTGAGGTCGTTCATCAGCGTCAGCGAATTGGTGATGACGGTCAGCGGCACGGCCGAGGGAAGGAACTGTGCCATCTGCAGGACGGTGGTCGAATCGTCGAAGAAAATCGCCTGGCCCGGCTCGACAAAGCGCATGGCAGCAAGCGCGAGCGCGCGTTTCTCCACGGATTGGCGGCTCGATCGATAGACATCGCTGGATTCGATCAGGCTGGTCGGTGCAGCCGAGGCGATGCCGCGCGTCTTGCGCAGGATGCCGCGACTGACGAGTTCGTCGAGATCGCGGTGGGCCGTCATCAGACTGATGCCGTAGCGCTCCGCCAGGTCCTCGATCCGCACCGAGCCTTCGGCCATGACGGCCTCGGTCATCGACTGGCGTCGGGCGAGCTGACGCGCGAGCCTCGTATCGCTCGGAACCTGCTCCTGCATCAGGGGATTGCCGGTGGTGTCGCCGGCATCGTCATGATCACTCATTGCCATCGCCCGTCTCCGCAACGAAGGAAACAACAAGCGGCGACGGCGCGTTCGACGCCTTCCCGCGTTTCATCCATCGTTCCTGTAGAATCCGAAGTCCATGTCATCAGGATCGGCCCGACCGGCGAGAGTTCGATAGGGCGGTTGCCTGCCCCGGCACCACTCCTTCATGACGCGAAGCGGGCTCCGCTACAAATGGTAAAGTGTCGGAAGTAGTCTACCGACAGGCCTGCGATGTGGACAACATCAGCCGGCTCAGGGATAGCCCCCTAAAATAAAAGGGGATTGGCCGCAAAGGCCAACCCCCTGATGTCATTACTCAGACAGGGTGAACGGCGCCGTGTACTTGGCGATGTTGTCCTTGTTGATGATCAGGCAATCGAAGAGCTGCTTCTCGGTGTCGACACCGGTCTTGCCCGTCTTGAGGAAGGCGTCTGCCTGTTCGACGGCCTTGGCCGAGAACACGGCAACTGGCTGCAGGACAGTGTACTGCAGATCGCCGGCCTTGATGGCGGCAACAGCATCAGGCGAACCGTCGAAGCCGCCGACCTTGATGCCCTTGAGCTTGCCGGCTTCCTTCAGCGCAGCGATCGCGCCGAGAGCCATTTCGTCGTTGCCGCTGATGACGCCGGTGATATCCGGATGCGCCTGGAGCAGGTTCTGCATCTTGTCGTGGCCCTGGGTACGGTCCCAGTTGCCGACGTCGGAGCCGACCTTTTCGAGGTCCGGATACTGCGTCAGCACGGTTTCGTAACCGTTGGAACGGGTTGCAGCGTTGTTGTCGGAAGGCGCGCCGAGCAGTTCGACGTATTTGCCCTTGTCGCCAACGGACTTGATCCATTCCTGCGCGCCGAGAGCAGCGCCCTGGGCGTTGTTCGAGACGAGCTGTGCCTTGGCGAGACCGGCCTGGTTGATTTCAGCGTTGACCAGGAACACCGGAATGTTCGCGGCAACAGCCTTCTTGACGGCGCCGACCGAACCGCTGGCGTTGGCCGGGTCGAGGATGATGGCGACGGACTTGTTGGTGATCGCGGTGTCGATCAGGTTGCTCTCTGTGTTGGTGTCACCCTTGTGGGCGCCGACATTCGAGGTGTAGCCGAGCTTCTTGGCTTCGGCCGCAGCAACGTTGCCTTCGGTCAGCCAGTAGGGGTTGGCCGGGTCGTTGACGATGATCGAGATCAGGCCGTCGGCGAAGGCCGAGGTCGAAGATGCAGCCATAAGCGGTCCGGCCAGAACGACGGCCGACAGCATGAGAAGTCTTGTCTTGTTGAACATGTGAACTTTCCTCCTTGGTTGATGGTAGTGCCCGGTTACCCGGTAGTCTTCTCGGCTGCGGAACAAGCCTTCACGCTTTACCTCCCAGTTGCGGAGAAGTGGTCTGGCCGCCTGTCGAGACAGGTTTCTTGGCGCGGCGGCTATACTGGATGGCATTGAGCAACACCGCGAGCACGATGACCGCGCCGGTGAAAACCGTCTGCCAGTAAGAGGAGATGCCGATGATCACCAGACCGTCGGACAGGAAGCCAATGACGAAGGCGCCGAGCAGCGTCCCGCGAATGTTGCCGCGGCCACCGGTGAGCGCAGCACCACCGATGACGACAGCGGCAATCGCCGTCAGCTCGTAGGACGTGCCAGCGGTCGGGCCGGCCGATGTCAGCTGCGAGGAAAGGATCAGACCGGCGATCGAGGCACAGACGCCCGACAGCACGTAAACCAGGATCTGCACCCGCTTGACCGGAACGCCGGACAGTTCGGCGGCGCGCTCGTTACCGCCGGAAGCGTAGAGCCAGCGGCCAAAGGCCGAGCGGTTCAGCATCACGCTGACCAGGAAGGCGATGACAACGAGCACAATGACGCCGAGCGGCACGCCGGCAAGCCGGTTGAAGCCGAGCCAGTCGAAGCCGGTGTTGCCAAGCTCAGGCTTGCCGCCGAGGTTGTTGTAGGTGAGGCCGTTGGTCATCAGCAAGGCAACGCCGCGCACCATGTACATGACGCCGAGGGTTGCCACGAAGGCCGGAACCTTGAAGCGGGCAATCAGCACGCCGTTGACGAGGCCGACCAGGGCGCCGAGGCAGCAGGCCAGCACCGCGACCACCCAGACCGGCGGAAACAGGATGACGCCGAACACCTTCAGCGACACGCCCTGCATCATGAAGCCGGCGATGCAGCCGGACAGGCCGAGCGTCGAGCCGACCGACAGATCGATGCCGCCGTTAAGGATGACCAGCAGCATGCCGACCGCCAGGATGCCGAAGATGGCGACGTGCGAGGCCATTGTCAGGAAGTTGGCGGTGGAGAAATAGTAGGGCGAGAGCATCGAAAAGACGACGATGATGATGATCAGCGCAAAGAATGCGCGCCCCTCGAGCAGCAACCTGCCGAGATCGAAGCCGCCGCTGAACAGGCCAGGCTTGGTGGTGGTGCGGGATGGACCAGCTACGCTCATGGTCATGGCTCCGTTCTTCTTCGTCAGTGTTCGATCACGGCTTCGCCCGAGGCGGCCATGATCTGCTCTTTTGTTGCGTCGGAACCGAACTGTGCCGAGATCCTGCCCTTGCTCATCACGATGATGCGGTGGGCGATGCTGAGGCATTCGGTGACTTCCGAGGTCGAATAGATGACCGCGAGGCCCTGGGTCGCCCGCTCGGCCAAAAGCTTGAAGACCTCCGCCTTGGCGCCGATGTCGATGCCGCGGCTGGGCTCGTCGAGCAGGATGACGCGCGGGTGGGTGGCGAGGATCTTGCCGATCACCACCTTCTGCTGATTGCCGCCGGACAGCGAGCCGATCGGCGCGCCGCCGCCTGCGGTCTTGATGTGGACATTCTTGATCGAGTCGTCGATCAACGCCTGCTCGCGGCCGCGCGACAGCAGCATGCCCCTGACGAAAGTGCCGATGCTGGCGAGCGACAGGTTGGTGCCGACCGACATTGTCTGGACGAGACCGTCGCGCTGGCGGTCTTCCGGTACGAGCGCCAGCCCGCGACCAATACGGTCGGCGATGCTCAGCTTCGACACGTCCTGGTTCTCGAGCATGACCTTGCCTCCCGTCGACGGCACGCGGCCGGCTACGCATTCGAGCAGTTCGGTGCGCCCGGCGCCCATCAGGCCATAAATGCAGACGATCTCGCCGGCACGCACGTCCAGCGACAGGTTGTCGACGACGGAATAGCCGGTGCCCGATGCATCGGCGACGCTGATGCCCTTGACCGAAAGCGCCACCTCACCGAATTCGTAGCCCGAAGGCGGGGAACCGAGATCGAAGTTTTCGCCGACCATGTTGCGGACGATCCATTCGAGATCGATATCCGCAACATCGGCCTTGGCCGTCATCGCGCCATCGCGCAGCACGACGGCATAGTCGGTGATCTGCAGGGCTTCCTCGAGATGGTGGGAAATGTAGACGATCGATACGCCGCGGCTCTTGAGATCGCGGATGACCTTGAACAGCACCTCGACTTCAGTCGCGCTCAGCGCCGAGGTCGGTTCGTCCATGATCAGGATGCGTGAATCGACCGAGAGCGCCCGGGCGATCTCAACGATCTGCTGCTGGCCGAGCCGCAGTTCCTCAACGCGGGTGAGGGGATCGATGACTTCGTTGAGGTCTGCCATCAGGGCCTTAACCTGGCGGGCTTCCTCGGCGAAGTCGACGCCGGTCGGGCCCATGATCTCGCGGCCCATGAAGATATTGTCACGGACGCTGAGATTGGGCGCCAGGCTGAGTTCCTGGTGGATGATCGAGATGCCGCGATCGCGGGCGTCCGTCGACGAACTGAACACGACCCGTTCGCCGTCGAGCACGATGTCACCCGATGTCGGCGTGATCACGCCCGACAGGATCTTCATCAGCGTCGACTTGCCGGCACCGTTTTCGCCGAACAGCGTCGTCACCTTGCCGCGACGGATGTCGAAGTTGACACCCTTCAGGGCATGAACGTTGCCATAGGACTTGGCGACGTTATGCGCAGAGAGAACGACATCGCCGATCTGTGGCGCGGACTTGAGTGCGGCGCTCATTGGACGTCCAGCTTGGCCGGCGTCACCAGCCAGCTGTTCGGGTTGATGAGCTGGAACACGCCGACAACCGAGATGGTCTTCCCGGTGAGGTTGGCGGTATCGACCTTAGAGAGGACCTGCGCCTTCATCTCCTTGTTCAGGGCCGATCCAGCGTTCTGATACTCGATCTGGTTGGTAAACTGCTCGAAGGACACGGTCCCCGTCGCGTCGCGCAGATCCGTACCGTTGATGGCCGGGCCCGTCTGGACGCGGACCGTCACCGTGCTCGGTACGCCCGGAACCGCCACGGTATAGATGCCCGACTTTGCCTGGCCGACGACGCCCGTGAACTTGACCGAAATCTCGGGTCCGACGCCACCCGGCACACCATACTGCTTGGCAGCTGCCTCCTTGTTCGCCGCAATCGCCGTCGCCAAGGTGTCGGCGCTGACCGCGCGCTTCTCGATCGCCGCCTGGATCTTCGGGAACTCGGTGGCGCCGTATGTCTCGGGAGAGAAGGCATTCGGCTGCGAGTCCGCCTCGGAACCGATCTTCACCACCTTAGTGTCGATCGCCATGGCGGCGATCAGCACAACGACGGCAACGGATCCTAGGATCAGGCGTAGGCGAGGCTTGGGAGGACTGTTTATCGAGGTACCGACCAGATTGCTCATGGTGTGACCACCTTTGACTTGACGATGCGGAAAGGGGAAGGGCGACCGTGAGAAGCGGCACGACGAAGCGCGCCACCCAAACCGGCGGATGCGGCATTCATGGAGAGATGAACGGGGCGATCGGCTGAAACTAGCATTTTCGCCCCTCCTCCAAGCGGCTGACTGCATCAGGCGATACGGGGATCGCCCTTGGCATTGTGAATTTCAGATGCGGCTAATTTAACTCAGTCCGCGCATTAGTTGTGGTATCTTTATGTTATCGAGCACCTTCACTATGTGATATGGTCTACACCTTGTCAATCGCTGGACCATCATGCGTTCAGCAAAAAGTTCACATTTAAGTGCGCTGAACAGGGACGGGAGGGAGTCGCTGCTCCTTTTCGTAGACAACCCGCTCCGCCGGTGATTTTAGCGTGCTGCCGGAAAGCTATGCAAAAACGAGAGTTGCTGCGCTACCATTTAGCATAAAAGCCTATAAAATAGACACAATTCGACCATGGCGATGACATTTCTCTCATCATGGCTTTACCTCTGCCCGGCAGCGGCGTGAGGCATGCGGCCCCAACGACGCGCGCGAGAGAAGCGCGACTTTCCTATGAGATAGTCCATGTGATAATCTTGACTTGTGTTATGAAAGAGTGCAAAAAATTACACGAGCTACCATTAATTTCAAAAGCAAAGCGAGGCATCCGGGCGATGGCGCGATCTGCCGATAAGCGCGACAATGAAGACAGCCTCGCGGTCCGCGCGGCCTGGCTTCATTATGCCGCCGGCCTTACGCAGTCCGAAGTCGCGACACGCCTCGGCGTCACCAGCGTCAAGGCCCACCGGCTGATCGCCCGCGCCAACCAGAATGGCGCCGTGAAGGTGACGATCGAAGGCGACATTGCCGAATGCGTCATGTTTGAGCGCAAGCTGGAGAGCCGCTACGGCCTGGATTATGTGGAGGTTGTCCCCGATCTCGCCGAGCAGGGATTGCCGTTGAAGGCGCTCGGCATGGCTGGCGCCGGCTTTCTGCAGCGCGAGATCGAGAACTTTCAGGGCGGCGTCATTGGCATCGGCCACGGCCGGACATTGGCAGCGGCTGTCGCAGAGATGGCGCGGACCGATGCGGCGCGGGTCCGGTTCGTGTCTCTGCTCGGGGGCGTCACCCGAAATTACGCGGCCAACCCGCACGACGTGATGCACCGGCTGACCGAAAAGACGGGCGCTGCGGCTTACGTCATGCCGATCCCTTTCTTTGCCAACACGGTCGAGGATCGCGAGGTGCTGCTGTCGCAGCGCGGCGTGCGCGAAATATTCGACCTGGCGGAGCGCGCCGATCCGATGATCGTCGGCATCGGTACGGCTGAAGCGGATACCCAGTTGGTGGCGTCGCAGATGATCGAGGCGGCCGAAATCGCCGACGTGAGGGCCAAGGGCGGCGTCGGCGAAGTGCTCGGACACTTCTTCGATGCCGAGGGCAAGCCGATCGAGACATCGCTGTCGGCGCGGACTTTGTCGCCTGGCCTCGAGGCCATGCGGGGTCGCCGGATCGTTGCCATCGCCGGCGGCAAACAGAAGGTCGCGGCCATCGATGCCGTCCTCAGAAGTGGTTTTCTGCGGGGACTGATTACCGACGAACGCACGGCGCAGACGCTGGTGCGGGATGATCTGGCCTGAGCGGCAGGCGAGGAGGAGCGCATAATGGACGACTGGAAGACATTGCGCCCGGCCACGGCAGGGACTTCGTTTCATGGCTGATGCCGGGCAGGACATACTGATCGGCATCGATGCCGGGACGTCGGTGATCAAGGCCGTCGCCTTCGACCTCGGCGGCCGGCAGATCGCCGCGTCGTCGGTTGCCAATCGCTATGCCTCCGGAGCTGACGGATCGGCGACCCAGCCACTGGATCGTACCTGGGACGATTGCGCGGCAGCAATCCGCGGGCTCGGCGACAAGGTACCGGAGCTGGCCGCCCGCACCGCCGCGGTCGCTGTGACCGCCCAGGGCGATGGCACATGGCTGGTCGGCGCCGGCAACGCACCGGTCAGTGACGCGTGGATCTGGCTCGATGCGCGGGCTGCCCCCACGGTCCGCCGACTGGTCAATGCATCCGATGAACGCTCGCGATTCGAGACCACGGGCACTGGGCTCAACACCTGTCAGCAGGGCGCGCAGATGGCCCATATGGCAGCCACCGCGCCCGAACTATTGGATCGGGCCGAAGTTGCGCTGCACTGCAAGGACTGGCTCTATCTCAATCTCACCGGCATTCGCGCCACGGACCCGTCCGAGGCCTGCTGGACCTTCGGCGATTTCCGCAGCCGCTCCTACGACGATGGGGTGATCGCGGCGCTCGGGCTGTCAGGCCGCCGGCACCTTCTTCCCGAAATCATCGACGGCACCAAGACCACGCATCCGCTGACCGCCGCCGCTGCCACCCGGACAGGGCTGAGGCAGGGCACGCCCGTCAGCCTCGGCTATGTCGATATGGTGATGACAGGCATGGGGGCAGGGGTCTGGACCGGCGATCTCAACGCCGCCTGCACCGTCATCGGCTCGACCGGCGTCCACATGCGGCCCGTATCGACCGAAGCGGCGCGGCTGAATGCCGAGGGCACGGGATACATCATGGCGTTGCCGGTGCCCGGAATGGTCACGCAGATGCAGACCAACATGGCGGCAACGCTGAACCTCGACTGGATCCTGCGCGTGGCAGCCGATCTGATCGGCGAGGGCGGCATCTCCCCATCCCATGCCGAGATGGTCGGCCGCATCGACAGCTGGATGGCCGCCAGCCGTCCGGGCGCCATCCTTTATCATCCCTACATTTCCGAAGCCGGCGAACGTGGTCCCTTCGTCAATGCCAGCGCCCGTGCCGGCTTCATCGGACTGAGCGCCGGCCATCGCTACCCGGATCTCCTGCGCAGCGTCATCGAAGGCCTGGGCATGGCAGCGCGCGATTGCTACTCGGCGATGGGCGCTCTTCCCCTTGAACTGCGCCTGACAGGCGGCGCGGCCCGCTCCAAGGCACTGGGCGGCGTCCTTGCCGCGGCGACGGGCGCCAGCGTGCGGGTTTCCGCCCGCGAGGAAGCCGGTGCCGCCGGTGCTGCGATGATGGCCGCCGTCGCGGTCGGCATCTATCCGGACATGGATGCCTGCATCGCCGAATGGGTGACGCCGCTTCTCGGCGCCGGCGCAGCCCCGGACCCCGAGCTTGTGCCGATCTATAATCGGACGTTCCCCGCCTACCGGCAAGCCCGCCTGGCGCTGGAGCCCGTTTGGGACCTGCTGGCATCGGCGCAGGAGAGTGCAGCGTGATCCCCGTTCGGAAAAGTCCCCCAGACAATCATATCCGGCAGACCCGGAACAAGACATTGGCATATGCCGCAGGAGAATGCAGATGAGCGATATTCAGACGGTAGACATGTTCATCATCGGTGGCGGCATCAATGGCGCAGGCATTGCGCGCGATGCTGCCGGCCGTGGGCTATCCGTCATCCTTTGCGAGAAGGACGACCTGGCGCAAGGCACCTCGTCGCGCTCCGGCAAGCTGGTGCATGGCGGCTTGCGCTATCTCGAATACTACGAATTCCGCCTGGTCCGCGAAGCGTTGATCGAGCGCGAGGTGCTGCTCAATTCGGCAAGCCACATCATCTGGCCGATGCGCTTCGTCCTGCCGCACAGCCCCAATGACCGGCCAGCCTGGCTGGTCCGCCTCGGCCTCTTCCTCTACGACAACCTCGGCGGCCGCAAGAAGCTGCCGGCCACCCGGACGCTTGACCTCCGGCGTGACCCCGAGGGAGCGCCGATCAAGGATGAATACACCAAGGGCTTCGAATATTCCGACTGCTGGGTGGACGATGCCCGCCTCGTCGTCCTGAATGCCAAGGATGCCGCCGAACACGGCGCCGAGGTGCTGACGCGCACGGCCTGCACCAGCGCGCGCCGCGAGGGCGATCTGTGGCGGGTGCAGATGACCGACACGCGCACCGGCGCCAAGCGGGTCGTCATGGCGCGGGCGCTGGTCAATGCCGGCGGCCCCTGGGTCAACGACATCATCGGCCGCGTCGCCGGCACCAATTCCAGCCGCAACGTCCGTCTGGTCAAGGGTAGCCATATCATCACGCCGAAATTCTGGGACGGACCGCAGGCTTATCTGGTGCAGAACCATGACAAGCGCGTGATCTTCATCAACCCCTATGAAGGTGACAAGGCGCTGATCGGCACGACCGACATTCCCTATGACGGCGCACCGGAAGCCGTTTCGGCCGATGAAAGCGAGATCGAATACCTGCTCAACGCCGTCAATCGCTATTTCAAACAGACGCTGCGCCGCGAAGACGTGCTGCAGACATTTTCGGGCGTTCGGCCGCTCTATGACGACGGCAAGGGCAATCCCTCCGCCGTCACCCGCGACTATGTCTTCGACCTCGACACGACGGGCGGCGCGCCGCTGCTCAATGTCTTCGGCGGAAAGATCACCACCTTCCGCAAGCTGGCAGAGCACGCGATTCAGAAGTTGCAGGCGACCTTCCCGAAGATGGGGCCGGACTGGACCGCCAAGGGTGTCCTGCCGGGCGGCGAGATCGAAAACGCCGACGTGCCGCGCTTCCTGGAAAAGCTACAGGGCGACTACGGCTGGCTGCCGCGCGGGCTGGCCCGCCACTACGCACGTCTTTATGGTGCCCGCACATCGAGGCTGATCGGCGGTGCGACGTCTGTCGCGGCGCTCGGTCAACATTTCGGCCCGAATTTCTACGAGGCGGAAGTGCGCTATCTGATGGCGCAGGAATGGGCCGAGACGCCGGAGGACATCCTCACGCGCCGCACCAAGCACGGTCTGCATATGAGCGCCGACGAGAAAGCCGCATTTGCCGCCTGGTTCGATGGCCAGATGGCACTCTCGGCCTGAGCCGGGCTCGCCAGGTTTCGCGCGGCGGGCAGGACCGGCCGCGCACCGTTTACAGGAGACACCGATGGGGCTGACGCTGTCGCTCAACACCAATCCGCTGGTCAACCGCTTCGCCGAACCAGACGACCTGATCGACGCCATCGCGCAAAAATTGAAGATCCGCGACGTGCAACTGACCCATGAGTTCATCAATCCCTCGTGGCCCGCTGCCGTCATCCGGCGCCTGACCCGGGACATGAACAAGGCGATGGGCCGTACCGGCGTGCGCGTGACGTCGGGCATGACCGGGCCCTATGGCCGCCTGAACCATTTCGGTCATCCGGACAGGGATGTGCGGCGCTATTATGTCGACTGGTTCAAGACTTTCGCCGACATCACCGCCGACCTCGGCGGTAGTTCGGTCGGCACGCAGTTCGCGATTTTCACCTACCGCGATTTCGACGACGCGGCACGGCGCGAGGAATTGATCCAGATTGCCATCGATTGCTGGGCAGAGGTGGCCGAGCATGCCAAGGCGGCGGGCCTCAGCTATGTCTTCTGGGAGCCGATGTCGATCGGCCGGGAGTTCGGCGAAACCATCGCCGCCAGCCTCGCCCTTCAGGACCGCCTGACCGCCGCCAACATGGCGGTGCCGATGTGGATGATGGCCGATATCGACCACGGCGATGTCACCAGCAGCAATGCAGACGATATCGATCCCTATGCCTGGGCGCGCGCGGTCCCACCGGTATCCCCGATCATTCACATCAAGCAATCGCTGATGGACAAGAGCGGCCACCGCCCGTTCACGGCCGACTTCAATGCCAAGGGACGCATCCAGCCTGAGCCTTTGCTGGCTGCCTTTGCCGAGGGCGGAGCCAGGGACAACGAAATCTGCCTCGAGCTGTCGTTCAAGGAACGCGAGCCGAACGACCGGCAGGTGATCGAACAGATCGCCGAGTCCGTCGCCTTCTGGGCACCGCACATCGACACCGGGATTTCGGACCTGCACCTCTAGCCCATTGAAACCACAGAAGCGCAAGACGAGCGCCGGGAGATAGCACAATGACACAGACGCCCTTCTGGATCGGGACCAGCTGGAAGATGAACAAGACGCTGGCCGAGGCGCGCGCCTTCGCCGAGGGCCTGGCCGGCGCCGATATCGTCAACGATCCCCGCCTGCAATGTTTCGTCATCCCGCCCTTCACGGCAATCCGCGAAGTCAAGTCGATGCTGCGCGACAGCGCCGTCAAGGTCGGCGCCCAGAACATGCATTGGGCCGAAGCCGGTGCCTGGACGGGCGAGATTTCGCCGCTGATGCTGGTCGACTGCGGCATGGATGTCGTCGAGCTCGGCCATTCGGAGCGGCGGGAATTCTTCGGCGAGACGGATGAGACTGTCGGCCTCAAGGTCGAGGCGTCAGTGCGCCACGGGATGATCCCGCTCATCTGCATCGGAGAGACGCTGGCCGACCGTGAAAGCGGACGGGCCGACGAGGTTCTGGCAGCGGAAGTTCAAGGCGCGCTCGGAAAGCTGAGCCCGGAACAAAAAGCAGCCCCCATCCTGCTCGCCTACGAGCCAGTCTGGGCGATCGGCGAAAACGGCATTCCGGCCAGGGCCGACTATGCCGACGCCCGTCAGGCTGAAATCATCAAGGTCGCTGAAGATATGCTCGGCCGCCGCGTTCCCTGCCTCTACGGCGGCTCGGTCAATCCCGGCAACTGCGCCGAGCTGGCCGCCTGTGCCCATATCGATGGACTGTTCATCGGCCGCTCGGCCTGGAACGTGTCCGGCTACCTCGACATCCTGGCGCGCGTTTGCGCGGTGCTCTAATCGACACCATTTAAGTTCACTGGAAAAAGGAGAAAACCCATGAAACTCGCAATCGCTGGCGATAGCGCCGGAAACGGTCTCGCCCATGTTCTTGCCGAATATCTGAAGGATCGCCACGAGGTGTCCGAAGTCTCGAAGCCGGCCGACGGCTCCGACGAATTCTATGCCGGCCTCTCGGCCCGCGTTGCAGCCGACGTGCTCTCCGGCAAGTATGACCGCGCCATCCTGGTCTGCGGCACCGGCATCGGCGTCTCGATCTCCGCCAACAAGGTGCCGGGCATTCGCGCAGCCCTTTGCCACGACACATATTCTGCAGAGCGTGCAGCGCTGTCGAACAATGCCCAGATCATCACCATGGGCTCGCGCGTCATCGGCAGCGAGGTCGCCAAGTCGATCGCCGACGCCTATCTCGCTCAGACCTTCGACGAGAACGGCCGCAGCGCCTCCAACGTCGCTGCGATCAACGAGCTGGACGCCAAGTTCCGCGACTAAGCAGCTTGCACGGCGGCTTCAGCAGGGCTGGGGCCGCCGCTCTTTGCCGGACGTCCCGGGCGCATTTCGCCTCGACCAAACGACCGCCCGCCCGATTGGCCACCGATTGAACCAATTCCTTTCCAATGCGTTAACGAGCGTGACGCGAAGGATGGACAAATGGGCCTGCACGACCGAACTCTGACGACCACGACATCCGAACCCGCTTTCGAGGCCGCAGCCGTGCTGCACGCCGGTCGGGCCGTGCGGGAGTTCCTCGTCTATCTGAAAGCCAATCCGATCACGGATACCGTGATCCTCGATGGCGATGAACTGCCGCTTTCGAAGGCTACGATCGTCAACGCCTTCAGGTTGCTGATAGCTTACGAGACAAGGATGGAACAACGCGCTCAACTTCAGAAAGTCGGGCTCCTGCTTGCGCAGTTTCAGGGCGTTGCCGATCAAGGGACGATCAATCAACTGCCTGAAGATCCTCTGGAATCCTGGATAGACACGGTCGCCGATGAACCCTCTTCAAACGAAAATCTCTGGCTTGCCGCCTATCGCGAGCAGGAGGAGTTGAAGCAACTCTTCGACGCCTCTGCCCGTATGGCCGAGCGACGCGCCGATGTGCACTCTTCGGACGCGGAAATACAGTCGGGCCACAGTCTCCCGAACTGATCGACTGCCTGGCATCAGGTGCGTTTTCCGGTCATGCGACCGTATCCCCAAAATTTCATTTCACCTGATCACCAGCCTGGCACAAGCCGCTTAGCTGTAAATAGCGAAGATGGAACGACCCATGGTCGTGTCGATTGACGGCTATGCGGGGGAAGACGTGGGCGAACGCAATCTGCAGCTGGAATGCTTGCCATGAGCCAGATCGCGAGAGGCAACATTCTCGCCCATCGCGGCAGTTGGGGTGGCAAAGTCGCGCGTAATTCACGCGAGGCCTTGTCCAACGCCATTCTCGATGGCTACGGTCTGGAAACAGACATCCGCGACCTCGACGGGACGCTGGTCATCTCCCATGATCCGCCAAAGCATTCCGACGATGTGATCCCCTTCGAGTGGCTGCTCGAACTCTATGCGAAAAATGGCTGCTCCGGCGTCTTGGCCTTGAATATCAAGGCCGACGGATTGGCGGCGCTTTGCGACCGGGCTCTGCGGACCTATGATATCAGGCGCTTCTTCATGTTCGACATGTCCATCCCGGACATGCTGTCCTATGTGAAGGCGGGCATGCCGGTCTACAGTCGCGTCAGTGAATATGAGCCTGAGCCGGCACTTGCCGCCGAATGCGCCGGCATATGGCTCGACAATTTCACTGGCAACTTTGCGCAGATAGACGTCGCCGGGCGGCTTGCTGCGAGCGACAAGCCGATCGCTTTCGTGTCGCCGGAACTGCACAAGCGTCCGCACGAAGCCATCTGGACCTCGCTTCGCGAGCATTCCGGAGTCGATCTCTCTTCGCTGCAGCTCTGCACGGACTTTCCAGATCAGGCAGCTCAATTCTTCGGGGGTTCACGTTCGTGATCAAAACGGTTCTGTTCGACATGGATGGCGTTCTCATCGACGCCAAGGACTGGCACTACGAGGCGCTCAATCGGGCACTGGAACTGTTCGGCTATACAATCAGCCGCGAATCCCATCTCTCGACCTTCGATGGCCTGCCGACCCGGCGCAAGCTGGAGATCCTGACGGCCTCCCACGGTCTGCCGCGCGGCCTGCACGATCTCCTCAACGGCTTGAAGCAGAACTACACGATCGAGCTCACGCATCTGCGCTGCAAGCCGGTTTTCCATCATCAAAAGGCCCTGTCGCGCCTGCACAAGGCCGGACTAAAAATCGCCGTCTGCTCGAACTCCATCCGCAACTCCATCGAGGTGATGATGCGGCTCGCGGCCTTGTCGCCGTTCATCGATGCAATCATCTCGAACGAGGACGTGGCTAAGGCCAAGCCGGATCCCGAAATGTATCTGTCTGCCATGCAGCGTTTCGGCGTGGAGCCGCACGAGTGTCTCATCCTCGAGGACAACGAGCATGGCATTCGCGCGGCCAGGGCGAGCGGCGGCCATGTCCTTGTCATCGGCACACCGGCCGATGTGACCTATGAACGGATCATGGCGCGCATCAACGAGATCGAACTTGCGGAAGTTGGCAGGCTTTTGGCGGAGGCGTCTCCCGCTTCCCTCGCCGAACCGGCCAATGGCGGCGAGCCGGCAGTTTCCCTCCGCAAGACAGCGTAACACGCTCAGGATTTCGCTATGCAGATTCTCATGCCGATCGCCAGCCGCTCCCAGTTCTTTCCGGAGCAGGAGTATTTCTTCCCCAAGCCGTTGATCGAGATCGCCGGCAAGCCGATGATCGATTGCGTGGTATCGGCGCTGCGGTCCACCATTTCAGGCGCTCGGTTCTGCTTCATCATCTCGGCCGATGACGCGCGGCGCTTTTCGCTGGACGAGACGTTGATGATTGTCGGCGGCCCCGGCACGAAGGTCATCCAGCGGATCGGCGAAACCAAAGGCGGGCTGTGCTCGGCGCTACTGGCGGGGGACGAGCTCGACCTCGACGAGCCACTGGTCATCTGCAACAGCGACCAGATCATCGACGCCCCGCTGATGGAGATCCTGGAGAAGTTTCGAACGGACGACGTGGCATCCGGCGTCGTCACCTTCCGCTCCGTCCATCCGCGCTGGTGCTATGTCGTGCCGGAAGGCGAGGGGCGTGTTGCCCAGGCGGCTGAAAAGCGTGTCGCCTCCGATATCGCCGTTGCCGGCTTCTATTATTTCAGGCGCGCCGGCGACTTTTTCGCCGCGGCACGGCGGGCGATCCTCAACGGTGACGACGTCGAGGGGCAGTACTACTTCTCCGCCGCCCTGAACCAGATCATCCTGCGCGACGAAGAGGTCGCCTACGTAAAAATCGAAGCCTCGAAATATTACAGCTTCTATTCGCCCGAGAAGATCGCCGAATTTGCCGCAACCGAGCTGGCCGCAAGCCTGCGCGATCAGCCGAGCCATGAGCGACCGATCAATGTCCTCATTCCGGCAGCAGGCGAGGGCAGCCGCTTTGCCAAGCAGCATTGGGGCAAGCCAAAGCCGTTCATCGACGTCGATGGCAAGATGATGCTCGAGCATGTCATCGCCAATGTCTGCCCCGCCAATGCCAGCCCCACCGTGCTGCTGCGGGCAGAGCACATGAAGGCCTGTGATCGCGAGGTTCAGCTGTTGCGCGGAATGGGCACCACCATACGTTCTGTCGATCGCCTTACCGAGGGTACCGCCTGCACCGTGCTGCTCGCACGAACCAGCTTCGACAACGACCGTCCACTGCTGATCGCCAATTCGGACCAGTGGGTTGATTTTGACTGCAGCGCCTTCATCGACGATTGTCTCGAGCGCAATCTCGATGGGTCTATCCTGGTATTCCGCGATGTCCTGATGGACCCGAAGTGGTCTTTCGCCAGGATCGACGAGCGCGGCCTGGTGGTCGAGGTCGCCGAGAAGAGGGCGATTTCCGATCTGGCGACGGTCGGCATCTACCTCTTCCGCCGCGGTTCCGATTTCGTACGCGCAGCGGTCGACATGATCGCCTGCAACGACCGGGTCAACAACGAGTTCTACACCTGCCCGACCTATAACTACATGATCCGAAACGGCGCCCGGATCGGCGTCTACGAGGTCGCCGCCGACGCCATGAAAGGGCTCGGCACGCCGGAGGATCTGACAGCATTCCTCATCTCGAGCGGTGCGCCGCCCTCCGCCGACGCGCCCCTCGCCATGGCTGGCTGACGCGCATGAACGTGCCCGCCGCCACCATTGTCGTGCCGCTGGCTGGACCGGATTTCGTCTCCGACGATGGCGCGCTGAAGGCGCTTGCCGACATCGGCGAAGACGAACCCTTCCTGCTTGCGACACTGAAACGGAGGCCCTGGGCAAGGGACACCGCGCCCTCGAATTACGCCTTCGTACTGCACGATCGGGAGGAGACCCGGCGGTTTGCAAGCCATCACCTCCAATCCTGGTTTCCCGGCTGCCGCGTCGTCTTCCTATCCCACTTCACCACAGGTGCCGCCCTCAGCAGCCTTGCGGGCGCCGCTCTGCAACTCGGTGCCGACAACGGGCCGGTAATCGTCGACCTCGCCGATATCCTCTATACCTCCGACCTTGATCCGGCGCTTCATTTCGCGCGCAATGCGCATGTCGGCGGCCTTGCATTGACCTTCGAAAGCACCAATCCGATCTACAGCTATCTTCGCAGGGACGAACGCGGGCAGGTGGTGGAAGCTGCGGAAAAGCGCGTGATTTCCAGCGAAGCATCGGCTGGAACCTATGCCTTCCGCTCCGGCTCGGTTTTGTTGAAGGCCGTAGCCCATGCCCTCGAAAACGCCGGCTCACAGACCTACCGCAACCTGTTTTTCGTATGCCCGCTTTTCAACGGCGTTCTTGCCCAGTCGCTTGCGGTCACCACCCAAGCGGTGCGCAATGTCAGGGATATGAAATAGCTGCGCGCCCAGTGCGGCCGTGCTCGGGTCCACTGCCGCGCGGCAATTTTTTCGAATCTGTAAAGATCGCATTCAGTCTTTTTTGGTAATCCATCCTTAGGAATTGGTGGCAAGGGCTCGGAATGGCGCGCGTCCCCAATAGGCATATGTACTGCGTACGGGTTCCTTTATGCGTTTATTGGCGTTTTCAGCGATTATCTCGATGTGCCTGCTCGCTTCCGGCTGCACGTCCCGCTCCAGCTCAGAACAAGTTGCCGCTGCCGCGCCCTCACCGGAAACCACGGGGTCCATCGCGGTGCCCTCGAATTTGGTGCCGCCTTCGAATGTCGGTCGAAGCACTTCGAGGCCGGCGCCGTCGCGCGGCGGGCAACTGGCCTTCGCGGCGCCGGTCGCTCCGCCGGTGCCCCTGTCGCTGGCGCCAAACGGCGTGGCCCGACCGGTCCCGTCCGAAAGACCCGGCGCATTCGCGACGGCACCGGCCCTGTCGCTTTCCGATGGCCAGATCTACGGGCATCGCTTCCGCGATGCCAAGCCCATCAATTTCGGCCGGTCGTCGCCGCGCAAGCTAGCGGTCCATGGTGTCGACGTGTCGCGCTGGCAGGGGGATATTGATTGGCAGAGATTGCGCGGCCAAGGCGCGAACTTCGCCTATATCAAGGCAACCGACGGCGGCGACCATCTGGATCCGATGTTCAAGACCAACTGGCGCAAGGCAAAAGAGGCCGGCGTACGCCGCGGCGCCTACCATTTCTTCTACTGGTGCCGTACAGCCGGCGAACAGGCGGACTGGTTCATTCGCAATGTACCGAGGGAGGCCGGCGCCCTGCCGCCGGTCATCGACGTCGAGTGGAACGGGGAATCGACCTGCAAGCAGCGCCTTTCACGCGCAAGGGTGCTGGAAAAGATCAAGGTATTCGCCGAAAAACTGGAACGCCACTACGGCCGCCGGCCGATCATCTATACCGCGCCCGATTTCTACCGTGACAACCTCCAAGGCGAACTGCTTGACTATCCATTCTGGCTGCGCTCGGTCGCTGCCCATCCGGCGGATCTCTATCCGGGGCGGAAATGGCTGTTCTGGCAATATTCCGGCTCCGGACTGTCCGATGCGGTCAAGGGCAAGATCGACCTCAACGTCTTTCACGGCAGCGGCGATGAATGGCACAACTGGGTGGCCTCGCGCTGACAGGCGGAATCATTCCGGCTTCCTCTGTGACAACATGCGATATTTTTCTGACAGGATATCGCTAAATTTCCGGCATTGCTAAAATGGCGGGGGCTTTTTTTCATGTTTTATAAGCTCTTGGCCGTAGGCTCCAAGTTGAACATAAGCCCGCTTGAGCATTGACAATGAAACACCTGCTGGAACACGACCGCCTCGACGTCCTCTCCAAGCTTAACATCCTGGATACGCCGCCAAACGAAAATTTTGATCGCATCACGCGTATGGCCAGCCAGATTTTCAATCTTCCCATCGCCGCCGTTTCGCTGACCGACACAGATCGGCAGTGGTTCAAGTCTCGCGTCGGTGTAGACCACACATCCATACCGCGCGAAGGAGCCCCCTGCGCAGAGGTGGCCGAACGCACAGACGCGCTGGTTATTGAGGACATGGCTGCCGACTCCTGCTACCGCGACAGCCCGCTCGGTAAAAGTGGTATCCGCTTTTATGCGGGAATGCCGCTGACGACGCGGGAGGGGTATGGGCTTGGAGCACTGTGCGTACTCGGCACCGAGCCCCGGACGGTGACGACGCAGGAGATGGCGGGACTTCGAGACCTTGCCGCGATGGTGATGTCCCAGATCGAGCTGCAGCACTCCATCAAGCGCATCGATCCCATTAGCGGGCTCCCCAACCGCACGCAGTTCATTGAAGACCTCTCCGATCTCGAGCGTGATGACCACGGCGGCATTCAACGCTTCGTGGTCATGGTCGATCTCGCCGAGAGCGGACAGATCGACCATCTTGTCAGGGTCATGGGCCCCAACCACATCGACGCCAGCGTCCGCAGTGCCGGCCGGCTCGTCGAGTCAGCTTTATCAGGCGGCAGGATCGCCTATCACGTCGCGCCGACGCAATTTGTCTTTCTCGCGCCGCAGGGTGCTCGCAAGCAGCGATACATGTCCAAGCTTGCCACTATGCTGATGCAGATAGAGGAAACCTCCAGCCTCCGCTTCTCGATGACGCCCGTCATCGGACTTACGCCCTTCGTCGTCGGCAAGAAGTCGCCAGCCCAACTCCTGCGGGAGTTGAACAGTGCGGTCCAGGATGCTCGCTCGTTGGAATCCCGGGTGAGCTTGTTCTCGCCTATCAGCCACGCCAAACAGGCGCGCGCCCACCGGCTGCTTGAAGACTTCGGAGTGGCGCTCGAGGCCGATGATCAGCTGGCACTCGTGTTCCAGCCGCGCATCGACATGGCGAG
Source organism: Rhizobium sp. HT1-10 (assembly GCF_049472505.1). Classification (NCBI taxonomy): domain Bacteria; kingdom Pseudomonadati; phylum Pseudomonadota; class Alphaproteobacteria; order Hyphomicrobiales; family Rhizobiaceae; genus Rhizobium; species Rhizobium sp. HT1-10. The sequence goes on along the minus strand of NZ_JBCEBQ010000007.1, from coordinate 5,857 downwards.
CGGGCACTGCATCGCGGCAGAGGTACTGTTGCGATGGACCCATCCCGAATTGGGAGCCATATCGCCCGGCGAGTTCATTCCGATCGTCGAACATTCGCCGCACGTGCGGAAGATGACCGCCTGGATATTGGACACGGCCCTCCGCCAGACGAGGGTCTGGACGGATATCGGCCTGCGCTTGCCGCTCTCCGTCAATGTGTCGGCGGCCAACCTCGAGGAAGAGGATTTTCCCGAGCAGGTGGCGCTGGCGCTGATGCGACACGGCATACCGGCCTCCATGCTGGAGCTGGAGATAACCGAGAGTGCCATCATGAGGGATGCCTCAAGGGCCATGGAAAAGCTGAATGCGCTTGCCGAAGCCGGCATAAAGCTGGCGATCGACGATTTCGGAACGGGCTACAGCAGTCTATCCTACCTGCAGATCTTGCCGGCAAGCGTCGTCAAGATCGATCAGTCATTTATCAAACACCTCAGCGACGGCATGCGGGAGCTCAATCTCGTGCGGTCGATGATTTCCCTGTCGCATGACATGGGCTACCGGGTGGTGGCCGAAGGCGTCGAAACGGCGAAAGTGCGCGATATCCTCGCTGCCATGAAGTGTGACGAGGCCCAAGGCTATTTCTTCGCAAAACCGCTGCAGCCTGCTGAATTCGAAGATTGGCACGGACTGAACAACACCAATTCGCTGCGGGCCACCGGGTAACCCCCCACCTGCTCGCAGTCGACGCCGTTCAGCGCGACCGAGGCCATTCCGACGGGTTGTCAGGGACACGTACGCGCCTTCCTGTCGATGCGGATCGAAACATACTTAACAGCGGCAGGTTCTTATTGTTTCCCGCGAGCTAAGTCTTTGTCTCTGCTCACCCTTGTCAATTTGAGATACTCCGCCACGTAGCTGATGATGCGAACACAGCAGTGCTTGCTCAACGCTCGAGAGACAGGAGTTACAGGTGACGGCATCGTTCAGCGAAATTTCCGGAAGCACTTTGGAGGGGATGAACGATGAGGCACTGGACAGCCTTCCTTTCGGTGTCGTGGGTCTCACTCCAGACGGCGTCACCAAACGCTACAGTGCTCGGGAAGGAGAACTGGCGGGCCTGAGACGCGAGACTGTGATCGGCACTGACTATTTCGATGAGATTGCGCAATGCATGAACAATTTCATGGTTGCGCAGCGCTTCGAGGATGAGCCTGAGATCGACGATATCATCTCCTACGTCCTCACGCTAAAAATGCGCCCCACACCGGTGAAGCTTCGCCTACTGAAAGGGAATGCGTTTTCGCTCCGATACATTCTGATACAGCGATGAACAAAGCCTCCATGGAACAGCCGCATCAGGACGAATACGAACATCTCCTCCATTTCCTCTATGCATGCCCGATCGGGCTGATCGACATGACGCATGAGGGGACGATAGAGTTGATGACCCCCCTCGCGAGCAATCTTCTCATGCCGTTGGCAACGGACGGCGTGTTGACGAACCTGTTGACTGCCCTTGAAGATGCTGCGCCCGAATTGCACAGCCTGATCGATGAGTTCACGCCTCGCCGGGGCACGATTTGCGAACATCATCGCATTCATGTCGACCCTTCCTCCCAGGTAAACGCGGACGAGCGGCGCGTGCTGAGCTGCACGGTGATAAAGCTCAACCCCAATCGATACGTGGTTGCCCTCACCGATGTATCGGCGCAGGTCCGTCAGGAGCGTCGCCTGCGTGAGGCGGAGACATGGTTCGGCTCGTTGCTCGAAGGCGTCAAGGAATTCGGGGTGGCTTCTCTCGGAACCGACGGTCGTATACAGGCTGTCAATTCGACACTGGTGGACCGGACCGGCTTTGCAGAACAGACGTTGACGGACTCGCCGGTCGCGATCCTGGTGGAGGCCGACCCCGCCGACGCCGCATCCAAGATGGAACGACGCCTGGAGCAAGCCGAGCGGGACGGTTGGCAGATCAGCGAAGGCTGGGCGCGGCGCAGCAATGGCGAGAGGTACTGGTGTCAGAGCTTGATCGCCGTGTGCGCCGAGCGATCTCCCGACAACGGCTCCTTCACACGAGGATACACGTTTATTCTGCGCGAAGTGGCGCGTCGCGACAATGATATGCTCGAACTCAAACGGCTGTTGCGCACGGATCATCTCACCGGTGCCTACAATCGAGGCGCGTTTTTCGACGCCGCGGAGAAGGCATTTCTGAAATGTCAGAAGGCTGCGCGGCCATTGTCGATGATAACCTTGGATATTGACCACTTCAAACTCATCAATGACACGTACGGCCACGGCGTTGGCGACGAAGTTCTGCGCTCCGTCTCGAATGCCTGCAAAGCTGCGGTCAGGCCGCACGACATATTTGCACGCATCGGCGGCGAGGAATTCGCAATCCTTTTGCCCGACACCACCTCGGAAGAATCGAGACGTGTGGCCGAGCGCGTCCGCCAGGCCATTGCCACAGCCCCTATATCGGTTGGCGAGGCTGCCTTGGTTGTGACGGCCAGTTTCGGTTGTGCCACGGGACCTTGCTTGACCGGAGGTGCTGCAGCCATCCTGGCTGCCTCGGATGCTGCTCTGTACGAAGCAAAACGCACCGGCCGGAACCGCATAGCCTGGGCCCCGGCTCGAACGGCGTGACGTCACCCCGATGCTCAGCCGAAAAGCCACCGCCCGCGTCTTGCAAGCCTTGATAGAGGCTGAACGTGCAGCCTCCCGGCGACGCCTGTCCGGCGCCACGCGACTACAGGGATCATCCGTCGGATCCTGGCCGGAAGAGATATCGCTGAGCAGTGGCGAACGGGGTCACCTCGGCCTGGATTCCCTCGAGATGATGGCCACCGCCGCTGCCATCAACGAAATGTTCCACCTTCACGAGAGCGCCGACGAAATTGATCTGATGGCCCTCGACACGTTCGGGGATTGGCTGGATATCATTCTGGCGGCTTGGAACAGCGGCGTGTCGCAGATGACGTTCATGACGTCCGGTTCAACCGGCGTTCCGAAGAGATGCGTCCACAAGCTCGAGAGTCTCGCCGAAGAGGCGGACTTCCTTGCGCAGCTGTTCCAGACGCGCCGAAGGCTCTTAGCCCTAGCACCCGCCCATCATATCTACGGCTGTCTGTTGACTGCATTTGTCGCCGACCGGCTGGCGGTGGATGTGGTACCCGCCACAAATTGCACGCCGAAATTCATGAACGGCGCGCTTATGCCCGGCGATCTCATCGTCTCGTTCCCCGAGCGATGGGCGGCAATAGACCGAATGGTCGTCTCATGGCCGCCCGATGTGGAAGGTGTCGTCTCGACCGCCCCCTGTCCGCTATCTCTCCTCGCGTCGCTCCACGATCGCGGGATGGCCGGCATGACGGAGTTGTATGGCTCCAGCGAGACGGGCGGCATCGGCTGGCGCAGATATCCCTCGAGCGAATTTGCCCTTATGCCACAGTGGCGATTTGCCGAAACCGACGACGGAGAGGCCGCTGAAGTCGGGCTTCTTTATCGGAACGGCCGATCATGCGAGCCGCTTGATCACCTCACACGACGGGGCAGGCGCACGTTCACCGTCGGCGGCAGGCGAGACGGCGGCGTGCAGGTGGGAGGTATCAACGTCTGGCCGCAGCGGATCGCGGCCGAGTTGGAACGTCATCCAACGGTGAGAGCGGCGTTCGTTGACCTCACGGTGACGCCATCAGGTCCATGCCTCGAGGCTTTCGTCGTTCCTGTCTCGTCCGATCTGGAGGATGACCTGCGCCCGGAACTGGAGACGTGGTGTCGCCAGCGTCTGACCATGATCGAGTGCCCGCGCATCTGGTCCTTCGGGGACGTCCTCCCCTCCAGGGCGCCCGCAAACGGATAATTCCGCCTGCGCCCGCACTCCATCAAGGCGCCTTCGCGGAAGCAGCGGCGTTGACAGCGGGTGGCGCGGTTGCCAGGATCTGGGAGGCGTTATCGGCAGACGTCGGCTCGGCCAGCCACCACCCGCCAACTGCGGAAGCTAGAATTATGACGAGGGCGATGACCCACACGGATCGCCTGTTGCTTGACTGGGGCGCGACGCCCTTGCTCAGTTCCATATGTATTCCTTCCAAAATTCAATCGGCGAAGGCTGCGGAGTAGGATGCCTAGCGGCAGTCGGTCGGCGGTCGGGCAGATGGTGGTCCGGTGGGAAAAAGCCGGAGGCAGATGCGAAGGCATCCAAGACGCCTGCAGCATCCACATCGGATACTGTCGGTCAGTTCTTCGTCGGATCAGGGTGGTTGCTTGACTGAGACGCCCATGCTAGCTCCTTAACATAGAACCGAACGGTTCGGTTCGATTATCTCACATGGCCCGGCCAGCGCAAGGGGGGCCGGGGAAAGGGTTCAGCTAGTGAGGCAGCAAGCCGTTGAAGATGACGTCGAGGTGGGCGGCCACTGCGGTGCCGTTCTTGGACTCTCGTCGTTGATCGAATATCAGGCGGAAGATCATGGCGAGCACGATCGGAGACATGACAACGTCCGCGACAGCGCCTGGGCCGGCCCTGAATTCGCCCGTGCGGCAGCCCTCGTCGATGATGGATTGCATGAATTCGATCAGCGGATCGATAAATCTGCGGTGGTTCTCGTCAACCACATGCGGGAATCGCGATCCCTCGGCAATGATGAACCTCAAAAATTCCCGTACCTTGCGATCCTCGACCAAACTCCTGTGAAAGATATCGATCAAGCCCCGCAAACGCTGTTCACAGTTTCCCTGTAGCTCTCTTCCGCTGGCCAATATATCGTCGAATGGGGTGGAGATGTGCCGGATCATCGCCGAGAACAGTTCTTCCTTCGTCTCGAAGTAGACGTAGATCGTACCCTTGGTGACGCCAACGCGGTCCGCGATATCTTCGACACGGGTCGCCACGTAGCCGCGCTCAACGAACTCCTCGAATGCGGCATCCAATATCTGCTTCGGCCGGCGGGCTTTCTGTTCCGCTCGCGTTAGCTTATTTTCATTAGTCATTGCGTATGTTCTTTCTGCATGGCCGTCCAGCAACACACAATTCGAAGAGATATCCATTGACTATTGAGTCAGTCAATTATATCAGCAGCCCACTGATAACAAGAGGCCCGTTCATGAAAAGCGTGTTTTGCCTTGCGCTTCTGGCTTCGGCTGCTTTGTTGCTCTGCTCGTGCGAGAAGCAGGAAAGTACCGAAGCTAAACCGAAGATGGTCGGAACGGTCGTTGCGTCAACCGCAGCCGTTGCCGAGAGCAATACAATTACAGGTGAGATCGCCGCTCGCGTCCAGAGTGACCTGTCGTTCAGGGTCAGCGGACAGATTATCGAGCGTCTTGTCGATGTCGGCACAGCCGTCAAGGCAGGGCAGGTGCTGGCGCGGATAGATCCCGCCGAGCAGAAGGCAGATCTCGCAGTCGCCAAGGCGACGCTGGAATCGGCGGAGGCCTCCGAGACACAGGCGCGGCTGGCATTCGAGCGCCAGCAAAGCCTGTTCAAGACGCAGGTGACGACCAAGGCTTCGCTCGACCAGGCGCAGGAAACGCTGCTGACGGCCCAGGGCACCACAAAATCGGCCGAAGCTTCGCTCGAAACGGCGCAGGACGCGCTCTCCTATACGGAGCTAAGGGCCGACGCCGATGGCGTGATCACCGCCCGCAACGCCGAGGTCGGCCAGGTCGCCCAAGCTGCGTCTACGATGTTTACGCTCGCCCATGACGGTGCCCGCGATGCGGTCTTCAACGTCTATGAATCGCTGTTCCTCAAGAACAAGCCGGTCGATGCAGNCTTTCCGACCCGAGTCGCCATGTCGACGCGCCCGTGCGCGAGGTATCGCCAACGATCGATTCCGCGATGGGAACGATCAAGGTCAAGGTCGGACTCGGCGAGAC
>NZ_JBCEBQ010000006.1:287998-288149 GCF_049472505.1 Rhizobium sp. HT1-10 | reverse complement strand
GGCGCAAGGTGGCACTCGGCACTGCTAAGCGCGATGGAGAGGAAAAGGCCGCGGCAGAGCCCACGCCCTATTGCGGCCGGCCTTATCTGGACGAAGCCGGGCAACGGGCAGCAGCGGCCGAGGCCGAGGCTCTGGAGCAGATGCTGAGCGC
>NZ_JBCEBQ010000006.1:0-287978 GCF_049472505.1 Rhizobium sp. HT1-10 | reverse complement strand
ACAACCGCCGCATCACATTTCAGGCATAGTCGGCGAGCAGCGTGGTGACCGCCTCGATCTCGTTTGGCCTGATATCATGGCCACCCGGATGCCACTCGACTTTCACCTCTGCCTTCTGCGCGGCGAAATAGGCCGCCAGCGCCTTCGTCAGCGACACCGGGGCGATCGGGTCGCGTTCGCCGGCGGTGATCAGCACCTTTGCCCCTTCAAGCTTTGCGTTGTCGCGCGGCTGAAACGGGATCAGCGGATGCATCAGCACGGCTGCATCGAACAGATCGCCGGCCTCGATCAGCACATTGGCGAGGATATTGGCGCCATTCGAAAAGCCGAGGCCGAGGACGGCGGAGGCTTCGTGCTCGGCGGCCAGGCCTTTGACATAGCTCGCCATCTTGGCTGTCGCCCGGGAAAGGTCGTCCATGTCGTAGACGCCTTCGCCGGTGCGCCGGAAGAATCGGGCGGCGCCATGCTCGGCGACATCGCCGCGCGGCGAAACGATGGTTGCCTCAGGCAGCAGCCGGCAGGCAAAGTCGAAGAACTGGTTTTCGTCGCCACCGGTCCCGTGAAAGACGAAGAAGATAGGCTTTCCCGGTGCACCGGCCCGCAGCCGGTGCACATATGTTGTATCCGTCATGACACTCTCCAGGATTAGGCTTCCAAGGGCTCGAGATGCTCTTCCAGCAGCGCGCGCAGATGGGCGTGCTGGTGCGGCAGTTTCAGCGCCTCGCCGAGATGGGCCGTGTCCTCGTCACGATCGAAGCCCGGTTCGTTCGTTGCAATCTCGAACAGGACGCCACCCGGCGTGCGGAAATAGATCGCCCAGAAATAGTCGCGGTCGATCACCGGCGTCACCTGATGGCCGGTGTCCATCAGCAACTTGCGGACCTCCAGCTGCTTCTCGCGGTTTTCGACCGAGAAAGCGACATGATGGACCGAGCCGGCACCCGGCAGCGATCGGCTGATGTTCGGCATGGTTTCGAGGTCGATGAAATCGGCGCCATTGCCACCCGGAATGACCAGCCGCTTGACGCCCTCATGGGTGTCGGCGACCTGATAGCCCATGTAGCGCAGCAACTCGTCCGTTGCGCCGTCGTCGCGAAGACGCATGGAGACCGAATGGAAACCCCTGATGGCATGATCGGCATCGACGCCGCCCTGGAGCCAAGGCTGACGGATATCGTCACGGACCTCGACCAGCGCCAGGCCATCTCCATCCGGACCGGCGAAGTGCAGACGCTTCTGGCCGAAGGACTCATCCGCCTTCAGGCCGCTGACGCCCTGAGTTGCCAGGCGGTCGCTCCAGTAGCCGATGGAGCCTTCCGGAACCGAGAACACCGTCGTCCCCACCTCACCCGTGCCGGGACGGCCACGGGCCATCTTCGGAAAGGGGAAATAGGTCATGACCGAACCGGGCGCGCCAACCTCGTCACCATAATAGAGATGGTAGACGTCTGGCGCGTCGAAATTGACGGTCTTCTTGACGCGGCGCAGGCCCAGCGTCTTGGTGAAGAACTGATTGTTCGTGCGGGCATCTTCAGCCATCGACGTAACGTGGTGAAGACCCTTGATCTGATTGAGCATCTCAAACCCCTTGTGTCGGCCCCAACAGCGGGGCGTTTCTCATGGAGTGAAGATGATCTCTGTCGGCGCGTTCGGGTAGCCCCATGGATCCAAACGGATTGTCTTCAAATAGTGAACGACAGCTTCGACGTGTTCAACAGAGCAAACCACCTGCAGAGGCGAGAATGGAACTTGCGACGACTTCTCCTCCTGATGGAGGTCAGGAAGTGACAAGCTCCAGTTCCCCCAGACTGCACGTCTGTTCGGCATCCTTGTCGCAACAGATGTCTGACAGCGCCTTTACCATTTGTGCAACGCGCGGGCAGGTCAGGGAATAGCGTACGCTCTTGCCGCAACGCCGGCTACGAATGATGTTATTGTCCCTGAGGATAATGAGATGCCGTGAAACGCCCACAGGCGTCTCTCGAAGCTCCTGCATCAATTCACCGACCGAACACTCCCCCTCGATCAGCAAAAACAGGATATGCATCCGCTGCCGGTTTGCCAAAACCGCCAGGAAATCGGACTTTATGACTGCTGCCCTCCCCTGATCGTCACTGGATGTCGCGGAATCGTCGCATGCGACCGCTGATGTCAAAGCCCCTCCTTAGACCCCGCCCCCGAGATCAATATCTTACTCCTGCCCCACCCCACCAAAGCGCGCAGTAATAACGATATAAATGCATTTCTAATATAAGAAGAATATTGTTCTTGTAAATTAAAAGATTGAATTGTGAATATTAGACCGCAAATCAATACTAAAAATTCTGAGAGATAGTATCAAGCGCATTCAGGATGACAACAACATTGATCGATTTTGCGGCGTAGTAGATATTCTGTGCCTTGCGGTTGGTTGTGACCACCCGACCACGCCTCAGTTTTGCCAGATGCATCGAAGTCGCATTTTCGCTGAGTCCGACATGCGTCGCCAACTGGCCCACGGATCGTTCCTCCTCCATGAGGAGCTTCAAAATCGACAATCTCGCAGGATTTGCCATCATAGCCAGTAACGAAGCCTGATCGCGCAGTAGTTTCTCCTGTTGCTCCACACCCATCTCAGCCCCCTAAAGATAAGTCCCCGTTCCATGTGCCCCCGATGACGCAAAAAAGGTCCAGCTGGGATGCCGGACCTTTTCCGTTTGGATCGGAGGTCAACCGATCGCGTCAGATATCCAGTGGCAACGCGCCACCAGACACCCTAGTCTGGCCGAAGCCAGACATCTGTTAGAAGTTGCGCTGAAAGCGCAGGACGCCGGCCCAGACGCTTTTATCGACGTTGTCGTAGTTGACGTAGGTGATTTCAGGCTGGATCTTGAAGCCTTTGACCGGGAAGTAGGCAAGGTTGGTCGTTGCTTCGAAGGTCTTGTTGTCGGCATAAGCCAACTGCAGGTTCCAGCTCAGCTTGTCGTTGAACTTTGCAGAGCCACCGCCCCAGACAGCCCAGTCGCCCGTGCTTCCGAAAGCGTCGCCATTGGCATACTTGTTGGTCGTGTCGCCATCCGTGTTCCATGCCCCCATCACGAAGGCGCTGAACGTGCCGAAGTCTGCGTCGAGGCGTACCTTGACGGCACCCTCTTCAGCGATCGAGTCGTAACCGCCGGCAACCTTGACGGAGAATGCGCCGGCTTTGTAACCGAGAGCGACAACACCATCCGGAGCGTAGTGATCAAAGGCAGCGCTGGAGAAGGAGTCTTCCAGCGAGAGCACGCCGGTGAAGCCTGTTCCGCTGTCGAACGAGTAGGTGACCTGGTTCAACTCGTAAGGTCCGTCGCCGATCACGTCGTCGTTGATGACGTTGCCCGCGTAGCCCATGAATTCGTTGTACTGCGAATCCTGACGACCGATGAGGAAGCCACCGAGCGAGATGTAGGCGATCAGCGGGGAGGCATCGGAGTTGGCGCCTTCGGAGTGGTTGAAGCGCAGCGTGATTGCAGTCTTCAGAGGACCGTATTCGGTGTCCGTCGCCGTGTTGAAGTAGAGTTCTGCGCGGCTAAGGTTCTTCGTGCCGAAAGGCGTAAAAGGACCGTAGGCGTCGTGCCAGTAGGTGTCGTTACGAACCATGCCGCCGATCTTCAGGCAGGTCTCGCTGCCCGGGATGTAGAAATAGCCAGCGCCGTATGCGTCGCAGATGCGAACATATTCCAGCGGTTCCGGCTCAGCAGCAACAATGGCGTCGGCTGCATGTGCGCCCGAGACTACAGCAAGCGCTGCAGCAGATCCGAGAAGAAGAGTTTTGATAGTCATAAAAGCTCCCGATATGTTATCTCGGCACAATTCTTCGCTTGCGCAATTCTTGCACAATACCCAAAAGCACCAATGTGTTGAGACCCCGTAAGATCAAAATCGAAGTAGAGTCTCCTCGACTTCTGCTTAGAATATCCGTGAGAGACGATTATATGACAAACTTTATTTGTATTTATTGGACTGAAATACACATCGAATACGGGTATATGTTGCAGCCATGTAACTTGTAAGAAAAATAAATATATTTGTTATTCTAATATAGTAGCAATATTAATCAGCAATACTTCTTATAATTACAACAATAGTTTGCCTGACTCCATTGTTTACTGATATTCGTCAATTTTTATTATCTCGCTGGGCTCGCATTGTCCTTCCACGGGCCATCGTCGGCACCGGCCAGCCTAAGAATCAAGGTCCGCCAGCGAGAACTCACGGGCAGGCCAAGCGGCGTCAGCTGGGATCGAGCTGCTATTCCGTGACAGGATTTTCCGGAAGCGCCCAGTCGATGGGTGCGCGACCGTGTTGCTCGAGATAGGCATTGGCTTTGGAGAAAGGTCGCGAGCCGAGAAAGCCGTTATGAGCCGAGAGTGGCGATGGATGCACGGATTTCAGCACCAGATGACGGGATGCATCGATGAAGGCCCCCTTCTTCTGCGCATAGGCTCCCCACAGCATGAAGACAACATGCTCGCATTGGTCGTTGACGATACGGATCACCGCGTCGGAAAACCGCTCCCAACCCTGACCCTGGTGAGAAGCGGCCCGGGATTCTTCGACCGTCAGCACGCTGTTTAAAAGCAGCACTCCCTGCCGCGCCCAGCTCTCGAGAAAACCGTGGCGCGCCGGCGGGATGCCGAGATCGGCCTGCAGTTCCTTATAGATATTGACCAGAGAGGGCGGCGTCCGGACACCCGGCCGGACGCTGAAGCAGAGGCCATGGGCCTGCCCCTGTCCATGATAGGGATCCTGCCCCAGGATGACCACCTTGACGGCTGAAACCGGCGTCAAGTCGAGAGCACGGAAATACTCTGGCCCCTTTGGAAATATCACCTTGCCGCTTTGCTTTTCGGCAAGCAAAAATGCCTTGAGCTTTTCCATGTAGGGGCTGGAGAACTCCGCCGATAGCGCGTTCTTCCAGCTCTCCTCCAGTTTCACCCCGGTTACCGGCATCGATTGCTCCTCGTTTCGGGGCAACCGTGATCGAAAATCGGACGCCAAGTCAAGGAAAGCGTTTCCGTCATCCACCCGTCGCCACTTTATCAGGCTTTGACGCGCAGCATCCCCGGGTCGTAGAGCGGCTTCAGTGACACCGCACACGGCACGCGCTCCATCCCCACATCGAGCTCGTAGCGTCCGGAGAGAACGAAATCCTCGCTGACCCCAGAGGGATGGCGGACATAGCCGTAGCCGATGGGCTTGTCGATCGTGTAGCCAAAGCCACCGCTCGACAGCCAACCGACGCGCTCTCCGTTGCGGTAGATCGTCTCCCGGCCGAGCAGCACCGTCTCGCGGTCCTCCGGAACGAAGCAGGCCAGCAGTTTCTTGACGCCCGACTGCCGCTGCGCCTCGATTGCGGCGCGACCGCGAAAATCGCTGTTGCGTTTCACCGCCCAGCCGAGCCCCGCCTCGATCGGCGTATGATCCGGACCGATGTCGGCGCCCCAGGCGCGATACCCCTTCTCGAGCCGGCAGCTCTCGATGGCGCGATAGCCGGCGTTCGCCAGATGATGGGCGATGCCGGCCGCCATCAGTGCATCATAGACCGCGCCCGCGTTTTCGACCGGAACATGCAGCTCGAAGCCGAGCTCGCCGACATAGGTGATGCGCAACGCCCGCACCGGCGCACCGGCAATGCCGATGGTCCGCACTTTGCCGAAGGGGAAGGCCGCATTGGAGACATCGGCGCGGGTGACTTCCTCGAGCACCGCACGGGATTTCGGCCCCATCAGTGACAGCACGGAATAGGAAGACGTGACGTCCACCAGCTCGGCATGCATCCCGTCCGGTATGTTGCGGCTGATCCAGTCGAAGTCATGGGTGGCAAAGCCGGTACCGGTGGTGATGTAATACTCGTCCTCGGCAATGCGCGCAGCGGTCAGATCGCATTCGATGCCGCCCCTGTCGTTCAGCATCTGGGTGTAGATCAGCGACCCCACCGGCTTGGCGACGTCGTTCGAGGCGATCCACCCCAGCGCCGCCTCCGCATCTCGCCCCTTGAGCACGAACTTCGCGAAGGACGTCTGGTCGAAGATCACGGCCGCTTCGCGCACCGCCCTGTGCTCGCGGCCGACAGCGTCGAACCAGTTCTGCCGGCCATAGCTGTAGATGTCGCGCGGCTCCTCGCCGGCAAACAGGTCGGCAAACCAGTTCGGACGCTCCCATCCGAGCTTCTCCCCGAAGCAGGCGCCATGCGCCTTCAGCCGGTCGTAGAGCGGCGACTTGCGGCACGGCCGGCCGCTCGCATGTTCCTCGAGCGGCCAGGCCATGGTGTAGTGCTTGCTATAGGCCTCCAGGGTCCGGCTGCGCACCCAGTCCGTGTCGAAATGCGGCCTGCCGAAGCGGCGGATATCGACCGGCCAGAGATCGTAGGGCGGCTCTCCCTTCGAGACCCATTCGGCGAGCGCCATCCCGGCACCACCGGCCGACGCGATGCCGAAGGCATTGAACCCGGCACCCACGAAGAAATTCCTGAGCTCGGGCGCCTCGCCGAGGATGAAGTTCCCATCCGGCGTAAAGCTTTCGGGGCCGTTCAACAGCTGCTTGATACCGGCCGTCTCCAGTGCTGGTACCCGCGCCAGAGCCTGCTCCATCATCGGACCGAAATGATCGAAATCGGAATCGAGCAGCGAGAAATGAAAATCCTTCGGAATGCCATCGACCGCCCAGGCGATCGGGTTGGGCTCGTAGCCGCCCATGACCAGACCGCCGACCTCTTCCTTATAATAGGTCAACCGGTCCGGATCGCGGAGCGTCGGCAGGTTCGAGGGGACGCCGAAGGATTCGGTGATGATATATTGGTGTTGCACCGAAACGAGCGGCACGGTGACGCCGAAGCGGGCGGCGAAATCGCGGGTCCACTGGCCGGCGCAGACGACGACGCGCTCGCATTCGATCCGGCCACGATCGGTGATCACCGCGCGGATGCGTCCCTTGTCGATCTCGATGTCGACGACTTCAGTATCTTCGAAGATACTGGCCCCGGCCATGCGCGCGCCGCGCGCCAGCGCCTGGGTGATATCGGATGGGTTGGCCTGACCGTCGGTGGGAAGGTAGGCCGCGCCGATCAGGTCGTCGACCTGCATCAACGGCCACAGCGACTGGGCTTCCGCCGGCGTCAGCAGCTGCATGTCGAGGCCGAAGGACTGCGCGGTTGTCGCCTGCCGCTTGACTTCGGTCCAGCGCTCCTCGTTGCAGGCAAGGCGCAGGCCGCCGTTCATCTTCCAGCCGGTGGCAAGCCCCGTTTCCGCCTCCAGCCGCTTATAGAGATCGACGGAATAGCCGAGCAGCTGGGTGATGTTGGCATTGGAGCGCAGTTGCCCCACCAGACCGGCGGCGTGAAAAGTCGTGCCCGAGGTCAGCTTCTTGCGCTCGAGCAGCACCGTATCGGTCCAGCCGAGCTTAGCCAGATGATAGGCTGTCGAGCAGCCGATGATGCCGCCACCGATGACGACGGCTTTCGCTGTCCTGGGCATTTCCTTCATTGGTTATCCCCGGTCTGGAACAGATCATAGGCACGCTCGAAGCGGGCAAGGTTGTCGGCCGTGTAGGCTGCGTAGTCGAAGTCTATCGTGGAGTGGATTTCGGACACCATGCTCCAGAGTGTCTCGCGCAACAACGAGGCGCATTTCATCGCCTCATAGCGCCGCTTCAAACCGCGCTCGCCGGCGCCGGCATGATAGACATCCAGCATCGTGGCCTCCTGTTCGGCCGTAAATCCATTGTTGGAAGCAAGCCCGCCGAGGTCGAAGAGCGGCGTGTTGAAGCCTGCATAGTCCCAGTCGATCAGCCAGAGACGCTGCCCGTCGTCGAGAAAGTTGCTGGCCAAAAGGTCGTTATGGCAGAAAACGATGTCGAACGGTCCGGCCGCCTGCTCGAGCCTATGCACCTTGTCGAGCAACCCGCCCAGCAGGTGCGCATGGCGACTGCCGGAATCCCGCAGCGTCGCCACATAGTCGGCGGCGATGTGGAAGGACCAGAACATCCCGGCCGGGCCGCGCAGGTGGAGCCCGACAGTGCGATGCGCCTGCCGCACCAGTTGCACGACGCGTTCCAGCATTTCGCCCTGGCCGATAGCCTTTACCGACAGCGGTCGTGCATCGATGTAGTCGAGCACGAGCACACCCGGCCGGTGGTGGACCACAGCCGGCGACAGCCCGGCCGCATGGGCAGCGCAACTGGCGGCCAGCTCGTTCGACCGGCTGATGTGGTGGACAGGGATATCCGAGCCAAGCCGAACGACGTAGCGTCGCGCGCTGTCTTTCACCAAATAGTTGCGATTGGTAATGCCGCCGGTGAGAGCCGAGATCTCGATCGGCCCATCCCAGATACCCAATGCCTGAATACGATCGTCAGGAGCGTCAGTGATGCAATTTCTCCTGCATTGCCTAATTCGTAGAAGCGAAATTTCGCCACTATTTGCAACCTGTCAAGGAGAATAAGGCGGAGACGCCGCCGCCTCGGCCTCCGCCCGCTGCCGCCGCGCCTTCACTGGGCGTCGGCCGCGGCGTCCCGGCACATGCGCTCCAGCATGGTCGAGGCATTGCTGGCGTGCCGCTCCTTGTGTCGCAGCAATCGGAAGCTGCGCGCCGGCAGGTCGAAAGCGGCTTTCACCAGCACGCCCTGCTGCAGATAAAGCCCCGCTGCCGCGCTGGAAATTGCAGCCGCGCAGGTCCCTGCCCGAACAGCCGACAGCACTGCCTCGTTTGAAGGAAAGGTCAGGGCGATCCGCAGCGATTGCGGGGAAATGCCGAAGCCGAGCAGCGCTGTCTCGAAGGCGGAGCGCGTGCCCGAGCCCTGTTCACGCATGACCCAGAGGCTGTCGGTAGCGAGCTGTTCGGCGGTGAGCGCCCGGCCGTCCGCCCAGGGATGGTCGGGCGAGACAACCACCGACAGCGCATCCCGCGCGACGACAGCGGAAGACAAGGCCGGAGCATCGACTTCGCCTTCGACCAGACCGAGCTCCGCCTGCCCCTCCATCACAGCATCGGCGACGGTGCGGGTGTTGCCGATCGTGAGCGTCAGCTCGATACCCGGATAGGCCTCGTGAAAGCGCATCATCACAGGTGGCAGCCAGTAGCTGGAGATCGTCTGGCTTGCGTAGAGGCTGAGATGGCCGCGCTGGAGACCGCCCAGTTCCGACAGCATCAGTTCGGCGGCGCGAACGCGCGCCAGGGTGGTCCGCGCCTCGCCGAGAAACACCCGCCCCACGACTGTGAGCTCAATCCGCCGCCCGACGCGATGAAACAGCTCGACACCATAGAAAGCTTCGAGATTCTTGATCGCCGCACTGACCGCGGAGGGCGTAAGACCGATGGCCTGCGCGGCCCGCGTCAGATGCTCGCGCTCGGCGACCGCGACAAAGATGGCCAGTTGTTCGAAAGTCATCGGATCCGTTCATTCGATTTTACTGAACAGAACATGCCATATTATTCGATGGAAGTCGACGTAAGCGCGTGGGAAATTAGCGGCACCAAACAAGGATTTTCCCGATGCCTACCGCTTCCCACATTCGCCACATCCTGCCAGGCCTGGCTCTCTGCCTGACCGTTGCGCTTGGCGCCATGGCGACGGAGCGGCTTGAGGTATTCCTGTTGGGCGGTCGCTGGATCGAAGGTCTCATACTGGCGATCGGCTTCGGCATAGCGGTGCGGACCTTGTTTCCCACTGTGCGGTTCCTGCGCGAAGGGATCGATTTCAGCGCGCGCACGTTGCTTGAGATCGCCATCGTGCTTCTCGGCGCCTCGATTAGCCTGTCGAGTATTCGCGGTGCGGGCCTTGGGTTGATCGGCGGCATTGCCGGGATAGTGCTGCTGTCGATCGGCATCAGCTACGCAATCGGCCGGGTATTCGGGCTGCCCCGCAGACTGGCGACCCTGATCGCCTGTGGCAATTCCATCTGCGGCAACTCCGCTATCGTTGCCGTTGCACCCGTCATCGAGGCCGACGCCGAGGAGATCACCGCCGCGCTTGCTTTCACCGCCGTGCTCGGCGTGGTCGTGGTCTTTCTGATGCCGCTGCTGTTCGTAACGTCAGGCATGAGCGCCTCGCAATACGGTGTGTTCGCCGGCTTGACGGTTTATGCCGTACCCCAGGTGCTGGCTGCAACGGCACCGGCAGGCTTGCTCGCCGTCCAGACCGGTACGCTGGTCAAGCTGGTGCGCGTGCTGATGCTCGGCCCGGTCATTGTCCTCATCGGCTGGCTTCTCAAGGCCGAAAAGGATGATTTGCAGGCACACCATCACTCGATCGTGCCGTGGTTCATCATTGGCTTCATCCTGATGATGGGACTGCGCTCCTTCGGCCTTATCCCGGAAGCAGCCCTTGTGCCGATGACCATGACCTCCAACATGCTGACGCTGGTCGCCATGGCAGCCCTCGGCCTGTCGGTCGATGTGCGGGTTGTCGGCCACGCCGGTGGAAGGGTGATCGCAGTCGCCAGCCTGTCGCTGCTTTCCCTTAGCGCAATCAGCTATGCCTTGATCCTAGCGCTGCAGATCCCCTGAACGCAACGGTTCGGCACGGAGCTCCGCTTGAACGCCCGACAACAGGCCGAAAATCTCGGCGGCAGGGCTTGGATAGCCGAGCGCATAGCCCTGCAGGGCATCGCAGCCGATTTCCGTCAAGAGCTGGGCATGCTCCGCTGACTCGACGCCCTCGGCGATGACCTCGACGTTCAGCGTCTTGGCGATGTCGACGATCGAGGCCACCAGTCGCCGTTGCTCCTCGGAATGTGTGATGGCCGTGATCAGCTGACGGTCGATCTTGAGCCGTTTCGGCCGCAGTCGCACAAGTCCCAGCAAAGACGCATGTCCGGAGCCGAAGTCATCGATCTCGATCTCGATACCAAGCTTTGTAATCGCCTCGACATTTTGCTGGAAGCTGTCGTTGCAGTCGTCGAGGAAAATCGTTTCGACCAGTTCGAAGGCAAGGGCGTCGGGCGGAATGGTCAGCAGATTCAGCGCCTCCAGGAGGTTGGGATCGCCGAGCCGCCCGGCCGACACGTTGACGGCAATGCGTGGCGGCGAGATCCCGGCAGCCTGCCATTCCTTATGGTCTGCCAACGCGCGATCAAGAATGGCCGCATCCACCGCCGCCGTCAGTCCGGATTCATCGGCAATCTTCAGGAAGGCCGCCGGCGACAGCACTCCGCGCACAGGATGGTTCCAGCGTGCCAGAGCTTCCAAACCGAAGATCCGCCCGGTATGGGCATCGATCTGCACCTGGTAGTAGGGGATAATCTCGCCACGCGGCAGTGCCCGCTTCAGATCTTCGGCCAGCTGCCGTTGACCGAGCATCTCCGCCTGCAGCGCCACGGTAAAGAATTCGACCCTGTTGCGTCCAAGTTTCTTCGCTTGGTAGAGCGCCAGATCCGATTCAGCGAGAAGGTTGCCGGCTGTCCCGCTCGCGTTCCAGGCCGCCCCGATGGATGCCGTCGTCTGGATCATCTCCGACCCGAAAGGCACCGGTTCACGCAGCAGCCGCAAGGTATTTGCGCAGAGAGCCCGCAGCGTCTCGGGATCCGGGACGTCGGCCAGAAGGACGACGAACTCGTCGCCGCCGGTGCGGGCAACCATGCCGAATGGCGGAATGGCGCCGATCAGCCGAGAAGCCGTAGCCTTGAGCATGGCATCGCCGGCCGCATGGCCCATCTTGTCGTTGATCTCCTTGAACCGGTCGATATCGATATGCATGGCCGCGAGGCTTCGGACGGAGGCATCGCCGGAAAAGGCAGTAAGTTGAAGGTCGCAATAGCGCCTGTTCGGCAGGCCGGTGAGATAGTCATGGTTGGCTGCGTGCTCGACCAGCTTCTGGCTGCGCTCGAGAGCGACGGCCCGCGCCTCGGCCACGGATTTCTGGTAGGCAAGTTCGCGACTGAGGAGCACGTCGGTGGTCACGTCCCATTCCGCACCGATGACAGACGGAGCGCCATCCGGACCTTCGAAGAAATGCGCCCTGGAGCGGATATAGCGCGTCTCGCCGCTCGGCAGGATGACGCGAAATTCCGAGCTGTAGTGACCGCGGGCGGCGACCGCCGCTTCGAATTCCGACTGCGCCCTTTCGCGATCGTCAGGATGGAGCGCATGCAGCCACACGTCGCCCGTCACCCGTCGATCGACGCGACCCGTGGCATAGAGCCTGTGCATCGAGCGGTCCCAGACCAGATGGCCGTCGCGAAGATCGTGCTCCCATACGCCAATTTGCGACGCCTCAAGCGCAAGCTCCAGTCTCCTGACCAGATCCTGGAACTCGAGTTCGGTTCGACCCGCATTGACCGTTGGTTCTGAAATTGTAGCTCCTCCCGATGAGCTCCGAAGCTGTCGGAATTTTCAGCCGCTGATCATGGATTCGGTCAGACGGCTTCATAATCCAAGCACGTGTCCGGCTTCACAAACCTTCGCAATCTCCCCCAGGATTGCGTGACATCGAGTAAATATCGCGATCTTCTAAAACGACAAGGGGCGGACCCCTGCGGGTCCGCCCATCCATCTATCCGGGGAGGTCAAGCGCCGGACAGTCAGACCTATTCGGCCGCGATCCGCACCGGCTCGAGGTGTTGGTCGTCATGCACCTCATGCTGCTTGAGCGGCCGGCTGCCCGACATCTTGCGGATCAGCACGTAGAAGACGGGCGTCATGAAGATGCCGAAGAAGGTCACCCCGAGCATCCCCGAAAACACCGCCACACCCATGGCCGCGCGCATTTCCGCGCCCGCACCGGTCGAGGTGATGAGCGGCACGACGCCCATGATGAAGGCCATCGACGTCATCAGGATCGGCCGCAGCCGCAACCGGCTGGACTCGATTGCCGCCTGGACAGGCGTCCTGCCGGCAAACTCCAGTTCGCGGGCAAACTCGACGATCAGAATGGCGTTCTTCGCCGACAGCCCCACCAGCACCATCAGCCCGATCTGGGTGAAGATGTTGTTGTCACCCCCCGTCAGCCAGACGCCGGTCAGCGCTGCCAGGACACCCATCGGCACGATCATGACGATCGCCAGCGGCAGCGCCAGGCTTTCATACTGGGCCGCCAGCACCAGGTAGACCAGCAGCAGCGCCAGCGGAAAGATGATCAGACCCGAATTGCCGGCGATGATCTGCTGGTAGGTGAGATCGGTCCACTCGTAGCCGACGCCTTTCGGCAGCGTTTCCTTGGCGATCCGCTCGATCGCCGCCTGGGCTTGTCCGGACGAATAGCCGGGAGCAGGGCCGCCATTGATGTCGGCGGCCAGGAAGCCGTTGTAGCGTGTGGTGCGCTCCGGACCGGCCGTGGGATTGACGTTGAGCAGCGCCGACAGCGGGATCATCTGGCCGGTAGCGTTGCGCACCTTCAACTGGCCGATGTCGCTGGCATGGGCACGGAACTGCGCATCGGCCTGCACCCGGACGCTGTAGGTGCGGCCAAACGCGTTGAAGTCGTTGACGTAGAGCGAGCCCAGGTAGACCTGCAACGTTTCAAAGACATCGGTCACCGAGACGCCCAGCTGCTCGGCCTTGGCACGATCGAGATCGGCGTAGAGCTGCGGCACGTTGATCTGGAAGCTCGTATAGACGCCTGCCAGCTCCGGAGCCTGATAGGCCTTGGCGATGAACGCCTTGGCGGTTTCATCCAGCGCCTGGTAGCCAAGCCCCGCCTTGTCCTCAAGCTGCAGCTTGAAGCCGCCGGTCGTGCCGAGACCCTGGACGGGTGGCGGCGGGAACATGGCGATGAAGGCTTCCTGGATGCCAGCATATTTCTGGTTCAGCTGCATGGCGATGGCACCGCCGGAGAGATCAGGCGTTGCCCGCTCCTCGAAGGGCTTGAGCTTGACGAAGACCACACCGGCGTTCGACGAGTTGGTAAAGCCGTTGATCGACAGGCCCGGGAAGGCAATCGCATGCTCGACACCTGGCTGCGCCATGGCGATGTCGCTCATCTTCTTGATGATGTCTTCGGTCCGGTCGAGCGTCGCCCCGTCAGGCAGCTGCGCGAAACCGACGAGATACTGCTTGTCCTGCTGCGGAATGAAGCCGCCCGGAACTGCCTGGAACAGGAAGTAGGTGGCGCCGATCAGCGCCATATAGACGACCATGACCAGGCTCTTGACCGACAGGATGCCACCGACACCCTTGCCGTAGACGTCCGAGCCGCGGCGGAAGACACGGTTGAAGCCACGGAAGAACCAGCCGAACACGGAGTCCATGCCCCGCGTCAGCCAATCCTTCGGCGCATCGTGATGACGCAGCAGCAGCGATGCGAGGGCCGGCGACAACGTCAGCGAGTTGAAAGCCGAGATCACCGTCGAGATGGCGATGGTCAGCGCAAACTGCCGATAGAACTGACCGGACAGGCCGGAAATGAAGGCCAGCGGCACGAATACCGCCACCAGCACCAACGCAATGGCAATGATCGGCCCGGACACTTCGCTCATCGCGCGATAGGTGGCGTCGCGCGGCGACAGGCCGTTCTCGATGTTGCGCTCGACATTCTCGACGACGACGATGGCATCGTCGACCACGATGCCGATCGCCAGCACCAGGCCGAACAGGCTGAGGGCGTTGATCGAGAAGCCGAACATATACATCACGGCAAATGTACCGATGATGGAAACAGGCACCGCCACCAGCGGGATGATCGAGGCGCGCCAGGTCTGCAGGAACAGGATGACGACGACAACGACCAGCGCGATGGCTTCGAGCAGCGTGTGGACGACCTTGTCGATTGAGGTGCGCACGAATTCCGTCGTGTCGTAGACGATCTCGTATTTCACGCCGTCAGGCATGGCCTGCTGCAACTCGTCCATCGTCTTGTGGACCTCGTCCGAAATGGCAATGGCGTTGGAGCCCGGCGCCTGGAAAACCGGCACGGCAACCGCCAGCTTGCCGTCAAGCAGCGAGCGGAGCGAATATTCGGAGGCGCCGAGCTCGACGCGTGCGACGTCGCGCAGCCTCGTAATCTCGCCGTTGGCGCCGCTCTTCAGGATGATGGCGCCGAATTCCTCCGGCGTCGAAAGCCGTCCCTGCGCATTGACATTGAGCTGCACGTCGAGACCGGGAATGCTCGGGGACGCGCCGATGATACCGGCGGCGGCCTGGACGTTCTGCGCCCGGATGGCGTTGGCGATATCGCCCGCCGTCAGGTTGCGCTCGGCAGCCTTCTGCGGATCGACCCAGACGCGCATCGAATAGTCGCCAGCGCCGAACACCTGCACCTGACCGACGCCCTGGATGCGCGCCAGCGTATCCTTGACGTTCAGCACCGCATAATTGCGCAGGTAGGTCGTGTCGTAGCGGCCGTCAGGCGAAACCAGATTGACGACCATCATCAGATCCGGCGAGCTCTTCACCGTGGTGATGCCGAGATCGCGGACGTTCTGCGGCAGCCGAGGTTCGGCCTGGCTGACACGGTTCTGGACCAGCTGCTGCGCCTTGTCCGGGTCGGTGCCGAGCTTAAAGGTCACCGTCAGGGTCAACAGACCGTCCGATGTCGCCTGGCTGTTCATGTAGAGCATGCCTTCGACGCCGTTGATCTGTTCCTCGATCGGCGTTGCCACAGTCTCGGAAATGACCTTCGGGTTGGCGCCCGGATATTGCGCGGTGACGACGATCGACG
The DNA here is from genome assembly GCF_049472505.1 of Rhizobium sp. HT1-10. NCBI lineage: Bacteria > Pseudomonadati > Pseudomonadota > Alphaproteobacteria > Hyphomicrobiales > Rhizobiaceae > Rhizobium > Rhizobium sp. HT1-10. The sequence continues at coordinate 272,369 of NZ_JBCEBQ010000006.1, read as the reverse complement.
GCGGCACGACTTCCGGATACTCGGAAATCGGCAGCAGCCCCATGCCGATCAGGCCTGCGACCAGAATGATAATCGACAACACGCCGGCAAACACCGGCCGGTCGACGAAAAAGCGAGAGATGTTCATGGCTTTGCCCTCTCCAGGGAAACGATGGACGCACTGTCCGAAACCGAGCGGCGCGAACGCCGCCGGTCATAGAATCTGTGGGTGGTCAATCGGGAGTCCCCCTCCCGATCGCATTGCTGCCTATTTCGCGGCGGCGACATTCTGCTCGGGCTGCGGATCGACCAGCGCGCCCGGACGGATGCGCTGGAGGCCGTTGACGACGATACGGTCGCCAGTCGCAAGACCTTCCTCGACGATGCGCTGGCCGTCATTGAGATCGCCGAGCTTGATCTGGCGATAGGCCACCGTGTTGTCTGCCCCGACGACGAAGACGAACTTCTTGTCCTGGTCGGTGCCGACGGCGCGGTCGCTGATGACGATCTTGTTTTCCGATTTCGGCTGGCCCATGCGGACCCGCACGAACTGGCCCGGAATAAGCTTGCCGCCGGGATTGGCAAACACGGCGCGAACGCCGACCGTGCCGCTGGCCGCATCGACCTCATTCTCAATCAGTTGCAGCTTGCCGGTGATCGGCGTCCCGTTGTCGCGGATGGTGCCGATCTGCACAGGGATCTGGTCGACCGGCGGTGTCACGCCATCATTGGCCGGAAGTTGTGCGAGGGCCGCCGTGACGACCTGCTCGTCGGCATTGAAGCTCGCATAGACCGGGTCGACCGAAACCAGCGTCGTCAGTGCCGGTGAGGCAGAGCCGGCAGCAACGAGATTGCCGGCAGTGACGGCGATCTTGCCGACGCGACCGGCGATCGGAGCGCGGACCTGCGTGTAATCGAGGTTGAGCTGCGCCGTCTGCAGAGCCGCCTGGGCTGCCTGCATATCGGCCTGCGCCTGGGCATAGCTGCTCGACCGGCCGTCCAGGTCGCTCTGCGAGATCGTCTTGTTGTCGGACAGGCGACGTCCTCGATCGAGCTCGAGCTTCGCCAGATCGACCTTGGCGGATGCCGCCTGAACCTGCGCCTTGGCCTGGGCAACCGCCGCTTCGTATGGCGCCGGATCGATGGTCACCAGCAGATCGCCAGGCTTGACCAGCGCGCCTTCATGAAAATTCACCGACAGGATGGCACCGGCAACGCGCGGCTGGATCGACACCCGGTTCACCGCCTCGAGCCGTCCGGAAAACTCCTGCCAAGCCGTCACATCCGCCGCCTTGACGGTAGAAACCGTAACCGGCACCGCAGGCGGTGCGGCGGCCTTCGCCGGTTCGCTGGCAATGGCGCCGTTTGGCATGTCGAAATACAAAACCGCTCCGGAAACGGACGCAGCAAGGCCTATGCCGGCGCCCCAAAGGGCCCAGCGCTTTTTGTTGGCTGTCATTGTATTCTCTCCTTTTCAGTCCCGGCTTGGGATCCAGGACTGCAAATTATTCAGGTCCCGCCTCAGCCAGGTCGAGCACGCACGTCGTCTACGAAACTCTTGAACCGCGCGCAGATTTCCGTCTGCCAGGTGGGTTCATCGTCCGACTGTCCGCCATATAGTCTGGCCCAGCCCATCCCGGCGGGAAGGATATGCTGGTGTACGGGCACGCCTGCCTTGGTAAGCAGGCTCGAATATTCCAGGCTCTCGTCACGCAGCGGATCGTCTTCCGCCGTCAACAGCAAGGTCGGCGCCACGCCGGCGAGCCGCGAACAGAAGCGCGGTGCCGCATAAGGGTGGCACACGCCGCCGAGGAAACCGAGATAGCGATTCCAGCCCTCGGACCAGCGCTCCCGCATCCCATTCCGATCGGCGCACTGGAACGACTTCGTTCCCATGAACGGATCAAGTAGCGGCGAGATCAGCACCTGGCCATCCAGCTTGCCCGGCATCTGGTCTCGTGCCTTCAAAGCGACACCGGCGGCAAGATTGCCGCCCGATTCCTCGCCGGCCACCAGAAGCAGCGACTTCTTGCCACCCAGCTCACGCTTGCGCGCCAGATATTCCAGAACGCCGTAGGCATATTCGAGCGACTGCGGAAATCCGTTGTCGGTCGGACCGCTGCAGTCGGCATCGACGACGATGGCGCCGGCATCGGCAAGACACTCCGCGACCGGACGGGCGACATTGACCGCCTTGTCGAGGAAAGCGCCACCATGCAGATACAGCACGACCGGCGCCGTCTTGTTATCCAGCGTGTCGCAAAACACGCGCACTGACACGGGGCCACTGGCCACGCCTTCCAGCACGACTTCCTTAAACGGGGCACGCATCGAGGGGCTCCCAACTGAGGGGTGCGACCAACCAGAGGCCACCTTCCCGCTCATCACTTGACACCAACATATTGTTATTCCGTTTTACAGATAAGTCCCCTATATTCGATCAGACTGTTCGAGATCACGAACAATCGACCTCCTTCTAACGGGACGAAGGGAATCATACACGATGGACCAGCTATCAGCGATGCGCGCTTTCGCACGCGTGGTCGAAACCGGCAATTTTACCCGTGCCGCCGCCACCCTGTCGATGCCCAAGGCCACGGTGACGACGCTGATCCAGGCGCTCGAACAGCATCTGCGCACCAAATTGCTCAACCGCACGACCCGTCGCGTCATGGTGACGACCGACGGCGCGCTCTACTACGAGCGGGCCATCCAGATCCTGTCCGAGATCGAAGAACTCGACGGCAGCGTCAGCAATTCGCAAAGCCTGCCCAGCGGTCGTCTGCGCGTCGAAATGGCCGGCGCCTTCGCCGACGCGATCGTCTTTCCCGCCCTCGCCGATTTTCACCAACGCTATCCCGACATCCAGATCGACATGGGCGTCGGCGATCGTCTGGTCGACTATCTCGCCGAAAATGTCGACTGCGCCTTGCGCGCCGGAACACCCAGCGACCAGTCGCTGATTGCCCGTCGTGTCGCCGAGATACCGGTCGTCACCTGTGCATCGCCGGCTTACATCGAGAAATTCGGCGCGCTTGAACATCCTCTCGACATCGAAAAAGGTCATTACGGCATCAACTATTTCCAGGCCCAGACTGGCAAGACGATGCCCTTCCATTTCAGCCGTGACGACGAAACCCACGAGATCGTGCCCCGCTATATTCTTTCCACCAACGATGCCCGAAGCTTTGTCACCGCCGCACTGAATGGCCTCGGCATCGTGCAGGCACCCGCCTTCATGGTTCGCGAGCCTTTGGCGGAAGGCAAGCTCGTACCGATGCTGAAGGACTGGCGCCGACCACCCCTGCCCCTGCACATCGTCTATCCACCGAACAGGCACCTCAGCAACAAGGTCCGCGTCTTCGTCGACTGGCTGGCAAGGCTGCTGGTCACATCAGGCGTTGGTGATCACTAGGCCCGACCGCAACTGTTTGACCCGCCAACCCTTCCTCCCATCCCAAACCGAGCCCATCGTTCACTCAACGGGAGCCCCCATGGCTGAAACCAATTCCACCGCGCCTGCGGTACCACTGACATTGGCCGCAGCCCTTGCCCCTGTCGCAACCGTCCTCATTTGGTCCGGAAATGTCGTGGTCACGGAAGCGGCCTCGGGCGTGATCGCGCCGGGATCGATAGCATTCTATCGCTGGCTGATCGCCTTCCTCGTGTTGCTGCCCTTCGTCGCCAGGGCCGCCTGGAAGCATAGGGCCGTCGCGGCCCGCCATGGACTGCAGCTTGCAATCCTGGGCGCACTCGGGATGGTGGTCTATCAAAGCCTCGCCTACGAGGCTGCCAAGACCACCTCGGCTGTCAACATGGGCGTCATGTTGGCGCTGATGCCGCTGATGTCGGCGCTTCTCGCCAGCCTGTTTGCTGCAGAGCGCCTCTCATTCAGCCGCGTGGCAGGTGGCCTCGTTTCCCTGGGAGGGTTGCTGTGGCTGACGTCGCACGGCCAGCCCGCGACGCTGCTGACCGGCGGCTTTCACCTTGGCGACGGGTTGATGCTCATCGCCATCGCCGCCAATTCGCTCTACGGCGTGTTGCTGCGACGCTGGATTATTCCGCTCTCCATGTGGCTGCAACTGTTCTGGCAGATCGCCGCCGCAACGCTGCTGCTGGTGCCAGTCTGGCTGATGGGCACCATCTCGCCGATCACGATGAACAACCTGCCGCTGATCCTTTACGCGGCCATCCCGACATCGCTGGTCGCGCCGCTCTGCTGGATGACCGCAATAAGGCAGCTCGGCGCTGCCCGCACCGCGCTATTCATCAACCTCCTGCCGGTCGTCGTCGCCGTTCTCGCCTGGGCCATCCTCAAGGAACAGCTGCACGCCTACCATGCCATCGGCGGCGGCCTTGCCCTCCTCGGTGTCGGCATCGGATTGCGGCAACGCAAATCAACAGAACTGCGGTAGAGCCCGTCGTCGCGAGAAAGATTTAGCCACCGACACAATCCTGAGATGTTTTTTTCGCTCTGACCAATGAAAGCCGCTATAGATGCGAGCGTCAGCAGCGAAAGCAGCAGGCGCCGTGGCCAGCGGCGCATTGAGGAAGATGGGCCTCCTCGACCCCAGGCGTGGGCCTCGCTGTTGAACTGGAGGTGACCTATGTGGTTTTTCCCACTTAGCTTCACGCTTGTTCTAAGAAAAACCCGCACGAACTGGTCAGTGACCGTGCGGGTCCAATTCTTGTAACAGGAAAGGTGGATGAAGTTTGCGCTTTATCCACCACTCCAAACTAAGTCAAAGCGGCCACATTTGCAAGTGCAGCGTCGCTCCAGGGTTGCAAGCACACCCGTTCAATCGCGGATCAAACCCAGAATTTAGTTGAACTATAAAATATCCCGTGATCCAATGATCCCTGATGGCAGAGAGGGACCCCGCCTCTGCGCAGATTTCATTCGGCAACCCCGCGAGATACCTATGAGCATTGCAGCCTCGAGCCCGACATTCACCGGTGAAAACGGCTTCCCCGTAGAGGAATTGCGCGGCATGTTTCCGGCGCTGCATAAGGCCGGCGACTTCATCTTCCTCGACAACGCTGGCGGTGCGCAGGTGCCGCAGGTGGTTGTCGACGCGGTGGCAAACCATCTGATCGACTTTAACGTCCAGCGCATGGCGAAGTACCAGCACAGCCAGGGCGTCGACCGCAACCTCGATGAGGCCCGCGAGACCGTCGGCCTGCTGGTGAACGCCTATCGCCCGGAGGAGATTTCCTTCGGGCTCAACGCAACCTCGTTCATCCGCCTCGTCAGCCTCGGCATTGCCAAGATGCTGCAGACGCGCAACGAGATCGTCGTCACCGACATGGACCACGACGCCAACATCGCCACCTGGACGGCGCTCGAGGCAGACGGCGCCAAGATCGTCTGGTGGCATATGCGCGAGGATGGCACCCTGCACACCGAGGACCTGCAACCTCTTCTGTCCGAGCGCACCCGCCTTGTCGCCTGCACCGTCACCGCCCATTCGATCGGCACCATCGTCGACGTCAAGACGGTCGGCGAGCTCGCCCATGCCGCCGGCGCGGAAGTCTTCCTTGACTGCGTGCATTACGGGCCGCACGGGTTGATCGACGTGCAGGACTGGAACTGCGACTATCTCGTCTGCTCCGGCTACAAGAATTTCTCGCCGCACATGGGGTTCCTCTGGGGTCGCTACGACGCGCTGGTAAAGCTGCCGACCTTCAAGGAGGATTTCATTCCCGATATGCCGCCCTACAAGATCGAGGTCGGCACTTTTGCCTATGAAAACGTCGCCGGCATGAATGCCGCCGTCAAATACCTGGAGCGGTTGGGCCAGCGCTTCCTTCCCGCAGGCGAGCACCCCCGCCGCGCCGCCATATCAGCCGCCATGGGCGCCATCCGCCATTATGAGACGACGCTTTCGCGTGAACTGCTGCAGATCCTGAAACGCCACGGCGCCGTCATCTACGGTATTTCGGACGAGAGCATGGTCGAAGGCCGCGTCCCCACCATCTGCTTCAACATCCCCGGCCTGGCGCCCCAGCAGATCGCCAGGGAGATGGGCGAGGCCGGAATTGGCCTGCGCGACGGCCACATGTTTGCCCCCCGCCTGATGAAGCGCCTCGGCCTGACCATGGAACAGGGGGCGCTCAGGATTTCGATGGTGCACTACAACACGCTCGAAGAAGCAGCCCGCTTCGATCAGGCGCTCGGCCAGATCATCGCCCGCCTGAGGGTGGATTAAGTCCGATACCCGGCCCTCGCCAGGATCGGCAGTACCTGGTCGCAGAAATAGGGTAGCTCATCCGTGTAGTTGACGAAGGACAGGGCGATGCCGGCATAGCCTTTTTCGCTGATTTCGATCATCTGCGCGGCAATGCTTTCGGGTGTCCCGATCAGTGGAAAGCTACCCGCACCGCCGGCGAAACGCTGACGATAGCGGTCATAGGCGGCAGCGTCGTGCGACTGCGAAAACGCCTTCTTGCCGGCCATATGGTCATCGACCGCTTCGTGGTCGGCAAGGGTGACGGCATAGCGTGTATAATAGTCCTCCGCCTCCTGCCGGCTTTCCCGGCAGACGACATGGCAGACCGTGTAGACGCCGACGTCGCGGCCGGTTCCGGCTGTCCGCTTCCGGATGTCGGCGACGGGGTCGCCGGCATCCGCCATCTCGGTAAAGGTGGTGAAGAGATAGTCGCAATGGGCGGCGGCAAAATCGCGGCCGGGACCACCGAAGGCAGCATTCATGGTCACCGGACGCGGGCTTTGCAGGCTGGCGGGACGGCTGACCACATCCTTGAGCGTGTAGTATTCGCCGTCGAAGTCGAACGGCTGGGCCAAGCCATAGGCGCGCTCGACGATATCGAGCCACTCGGCCGCCTGGTCATAACCTTTCTCGACAAGCGGCGCCCCGAACATCCCGAATTCCTTGGGGTTCCAGCCACAGACGATATTGAGGCCCGCCCGGCCGCCGCTGACATGATCGACCGTCGCCAACGATTTCGCGGCGTAGAGTGGATGCACCAGAGGCACATGGACTGTCATGAACAGACCGATCCGCTCGGTTGAGGCCGCCAGCGCCGCCGCCCAGGTAAAGGTCTCGAACGACCATTCGCGCACCCGGTTACGGCCGCCGAAGCCGCGCCAGCGGGCGATCGGCAGCAGGAACTCCAGGCCGGCCCGGTCGGCGATTTGCGCTGCCGTCAGATTGTCGGCCCAACTGGCCGTCCAACGCTCCGGCACATCGGTGATCGCCAGGCCGCCATCCGCATTGGTGGAAAAGACGCCGAGCTTCAGCCTGTTCGACCCCTTGAGCGGATGTTGCTTGATCATGAAATCCCCCTCGTCTCACCCGCAGGCTACGACCTCCCTATAATATTTCAACCCTAAAATAGATTCCCGCTTCGCAGCCCCATCGTTTCGGTTTATCGATGACGACAAGATTGCCGATGCCTCAGGAGCCGTCATGTCCAGTTTTCGCCAGCGCTGCCTCGACCGCGCTCCGCTCATCGGCACGTTTTCGGCCATTCCCCATCCTGTTGCCATCGAGGTCGTGGCCATGGCCGGCGTGGATTTTCTTTGCATCGACTGGGAGCATTCCCAGATCAGCCGCGAACGGATCGAGGATCTGATCCGTGCCGCCGATGTCCACCGCGTGCCGGCGATTGTCCGGGTCCCCGGCCATGCGCCGGAATCGATCGCTGCCGTCCTCGATGCCGGCGCAGCAGGCGTGCTGGTGCCGCGCGTCTCGACCGCCGCACAAGCGCAAGCGGCTGTCATGGCGACGCGCTACCCACCGATAGGGGAGCGCGGGGTCGGCCCCGGACGGGCTGCGGCCTATGGATACCGCATCCCGGATTATCTGGCGAAAGCCAACGCGCAACTGGTTCTCGCCATCCAGGTGGAGACGGCTGAAGGCCTTGCCAATATCGGCGAAATTGCTGCCGTCGAGGGCGTCGACGTCATCTTCATCGGCCCCGGCGACCTCTCCGTCTCCATCGACGCCCTTGGCCCGGAGGGCAAGGAAAAGCTGGACGGCGCCATCCGCACCATTACGCAAACCGCGCTCGCCGCAGGCAGATGCGTCGGGATTTTCCGCCCCTCCACGTCAGACATCGCCACTTGGTTTGCCTCGGGCATCAGCTTCTATCTGCTGGCCAGCGACACGATGTTCCTCGGCGCCGCCATGGCCGAAAACGCCGTTGCGGCCCGCAATCTCTGCAACGGGCAACGCTGAACTTTTAGTCGATTATATTCAATGACATGCAGCATGAATTTGTCCTTCTTCGAGAGATCGAAGACCGAGACTTTTTAAGCTTCAACTTTTTTCCTTGAAATGCCTCTCGATTTGGATAACCATTCCAGACAGAGGGGTGATCCGAGCTGTTTTGCACCTGTACGCATGGATGTCTTGGCGCCTGATTTCGAGGAGATATCGTGCCTTTACCAACTTCGACCGTAGCCGAAAGCAACCTTAATGCCTTTAACGGCATCCGTGCGCAGATCCGCGATCTGCACACCGAAAACATCGCGGAACTCGCGATGCGCGCACGTGAACTCGGCGATGTGATACCGCTCTGGTATGGCGAAGGCGACATGGTGACGCCGGCCTTCATCCGCGATGCCGCCAAGCAGGCGCTCGATGACGGCGCGACCTTCTACATTCCCAACATGCGCGGCTCCGCACCGCTTAACGAAGCTCTGTCGGCCTATCAGTCGCGGCTCCATGATCGCGACATCCCGATCCAGCGCACGACCATCGCGCCGGGCGGAATGCAGGCCCTCTACCTTGCCCTGGAACTGTTGGTCGATGTCGGCAGCAATGTCGTCTATGTCGCGCCGCAATGGCCGAACATCCACAATGCCATCCACCTGATCGGCGGCGAGCCGCGCCCGGTTCCGCTCGATTTCGACACCGACTGGCATCTCGATCTCGACAAGCTGTTTGCCCGCTGCGATGCCCGCACCCGCGCCATCTGCCTGTCCACCCCGTCCAATCCGACCGGCTGGACAGCTTCGCGTGACGAGATGAAGGCGCTGCTCGATTTCAGCCGTCGCACCGGCATCTGGATCATTTCCGACGAGGTTTACGCGCGGCTCTATTTCGACGGGATCGTCGCCCCGTCGATCCTCCAGGTCGCAGAAGACGGCGATCGCGTCATTTCCGTCAACAGCTTCTCCAAGGCCTGGGCCATGACCGGCTGGCGCATCGGCTGGCTGACCCATCCCTCAGGCGTCGCCGACCAATTGGCGGCAATGACCCAGTACATCAACAGCGGCACGGCGGCGATGATACAGGCCGGCGCGCTGGCCGCGGTGCGCGATGGCGAGCCGCTGGTCGAGGATGTCAGGCAGAAGATCAAGGCCGGCCTCGATCTCGCCTATCACAGGCTTCCGGAGATCCCGGGTATCATCCTGCCGACCAAACCGCGCGGCGGCATGTATGCCTTTTTCGCGCTGGAAGGCGAAAGCGATGCGCGCGCCGCCTGCACCCGCATCCTCGAGACGTCGCACGTCGGCCTGGCACCGGGCTACCTGTTCGGTGACAGCTCGCGGGCCTTCCTGCGCATGTGCATCTTCCGCGACATCGAGCAGATCCGCACCGCGCTCGACCGCATGGTCGGCGCCATGAAATGACGGCCTGCCCAGAAGGGCAGCCCGGCAATACCCCGCGGGCCAACGATGCCCACGGGTCCATAACCAGAGGGAGACAGACATGAATTTTACGCGTCGTAATCTATTGGTCCTGGCGGCCGCAGTCGGCATGGCCGGCGGAGCATCTTTCGCCCATGCGGCCGACACCCTGAACGTCGGCTCCTATCCGAGCAACCCGCCCTTCGAATACAAGACCGACAAGGGCACCTTCGAGGGCTTCGAAGTCGACATCGTCACCGAAGCGGCCAAGCGCGCCGGCATGACACCCGAAATCGCCGATTACGGTTTTCAAGCCTTGTTCGCCGGCACTTCGTCCAAGCGCATCGACGTCGCCATCTCGTCGATCACCATCACTCCGGAGCGGCTGAAGTCGCAGTCCTTCACCCAGCCCTATTATGATTCCGACATGGGCGTCGCTGCCAAGTCCGACAGCACGATCAAGAGCATCGCCGATCTCAAGGGCAAGACCATCGGCGTTCTGTCCGGCTCGACCGGCGCCAAATGGGTGGACGAAAACAAGGCGGCCGACGGCTTTGCCGACGTCAAGGGCTATAACGCGCAGCAGGAGATGTTCCTCGACCTCGGCGCCGGCCGCATCGACGCCGTCGTCAGCGATGTCCCCGGCATGGAATATCTGTTCGTCAAGATGAAGGGCTTTGCCGTCAAGGAGCGCATCAAGACCGGCGAGCAGTACGGCCTGATGATGACCAAGGACTCGCCGCTGCTCGGCAAGATCAACGATGCCCTGACCGCCATGAAGAAGGACGGCACCACCCAGGCGATCCACAAGAAGTGGTTCGGCAGCGATGCGCCGGCCGGATCCTCGACCGTTACCGAAAAGCCGATCCCGAAGGCCTGAGCGAACAATCCCGATCATCATCCATGCCGGTCGATCCGCGGCCGGCATGGATGTGCCTGACTGAACGCAAGACAGACCGGTGAAACCCATGTCGCTCGTCGAGACCTTTTTCAACTCCGACGTCCTGATGTCGGCCATTCCCGCCCTGCTGCGCGGCCTCTGGAATACCATCCTGCTCGGGATGATGAGCATCCTCATCGGCGTACCGCTCGGCCTTATCATCAGCCTCGTCCGCCTCTACGCGCCAAAACCGTTCCGGCTTCTCGCCGTCGGCTACATCGACATTTTGCGCGCGACGCCTGTCCTCGTGGTGCTGATCCTGATCTACTATGCCCTGCCCTTCCTCGGCATCAGGCTGTCGTCCTGGGCATCGGCCGTCATCGCCTTCTCGATCGTCATGGCCGCCTATTCGGCAGAGGTCTTCCGCTCCGGCATCGAAAGTGTCTCCCGGGGCCAGTTCGAGGCAGCCGCAGCGCTCGGCCTGCCCTTCATCGTCACTCTCTACAAAGTGGTTCTGCCCCAGGCCGTCCGCATCGTCATCCCGCCGATGACCAGCAATTGCGTGTCGATGTTCAAGGATACGTCGCTGGCCTCGACCGTAGCCCTGCCAGAACTCCTGAAGGAAGCGCAGGACGCCCAGGCGCTCTACGCCAACCCCTCGCCGCTGATCGGCGCGGCTCTCGTTTATATCATCCTGCTCTGGCCGATGGTGCGGCTTGTCAGCATGCTGGAAAAGCGCTTCAAGAACGAAAAGGCGCATTGAGATCGGCAGTTTCAGTCTGAACCTCCGCCCGCTTTTCCTCTGGCAAGGCAGGGTGAGGAAAGCATAGGTGGGAGTTTCGGCTAGCGGAGGTGCACTGCCAACCTTGGGTCCACACGACACGAAATCCTCAGGATGACCCGGTTTCTCGGTGATAGGGTTGGCCGTGCTGGCATTGCTGGCTAGGTATCCCCCACACTAGTGGTGAGACGGCGAAATGAAAGCCCATGTCCACTTCTCACCACCAAGAGAACTAGGGACATGGTGAAGCCCGCTATGCCGATCCCACCAATGACGTCGGCCATGTAGTGATTGGAGACAATTGCCGCTGAAAAACCCATTAAGAGATTGAGCGCAAGTGCTGGATATCGGATCGGCTTGACCCCCCATGCAGCCCAGGCACATAGGACGGCACTCGCGGCGTGAACCGATGGAAAGGTAACGATCCCTTTCATCCGATCCAGATTAAAGACGAAGCTGGGATCTCCCCGAACTCCGACAAGCTGATCCATGAAGACAGTTGGTGTTCCGGGGTCGAGGTTCCTTAGGGTTACGGGATCGAAATTATAGAATGAATAAGTCCCTACGGCAGGATACCAGATCGAAATAAACCCACTGATAAAGCAGATCACTGCGAACATTATCGTCATCTGGTAGGCACGGGCGGCATTGCCTGAGAAGCTTAATATGATGGGCAGCAGCAGCAGTTGGAAACCGAAGCTGTAATAGGCATAGACAAGGCATTTCGACAGCAAAGCATTGCTATCGATCCACGGGATCACACGCTGCCAGTGCCACCCCAGCGCCCGGTCCATGGCCGCAAGTTGAAGGTCGGCCCAGGGCATGTTCAGATGCGCAGCTGAATAGATCGACAGCGCTTCGGGAAGGACAAGGAGAACGCCGAGAAAATGCGTTTCTACGGTCGCTCTGAGTTTCAGAGCGCCAAATCTGGTACAAAGATAGCTGGCAGCCAAGACGCTGATGACCTGCAGCAAGCCAGGTATTGCCAGCCCGGCGAGATCAGTTTTCATGCCAAGTAGAAGGGGTAAAGGGAGAGCGATCGCGTAGGCCCAGATGACGAGGCCAAATAGCGCAATCCTCGCACGAAGAACATTATCCATATCCACTCCAATACGCTTGGAGAAACTGCCGCAGAGACGTTAAAAACCGGTAATTGCACGACTGGAAGCCAGGCGTTTTTTTTCGAGATAGACTACGCTTTTCGCGATAAGATCAGCCGGCAGATGGCTGGAACGCGTATCGGCGCGGTGCTGCCGGATCCTGAAGCGCATTTTCCAGGCAAGGCTTAAGGCCAGACACCCAATGACGACGATCGCTAAGCCGCACGCGGGCGTTCAGTTCTCTCCGCGGATATGTTAGGCAAGCCGCGCGGCATTGCTCTTGCCGTGATGGTCGATTCTACGTGAAACGGAGCCCAGATGATCGAGAGCGAAACCCGGCAGGCGGATTGGCGGCGCGCGAACCCTGCAAAATACGAGGCCCATCTGGCCGTCCAAAGAGCTCTCAAATCAGGTCATCTGGAAAAGCAGGCCTGCGAAGTCTGCGGCGTCGGGGATGTCGATGCCCATCACGACCACTACGAGAACGCGTTGCATGTACGCTGGCTCTGCCGCCAGCATCACACGCGCCTCCACCATTATGGCGAGGACATGTTTCCGGTGGGCGCGGCGGCCGATCTGCAGGCGCCCCGCGCGGTGGCGGATGGAACCGGGTACGACGGCAGTTAGCCAGACGAGGCTCATCGAGCCAGCCCGACATCCCTGCTCACCCGACAGCCCTGCTCAATCGAAATCGTTACCCGAAAGGTGGTTGCTGACGGAGGCCTTGACCTTGCCGATATCGGTCCAGAGCTCCGCGACGATGGCCGGATCGACATCGGCCAGCATGTCGCGCAGCCAGCCCTCATGGGCGGCCGCCATCGCGCTAAACAGCGTCTTGCCCTTCGGCGTCAGCTTGGCGACGGTGACGCGACGGTCGCCATGGGGCGTCTCGCGCAACACCATGCCGTCGATCTCGAGACGTTCGACAAGCCCCGTGACGTTGCCGTTGGTCACCATCGTCCGCTTGGAGAGTTCGCCCAGCCGCAGCCCATCGCTCTCGCGGTAGAGCTGCGCCATCAGGTCGAACTGCGGCAGCGTCGCCCCGAACTCGGCACGCAATCGGCGCCGCACTTCCTGCGATATGAGTTTCGTGGTCGACAGCATGCGCAGCCAGAGGCGCAGTTCCTGCTTCTTGCCATCCTGGGCGCCGTGGGCGATCGCCTCCAGATCGACAATTTCGCTTTCTGCTTCGGCCATGATCCTCGCTCGAATTCCTGGACCGCAATCCCTGATACCCTGGAATACGGAGCGACATTTGAAATGTCAAAGGTTTCGGACCCGGCCGCCTGCGACGGCAGTGGATAGACTATTTAGTCAGCATCCGGGCAAGCAGGAAGCCGGAGCCCGCCCCCGTTCCCGCCCCGGGCCAGGTGGACGCGCCGCACATGTAGAGAGACTTGACCGGCGTCTTGTAGCGCGAATAGCCGGCGACCGGACGGAACAGAAAGTTCTGATCGAGATGGTGGCTGCCCGAGAGACTGTCGCCACCGATGAGATTGGGGTTTCCCCGCTCCAGATCCAGCGGCGACACCACCGATCGTCCGAGGATCTTGCCCCGCAGGCCCGGCGCATAGGTCTCGATGATATCGATGACACGCTCGGCATAGGCCTCCTTGGCCGCATCCCAGTCACGCGCTGTGATCTCTCCGGCGGCATCGCCGACGATCTCAGCTGGAAGCACGCGCACCTGCACCCAGAGCACATGCTGTCCGGCCGGCGCCCGCAATGGATCGATGGCCGTCGGCTGGCCGACGACCAGGGCCGGCTCGACCGGCAGCAGGCCGCCAGCCGCTTCCGCATAGACCTTTGACATCATCTCGAGATCGGGCGCGATATGCACATAGGCAAAGCTCTTCAGCGCCTCGCCGGCGGTCCAATCCGGCAGGCTGTCCAGGGCCAGGTGGATCATCATCGCCCCGGGCCCAGCCCGGAACCGACTGACTTTCCGGTCGAAATCCTGGCGCTTCGGATCGGCGTCGAGGAGTTTTCCGAACAGGTTTTTCGGATTGACGTTGGCAATGACCGCTTGGCTCGCCTCCAGCCGGCGGCCATCGGCAAGCAGCACGCCAGTTGCCCTGCCGCCGGAGACCAGCACCTTGTCGACCGCCGTTCCCAGCAGAATCTCGCCGCCCCTCGCGATCAGCATGGCGCTCATCGCCTTGATGATCGTATCGGCGCCTCCCTGGCCGATGACCATGCCGAATGCCTGGTTGGCCATCGACTCCAGATAGGGAAACAGCGCACCACCGGCGACATCGGGAGCGAAATCGAGATGCAGGCCCCAGGCTGCCATCATCGCCTTCAGCTTTGCATGGCGGAAACGGGCATCGAGAAAATCGCGAGGCGAGGCGAGCAGCATGCGCGCCGTGTCGTAGAGCCAGCCGCTGCCCTTCTCGCGCCAGGCTTTCCACACGACCCTGGCCGACGCAAGAGACGGCATGGGTGCCCCCAGCAGACCGAAGATATGCGGCGCATCGGAGCCGAACTCGGACAGCATCGCCCGCCAGGCCGCCGCGTCCTCGGGCGACAGCGCGGCAATGGCACCTGCGGTCTTGTCGAGATCTGTGCTGACGCCGAGATAGCTGCCGTCGCGAAAGACACTGGCAAAACAATCGGCAGCCGGCACGAAGCCGAGACCGTGGGAAAGGAGCTCCTCCCGATACTGCGCGAGAAAAGCGGAACCGGCGAACATCGAGAGGTTCATGGCGCAGAGATCGTGCCGGAATCCCGGCAATGTCACCTCTTCGGTCCTGACCGCGCCACCGGCCGTGGCATTGCCTTCGACAACGGCGACCTTCCAGCCTTTTGCCGCCAAATGCACTGCCGCCGCAAGGCCATTGTGCCCGGCTCCCACCACCACCGCATCGTAAGCCATGACCCGCCTCTCGTTCCCTTGTGTTTATATGGCATATGCATACATTTTGGTGCGACAGCATCAAGGGCGTTGCTCGGACAATGACGTTTTTCAGCGTTCTCGCCGTTGCATTTCGTTTATCGAGATCTTCGCAGATCGCCTCATTCATAGGCTTTCTGCAGCATTTATCGATGTCCCGGCAAAGCCGTGGAATTCAGACCTGACTGGCCCGGACAGATGCTTGCAATATCATATGGCCTGGCATAGGCTCCTCTCATCCAACCGTCAGCCTCGGATCAAGAAGGGCAGCTTAAGCCCCGTCCAGCGAGGCTAGGCTTTCGTTCAAGGGGAACATGGAATGACGTCGAACGCTCTCGCCAATCTCGCCACCGCCCTGATCTCGGGCTCCATCAAAGTCGTCGATCTGACGGCTACGCTCGGCCCCGACACGCCGGTTCTTTATCTTCCGCCGCAGTTTGGCAAGAACACCCCGCAGGTCAAGGTTCACACGATCTCGCAGTATAACGAGGACGGACCGTTCTGGGCGTGGAACTGGCTGGAACTCGGCGAGCACACCGGCACGCATTTTGACGCGCCGAGCCACTGGATCACCGGCAAGGATAATCCGCAGAACACCACCGACACCATTCCGACCCAGAATTTCGTGGCGCCGGTCAATGTCATCGACCGCTCCAAGGAAGCTGCGGCTAATCCGGATTACCTCCTGACGGTCGACAGCATCAAGGAATGGGAAGCCGAGCACGGCGACATAGAGGCCGGCACCTGGGTCTTGCTGCGCACCGACTGGTACAAGCGCAACGGCTCGACCGAAACCTTCCTCAACGCCGACGAGAACGGCCCCCATTCGCCGGGACCGACCGCCGAAGCGATCGAATATCTGCTGACCAAGGGCATCATCGGCTGGGGCCAGGAAACCATCGGCACAGACGCCGGTTCGGCCGGCGGCATGAACCCGCCCTTCCCGGCCCATAATCTGATGCACAAGAACAACCGCTACGGCCTGGCCAGCCTCTGCCAGCTCGACCAGTTGCCGCCGAAGGGCGCAATCCTCATCGCCGCCCCGCTGAAGATCGTGTCCGGTACCGGCTCCCCCGTCCGAGCCCTGGCGCTCATCGCGCAGTAGGCCGCGCATGCCCTCCGGCGCTCCCTCTCTCCGCCACCGGCAAGCCACCTGGCCCGGGAGAGCGTTTGCCGAAGGGCACCGGGCGCTTTCGAGCCCTGCTGCGGTCAAAGGACCGGCGGAAGCATCATCGCCGCCGCCGCCCTACGCCCCCGCCCGAACGATAGCCCTAGCCATCGCGCCACCCACCTTCCTCCCTCATTCCTGTGCTTGTCACAGGAATCCACCCACGGCGCGTCCGCGCCGTCAAGGGATGTCGCCGAGCCCGTCATATACCCTCCCGGCCCCGACGAGCGGGCCCCACCCTCCGACAACAAACCTTTGCGGGGCACCGGCATGAGCACCTATGACTACATCATCGTCGGCAGCGGTATCAACGCGCTGGTCGCGGCGGCGATGCTGGGGAAAAAGGGGCGCAAGGTCCTGGTCCTCGAGCGCAACGAGCGCATCGGCGGCTGCCTGCGCAGCGAGGAAATCACCGAGCCCGGCTTTGTCCACGATGTCATGGCAACGACGATGGTGCTGTTCCTCACCTCGCCCGCCTATGGCGCGTTGGGCAAGGATTTGGAAGCCCGCGGCCTGGAGTTCGCCCATGCCGACCTGCCGACCGGCGTGTTGCGACCGGACGGGTCCCATGTGATCTTCTCCAAGGACCGCGAGCGTAATATAGCCACGTTCGAAGCCTCGGCGGCGGGTGATGGAAAGGCTTTTTCAGCCGAAATGGACAGGCTGGGCGCCGATGCGCCCTTCCTGTTTTCGCTGCTCGGCGGCGCGCTCTGGTCGAGCACCATCCTGAAGACCGTCTCCCGCCAGGCCTGGGGACGCGGACTGCGCAACCTGGCGGGCTGGTTCGGAAACGCGCTCGCACCCGCCCGTGGCTATCTCCAGTCCGCCTATGGCTCGGACCTGACCCGCGCGCTCTGGGCACCTTGGGTGCTGCATTGCGGCCTCAGCCCGGAAGATGCCTATTCCGCCGAGATGCTGAAGGTCATCGGTTTCGCCATAGAGCTTGCCGGTTGCCCGGTCGCCGAGGGCGGTGCCGGCACCCTGCTGACGGCTTTCGAAAGGCTGATCGTCGATCAGGGCGGCACCATCCGCACAAGCGCCGATGTCGAACACATCATTCCGGCATCCGGCTCGGCCTCAGGCCAGGCCGTTGGCGGCGTTCGGCTGACCTCGGGCGAAACACTCCACGCTGCCGGCGGCGTGATCTGCTCGACGACACCCAACCAGCTCTACGGGCGACTGATGGATGCCTGGCCCCAACCGCTGCCGGCGCAGATCGAAAAGGACGTCGCCCAGTATCGGTACGGCAAGGGCAACATGCAGATCCACTACGCGCTATCGGCCCCGCCTCGCTGGAAAGCCAATTCCGAACTCGGCAGGGTGGCGTTGCTCCACCTGACACCCGGCCTCGACGGCGTATCACGCGCCTGCAACGAGTGCGAACGCGGGCTTCTGCCGGCAGACCCCACGGTCTGCGTCGGCCAACCCGTCTCCTTCGACCCGAGCCGCGCGCCGGAGGGAAAGTCGATCCTCTGGCTGCAACTGCCGGAAGCCCCGCGGGTGCTGAAGGGCGACGCCGCCGGCGAGATCGAGACGCCAGCCGACGGCCGTTGGACCGAGACCGTGCGCGAACAATATGCCGACCGCATCGAGGCGCTGCTGGCCAGCCACATCGAGAACTTTGCCGATATCAAACTTGCGCGCCGCGCCTATTCGCCGGCCGATCTCGAGACGATGAACATGAACCTTGTCGGTGGCGATCCCTATGGCGGCCATTGCGGGCTGGATCAGTTTTTTCTCTGGCGGCCCTTCAAGTCTTCGGTTAATCACCGCACCCATATCAAGGGCCTGTACCACATCGGTGCGTCGTCCCACCCGGGCCCTGGCCTCGGCGGCGGTTCGGGTTTCCTGCTCGCATCCTCGCTGAAATAACAGGAATACGAGGAGGCTTGTCTTCATGGAAGAACGGTTTTCAGGCGTCGTACTGAGGCGCAAGGACGATGGCTACGATGCCCGTCCGACCTTGGGCGAGATCGGCCTCAACCATTTCGCCCCCTATCTGATGAACCGCCTGATGTCCCGCTGGAACGCCAACATGGCCGACGAGCTGAAGGAACTCGACATCTCGACCACCAAGATGCGGGCGCTGGCCGTCCTCAGCGTCTCGACCTCGGTCACCATCAACGAGCTGTCGATCTTCGCCGTCACCGAGCAGTCGACGATGAGCCGGACGCTGGATTCGCTGGAGGCCCAGGGCTACATCCGCCGTCAACCGCGCCCAGAGGACATGCGCATCCGCGATGTCTCGATCACCGAGGAAGGCCGCGCCGCCTTCGAAAAGCTCTGGCCGACCATGTACGATCTGTTGCTGCAGATGTTCGACGGCGTCGAGGAAGCCGAATACCGCGCCTTCATCGGAACGCTGCACAAGGTGCTGCATAATATCCGCAGGCACGAAATCTGAAGTTCACGCAGCGACACCCACAATACGCCCTGTCGCAAGGACAGGGCGCAATGGATCTGGATCAGTCGGCCGCGTGAAGCTGCGGCCTTTACTGGGTCTGGGTGATGGCGGCGGGCGTGGTACTGGCGGGCGCCACCGGCGCATTGGATTTGCCGACGGAATACATCACCCCGACAAAGACCACGCAAGCAACGATCGTGATTGCTGCCAGCTTGGCAATAGACGCGATGCTGGTCCGCTCGCTACCGAATCCCAGTTCTTCTGAAGTCATCGTAAAAAAACTCCTCCTGTTGATGCAGCCGCTTCTCCTCTTCGTCTGCATCGATACAGGCTAACACAGCTTCGACCGGGTTGCAGCCTTTTATGCGCGCAACGTTTGCGGCAGTGCAACATAAGCGTTTTCGGGCTGAATCAGCTTTAGTTCACAAGCCGGCCATGGCTGGCTAGCCACGACGACGGAGCAGTTGGATAGGATAAGGCAGGCGTTTCACATCTGCCTGCCAGCCGGCGAACAGGCATAGGATACTTGCCGCAACTGCCTCACTGAAGCCGTTGCCTGTCTCAAGCACTTCCAACGGACAAACACTCCAGTCGTAAATCTAGCAGCGGCCGTAAAGCCCCGCCTCCCTCATTGCTGTGCTTGTCACAGCAATCCAGCCACAGCGCGTCTGCGCCGTGAGAGACATTATCGCCCAAGGACTTGGCGGCTGGATACCTGTGACGCGCACAGGAATGAGGATGGGGCTGCTCTTGCGCCTGCAGCTTGACTTGAGCCGCCCGGCCCCGGCTCGGCCTAGCTTGCCCTGGAGTTAGATGGCTTCCCCCAATGTGTTCAAGCCCCTCGGCCTACAGTGTCGCCACCGTCTTCAAGGCCCCATCGAGCGCGATACCGCTTTCATCCAGCAGCGCTGCCTGGCGCAGGCGATTCATCCAGGCGGCGCCGTCGTCGCGGTGGCGGAGCAGCGGCAGCGCCGACATCACGCGGTCGAATTTGGAGAGGCCGCGGGCGTGGGTGTCGGAATAGCCCTTGACCAGGCGGCGGTTATTGATGACCTCGACGGCTAGATCGTAGTTTGACGACAGCAGGCGGCCGGCCTCGGCAAGCCAGGCCTCGCGATGCGCCATCTCGCGCGCGTGCCGCAGGTTGCCGCGGCGCGTGCCGCGCAAGGCCGAGACGACATAGAGACCGAGGAACCAGAACAGCGTGCCGGTCTTGACACGGCGGCCCTTGTTGACGACGCGATCCAGCCGCGCAAACAGCCTTGGCCGGTTCTCGATCCAGAGCCCGAGACGCTTCGGCAATGTGCCGCAGATCTCCTCCATGCGCGGATGCATGTATTCGGTCATGTAGACGATCTGGTCCGCCTTGGCGCCGACCTCCGTGCGGACGCGATCGAAGCGCGAGGCCCGCACCTTCAGGTCGGCAACGCGGATGACATCGTCATAGGCCATCGCGATCGCCACGTATTTGGCGGCCTGGACGGTGAAGGCAAAGCCCTTGTCCGCGCCGCCGTGCTTGCGGTCGAGCGCATGGAGGGCGGCAACGCGGGTCAAATACTCGTCGCCATAGGCCGGATCCTGAAAGTCGGTCAGCTTCTTTGCGCCGGCATAGAGCAGCGGATGCGCCTGTTCGGGAAATTCCGCGCGGATGCGATGGACGATCTTGTCGAGCGCGGGATGACCTGCCGTTTCCGGCAGAACGTCAAAATGCTTGTGCGGCGTGGCCGACACGACGTCGTTGGTCTTGGCGGTAGCGCGCTCGAAGGCGGCGTTGAAAGCCTTGAGGCTGGGCTCGATGCCCTTGCCGCCGCCGCGAATGGTGGCCTCGAACATCTCCTTGGCGAAGGGGAGCACGCCGGCAGCCGCCAGCGCGCCGAACATCGACGACGAGATGACGCTGCCGTTCTTGGCCGCCAGCGTTTCCATGTCGAAGGCGATGATCCGTTTGGCAGCGAAGTCCGTGGCGTCGACGACAACCTCGGGATTGCCGATGCCATCGCCCGGCTTTTCCTTCTCGCCGACGGCAAGCGCGCGGTGGGTCGAGGCGATCAGCGTCGTGCGATCGGGCGTCACCAGGCCGCGCAGCACCGAGCGGCCGGCTTCCATCAGTTCGGCGGCGAGCACGATATCGACATCGCCCGGCGTCGGCATCAGCGCGAAAATCGGATGACGGCCATCGCGGGCCGGCAGCAGCTCGAGGTAATAGATGGTGGCGCCGGTGCGCTGGGCGACGCCGGGGACGGAGGTCGTCTGCGCCATCCAGCCCTGGCTTTCGGCGAGGCCAACGATCCAGTCGGCCAGCACTCCGCCGCCCTGCCCGCCCATGGCGAGAATGGCGATGGAAATCGGCTTGTCGGTCGACAGGCGGGTGGCGCCGATGGCGGTCGCGGCAATCTGCTCGTTCATGGCGATCCCCTCAATCTGCAAACACGATGCGGCGAGCCTTTTGGCGCGCCTGCAGCCAGCCGATGACCGCACCGCGCATTCGCGCGGCAAAGCGGTCCCAGCCGGTGGGATTGTGGATGATATCGGCGCGGTAGAACGACGGACAGAGGATGGCGGCCTCCGCCACCTCGCCGCAATTGCCGCAGCCGACGCAGCTGTTGTCGATGGCAGCGACCGGATCGTCCTTCAGCGGATCGTCGGTGTGCTTGACCGACAGCGACGGACAGCCGGAAAGGCGGATGCAGGCGTGATCGCCGGTGCAGACATCCTCATCGACGCCGAACCGCTCCTTGACCATGCGCTTGCCGTCCTTGACCGCCTTGTTGAAGAGCGGCTTGATGCGGCGCTGCTTGTTGAGCATGCATTCCGACGAGGCCACGATGATCTTCGGGCCGGGCTCCTTGGTCGTCAGCGCCTCGCGAAACGTGTCGCGCATCTTGGCGACATCGTAGGTCCGGTCGATCTGGCGGACCCAGGTGGCGCCGATGCCCTTCACGGCATTGACGATCGAGTTGTTGGTCTTGCGCCGTGGATTGTCGGCGCGCGACGACAGGATATCCTGGCCGCCAGTGGCTGCCGAATAGAAATTATCGACGACGAGAATGACGCCGTCCTGCTTGTTGAACACGGCGTTGCCGACCGAGGTGGCAAGCCCATTGTGCCAGAAGCCGCCATCGCCCATGACCGAGATCGAGCGCTTGTCCGCCTCGACATTGAACGCCGAGGCCGAGGCGGGTCCGAGACCATAGCCCATCGTCGTGCCGCCGATGTTGAAGGGCGGCAGGATCGAGAACAGGTGGCAGCCGATATCGGCGGCGACATGATGCTCGCCGAGTTCCTGTTCCACCAGCTTCATCGCCGCAAAGATCGGCCGCTCCGGACAGCCGATGCAGAAACCGGCAGGCCTCGGCGGCACGACTTCGGCCAGCGCCTTGACCTTGGGATCGTTGAGAACGGGCGACGGATCGGGCAGCGGCGGCTGGTTGCCGAGCAGCACGCGGGCATGGGTCTCGAGGAACAGCTTGATGCCCTTCATCAGCACCTGCGTCGTGTACTCGCCGCCCATCGGCAAGGTATCCTTGCCGGCGATGCGGGTCTGGATATCACGGCGGCGCAGGATGGTGTTGAGCGACTGCTCGATATACTCCGGCGCCCCCTCCTCGATCATCAGCACGGCCTTCTTGCTCGCGCAGAATTCCGCCAGCTGGTCGTCGATCAGCGGATAGGCGACGTTGAGCACATACATCGGCACCGAACAGTTGCCGTAGACATCGGCCAGGCCCAACTGCTGCAGCGAGCGCATCACCCCGTTGTACATGCCGCCCAACAGAATGAGGCCGACATCGCCCTCGCTGGGACCGAAATATTCGTTGAGCTTGCGGCTCTTGATGAATTCGACGGCGGCCGGCCAGCGCTGTTCGAGCTTCTGCTTCTCGTGAACGAATGTGGCTGGCGGCAGCACGATGCGGTTGACGTCGCGGATCGGATTTTCCAGCGCCTGGCGCAGCGTGTATTCCGGCCGCTTGTTGTTTTTCGCCTCGAACTGGCCGTGAACATGGCAGCTGCGGATGCCGACCTGCAGCATGACAGGCGTGTTGGAGGCCTCGGAAAGCTCGAAGCCGGTTTCCACGGCAGCGACGATCGACGGCAGGTTGGGGCGCGGATTGAGCAGCCACATCTGCGACTTCATCGCATAGGCATGGCTGCGCTCCTGCATGATCGACGATCCCTCGCCGTAGTCCTCGCCGATAATGATCAGCGCCCCGCCGGTCACGCCGCCTGACGACAGGTTGGACAGCGCATCCGAGGCGACATTGGTGCCGGCCGTCGACTTCCAGGTGACCGCCCCGCGCACCGGATACATGACGGAGGCGGACAGCATCGCAGCCGCCGCCGCCTCGGAGGCGGACGTCTCGAAGTGAATACCGAGGTCTTCCATGACATCCTTGGCATCGGCCAGAACGTCCATCAGATGCGAGATCGGCGAGCCCTGGTAGCCGCCGACATAGGAGACGCCGGATTGCAGCAGGGCCTTGGTAATCGCGAGAATGCCTTCGCCACGGAAGGTATCGCCTTCCCCCAGCTTCAGATCCTCGACTTCGCGGGCAAAAGACCGTTCAGCCATCTTAGTTCCCTTTCGCCCTTTTCAGGCGTTTTCTTTAATCATTTGCAAAAGCATATTTTGCGCTTCGTCTGACTGTCAATCAACAAATGTCTTTTCCTCGATCACAATGCATGTCTCCGATTGGAGCCGAGCAAAGCACAGGCAGGCTCAGCCACTTAAATATGCAAACGCATACGATCTACTCATCTTGAGTAAACGATGATTGCGACCACCAGCCGGCCGACGAGACTGGCTCAGCAATTTTTTTACAACGCCAGAGAATCCGCTTGCGGTTTCAAAAGGATATTTTAAGATTAAAACATTCCGACAATAATTCACCAGCGGCGGGCCGGCCACATGCCTTCTTGCCACTGAACAGGGGAACGGAGTGAACATGGACAAGCTGACACGGCGCCAGGCGTTGAGCCTTGGTGCGGCGACTTTCATCACGGGCATTCTCGCCGGCCGGACGGTCGTCGAGGCGGCCGACGCCAACACGCTGACGATCGCCTTTAACGTCAATCTGCCGGCCTTCGATCCGACCACCGGACCGTCCGCCGTCAACCCGACGATCCAGGCGATCTACCGCTCGATCTTCGACCAGTTCGTCGGCCAGGGCCCGGACTTGAAGTTCCAGCCGGGGCTTCTCACCAAGTGGGGCTGGAACGACGACAAGACCAAGGTCTGGATGGATGTCCGCGAGGGCGTCACCTGGCATGACGGCTCGAAATTCACCCCCGAAGACGTCGTCTGGTCACTCGACCGCGCCGGCGACCAGAAGGGCGGCAATCCGATCTCGTTCATCTGGTCGACCGCCACCAACTACAAGATCGAAGGCAACCGCATCACCGGCGACGTCGTGCGCTACGAGCCCACCTATTTCATGTGGATGGCGTTCTTGACCGGCTATGTCCTGCCGAAGAACTACTACACCAAGGTCGGCGCCGAGGGCTTCGAGAAGAAGCCGATCGGGACCGGCCCCTATATGGTCGATGCCTACGAGGGCAATTCTTTCCTGCGCCTGAAGGCCAATCCGAACTATTTCGGCGGCAAGCCGGCCTTCGAGACGGTCATCTACAAGTTCGTGCCGGATACAACCAGCCGCGTCGCCGAAATCGAATCCGGCTCGTCTGACGTCACGCTTGAAGTCCCCTATGAGGATTTCGACCGTCTCAAGAAGAAGAAGGGCCTCGACGGCGTCGCCACGCCGGTTTCCGACATCGGTATGATCTTCATTTCCAATGTCGGCCCGATGCTCGACAAGAATGTCCGCCTCGCCGCCAACATGGCGATCGACAAGGAAGCCATCATCAAGCGTCTGCTGCGCGGCTACGGCAAGCCGCTGTCGACGCTCGAAGCGCCGGAGTACTCGGCCTACGATGCCTCGATCAAGACGGCCTACGATCCCGAAGGCGCCAAGAAGCTGCTGGCGGCCAGCGGCTTTTCGCCGGCAAAACCGGTGAAGTTCGCCATCAAGACGACCCGCGGCTTCAAGCCGAAGGATTACGAGATGATCCAGGCGATCGTCGGCATGTGGCGCAAGGTCGGCATCGAGGCGGAGATCGAGGTCTACGAGATCGCCAAGCACTACGAACTGCGCGCCGCGCATCAGTTGGGCCCTGCCGCCTTCTACAACTGGGGCAACGCCATCGGCGACCCCACCACCTCGACCGGCTTTGCGATGTACAGCAAGTCGCCCCATTCGGGCTGGAAGACGGACGATGTCGACAACCTGATCAACCCGCTCTGGGGCGAAAAGGACGAGGCCAAGCGCATCGCCGGCTGGAAGGCGGTCGACAAGTATATTGCCGAAGACGGATACGTCATCCCGCTGCTGCAATATGCCCAGCCGATCCTCTACAAGTCGAGCGTCAAGGTCACCCCGAACGTCTCGGGTGCCTTGCAGGCTGCGATGGTGAGCAAGGCCTGAGCGCAAGCCGCGACCTAATCTCCCCCCTTGTGGGGGAGATGTCAGCAAAGCTGACAGAGGGGGGCGGCCGCCACGCACTTCGAACCTGCCGCATCGCCCCCCTCTGCCCTGTCGGGCATCTCCCCCACAAGGGGGGAGATCGCTGGAGCCGCATTGCCGCGTCAAGCGGTTGGAAATCCGTAACCCATGATAGCCGTCACCATCCTTAACCGTCTGATCATGGCCGCTGTGACATTGATCGGCGTGGCGCTGATCGTTTTCGTGCTTTTGCGCGTCGTGCCGGGCGATCCGATCGCCATGATGATCTCGCCGGGGGCGACGCCCGCCGACATCGCGGCCATGCGCGCCCATTATGGCCTCGATGCGAGCCTGCCGGTGCAGTTCGGCCTGTGGCTGAAGGCGGTCTCGGTCGGCGATTTCGGTACCTCGATCTCGCTGAAGCGCGACGTCCTCGGCCTGCTCGGCGACCGGCTGCCGGCGACCCTCGAGCTCGCCTTCGCCGCGCTGGTGCTGGCCGTATTTCTCGGCGGCATCGTCGCCATCATCGGCACGCTGGCACGCCGGACTATCCTCGAACCGGTCATCGACAGCCTCAACGGTCTCTTCCTCGCCGTCCCCGATTTTGTCTGGGCGCTGGCCCTTGTGCTCGTCCTCGGCGTCGCCTTTCCGCTGTTCCCGCTGTCGGGCCGGATCGATCCCGGCATCGAGACGGAATTCCACACGCCCTTCTACCTGATCGAGAGCCTGGTGACACTGCACTTTGCCATCTTCGCCGATGTCGCCGCCCATATGGTGATGCCGGTGCTGGCCCTCGGCCTGCCGCTCGCCGCCGTCGTGGCGCGCGTGCTGAAGGCAACCCTGTCGGAGGCGATGCTGCAGGATTACATCCTGCTCGCCCGGCTGAAAGGCATGTCCAACCTCAGGCTGGTGCTGCAGGAGGCCCTGCGCAACGCCGTCGGCCCGACCATTGCGCTGACCGGCGTGCAGTTCACCTTCCTCATCGGCGGCACCGTCATCGTCGAGCGCATCTTCGCCTATCCCGGCATCGGCAACATGGCGATCGACGCCGTCATCAACCGCGACCTGCCGCTGATCCAGGGCCTCGTCCTCGTCTTCGGCCTGCTGTTCATCATCATCAACCTGCTGGTCGACGCGCTCGTCGCCGCCTTCAATCCGAGGCTGGCTCATGGCTGAGATCACCGCGACAAACGCCTCCGTAACACCCGCGCGCGGATCGAGACGCTGGCGAGCGCTCCTGCGCGAACCGAAAGTGCTCATGGGCGGCGGCTTCATCCTATTGCTGATCATCCTTGCCGTCTTCGCGCCCTTCATTGCCCCGAAGGACCCACTCGAGCAGGACTTGATGTCCGGCACGCTGCCGCCCTCCTGGATGGACGGCGGCGACCAGAACTTTCTCCTCGGAACCGACGACCTCGGGCGCGACGTCCTCTCGCGGATGATCTACGGCACCCGCATCGCGCTGACCGTCGCCTTTGTCGCCGCCAGCCTCTCGGCGCTGATCGGGACGCTGCTCGGCCTCATTGCCGGCTGGTATGGCGGCTGGGCGGATCGCATCATCTCGCGGCTGGTCGACATCTGGATGGCTTTTCCGCCGGTTTTGCTGTCGATCCTGCTGGTCGCCGTCTTCGGCTCCGGCGTCCATTCGGTCATCGCCGCCATCGTCATCATCGACTGGACGCGCTTCTCCCGCGTCGTTCGCTCGGAAACCCAGGCGCAGGCGCAGATGGACTACGTCACCGCCGCCCGCACCATCGGCTTCTCGAAGCAGCATATCCTGTTCAGCGAGATCCTGCCGAATGTCGCGCCGGTTCTGATCGCCCTTGTCAGCCTCGAGATGGGCATCGCCGTCATCGTCGAGGCGATCCTATCCTTCGTCGGGCTTTCGGTTTCGTCGGACACACCGACCTGGGGCGGCATGATCGCGGAGGGACGGCAGATCATCCATGACGGCTGGTGGGTGCTGGTGGCGCCGCTGGCGGCCCTCTTCGCCACCGTGCTTGCCTTCAACCAGCTCGGCGATGGCCTGCGCCGTGCCCTCGACCCGGTGATGCGCCGATGACCCAGCCGCTGCTTTCCATTTCCGGCCTCAGCGCCGTCTCCGACCGCGACGGCGGTGCGCCGATCCTGCGCGATGTCTCGCTAACGCTCGGGCGCGGAGAGGTCCGCGGCCTCGTCGGCGAGAGCGGTGCCGGCAAATCGACCATCGCCAAGGCGCTGCTGGGCATCCTGCCGCGAACCGTGCGCGTGACCGGCGGCTTCGTCAATTTCGAGGGCCGCGACCTGCTGCGGCTGCCGCAGAAGGCGTTGCGCGACATCATGGGCAGCGAGATCTCGCTGATCCCGCAGGACCCGCAAACGGCGCTCAACCCCGGCCGCCGCATCGAGGCGCAGCTGACGGACGGCCTGCGGCTGAAACGCGGCCTGTCGTCGAGGGAGGCTCGAGCGCGGGCTCTGACGCTCCTCGAGGAAGTCCATATCCGCGATCCCGAGCGGGTCCTGCGCTGCTATCCGCACGAACTCTCCGGCGGCATGCGCCAGCGCGTGCTGATCGCCTCCGCCTTTGCGCTGGAGCCGAAACTCGTCGTCGCCGACGAGCCGACGACGGCGCTTGACGTCACCGTGCAGAAGCAGATCCTGCGGCTGATCCGCGGCCTGCAGGAGGCGCACGGCACCGCCGTCATCTTCGTCACCCACGACCTCGGCGTCGTCGCCCAGATCTGCGACAGCGTCACGCTGCTTTACGCCGGCAAGGTCATCGAGGAGGGCCGCACGTCAGACGTCCTCTCGAACCCCCGCCACATCTATACAAAGGCGCTCCTCGCCGCCGGCCCCCGCTACGACCGCCCGGATGCCGGCCTGACACCGGTGCCCTCGGATGTCTTCGACGAGTTGCGCCACGAGATCCGCCTGCACGACGGGAGCCGCCCCCATGTCTGAGCCCCTTCTCATGGCCACCGGCCTCGAAGTCACTTACGGCGGACGGCGCACACTCGCCGGCCAGCGGGTTGACGGCGTCAAGGTGCTGTATGGCGTCGATGTCGCGATCCGGCGTGGGGAAACGATCGGCATCGTCGGCGAGAGCGGCTCCGGCAAGACGACGCTCGGCCGCGCCCTGCTGCGCCTCGTCGACACCTCGGCCGGCGAGATCCGCTTCGACGGCACCGATATCACCCATCTGCCTGATGCCCGCATGAGACCCTTGCGCCGACGCATGCAGATGATCTTCCAGGACCCGATGGCATCGCTCAATCCGCGCCACACGATCCGCCGTATCCTGGTGGAGCCGCTGCTGCTGCATGGCGTCGCAAGCAACCGTCAGCATGCGGAACAGAAGGTGGCGGCCATCCTCGAGCGGGTGACGCTGCCGCAAGCCTGCCTCGACCGCAATCCGCACGAACTCTCCGGTGGCCAGCGCCAGCGCATCGGCATCGCCCGGGCGGCCCTGCTGGAGCCGGATTTCGTGCTGGCAGACGAGGTCGTGTCGGGTCTCGACGTGTCGACCCAGGCGCAGGTTCTCAACCTGCTGAAGGGCCTGTCGAGAGACCTCGGCCTGTCGATGGCTTTCATCAGCCACGATCTCTCCGTCATCCGCGCCATCTGCGACCGCGTCTATGTGATGCGGCAGGGACGCGTCGTCGAGGAAGGTCCCTGCGAGCGCGTCTTTTCGGCGCCCGCCTCCCCATATACGCGCACGCTGCTCGACGCCATTCCGCTCCCCGAGGTCGACCCGGACTGGTTGTGGCGCGTCAGCGAAAACGAGGACGCGGCCTGAGCCAAGGCCGAGGTCCGGATAGCTTGCCCCATCTGAAAGATACGCACCGGAGCCGCGGGCCTCCGGGGCGGAGGAAGACTATTGCCTTCCGATGACGCCCGCCAAACAAGGGAACGCAGAGATGAAAAAGCATATCACTGCCTGCGCATTTGCCATCACCACCGCCCTTCTCGGCGCCACCGGCGCCTCAGCCGACGGTATTCCCGGCATGCGCGGCCATGACCATACCGGCATCACCGTGCCCGACATGAAGCAGGCGCTGGATTTCTTCGTCGGCGTCGTCGGCTGCGAGAAGGCCATGTCATTCGGCCCGATCTCCGACGACAAGGGCACCTTGATGACCGACCTCGTCGGCGTCGACGCCAGGGCGAAGATCGACCAGGTGACGCTGGTGCGCTGCGGCTACGGCTCCAACATCGAGATCTTCCAGTACGAAGCGCCCGACCAGCGCGATCTCAAGGCCCGCAACAGCGATATCGGCGCCTTCCACATCGCCCTCTACGTCGACGACGTCGGCGTCGCGAAGACCTATCTCGACAGCAAGGGCGTCGCCACCCGCATGGGTCCCGTGCCGATGAACGACGGACCGATCGCCGGCCAGACGATCCTGTACTTCCAGGCGCCCTGGGGCCTGCAGCTCGAAGCCATCAGCTATCCGAAGGGCATGGCCTACGAGAAGGATTCGAAGGTCATCCTGTGGTCGCCGAAAGATCCGGCAAAATAGAGTGGTTGGCTGTCTTACGACCGCGAATAGGCAGCTCAGCGCTTCCGTGCAAGTCAGCCCCTCAAGGGGCTGACCGTCGGTGCGTCGCCGCCGTGCGCGCAACCTGCTCATATATGCCGGTGAGAAATTCGAGCGTGCGTGTTGCATCCTCGAGCTTGTGCGGGAAATTTGGCATTGAGCGAATTGCCGAGATCAGCAATTCGGCACGCAGGTCAGCGTAGCGGTCGGTGACTTTGTGACCCGTTTCGGTCACGCGGTAGGTAACACCTGAGCGGCCGCTTCCCTCACGAACCACAAGGCCAGCGCCGATCAACTTGCGCAGGCTGTACTGGATATTGGGGATGTCTTCGCGGTTGGCCAGGCGTGCGATGTCCTTGATGGTCTTCGGCCGGTCGTTCATGCGGATGATATGCAACATGGCGTTCTCTGGACCGCTCGCCGCCACGTCGACGACTGAAGACAGGCATTCCGCCTGCCAGCGGCCAAACGCCTCGAACGCTCTCATCAGAGCGTACTCAATTTCGGCGACATCCACTTCCACGGCGTCGCGGGCCAGATGCCAACGACGATCGAGAGTTTCGGCGGCCGGAGCGGGGTGATCCTTGCGGCTGGTCATGGTGGCTTCGTCTCCTGGTACCAAACCCTAGCGGCACGAAGCAGACACGTCCACGCCCAAACGGATGGTTGACAGCGCCAAGACTTAAGATAGACTTTCTATCATAAAGTCTAATAAAAAATCCAGAGGTGAACCATGACGCAAACGACCAACACAATGTTCGATCCAACGCAATTCATTCTCGGCACTTTCGCTTCCAATTGTTCCAGTGGCATGTCCGTGACCAAGGTGCCGGAACGCTGGGTCAACTCGTGGGACAACAATCTCAAGCTCGCCAAATTGCTGGATGATGCGGGGATAGAGTTCATGCTCCCCATTGCCCGTTGGATCGGCTACGGCGGCGAGACAAATTTTCACGGTGGCGTACTCGAGACGATAACATGGGCTACCGGCCTGTTGACGCAGACCAAAAACCTGAATGTCTTTGCAACGATCCACACGGCGGCAAACCATCCGGTGGTCGTCGCCAAGCAGATCGCCACCATCGATCAGATCAGCCGCGGCCGCGTCGGTCTCAATATCGTCGCCGGCTGGAACCAGCCGGAATACGAAGCGCTCGGCCTAGATCTCCCCACGGCCCATGAGGACAGATACGGCTACGCCGAGGAATGGTTCGGCATCGTCAAGGCCCTCTGGAGCCGGACAGAAGCATTCGACTGGGAAACTGCGCATTTTCATCTCAAGCAGGCACTGGCTGACCCCCGACCTGCTGGACGAATCCCTATCCTCAACGCCGCCGGCTCGGATCAGGGTCGCGAATTTGCCATTGGCAATGCCGACTTCCTGTTCACGCCGGCGATCGACCTCAAGCGCTCGACGGAGGAAATAGCTGCGCTCAAGACACAGGCCGCAGCGGCCGGACGCTCGATCGGCGTCCTGACCTTCGCGCACGTTGTCTGCAGGCCGACGGAGCAGGAGGCGCGCGACTACCTGCAATATTATGCCCAGGACAATGCTGACTGGGCTGCCGTCGACAACCTCGTTCGCCTGCAATTCGCGCATGCCCAATCGTTTCCCCACGATCTCCTGGCGCTCATTCGCGATCGCTTCGCCGCTGGCCATGGTGGTTTTCCTCTGATCGGTACGCCGGAGCAGGTTGCAGACGGACTGATCGCCATGCACGCAGCCGGCTTCAATGGAACGACGCTTTCGTTCGTCGATTACGCGGCAGAGTTTCCCTATTTCCGCGATACAGTCTTGCCCATTCTCGAAGCCAAGGGCATTCGGCGCCCTGCAGCAACAAACGCTAACATGTGAGCAAGCACCGCAGGTGGTCGTCCGCTCGCCACCTTTCGCAAGACCGGCGTCAGAACGGCAGACACCCGCTCAACAACCGGGGGACCAAGCCGCAAACGGCTTAGTCCCCCTAAGCAAATTTGGCGGTACCGGAGACCGGCACCTGCAGCCCGGCACAAATCCCTAATTTTTCGCTTGACGGTCAGCAGTCCGACTATATATTTTAAACTTAAAATATCGCACCCGATCGATGCGGAATATAAGAGGGTTACGGACATGAAGATCGTTTGCATCGGCGGTGGCCCGGCCGGGCTCTACTTCGGGCTCCTGATGAAGAAGCTGCATCCCGGCCATGACATCCAGGTCGTCGAGCGCAACAAGCCCTACGACACCTTCGGCTGGGGCGTGGTGTTTTCCGACGCGACGATGGAATCGATGAAGGTCTGGGATCCGGAGAGCGCCGCCGAAATCCAGGATGCCTTCAACCATTGGGACGATATCGAGGTCTGGTTCAAGGGCACCAAGCAGCGTACCTCTGGCCACGGCTTCGTCGGTATCGGCCGCAAGAAGCTGTTGAACATTCTGCAGCGGCGTTGCGAAGCCCTCGGCGTCGAGCTGATCTTCGAAACGGAAGCGACCTCCGATCTCGACTATCCCGATGCCGATCTCGTCATCGGCTCGGACGGCCTGAATTCCAAGATCCGCAACCACTACCCCGACATCTTCCAGCCCGACATGATTACCCGGCCGAACCGCTACATCTGGCTCGGCACCAACAAGCTCTTCGATGCCTTCACCTTCGATTTCCGCAAGACCGACCACGGCTGGTTCCAGGCGCATATCTACAAGTTCGACGAGAACACATCGACCTTCATCATCGAGACGACGGAAGAGGCTTATCGCGCCCACGGCCTCGACACCATGGAGCAGCAAGCCTCGATCGACTTCTGCCAGGACCTGTTTGCGGAAGCGCTGGATGGCGCGCCGCTGATGACCAATGCCCGCCACATGCGCGGCAGCGCCTGGCTGAATTTCAACCGGCTGATCTGCGGCAAGTGGAGCCATTTCAACGGCAACTCCCATGTGGTGCTGATGGGCGATGCCGCCCACACGGCCCATTTCGCCATCGGCTCCGGCACCAAGCTGGCGATCGACGACGCCATCGAGCTTGCCCGCCAGTTCGAGATCCACGAACACCGCACTGACAAGATCCCGGCCGTTCTTCATACCTATGAAGAGATCCGCCGCGTCGACGTCGCCCGCATCCAGAATGCCGCTCGCAACGCCATGGAATGGTTTGAGGTGGTAGGCACCCGCTATGCCGACACGCTGGAGCCGGAGCAGTTCATGTATTCCATGCTGACGCGCTCACAGCGCATCAGCCACGAGAACCTGCGCCTGCGCGACAAGAACTGGCTGGAAGGGTTCGAGCGCTGGTTCGCGGAGAAATCCGGCCTTACCGTCGGCAACGGCCGCTGCCTGCCGCCGATGTTCACGCCCTTTACGCTGCGCGATGTGACCCTGCCGAACCGAATCGTGGTATCGCCGATGGCGATGTATTCGGCGAAAGACGGGTTGATCAACGACTTCCACATGGTTCATCTCGGCGCCCGCGCGCTCGGCGGCGCCGGCCTGATCTTCGCCGAAATGACCTGCGTCTCCCCGGATGCGCGCATCACCCCCGGCTGCCTCGGCCTCTGGAACGAGGAGCAGGCGGCCGGCTGGAAGCGTGTCGTCGATTTCGTCCATGCCAATGGTGATGCCAAGGTTGGCATCCAGATCGGCCATGCCGGCCGCAAGGGCTCGACCAAGCTTGCCTGGGAGGGCATCGACCAGCCTCTCGACGACGGCAACTGGCCGCTGATCTCGGCCTCCGCCATCCCCTATCTGAAGCACAGCCAGGTACCGAAGGCGATGGACCGGGCCGACATGGACCGGGTCAAGGCCGACCACATCCGCTCAGTCGAACTCGCCGCCACGACGGGCGCCGACTGGCTGGAGCTGCACTGCGCCCACGGTTACCTGCTGTCGAGCTTCCTGTCGCCGCTCACCAACCAGCGCACCGATGAGTATGGCGGCAGCCACGAAAACCGCGCCCGCTACCCGCTGGAGATCTTTGCCGCCATCCGCGCCGTCTGGCCCGAGGGCAAGCCGATTTCCGTGCGTCTCTCCTGCAACGACTGGACCGACGGCGGCAACACCCCGGAGGACGCGGCGATCTTTGCGAAGATGTTCAAGGAGGCCGGCGCCGACCTGATCGACTGCTCGTCGGGCCAGGTGTCGAAGGCGGAGAAGCCGGTCTATGGCCGGCTATTCCAGACGCCGTTTTCCGACAAGATCCGCAACGAGATCGGCATTCCGACGATTGCCGTCGGCGCCATCTCCGAGGCCGACCACGCCAATTCGATCATCTCCGCCGGCCGCGCCGATCTCTGCGCCATCGCCCGGCCGCATCTGGCCGATGCGGCATGGTCGTTGCACGAAGCAGCCAAAATCGGCATCACCTCGATCCCGTGGCCGAAGCAGTACCAATCGGCCAAGTCGCAGTACGAGAACAACCTCGCCCGCGCGGTTCCCGCCGCGCCAGCCAAGTGAGAATTTGAGATGACCCAACCGGGCAGACTTGGCGGCCGCCATGCGCTCGTCACCGGAGCCGGCAGCGGCATTGGCGCGGCCGTCGCCCGCGCGCTCATCGCCGAGGGTGCCAACGTGACGCTGGCCGGGCGCCGGCGGGAACCGCTGGAAGCGCTGGCCGGTGAGTTCGGGCCGGCAGCCTTCGTCGCCGACGGCTTCGACGTGACGAGTGCAGACGCGATTGCCGCCGGCTTCGATGCGGCGAAAGCGGCGTTCGGCCCCGTCGACATCCTCATCAACAATGCCGGCGAAGCGCCGAGCGCACCGTTCGAGAAGACCAGCCTGGACATGTGGTCGCGGGTCATCGCTGTGGACCTGACCGGCGTGTTCCTGGTGACGCAGGCGGCAATGGCGGATTTGCGCGCCCACGGTGCCGGCGCTCGCATCATCAACATCGCCTCGACGGCGGGCCTCACAGGCTACGGCTATGTCTCGGCCTATACGGCCGCCAAGCACGGTGTCGTCGGCCTCACACGGTCGCTGGCGGTCGAACTCGCAAAGACCGGCATCACCGTCAATGCCGTCTGCCCCGGCTTCACCGATACGCCGATCATCGAGCGCTCGATCGAGACGATTGTCGCAAAGACCGGACGCACGCGCGACGAGGCTCTGGCCGAATTCACCAGATCCAATCCGCAGGGACGACTCGTAAGACCCGAGGAGGTGGCCGATACCGTCCTCTGGCTGGCGCTGCCGGGCAGTGCGTCGATCACAGGACAGGCAATCGCGGTTGCCGGTGGGGAGGTTTTGGCGGGATGAGCGAGCGCGACATGACGATGCAGGGCCATCTGCGCCCCTTCAAGGACTATCAGGCGAGGACTTTCCTGTGGGAGGTCAGCGACGACGGCCGCGTGGCCTTGCTGCGCCTCAACCGGCCGGAGCGCAAGAATCCCCTGACCTTCGAAAGCTATGCCGAACTCAGAGACCTCTTCCGCGATCTAGCCTACGCGTCCGATGTCAGAACCATTGTCATAGCGGGCGCGGGCGGCAACTTTTCCTCCGGCGGCGATGTGTTCGAGATCATCGAGCCGCTGACCCGCATGGCCATGCCCGAGCTTCTGGCCTTCACCCGCATGACCGGCGACCTCGTCAAGGCGATGCGCAAGTGCCCGCAGCAGATCGTCGCCGCCGTCGATGGCATCTGCGCCGGTGCCGGCGCCATCCTCGCCATGGCCTCGGACCTGCGCGTGGCGACGCCCGAAGCGAAGACCGCCTTCCTGTTCACCCGCGTCGGGCTCGCCGGTGCTGACATGGGCGCTTGCGGCATGCTTCCGCGCATCATCGGCCAGGGTCGCGCCGCCGAGTTGCTCTATACCGGCCGCTCGATGACCTCTGCCGAGGGCCATGCCTGGGGCTTCTACAACGCGCTGCACGAAAGCGGCGCCCTTGAGGCTGAGGCAACCAAGCTGGCGCGCTCGATCGCAGACGGCCCGTGGTTCGCCCACGGCATGACAAAGACGATGCTGAACCAGGAATGGGCGATGGGCATCGACGAGATGATCGATGCGGAAGCCCAGGCCCAGGCGATCTGCATGGCCACCCAGGATTTCCGCCGGGCCTTCGAGGCCTTCGCCGAAAAGCGCAGGCCGGAATTTGAGGGAAACTAGGCGATGCATCCGGCAACCACCCTGAAGGGACCGACCCGCGACCATCTCGACTGGCCGTTTTTCGACGCCGGTCATCGCCAATTCGCCGAACGGCTCGATGCCTTCACCGCGTCGGCACCGATGGCTGATATCGATCACGCCGATGTCGACGGTGCCTGCCGCAAGCTGGTGCGCGCCCTCGGCGATGCCGGCCTGCTGGAGGCGGCCGTCAGTGCACCCGGCGACGCCACGCCGATCGATTCCCGCCGTGTCTGCCTCGCCCGCGAGACGCTTGCCTGGCACGACGGGCTCGCCGATTTCGCCTTTGCGATGCAAGGCCTCGGCACGGGCGCCATCGGCCTTTCCGGCACCGACGACATCAGAGCAGCCGTGCTGCCGAAAGTGCGCGCCGGTGAGTGGCTTGCGGCCTTTGCGCTGTCGGAAAAGGACGCCGGCTCGGATGTCGCGGCGATGGCCTGCGCCGCCCGCCTCGAAGGCGATCACTATATTCTCGATGGCGAGAAGACCTGGATTTCCAATGGCGGCATTGCCGACGTCTACACCGTCTTTGCCCGCACCGGCGAAGCGCCGGGCACGCGCGGCATTTCGGCCTTCGTGGTCTTTGCCGACGATCCCGGATTTTCCGTCACGGAACGGATCGAGGTCATCGCCCCGCATCCGCTGGCAACGATCCGCTTCGAGGCCTGCCGCATCCCCGCATCCCGCCGCCTCGGCAGCCCGGGCGAGGGTTTCAAGATCGCCATGCGCACGCTCGACATCTTCCGCGCCTCGGTAGCGGCAGCAGCCCTCGGCTTTGCCCGCAGGGCGCTGGATGAAGCGCTCGTCCATGCCAAGGCCCGGCCGATGTTCGGCGGTGCTCTCGCCGACCTGCAGTTGACGCAGGCAGCGCTCGGCGATATGGCGACCGGGATCGACGCGGCCGCCCTTCTGACCTACCGTGCCGCGTGGCGCCGTGACGTGCAGCAGCTGTCCACGACCCGCGAGGCGGCGATGGCCAAAATGACTGCGACGGAGACGGCCCAATCGGTCATCGACCGCGCCGTGCAGCTGTTTGGCGGCCGTGGCGTGCGGACGGGCGAGATAACCGAAAAGCTTTACCGCGAAATTCGTGCGCTCCGCATCTATGAAGGTGCGACGGAAGTGCAGAAACTGATCGTCGCGCGTGAACTGCTGAAATCCAATTGATGGGAGACCAAACCAATGGCGCATAGCCGCGAAACTTTCGACTGGGCCGATCCTTTCCGTCTGCAGGACCAACTGACCGATGACGAGCGGATGGTCCACGACACCGCCCGCGCCTATGCTCAGGACAAGCTGGCGCTGCGCGTGCTGGAAGCCTTCCGCCATGAGAAGACCGATCCCGCGATCTTCCGCGAGATGGGCGAACTCGGCCTGCTCGGCCCGACCATCGCACCCGAATACGGCGGCTCGGGCCTCGGCTACGTCGCCTACGGGCTGATCGCCCGCGAGGTCGAGCGCGTCGACAGCGGCTACCGCTCGATGATGTCGGTGCAGTCGTCGCTGGTGATGGTGCCGATCGATGCCTTCGGCTCGGAAGCCCAGAAGCAGAAATACCTGCCAAAACTCGCCACCGGCGAATGGATCGGCTGCTTCGGCCTGACCGAACCGAACCACGGCTCGGATCCCGGCTCTATGGCCACCCGCGCCAAGAAGGTCGACGGCGGCTACCAGCTGACCGGTTCGAAGATCTGGATTTCCAATTCGCCGATAGCAGACGTCTTCGTCGTCTGGGGCAAGACGGAAGACGGCGTCATCCGCGGCTTCATCCTGGAAAAGGGCTGGAAGGGTCTGTCGGCACCGGCCATCCACGGCAAGGTCGGCCTGCGCGCCTCGATCACAGGCGAAATCGTCATGGACAACGTATTCGTGCCGGAAGAAAACCTGCTGCCCAACGTCACCGGCCTCAAGGGTCCGTTCACTTGCCTGAACTCCGCCCGCTACGGCATTGCCTGGGGCACGCTCGGTGCTGCCGAAGACTGCTACGCCAAGGCCCGTCAATACGTGCTCGACCGCCAGCAGTTCGGCCGGCCGCTCGCCGCCAACCAGCTGATCCAGAAGAAGCTCGCCGACATGGCAACCGACATCTCGCTCGGCCTGCAGGGCTGCCTGCGGCTCGGCCGGATGAAGGAGGAAGGTCATCCGCCGGTCGAGCTGACCTCGATCCTCAAGCGCAATTCCTGCGGCAAGGCGCTCGACATCGCCCGCAACGCCCGCGACATGCTCGGCGGCAACGGCATTTCCGACGAGTTCGGCGTCATCCGCCATCTGGTCAACCTCGAAGTGGTCAACACTTACGAGGGCACCCACGATATCCACGCCCTGATCCTCGGCCGTGCCATCACCGGCATCGCCGCCTTCGCGAACTGAGGTGGCCGTGGCTTTCAGGACAACCAGACCCCTGCGTTTCTGCGATTGCGATCCCTCCGGGATCGCTTTCTTCCCGTCCTACCTGAACATCCTCGTCGGTGTTCTGGAGGATTTTTTCGCAGGCCTCGGCTTTCCCTGGAAGACAATGATCGACGAGCGGCGGATCGGCGTGCCGACCGTCCGCCTCGACCTCACCTTTTCTGCCCCCGGCTTTCAGGGCGACGAACTGGAATTTGCCATTGAAGTCCGCCGGATCGGCCGCTCGTCGCTCGATCTCGAGCACCGGGTTTCAGCCAACGGCAAGCTGCTCTGGAGCGCCAACCATCGCGTCGTGGCAACGCAGCTCGACACACACCAATCGATTGCCTGGCCGGACGACATCCGCGCCGCGCTGGAACACCATCTGGAGAAGACCGATGCACACGATCCTGCAGCCTGAGGGCTGGGCCAAACCGATCGGATATGCCAACGGCGTCTCGGCCAGCGGTCGCACGGTCTTTGTCGGCGGCCAGGTCGGCTGGAACGCCCATTGCGAATTCGAGAGCGACGATTTCGTCGACCAGGTCCGCCAGACGCTGTCCAACATCGTAGCCATCCTCGCGGAAGGCGGCGCCGAGCCGCAGCACATCACGACGATGACCTGGTATTTCATCGACAAGGCGGAATATCTGTCCAACCTCAAGGGCGTCGGCCAGGCCTACCGCGATGTCATCGGCCGGCACTTCCCGGCCATGGCAGCCGTCCAGGTCGTCGGCCTCGTCGAGGACCGCGCCAAGATCGAGATCCAGGCAACCGCCGTCGTTCCGGAATAGGAGAGCGGCGATGCCGACACTCATCTTCTCGGCGAGCGTTTCGGGCGAAACGATCGATGGCGTACTGGTGGTTACCCTCGACAACCCGCCCGTCAACGCCCTGTCGAGCCACGTCCGCGCCGGCATCATGGCGGCTCTGGACCATGCGGCCGCGACCGCGATGATCAAGGGTATCGTCATCACCGGCGCCGGCCGCACCTTTATCGGCGGTGCGGATATTCGGGAGTTCGGCAAGCCCCCGGTCGAGCCCATCCTGCCTGACGTCATCAGCCACATCGAGGCCTTCGGAAAGCCAGTCGTCGCGGCCGTCAATGGCGCGGCGCTCGGCGGCGGCTGCGAAATCCTCCTCGCCTGCCACGGCCGTGTCGCCAACCCCGGTGCCAGCTTCGGCCTGCCGGAGGTCAAGCTCGGCCTCGTGCCCGGCGCCGGCGGCACGCAGCGCCTGCCACGGCTGATCGGCACGACGAACGCCCTCGACCTGATCGGCACCGGCCGTATCGCAAAGGCAGCAGAAGCGGCCGAGCTCGGCCTAGTCGACAGCATAGATGCCGACGAACGCGCGGCGGCCGTTGAGATGGTCCACACACTCGCGGGAACGCCTTTGCGCCGCACCGGCGAACTGACGGTTCAGCCCCAGGAAGCCGCAGTGATCGATCAGGTCGCCGCCAAGATTATTGCCAAATCTCGGGGCCAGACGGCACCCCGCGAAGCGCTGCGCCTGGTGCAGCTCGCCGCATCGAGCAGCCTTCCTGATGGTCTTGCCGAAGAGCGGGCAACCTTTCTCCGCTTGCGCGACTCCGACCAGTCGGCGGCTCTGCGCTACGTCTTCTTCGCCGAGCGTTCGGCCGGCAAGGTCGATGGACTTGAGGGCGTGCAGCCGCGGCGGATTGCCACCATCGGCATAGTCGGCACCGGCCTGATGGGCGCGGGCATTGCAGCGGCAACGCTTGGCGCCGGCTATCGGGTCGTCGGCCTGGAGCAGACGGAAGAGGCCGCTCTCAGCGGTCGCGCAAGGATCACCTCGCTTCTGGAAAAGGCGGTTGGGCTTGGCCGGCTGGATGCGGAAGGTCTTGCCGGCCAGCTGGGCCGCCTGACCGTCACCAGCGACAGTGATGCGCTGGCCGACGCCGATCTCGTCATCGAGGCAGTCTTCGACGACCTGGCGGTCAAGGCGGCGCTCTTTCAGCGCCTCGACGCCATCGTCCGCGAGGATACGATCCTTGCCACCAACACCAGCTATCTCGATCCCGATACCATCGCAGCCGCCACCCGCCATCCGAGCCGCGTCGTCGGGCTGCACTTCTTTTCGCCCGCCAACATCATGCGACTGGTGGAGGTGGTGAACTGTGCCGCGACCGCGCCCGATGCGCTGGCAACCGCGCTCGCCTTTGCCAAGCGGCTGGGCAAGCTGCCCGTCGTCTGCGGCGTCACCGAAGGCTTCATCGGCAACAGCGTCTTTTCGGCCTACCGCCGGGAGGCAGAGTTCATGCTCGAGGATGGCGCCCTGCCCCACGAGATCGATGCCGCCCTGGAAGCTTACGGCTTTCCGATGGGCCTGTTTGCCGTCTACGACATGGCCGGCCTTGAAATTGCCTGGGCCCGTCGCAAGCGCCAGGCGGCCAGCCGCGATCCCATTGCGCGTTACGTTGAGATAGCCGACAAGCTCTGCGAAGCCGGGCGCTTCGGTCAGAAGGCCGGACGCGGCTGGTATGACTACACCGGCGGCAAGCGCAGCGTCGATCCAGAGGTGACCGCGCTGATCGAGACCGTCCGGGCCGAGAAGGGCATTGAAAGCCGCAGCTTTTCATCTGACGAAATCGTCTCCCGGCTGGTGAAGGCCATGGCCGACGAAGGCAATGCGCTGCTCGAGCGCGGCATCGCCGCCCGATCGAGCGACATCGACTTGGTGATGATCAACGGCTACGGTTTCCCGTCTTACAGGGGTGGTCCGATGTTCCTCTCAGGCCGGCGATAAGCGTCAGGCCGGATGCATCAGCGTGAAAAGCTCCTGTGCCCGCTTGACGCCGCGAAGGGCGTATCGGCCGACCGAGACCAGATCGTTGCGCTGAGAGACCTGCGCGGCGGCCACGAAATTCGATGACATCAGGATATCGCGATCGACCGAGTGACACATCGAGGCGATGCGACTGACCTCGTTGACGGCAGGTCCGATGACGGTGAAATCCAACCGATCCTGGCTGCCGATATTGCCATAGAACACTTCGCCGATATGCAGGCCGAGATAGATTTCCGTGACCGGCCGTCCTTCGATCTGCCGCTGGGCGTTCAGATTGCGCAGGCGATGCCGCAGCAGCGATTCCGCCTTGAGTGCCGCCGCGCAGGCGTCGGCCTGATCGGGCGCCTTGAAGATCGCCAGCGTGCCATCGCCGATCAGCTTCAGCACATTGCCGCCCGCCTCGTGGATCGACGAGATGACGGCATCGGCATAGTCGTTGAGCATCGGAATGATCTCGTCAGGCTCGGCCGTGTCGGAAATGCGCGTGTAGTTGGCAAGATCGGAAAACCACAGAGCCGCCGAAATTCGCTCGGTCTTGCCCCGGGTGATCTTGCCGCCGAGCACATGCTGAGCCGCGTCCTCGCCGAGATAGACTTCGGCAATGGTGCGGGCGATACGGCCGAGCGCCGTGCACTTGATGGCGAGCGCGAGGGCCGGCACCAGCCGGCGGAGCGTGGCGATATCATCATCGCGAAAACCGTCCTTGTCGGCGGTGGCGAAATGGGCGAAAAAGCAGTCCATGTCGCCGATCGTCCCGGCTTTCTCGAAGGGATGGGCGAAGGCGATGAAATCCGTCACCCCAGCCTCCTTCAGCACGTCAAGTGTGTAGAAATCCGTCGGATCGCCGAAGCCAATGCTGCGCCGCACTTCCGGCACCCCATTGGCCTGCAGATAGTAGAAGGATGATCTCTGCCAGTTTTCCGCAGAAATTCCCTCATTCGTCGCGCCATATTCGAACACCGGCTCGATCACTTCGGTGCTGTCCCAGCGAAAGACACGGCCTTCATAGACCGGGTGGAGCGTGTCCATCAGCGCCATGCCGCGATTGAGCTGCATGCCGCTATGCCGGCAGGCTTCGCAGAAGCCGGTCAGCAATTCGATCTCCGTCGCC
Organism: Rhizobium sp. HT1-10; assembly: GCF_049472505.1. Taxonomy (NCBI): domain Bacteria; kingdom Pseudomonadati; phylum Pseudomonadota; class Alphaproteobacteria; order Hyphomicrobiales; family Rhizobiaceae; genus Rhizobium; species Rhizobium sp. HT1-10. Next base: position 230,149 of record NZ_JBCEBQ010000006.1, on the reverse strand, counting down.
CCCTTGAGACCGCGCTGCGTCAGCCATGCGGCAATCTCGGCGATGTCATTGTCCTGCATGAAGTCCTGTCCTCGCAACTGCGAAGGTTGTCTATTCCCAATCTCCCGCGTCGGGAAGCATCGACGAGAAAAATCTTGGGGCGCCAGGGTGCCCCGACATTTGGCGCGATGGAAGACCCTTGCCCTCCAACCGCTTTGCGCCCTCCACAAAATCATCGCCGAGGTCTTTGAATGCCTCTAAACCATCCCTACCTCAGGATGTGATTTGCTGCACCGCGACAGGCGGCGCCCCGTGATTGAGAAGGAATTCCCCATGGCCGGCCAGAAGCAATTGAAGCTCGGGGCCTTCATGCGCCCTGTCAGCCTGCACACGGGCGCGTGGCGTTACCCGGGCGCTTATCCCGACGCGAATTTCAATTTCAAGCATATCAAGAGCTTCGCGCAGAAGCTGGAAGCGGCGAAATTCGATGCCTTCTTCATGGCCGATCATCTGGCCGTCCTCAACATGCCGATCGAAGCGCTGAAGCGCAGCCACACCGTCACATCCTTCGAACCATTCACCCTGCTTTCAGCCCTGGCTGCGGTCACCGATAGGATCGGCCTTGTCGCCACGGCCTCGACAACGTTCGAGCAGCCCTACCACATCGCCCGCCGCTTCGCCTCGCTCGATCATATCAGCGACGGCCGCGCCGGCTGGAACATCGTCACCACATCCAACCCCGACGCCGCCCTGAACTTCGGGCTCGAGGACCATGTCGACCACGACGAGAGATACCGCCGCGCGCGGGAATTCTACGATGTCGTCACCGGCCTCTGGGATAGCTTTGCCGACGATGCCTTCATTCGTGATACCGAGAGCGGCATCTTCTTCGATCCTGAAAAAATGCATGTTCTCGACCACAAGGGCGACAGCCTCTCTGTCCGCGGCCCTCTGAATATCGCCCGCACGCCGCAGGGTTGGCCGGTCATCGTCCAGGCCGGCCAGTCGGAGCCCGGCAAGCAGCTGGCCGCCGAGACCGCCGAAGTGGTGTTCGCCGCGCCGCGCGACCTCGAAACGGCAAAGCTGCTCTATGCCGACATCAAGCGCCGCATGCCCGGTGTCGGGCGCGACCCGGACCATCTGAAGATCCTGCCGGCCGCCTTTGTCGTTGTCGGCGACAGCGTCGAGGAGGCCCGCGCCAAGCGCGCCAGGCTCGACAGTCTCGTTCATTACGACAGCGCCATCGCTTCCCTGTCGATCTCGCTCGGCCACGATGCCTCGAAGTTCGATCCCGATGCACCGCTCCCGGAAGTCCCGGAGACCAACGCCAGCAAAAGCGGCCGCGAGCAGGTGATCCGCATGGCCCGAAAGGAAAACCTCACGGTCCGCCAGCTCGCCCAGCGCCTGGGCGGTTACGGCGGGCTGGCCTTCGTCGGCACGCCCCAGACGATCGCTGACGAGATGGAAACCTGGCTTTCCGAGGAAGGCTCGGATGGCTTCAACGTGGTCTTCCCCTTTCTGCCGCAGGGGCTCAACGATGTCGCCGACCGGCTGGTGCCGGAGCTGCAAAGGCGCGGCCTGTTCCGCAAGGAATACGAGGGAACGACGTTGCGGGAAAACCTGGGTCTGCCGCGCCCGGAAAACCGCTTCTTCCCGGCCGTCTCCACGGCCGCCGAGTGAAGCTTGGGACTTGAAAAGCCTACCAAGTGACAAGGCCGCTGAAATCGTTCAAGAGACGGCAGTCCCTTCGAAAGCAAAGCCGATGAGCCATCTCTCCCACTTCAACTACGCCACCGCATCCGACGAGGCCCGCGCCGAGCACGACCGCGAGGTCTCCCTGCGCGGCCGGATGACCAACATGAAGCGCACCCTGCTGCACGCGCCGGTCGCCCACAGGATCTATGCCGAATGGTTCACGCTGCGCGAAGAACTGCGCCCCGCTCTCGACGATCGCGCCGTGTGGCTGTTCTGCCAGGCGATTTCGATCGAATGCCGGTCGATCATCCCGGTCGGCTTCTTCCGCCGCGCGCTGATCAACGCCGGCCTGACGCCCGAGACAGTCGAGCCGACTGCCGATGAGGCCCTGTTGATCGCTTTCGGCACGGCGATGGTGGCGGACTCCAACGCCGTACCGGACGATCTATGGGCAAGGCTCAAGGCACGCTACGACGAACCGACGCTGGTCAACCTCGTTGCTTTCGCCGGCATCATGATCGCGACCGCCATCTTCAACAATGTGATCAAGATCGACGTTGACCCGGAGCTGGGCCCGTTTCTCGAAGGCTACACGCTTCCGCCGCGCTGACCCCTGGCCTTAACCGACGACGGTCGTCTCAAAATTCGGGTTGCCGCGAATCGTGTTGCTGATCGTGCAGATCTCGTTTTCGGCGGCATGGGCTATGGCTTTGCGGGTTTCCTCGTCGAGATCGCCCTTGATGGCGAGCACGATGTTGAAAGTCTCGACCCGGGAAACGCCGCCCGCAGCCTTCGTCCCGGTCACGTCCGCCGTGACTTCCGTCAGCTTGTCGAGCACGCCCATCTTGGCGGCGGCCATACGGGCGCTGAGCACCAGACAAGCCGAAAGCGAGGCGTAGAGGAGATCGAGCGGATTGAAGCCGGCCTGCGACGGAGCCGTCACGACGCCGATCTCGCCACCGGTGACCGAGGTCACCTGCGGAAATCCGCTCCGCCCGAGTACCGCTTGCGCGCCCGTCTGCCGTTCCTTGCCCTTTAGCTCAACCATTGCGAATATCCCTGCGTCATGACCGTCACTCTCTGAGCAACACATAGGTGCTTTGGGCACGGGAAACAATTGCTCCTGCACCGCTCGCGGGAGCCGTCGGGCTTGCAAGCCGGCAGTCATTGCGCCATGCCTTTAACAACGATCCCAGGCAGACAAGATGACCGTCACCGATCCGCGTGCCTTTCTCACCCGTCTTTTCAATGCGGCCGTCGCGGCCGCCGATCCGCTTGAAGGAATCCGCCGCCACCTGCCGTCTCGGCCGCGGGGTCGGACGATCGTCGTCGGCGCTGGCAAGGGTTCGGCGCAGATGGCGGCAGCGCTGGAAAGCTGCTGGGACGGGCCCGTGGAGGGACTGGTGGTCACCCGCTACGGCTTCGCGGTGCCCTGCCGACACATCGAGATCATCGAAGCATCGCATCCGGTGCCCGATGACGCAGGACTGACTGCCTCAATGCGGCTGTTGCAGCTGGTGGGCGACCTGACGGCGGACGACCTGGTCATCGCACTGGTTTCCGGCGGCGGATCGGCGCTGCTGCCGGCACCGGCTGATGGCCTGACACTGGCCGACGAAATCGTCGTCAATCGGGCGCTGCTCGCCTCCGGCGCGCCCATCTCGGCGATGAACACCATCCGCAAACATCTCTCGGCGATCAAGGGCGGCAGGCTTGCGCTCGCTGCCTACCCCGCCCGCGTGGTGACATTCGTCGTCTCCGACATTCCCGGAGACAACCCCTCTCTTGTCGCCTCGGGCCCGACCATCGCCGGCGCCGGCAACCGCGCGGAGGCGCTCGAACTGGTCCGGCTCTACGGGCTAGACCTGCCGCCGGGCGTCATGCGCCATATTGCCAGCAGCAAGGCTGATGCCCCCGCGCCGGACGATCCGCGTTTTGCCCGTAACGACGTCCATCTGATCGCCTCTGCCGGCGTATCCCTCGAGGCAGCAGCGGAGGCGGCCCGCACCGCCGGTATCGAGGCGGCCATTCTATCGGATGCCATCGAAGGCGAGGCCCGCGAGGCGGCGCATGTGCACGCGGCCATCGCCCGCGAAATCGCACTCCGCGACCGGCCGTTCCGAAAGCCTGTCGTGCTTCTGTCGGGTGGCGAAACGACCGTGACGGTATCGGGCAAGGGCAAGGGCGGGCGCAACACGGAATTCCTGCTTTCCCTGGCAGTCGACATCGATGGGGTCGCTGAAATCGACGCGCTTGCGGCAGACACCGACGGGATCGATGGCAGCGAGGACAATGCCGGCGCGTTTGCCAATGGCAGCAGCGTGGCACGCATGCGCAAGGCGGGCATCAGCCCGGCCGATCAGCTGCGCAACAACGATGCCTGGTCAGCCTTTCACGCGATTGACGATCTCTTTGTCCCGGGCCCGACCGGCACCAATGTCAACGATTTCCGCGCCATCCTTATCCGCTGAGCCGCAGGGGCTCAGGACCGGGAGCAGGCTTCGCACCGCCCATAGGCTGCTGCCGTCGATGCCCAGCGATAGAATGGGGTGTGGCAGCCGACGCACTCGATCTTTGTAACGGGGCTCTTCTTGGCAATGGGGCGCGCAAGAAATGCCAGGCGATTTTCTGTCTTCCACTGCTCAAGCCTGGCGACGATCATGCCGTCCTCCCGCTAAACGCGTTCCTGTCGTGCAAGTAGAGTGGCGCAAGACAAGAATAATACGAGAGCCAAAGCCCTCTACACAGGATATTTTCAAACATCACAGCTAATAAATAATAAAACTATAATAAATAGCCCGTGAATTTTCGCTGCTCGGCGCGAAGGGGATCTCAAGCTTTGCCGATCCGAGGACAATTCGCCCGCCGACCGCATGCCAACCGCTGTTTCCCACAGGTTAAACTTCGGCGCGACTCAGCTGCCTCAACGATCTGCGAGAAGAAACATGACCGTTTCTCCAGGCTGTAAATGCCTCTGGACATTGGCGTCCTCAGAGGGCCTCATTGCAACGCGTTAAAATCCGGAGGAGCGACCATGCCGCTGACCGCCAAGCGTTCGACACTGATCCTGCTATCCATTTCCCTAGGCCTTCTGGCGCTGTCGCCGGCCAATGCCGCCTCGCCCCAGCCGGTCGAGGCCGACCACGGCATGGTGGTCACCGCCCAACACCTGGCGACCGATGTCGGTGTGAATGTCCTCAAGAGCGGCGGCAATGCCGTGGATGCGGCCGTTGCGGTCGGTTACGCGCTGGCAGTGGTCTATCCGACGGCCGGCAATATCGGCGGCGGCGGGTTCATGACCATACGACTGAAGGACGGCAAGACCACCTTCCTTGACTTCCGCGAGCGGGCGCCGATTGCCGCCACCAAGACCATGTATCTCGACGCCAAGGGCAATGTCGTCAAAGGTGCCAGCACCGATGGCTACCTCGCCGTCGGCGTGCCGGGTTCGGTGATGGGCCTGGAGACGGCTCGCGAAAAATACGGCACGAAATCTCGCGATGAACTGATGGGCCCGGCGATCCGCTACGCCCAGGAGGGCTTTACCCTCGACCAGGGAGATGTCGTCGAACTCGGTGACGGTCGAAAGCGCCTTTCGCGCGATCCGGCAGCAGCGGCAATCTTCGTCAAAGAGGGCGACAAGCCCTTTGCCGTCGGCGACCAGCTGCGGCAACCGGATCTCGCCGAGACGCTGTCTGCGATCGCTGAGAACGGCCCCGACGGCTTCTACAAGGGACGCACCGCCGATGCCATCGTCAAGGCCAGCCAGGACAAGGGCGGCGTCCTCGCCAAGGCGGACTTCGAGCAGTACAAGGTCCGCGAATTGCCGCCGGTCACCTGCAATTATCGTGGCTTCGAGATCATCTCCTCGCCCCCGCCCTCCTCGGGCGGCGTCATCATCTGCGAAATCCTGAACGTGCTCGAAGGCTATCCACTCTCCTACCTCGGCTATGGATCGGCCGAGACGGTGCACCTGATGGTCGAGGCGATGCGGCAAGCCTATGTCGACCGCAACGCGGCGCTGGGCGATCCTGATTTCGTCGAAAATCCCGTCGCAAAGCTGCTCGACAAGGGCTACGCCAGCCAGATCCGCAGCAGCATCGACCCCTACCATGCCGGCGTCTCGAAAGACCTGATGCCGAAGGGATTTGGCGAGAGCCACGAGACGACCCATTATTCGATCATCGACAACGACGGCAACGCTGTCGCCGTCACCTACACTTTGAACGGCTCGTTCGGCGCCGGCGTCGTCGCACCCGGCACCGGTGTACTACTCAACAACGAGATGGACGACTTCACCTCCAAGCCCGGCGTACCAAACCTCTACGGCCTGGTGCAGGGCGAGGCCAACGCGATCCAGCCGAAGAAGACGCCGCTGTCGTCGATGAGCCCGACGATCATCGCCAAGGATGGCAAGCCCTTCATGGTGATCGGCAGCCCCGGCGGCGCCCGCATCATCACGATCACGCTGGAGACGATCGTCAATGTCATCGACTTCGGCATGGACATCCGCCAGGCGATCGATGCGCCGCGCATCCACCATCAATGGCTCCCGGACAAGGTTTTCACCGAGCCCTACGCGCTGTCGCCTGATACGATGCGGCTGCTGACGGGTATGGGCTACAATGTCGCCGTCGACAAGGACTGGCCGATCTGGGGCAAGGCAGCCGGCATCATGGTGGGCGGCAAGAGCTTGGCCGAGATCGCCGCCGGCGGCGGTGCACGCTACAACGGCGCCATGGACAGCCGTGCCGGCTCGGGGACGGCGGCAGGGTACTGAGCCCAATTTTCAGCGCTCCGTAGATCCTTCGCAGGACGCGCCAATGCCCGCGAAGACTGGCGGACCAATCCTCGCGAGCATACAGTCCGCTAGAAGCGAACACCGCCCAGGGTGAAACCACCATCGACGGTAATTTCCTGTCCCGTCACGAAGGCGGCATCGTCGGACAGCAGCCACGCGACTGTCCCCGCGATATCTTCCGATCTTCCATTGCGGCGAAGCGGGGTGTGGTTAGCCAGGCGCTCGGCAAACACTGGGTCGATGACATCGTCAGCCATCGGCGTGAGGATGATGCCTGGATTGATGGCATTGACGCGGATGTTGCGAGGACCCTGCTCGACCGCGAGCGTGCGCATCATCGCCAGCAGCGCCCCCTTGGTGCTGGCATAGGCTCCGGCGCCCGGCATGACACCGCCCGAGGTCCAGGAGGCGTTGATGAGAATGCTGCCATTTTCCAGAAATGGCAGGCAGGCCTTTATCGTCAGGAATGTGCCGCGCAAATTCGTGTCGATCAGCGCATCGAGTTCGTCAGCCGTCGTTTCGGCCAGAGGCTTGAAATCGCCCAGCACCCCAGCATTGGCAAACAAGGCATCCAGCTTTCCGAACCGCTCGACGCTGGCCTGAACCGCCGACTGAACCGCCTCGCTGTCCGAGATGTCGCAAGCGATCGCCATGGCCGTTCCGCCTGCGGCTTCGATCTCTGAGCGAAGCGTGTCGATCGGGTCAGGTCGACGCCCAAGAAGCACAACCTGTCCGCCTTCCTCGACGAGGCGTAGAGCCGCGGCCCGCCCCATACCCGTTCCGGCTCCTGTGATGAAGATGGTCTTTCCCGTATATCTGTTCTGCATCATGTCGTGCTCCTTGCTACAGCGTCACGACGGGTGTAGTTCCGCAACCTGAGAACGATAATCACTAAAATTACTGATCCATCTGAAAGCAAAAGTATCGAATGGGCCTCTTTCGTTCCATGCAGGTGTTCGTGGCGACCGTGCAGGAGGGCTCGACGAGCGCCGCTTCGAGCCGGCTGGGTATATCGCCGGCCATGGTGGGACAGCATGTCGCGAGCCTGGAGGAACGGCTGGGAACGCGCCTTCTGAACAGGACCACGCGGCGCCAAAGCCTGACGGATTTCGGCAAGACCTATGTCGAGCAGTGCCGTGACATCCTGGAGCGTGTGGCCATTGCCGAGCAGGATGCCGAGGCGGCGCAGGCGGAACCTCGTGGCCAGCTGAAGATCACGGCGCCGACGACGTTCGGCACCGAAGTGCTGATGCCGGCCTTGCAGCGCTACCGCGCGCTTGCACCCGAGGTGACGCTGGATATCACCTTGACGGATCGCAATGTCGATATTGTCGACGAGGGCTTCGACATTGCCTTCCGCATCGGCGAACTTCCCGACAGCCGCCTGATCGCCCGTCGTCTCGCGCCCTACAGGATGATGATTTGCGCCGCACCGGCATACCTGTCGCAACGCGGCCACCCCGACCATCCCGCTGACCTTGCCAATCACGAGGCCATCGGCTTCACCCCGGCAGCACGCTCGCCATGGAAACTGGCGAAGGGCAACGAAGAGGTCGAGGTCTCGCCGCAGATAGCGATCACCGTCAATAGCGGACAGGCCGTCCGAACGGCCGCGCGTGCCGGCCTTGGCGTGATCATGCAACCTGCCATGCTGGTTGGCTCGGACATCAAGGCGGGACTTCTCGTGCAGCTCTTTGCCGACTGGCATCTGCGTGAGAGGTCCATGTCACTCATCTATCATCGTGATCGGCGCATGACGCCCCGGCTTCGCAGCATCATCGCCTTTGCCATTTCAGAATTCGGCACGGCATCAGACGAATAGAAAATAGCCCGGCGCGAATCACGTTTGTCGGCGGTGCCAGGCGGACAGTTGATTGAAGAGGTTGCGGCCGAGGACGCGGCCATCAGGCGTTGGAAGGCTTCAGAGCTTGGCGGAGCCTTCGTCATTCGCTGGCGCGCGAGCCTGCCCGCAGACATCAGCTGAAACAAATTTGCTCCAACCCTTCCAATAAGTCTGCCTTTCTATTCAAGCGTACCGGATCTGCGGAATTGCGTATGGTCATAAAGCACAACGGGGCGTATACCGACCCGATCACGTCCGGCGCTTGCGCCGAAATCAGATTTGCGGGTCTGTCCTTCGGGCTCCCACCGCATCACCGAGGGCGATAACCGACGATGTCGGATCAGACCTACCCGTCCGCCTCCCGGCCGGCGGCGCCAAATTTTCGGACAATTGCACTGATCGTCGCCAGTTCGATGTTCATGGAACAGCTTGATGCCACCGTCCTGGCAACGGCCCTGCCGACCATGGCACGCGACTTCAACGTCGGCCCGCCGGCCATGAGCATCGCGCTGACCTCCTATCTCCTCAGCCTGGCAATCTTCATTCCGGCCAGCGGCAAGATCGCCGACCGGTTCGGCTCACGCACCGTGTTCCGCAGCGCCATTGCCGTCTTCGTGTTCGGCTCCATCCTCTGCGCCCAGGCGCCGACCCTCTCCTTCCTCGTCGTCGCGCGACTGATCCAGGGCATCGGCGGGGCGATGATGATGCCGGTCGGGCGCCTGGTGCTGATGCGCAGCGTCGACCGCAAGGATCTGGTCTCGGCGATGTCCTGGCTGCTGGTGCCGGCGCTGATCGGCCCGATCGTCGGGCCGCCCGTCGGCGGTATGTTCGTTACCTATCTCGACTGGCGCTGGATCTTCTACATCAACGTGCCGATCGGCATTCTCGGCTTCATCCTCGTCAGCATCTTCATCGAGGACGTCAAGGGACCGTCGAACGGGCCCTTCGATCTCTCCGGCTTCATCCTATCAGGCATTTCGCTGGGCTCTCTGCTGTTCGGCTTCGAGATGTCGAGCCGTTCGGGCGAAGGCATGATGGCCATCATGCTGATTGCGATCGGCGTGGTCTTCGGCATTGCCTACCTGCGCCATGCCAAAAAACATCCGTCGCCGATCATGGATTTTTCGCTGATGCGCGTGCCGAGCTTCGGCGCCTCCGTCATCGCCGGCTCGCTCACCCGCATCACCCAGGGCGCACAGCCCTTCCTCATTCCGCTGATGCTGCAGCTCGGCTTCGGCATGTCGGCGGCAGCGGCTGGACGCATCGTCATCGCCACGGCCATCGGCTCCATGGCCATGAAGGCGCTGCAATCGCGGGTGCTGAAACGTTTCGGCTTCCGCAACAGCCTGATGGTATTCGGCGTCATCGGCACGCTCGGCTATGCCACCTGCGCCGCCTTCCGGCCGGATTGGCCGATATCGCTGATCTTCGTCATCCTGATGCTCTGCGGTTTCTTCATGTCGTTCCAGTTCACCGCCTACAACACGATCGCCTATGACGAGATCAGCCGCGACCGGATGAGCGCAGCGACCAGCTTCTACACGACCTTCCAGCAGCTGATGCTGTCGCTCGGCATCTGCGTGGCGGCGCTGGCGCTGCATGGCTCGATGTTCGTCCAGGACCACGCGCAGGCCGAACTCAACGATTTCTCCGTCGCTTTCATCGTCGTCACCCTGATCTCGCTCAGCGCGACGTTCTGGAACATGCGGTTTTCGAAGACCGCAGGGGCCGAGATGAGCGGCTACAAGGGCAAGCCGACCGCTTCGATCAGCGAACACTGAGTGTTCGCCCGATGCATTGATGATTATACGGCTTCCAGTTTAGATGCGCTGACGTCACGAAGCGCATACATCCCTGGAGCAGACATGGTCGCCGGTATCCACCACATCACGCTGATAACCCGCAAGGTCCAGGCTAACGTCGATTTCTACGCCGGCTTCCTCGGGCTGCGTCTCGTCAAGCGCACCGGCGGCTTCGAGGATGCGACGCAGCTGCATCTGTTTTACGGCGATGCAGCCGGCTCCCCGGGCTCGCTGGTCACCTTTCTCGTCTGGGAGGACGGCTCGCCGGGCCGGGCGGGCTATGGGCAGACCGGCGAAGTCTCGCTCGCAATCGACCCCTTGAGCATCGGCTTCTGGCTGACGCGGTCCCTCACCTTCGGCCTCAAGGTCGAAGGCCCGATGGACGAATTCGGCGAACCCGTGCTGCGGCTGAAGGACCCGGACGGGGTGATCGTCAAGCTGGTCGGCAGCAACCTGCAGGCCGCATCCCCTTGGTCCAGCGACGGCATCCCGGCCGAACACGCCATCCGCCGCCTGCGCGGCGCGACGCTCTTTACCGAGAAGCCCGAGGAGAGTTCGGCCTTCCTCGAAAAACATTTCGGCTACCGTCTGCAGGCAAGCGCAGGCACGATCCATCGCATGGTGTCGGAGCCAGGCGACATCATCGACGTCAGGGATGCCGGCGGCTTCTGGTCGAGCGCGCCGGGCACCGGCACCGTCGACCACGTCGCCTTCCGGGCGGATGGCGATGCCGAACTGCAAGCCGTGCTCGGAAGCCTCAGCGATGACGAGTCCGGGCCGATCAACGTGCATGACCGAAAATACTTCCGCTCGCTCTACGTCCGCGAGCCGAGCGGCATCCTGTTCGAACTCGCCACCGATGCACCCGGCATGCTGATCGACGAGGATCCGACATCGCTCGGCACGAAGCTGTTCCTGCCGGCTGGCAACGCCGAGCGGGAGCGCGAACTGACGCTGCTGATGCCGCAATTCTCGATGCCGGGCGAGCCGAGGGTGATCTACCGCGACCTGCCCTTCGTCCACCGCTTCTACACGCCCGACGATACCGACGGCAGCGTGATCGTGCTGTTGCACGGCTCCGGTGCCAACGAAACCAGCCTCCTGCCGATGGCCAACAGAATCGCGCCCCGCGCCACGCTGCTTGCACTCCGGGGGCGCGCTGAAGAGGATGGCTTGCCGCGCTGGTTCCTGCGCCTCACGCCCTTTACCTTCGTTCAGAGCGATATCGTCAGCGAAGCGGAAGCCTTCGCCGCCTTCATCGAAGGTGCCGCGCAGGCCTATGGCCTCGACCCGGCCAAGATCATCTATCTCGGCTATTCGAACGGCGCCAACCTCGTCAACGCCATGCTATCGCTGCACCCGCACCTGATCCGACGGGCCGTGCTGCTGCGCTCGATGCCGGTCCTCGAAGAGCGCCCGCCGGCCGATATGGCGGATGCCGCCGTGCTGATGATCTCGGGCGAGTTCGACGACTATGGCCGCTATGCCGAGACGCTGCGCAGTGAGCTTGCCGCCGCTGGTGCCAGTGTCGACCTCAGGATCGTGCCGCATGGTCATGAGTTGAGCGATGACGATGTGAGGATCGTGCAGGACTGGCTGGATACCCATCAAGCCGTGGACGAGACGGTCTGAGGCACCGCCGAATCAGGTCGTCCGGCGCGAGACGCCCCCCTCTGTCGGCGACGCCGACATCTCCCCCACAAGGGGGGAGATAAGCCGCAGGCTTTTGGGGCTGCCTTACAAGAAATCCGAGCAAACTTTGGGGCCTCAACGGTCCGCAGCTGGCGCCGCTACCAATCTCCCCCTTCTGGGGGAGATGAGCCGCAGGCTTTCGGGCCGCCTTACAAGAATCTGAGCAAGCTTGGTGCCTCAATGGTCCGCGGCTGGCGCCGCAGCCAATCTCCCCCCTTGTGGGGGAGATGTCACGAAGTGACAGAGGGGGGCGAACTTGCACCGGCGTTTGAGACCAGCCTGTACTAGTTCTTCGTCACCGGCTTCGATCGCATGCGGGAAACCGTTTCACGCTCGGCCCGCTTGCAGCGCATCGGCGGCAGGCCACGGTCCATCAGGTCCATGTCCTCGATCACCATGTCGCCCATCTTCTTGAAGGCGCTGTCCAGCGCGCCTGCGCGGTGGGCCGAGCGGATGAAGCCTTTGAGGCTGCGCACCGGGTGGTCCTTGGCCAGCGGCTCCTCCGGATAGACATCGCTTGCCGCCACGATATGGCCCGAGGCGACGGCTGCCATCAGGGCGTCGAAATCGACGACATCGGCGCGGCTGAGGAGGATGAAGGCCGCCCCCTTACGCATGCCAGCAAAGGCTTCGGCGCCGAGGAAACCCTTGTTCTCGCTGGTGACTGCAGCAACCACGAAGACGAAATCGCTGTTCGACAACACATCCTCGAGGCTGGCCGGCTGCACGCCGCTATCTTCCAGGATCGAGCGCGGCATCCACGGATCGTAGACCTTGACCTTCGCCCGGAAGCCGCCGAGGACCCTATTCAGCGCCTTGCCGAGATCGCCGAAGCCGATGATACCGATATCCGAACCGCCGAGTTGGCGTGCGCCGGCATTGCCGTCGCCGCCCCAGAGTTCCGTGCCGTCGCGAAAGGCGACATCCGCATCGACGATGCCGCGCGCGAGGCTGAGGGCAAAGCCGAGACCGATCTCGGCCACCGGCTCTGCAAACACCTGCCCCGTCGTCACAACGTGGATGCCGCGCTGGAACAGCACGTCGTAGGGCATGTTGTTCATCAGGTTGCTCTCGACATTGAGGATGCAACGCAGCTGCGGCATCCGGTCGAGCGTTTCGCGGGAGAGCGGCGGCTGGCCGATGATGTAGCGCGCCCGGCCGAGGATCTCGTCGCCAAGCCCGGCAATGTCATCCGGATCTGCCTCGACGATCTCGTAGGTCGCCTTGAGATGGGCCAGTGCGTCGGGCGTGAAGATCAGTTCGAGCGTGCGCGGCTCGGGCGCGCTGATGGCCAGCGGCCGGTCGGTCATGGGCATGCAGTCTCCTTCGTCCTGCGCCGCTCCCCGGGCGCATTTCGGCGCAACATGGCAATTTAGAACAGAAACAGCAATGGGCCGCGAACGCTCCTCTCGTCCACGGCCCGCCGCAGGCATGAAGCAGGTTCAGCCGCGGAAAGTGTAGGTTTCGATCGACTCCGCCTTCATCTCGATCGAAAAGCCCGGCATGCTCGGCGGCATGTAGGCCGCCTCCTTGATAACGCAGGGATCGAGGAAATGTTCGTGCAGATGGTCGACATATTCGATCACACGACCATCCTTGGTGCCGGACACGGCGATATAATCGATCATCGACAAGTGCTGGACATATTCGCAGAGGCCAACGCCGCCGGCATGCGGCCAGACCGGCAGATTGTACTTGGCCGCTACCAATAGCACGGCCAGCACCTCGTTGAGGCCGCCCATGCGGCAGGAATCGATCTGCACGATGTCGATCGCGCCCTCGGCGATGAACTGCTTGAACATGATGCGGTTCTGGCACATCTCGCCGGTCGCCACCTTCACCGGCGCGACCGCCTGGCGGATCTTGCGATGGCCGGCGACATCGTCGGGACTGGTCGGTTCCTCGATGAAGAACGGCTTGGCGAAGGCGAGCTTGTTGACCCAGTCGATGGCCTCGCCGACCTCCCAGACCTGGTTGGCGTCGATCATCAGATAGCGGTCCGGGCCGATCACCTCGCGGGCGATCGTCAGGCGGCGGATGTCGTCCTCGAGGTCGCGGCCGACCTTCATCTTCACATGGTTGAAGCCGGCATCGATCGCCTCCTGGCAGAGACGCCGCAGCTTGTCGTCGTCATAGCCGAGCCAGCCGGCCGAGGTCGTGTAGCAGGCATAGCCGTCCTTCTCGAGGGTGGCGATACGCTCGGCCTTGCCCGCCTCCGCCTTGCGCAGGATGGCCACCGCCTCGTCGCGTGTCAGCACATCGGTCATGTAGCGATAGTCGACGATATCGGCGATCTCTTCGGCATCCATCTCGCTGACCAGCCGCCAGACGGGCTTGCCGGCCTGCTTGGCGAGCAAATCCCAGACCGCGTTGACAACGGCGCCAGTAGCCAGATGCATGGCGCCCTTTTCCGGGCCGATCCAGCGCAGCTGGCTGTCGCTGGTCAGGTGCCGCCAGTATTTGCCGGGATTGTCGAGCACGGCTGCAAGCTCGGTGCCAATAACCAGATGCGCCATGGCCTTGATCGCCATGCAGCAGATCTCGTTGCCACGACCGATGGTGAAGGTCAGCCCGTGGCCGGAGAGACCCGGCTCGTCTGTATCGAGAATGACATAGGCCGCCGAATAGTCGGGATCCGGGTTCATCGCATCGGAGCCGTCGAGGCTGAGCGAGGTCGGGAAGCGGATGTCGAATACGCGGAGATCGGTGATGCGCGTCATGGCGGCAAATCCTCGGCAAAATAGCTGTGTCGGACAAGAACCCGGCGGGCAACGTAGGAGAGCGCCATGCCAAATTCTTCTTATGTGAAGATTATTTTCACATATGGATCTTTCACGCAAGAGTGTGGCAGGGCCTCGCGCTCCCCAACGGCGCAAATTGCAGGCAAGAAAAAACCGCCGGCTTTCGCAAACCGGCGGCTTCTTCATGTCTCTATGACCGCTTTACCGGTCGGACAGGTCTTCCCGCTGCCGTTCGGCGGCGGCGGCAACCAGCATCGCGGTATCATTGGCGAGCAGGCGCTTGCGCACCAGAACGCCCATCACGCGGGCGGCCGTGGAAAAGGTCATCGTATCGAGCGGCCCCTCGCCTTCCCAAGGCTTGGTCAGTCGCTCGGTAACCGCGCCGAGCAGATTGCTCGGCATGATATCGGTGCAACCCCGCATCGCCTCGAAGGCGGCGCTGATCGGAAAAATCCGGCCTTCCAAGGTGACCAGCGGCTCGGAGCTGTCGGCGCCCCATTCCTCGAAAGCGTGGACGGCTTCTCGGAAAAGCTGCTGCAGGGTGATCGGTGCATGCCCATCATGAAGGGCTGGAAGTACATTGGTCATGGCTGTCTCCTTTTTTGGAAGTCCGAAGTCTTCCGGTAAGGCCGGCAACATGGGAAACAAGACGGGTTCCCGTTGGCCAACTAACACGACTGAGTCTATAGATTAATCCAAATTAAGAAAGCCCCCGAGGGGATTTCCTGGATTTCAATTTATTTTCAATCACATGCACCGACAGCGTCGACCGCCAGACGTTAACGCTCGGATCACAAGTTTCCCGCATAGCTTCAGGTCGGAGGGGTCACCGTGATCGCATCGACGCGGTTCGGGTAGAAGGCCATGTACTCCGCAATGCCCGCCACGGCATCATAGGGTGTCTCATAGGTCCAGATGGCATTGATCGAGCGTTCGCCGCCGCTGGGAATGCTGTAGTAGGAACAATCACCCTTATAGGGACAGTAGCTGGAATGGTCGGTGCGCTGCAGCAGCGTCATGTCGACATCGGCACGGGGGATGTAGAGCACCGGCGGATAAGAGGACTCGCGTAAAAGAACAGCGTTGCGGCTATCGGCGACGGTCTTCCCACCGACTGTCACCACAACATGGCTCGTGGATTTCCCGATGGATATCGGATGGTCTGGGCCGGGGATCTTGATGGTCTTGTCAGGCATGTCTGCTCCTCCTCGGCGCAAGCGCGCCATGATGCTCCCATCGGATATAGGGTGGCGCGGGGCGGTCGCAACCGCCTGGCCAGATCGTGTCGGCCGCAAGCTTGGTTACGCATTAAGGTTTACGCGTGAAGTCGCTGGAGCGACGTCGCCGGCTAGGTTAGGTCATCCCTCAAACGGCAGCAATGACTGCAGCCGCTGAGGGGGCGACGCCATGTTGATTTCGTTTCGCGAGGCGGCCGATCTCGGCTTTCAGCTGATGATGGCCGTCGCCTCCGTCGCCGGCGGCATGGCCATTGCCGAGGTTGCCACCAAACCACGCCTGATGCAAAGCACGACGATAGACATCAGCCGGCCGACGCTTTGGGCCTCCAACCCGACTTACGTCGATCGCCAGAGCCCCTTGCTACCGATAACCAATATGTCGGTCGAAACTGCCTCTCAGACTGCCGTCGGCACCTGTTCCGACGCCATTGGCCTGCGCATCGCCTGCGATCTCCTCGCCACAGGTCCTCGCCGCTCCTGACCAGCTATCCGTCGAGCAGCGATTTGAGTTCGACAGGATCGCGAATGCCAAACTCGTACCAGTCGACCAGCGATCGCCCGGCAATCTGGGCTTCGCTGCTCTTCAGGTCGATCGACTTGCCTGCGCACCAGCTCTTCAGAACCGACTGCAGCATGTCGACGTCGCTGGATTGGATGCCTTCCTTCGGCCAGTCCGTCGTCCCCGTCATCGCGCGTCCCCTGCTCCTGGCATCTGGAGCAAAACTCTAGCCGCATCTGCCGCAATTTCAACAAAATTGCGAGCGCGCGCCTTTCATCCTACAAATTTCCCTGTACCACGCGCCCGCCAATTTTTCGGCGATACCGGAACCAATCCCAACATTGCAAGTTTTGCCACCGGTTGATCGCGTCAAAATTGCGGCGACTGAATATCAATTTAGGCCGGCGTTCCGGCAGGAGGTTATTATGGGTCGTGGTATTTTGTTGTGGTTGCTCGGTATTCCGATCCCGCTGATCATCATCATCCTTCTATTTCTTCGATAGGAGCGCTCGATGACAATTCCAACATCGGGCTACACAGCGGACGCGCCGGTGGAATCGTCCACTTCGGCTGTCAGCTGGGCGCCGATCATCGCCGGAGCGGTTACCGCCACGGCGATCACGCTGATCCTGCTGATGGTGGGCTCTGGCCTCGGTCTGACGATGGTGTCGCCCTGGTCGAATGAAAGCAGCTCGGCGGCGACCGTCGGTGTGACGGCTGCCATCTGGCTTATCGTCGTGCAATGGCTGTCGGCAGGCGTCGGCGGATACCTGACCGGTCGTCTGCGCACGAAGTGGACAGGCGTCCACACCTACGAGGTGTTCTTTCGTGACACTGCGCATGGCTTTCTGTCGTGGGCCTTGGCCACCATCGTGGTTGCGGGCCTGCTGAGTTCGGCCGTGACCTCGGTCATTGGCGCCGGTGCGCAAGCAACGGCAACAATCGCCGGTGGCGCAGCCACGGCGGGTGCCGCAGCTGCAAACACGTCCGGCTCCGCGAGCGGCTTCTCGCCCGCCTACTATACGGACGCTCTCCTGCGCCCCACGGCGCCCCAGACCGCTCCGGCTGGTGACAGCAACGAGAATGTCTCGGCCCAGGTGTCGCGTATCCTTGCAACTGGTGCTGCGGAAGGTGAGATCTCACCTGACGATCGCACCTATCTCCAGCAGGTCGTCGCTTCGCGCGCCGGTCTCTCGGAAGCCGATGCCAAGGCTCGGGTCGACACCGTGCTGAAGCGAATCGACGATGCCAAGGTCGCCGCCCAGCAGGCTGCGGACAAGGCACGCAAGAGCGCCTCGGTCGTTGCCCTTCTCGGCGCCCTCTCGCTCCTGGTCGGCGCCTTCATCGCCGGTGTGTCGGGTGCTGTCGGTGGTCGTCAGAGAGACGAAGACGAAGAGCGCATCGCTCTTCAGCGCTGATCCAAAGGCGATTGCTCGATCCAAGGCGGCTCTCTCGGGGGCCGCTTTTTCGTGGCGCCGGCTGCCGGCCCTACATCTCGAAGGGAACAATTAGCGATCTTTCAGGTTTGGATTCTGTTCTTTGAGAGGTCCCCATGCAAGACAATCCACCGCATCTATCCACCCCGACCGTTCCGGTCGCACTCACCATCAACGGCGAAAAGCACCAGCTCGACGTGGCGCCCTGGACCACACTGGTCGACCTGCTGCGCGAGGACCTGCACCTCACCGGCACGAAGAAAGGTTGCGACCACGGCCAATGTGGCGCCTGCACGGTTCTGATCGACGGTGTCCGCCTCAACGCCTGCCTCATCCTTGCCGTCACCCGCGACGGCGCCGAGATCACCACCATCGAAGGCCTCGGCCAACCGGACAATCTACATCCTATGCAGCGCGCTTTCGTGGAAAACGATGCCCTGCAGTGTGGTTACTGCACCCCCGGCCAGATCTGTTCCGCCGTCGGTCTTGTCAGCGAAGGCAAGGCCAGCAACCGCGCCGAGGTGCGCGAGCAGATGAGCGGCAACATCTGTCGCTGCGGCGCCTATACCAACATCGCCGATGCCGTCGAAGACGTGCTGTTTGCCGAACACCGGGAGGCCGCAGAATGAAGCGCTTCGATTACATCAAGCCCGCCACCGTGAGCGAAGCCGTCTCTGCCCTGGCGGCGAATTCTGGCGCGCAGCTGATTGCCGGCGGCACCAACATCGTTGACCTGATGAAATACGATGTCGTCGCACCTTCCGTGCTCGTCGATATCAATGGTCTTGCCCTGAAGGACATCGAGGCGCTGCCGAACGGTGGCTTCCGCATCGGCGCCTTGGCAACGAACAGCGCCATCGCCTATCACGAAGGCATCCAGCAGCAGTATCCGCTGCTTTCCAGCGCCATCCTCGCCGGCGCGTCGCCCCAGTTGCGCAATGCCGCCACCGCCGGCGGCAATCTGCTGCAGCGGACGCGCTGCTATTATTTTTATGACCCGTCGACACCCTGCAACAAGCGCGAGCCGGGCAGCGGCTGTTCCGCCATCGGCGGCGTCAACCGCATCCACGCCATTTTGGGTGCGAGCGAAGCCTGCGTCGCCACCCATCCGTCCGACATGTGCGTGGGGCTTGCTGCCCTCGACGCCGTGGTCGAAGTCACAGGCCCGGACGGCAAGCGCGAGATTGCCTTCGCCGATTTCCATCGCCTCCCTGGCGATATGCCGGAGAAGGACAACACGCTGAAGCCAGCCGAAATGGTCACGGCGATCCGCATCGAAAGCCAGCCAGGCACCCGTCACCATACCTACCTCAAACTGCGCGACCGGCTTTCCTATGCGTTTGCCTTGGTCTCGGTCGCCGTTTCGCTCGACATGGACGGTGACGTGGTGACCGCAGCGCGCGTTGCTCTCGGCGGCGTCGCCCATAAGCCGTGGCGAAACGCCGAGGCGGAGGCAGCCCTGGTCGGCCGTTCTCCCTCTGAGAGCGATTTCGAGACCTTCGCTGCCACGCTGCTCGCTCCGGCCAAGGGCCAGGGCGCCAACGATTTCAAAATTCCGCTAGCCCGCAAGGCGATCGTGCGCGCTCTCCGGCAAGCCGTTGCCGGCACACCGCAGGTCCAGTCCGTAAAGGCAATCGCATGAAAGAGAGCCCCTTGAACCCCGACAACCGCCACATCGGCAACCCCGTCCCACGTGTCGACGCTGGCCTTAAGGTCACCGGCCAGGCGCATTACAGCGCCGAGTACCATGAAGCAGGCTTGCTGCACGGCGCCGTCGTGCTGAGCACCATCGCCGTTGGCCGCATCGTCAGTATCGACACCTCAGCTGCCAAGGCCTTTCCAGGCGTCGTCGAAGTCTTCACCCATGAAAACCGCATGGATGTCGCCTCTTCCGACAAGAAGTGGCAGGACGAGACGGCTGCCCCTGGGCATCCGTTCCGGCCACTCGATTCGGACAAGATCCTCTTCGACGGTCAACCGGTTGCCTTTGTGGTCGCCGATCGCTTCGAGGCGGCCCGCGATGCGGCGGCGCTCGTCAAGGTCCATTACGAGGCGTCCGAGCCACACACGGATATCGCTGTCGAGCGCTCCAACAGCTATGTGCCGCCGACCAAGCGTAACGGCATCGCGCCGCCGCCCGAGCCCCGCGGCAAGGCGGAAGAGGCCTATGCCTCCGCGCCCTTCAAGATCTCGGCCGATTATGCCCATGAGGGCGAGCATCACAACCCGATGGAAATGTTTGCGACCACGGTGCTGTGGGAGAACGAGAAGCAGCTGACCATCTACGACAAGACACAGGGCTCGCAGAACTCCCAGAATTTCGTCTGCAATGTCTTCGGGCTGAAGCAGGACGACGTGCGGGTAATCAATGCCTTCGTCGGCGGCGCCTTCGGATCGGGCCTTCGCCCGCGTCACCAGCTGTTCCTCGCCGTCATGGCGAGCTTGCAGCTGAAGCGGTCGGTGCGGCTGGAGCTGACGCGGCGCGAGATGTTCTATCTGAGCTACCGGCCGCTGATGCTGCAGACGGTGTCGCTTGCCGCCGACGCCAACGGCCAGCTGGCCTCGGTGATGCACGATGTCGTCTCGGCGACCTCGCAGTTCGAGGATTATCAGGAAGTCGTCGTCAACTGGTCGGGCCTTGCCTACCGCTGCGACAATGTCCGCTTGAACTACGAACTGACCAAGCTCGACACGGCGACGCCCGGCGACATGCGCGCCCCTGGCGCGGCCTCCGGCCTCTACGCGCTGGAATCGGCCATGGACGAACTCGCCTATGAGGTCGGGATCGACCCGCTCGAACTCCGAACCCGCAACTTCATCCATTTCGACCAGAACGAGGACAAGCAGCTGACCAGCAAGGCTTTGCATGCCTGCTATCGTCAGGGTGCCGAACGCTTCGGTTGGGCAAACCGCCAGATGCAGCCCGGCTCCATGCGTGATGGCAATGAGCTGGTCGGCTGGGGCATGGCGACCGGCTACTGGGACGCGATGGTCAAGCAGGCCGAAGCCAAGGTGCGCTTCAGCAGCAACGGCCAGATCGTCGTCGAGGCGGCGGCCAGCGATATCGGCACCGGGACTTACACGATCCTGACACAGATCGCCGCCGAAGCCTTCGATGTGCCGCTCGAGCAGGTGACCGTTCAGATCGGTGATTCGTCCCTGCCGACAACCTCTGTCGAGGGCGGCTCCTGGACTGCCGCCTCCACCGGCTCCGCAGTCCAACTGGGGTGTCAGGCGATCGTCGAACAGATGCTGAAGCTCGCGCAGAAGGCAAAGGAATCGCCGCTCGACGATGCCAAGGTTGCAGACGTGACCATCCGCGCCGGTCGACTGGTCCTGAAAATCGACGAAAGCCGAGGTGTAGCGATTGCCGATATCCTGTCCGCCAACGATCTCTCGTCGCTCGAAGCCAAGGGTACCGCTGCGCCCGACACGGCGCAGATGAAGAAGTTCATCAGCTACACCCACTCGGCTGTGTTCGTAGAGGTCAAGGTCGATGCGGAACTGGGGGTCGTTCGCGTAACCCGGGTCGTCAGCGCCATTGCCGCCGGCAAGATCCTCAACCCAAAGACTGCCCGCAGCCAAATCCTCGGTGGCGTCGTCATGGGCATCGGCATGGCACTGCATGAAGAAGGCATGTGGGACCACCGCAGCGGCCGGATCATGAACCACAACCTCGCCGAATATCACGTGCCCGCCCACGCCGACATCCACGACATCGAGGTAATCTTCGTCGACGAGCAGGACGACATGGCAAGCCCCCTCGGCATCAAGGGGCTCGGAGAAATCGGCCTGGTCGGGGTCAGCGCGGCGATTGCCAACGCCATCTTCCATGCCACCGGCAAGCGCCAGCGCCACCTGCCGATCACCATCGACAAGATCATCGACCAGTCGATGGCAGCCTGAGGACGACGACATGACAAAGAACCCACCGATGAACCCGCAGCTTTACCGCGACGATCTCGAAACCGTCGAGATCGACGAGCCTGAGACCGCGCGCGCGCTTTCAGAGACCATGCTGTCGATCGCCCAAAAGACCTATCGCGATGGCGGCCACGCCATCCGCAGCGTCCACGCCAAAAGCCACGGCCTGCTGGAAGGCGAATTCCGCGTGCTCGACGGCCTGCCGCCGACGCTGGCACAGGGGCTGTTTGCCAAGACCGGCACCTACAAGGCCTTCGCCCGGCTGTCGACTACGCCGGGCGACATCCTGCACGACAGCGTATCGACGCCGCGTGGCCTGGCGCTGAAGATCGTCGACGTCGAGGGAGAGCGGCTCAACGCGGAAGACGACAGCGCGTCGCAAGACTTTTTGATGGTCAACGGCAAGCAGTTCAACGCATCCAGCGCCAAGGCATTTTTGCTGAACCTGAAGGGACTGGCGGCCACCACGGACCGCGCCGAAGGCTTGAAGGAAGTGGCATCCAAGGTCCTTCGCGGCGTCGAAAGCGTGATCGAGGCCTTCGGAAGCAAGAGTGCTTCGATCATGGCGCTCGGCGGCCATCCGGAGACCAACATACTCGGCGAGAGCTTTTTCGCCCAGCTGCCGCTGCGCTACGGCGATTATGTTGCCAAGTTCGCGCTCGTTCCGCAGTCGGAAGAACTGAAGGCCCTGACGGGTCAGGAGCTGGATCTCAACCACAACCCCGATGGGCTGCGCGAGGCGGTCTCCGATTACTTCCGCAGCAAAACCGCCGTCTGGGAATTCCAGGTGCAGCTCTGTTCGGATGTGGAAGAAATGTCCGTCGAGGATGCAGCATCCACGTGGGACGAGGAAAAGAGCCCCTTCATCACGGTCGCGACCTTGACCGTAGCGCCGCAGCCGTCCTGGAACAGGGAGCGGGAACGCGAGATCAACGACGGCATGTCCTTCCGCCCATGGAACGGGCTCGCCGCCCACCGCCCGCTTGGCAGCATCATGCGCATGCGCAAGCTCGCCTATGCGCAAGGTGCCGCCTTCCGCTCGCAACGCAACCCGACCCCTGTGGAAGAGCCGACTGAAAAGCTGGTATCGGCCTAAGACCTGGCCTTGCGGTCTTCTGGCCGGCTGTCCGCATCCCCAATCCCGTCTTCGGCTGGCTCCCAGCCGAAGACACTGCGCCCGCCCCACTCCGCCGACTGGCGGAATTCCCCGGCAACGATCTCCTTGAGGTCCGGCCCGGTGACATAACGTTCCAGGCGCCGTGTCTGGTCGTCCAGCCGCTTCAGCGCCTGCATCTCCTCGTCCAGCCCGAGCCGCCCCTTCCTGACCGCCGACTTCATCACGTTGATCGTCTCGTCATAGACCTTCAGCGGCACCGGAAACGGATGCCGGTCCTTGCCGCCATGGGCGAGCGAAAAGCGTGCGGGGTCGGAGAAACGGCAGGGCGCGCCGTGCACCACCTCCGCCACCATGGCGAGCGCCCGAACGGTGCGCGCGCCGACACCGGGCACCAGCAACAATTGCGAAAAATCCTGAGGTCCACGGTCCGCCGCCGCCGCGATGGCGCCATGCAGGCGCCGCATATTGACGTCCTCCTGACGAACGTCGTGATGGGCCGGCATGATCAGGTGCGGCAGCGTCAGCTGGTCAGAAGGCTTGGCCGGTGACAGCCGAGCCTCGAGATCGATCACTTCGCGCAGGATGCGGTCGGGCCCGAGCGAGGCAAGCAGGTCGAGCTGGCCATTGCGCGACAGATCGGCGCGTCGATCCGCAAGGTTGACGATCTCGCCGAGACTATGTCCCTCGATTGCGGCGTGGGGCGAATCGACGAAGCTCTCCAATCCCGCCGATTGCCAATGATAGCGTCGGGCCTGGCGAATATCGCCGTTCATGCCCTGCTGCACCACCACCCACTTGCCGTCGTCGGTGACAATGAAGCCGTGCAGGTAAAGATCGAAGCCATCCTGGAGAGCGGCGCTATCGACCTTGGCCACCAGCCGGCTGGTGGTGGCAAGTGCTGCACCATCGATGCCGACGCGATGGCCGATGGCCATGAGCTCATCCGGCGTCCTGCGCGATTGGGCGCCGCGACCGCCGCAGACATGGATGCCCAACTCTCCGGCCATCGGCGTCAGGCCGCGCTTCAGGGCGCCGATGACGCTGGTGGTGATGCCCGAGGAATGCCAGTCCATGCCCATCACGGCGCCGAAGGACTGGAACCAGAAGGGATGCGCCAGCCGGCTCATGAACTCGTCGCGACCATAATGCTGGATGATCGCCTCCGTGATCAAAGCCCCCAGCCGCGTCATGCGCTGCCCGAGCCACGCCGGTACCCGGCCGCCATGCAGCGGCAGATCGGCGCTTCCAGCTCTTTTCGTCATCGCGGCACTCCCCTCCGATCCCCCTTCATCTACCGAAACAACAGCAAACGCCAGGCGCCTCAGGCATCCCAGGCCGAGGCGGCGATGAAGGTTTGGGCCAAGGCTTCCACACCCGCCTGATCGTCGAGGTCGAAACGGCCGGGAAGCGGGCTGTCGAGGTCGAGGACGCCGAACACCTGGCCATCGCGGGTCAGCGGCACAACAAGCTCGGAGCGCGACGCCGCATCGCAGGCGATATGCCCCGGAAATGCGTGGACGTCCTCGACAAGCATGGTCTCGGCCCTTTCCACCGCCGCGCCGCAAACACCGCGCCCGACCGCGATGCGTACGCAGGCCGGCTTGCCCTGGAACGGCCCGAGCAAAAGCTCTTCCTCCGACTGCAAGAAGTAAAAGCCCGCCCAGTTGATATCGGGCAGCATCTGGAAGATCAGCGCGGAGGTATTGGCCGCATTGGCGATCGCATCGCTCTCGCCTGCAAGCAGTCCGTCCAGTTGCGCCTGCAAGGCACGGTAAAATTCCGGCTTGTCGCCATGGACTATCGTGGTTTCCTGAAACATCGCCTGATCCTGTCTTTCGGACCCAGTCGTCTGGGTCATGTTATCCGATTCTTGCCATCCGGGCCTCGTTGTCCGGCACGTGCCGCCGGGCGGCATCGCATGGTGCACGAGGGACGCAATCTTGTCGCCCAGCGTTGGCCAGGCTGCGCTCATGCCGATGACGCAGAGCGCTGCAATGTCGAGCCCCGCGGTCGGCGCGGCCTCAGCAGTCGCCAGAACCAGCGCACGACGCGGTAGACAACGAACAGCGCCGCCAGCATCCACGTCAGGCCCGCAAGGATCCAGCCGGAAGCGCTGGCGAGAAGCCCCACCGTCGTCAGTGCGGCGCCGCCGACCAGCACCAGGGCGCCGCGAAAGCGCGGTCCGAAGCCTTCGGCCAGCCGCCGAAGGCGCGAAATATCGCCGGGGCTGTCGGCAAGCTTCAACACGTCGTGGGTGGCGCGATAGCCAGCACCCTTCGAAAGCGCGCCGAGATCCGCCGCAGTCGTCGTCAGCGCAGCAAGCGGCTTGGCCCGAACCGCGCGGGTCAATGCCAGCCGCGCGGCGCCAAGCTTTCCGGCTGAGGCGAGGTCGACGGTCTCCCGGAGCGCACCGCCGTCTATCAGGTCGGCAGCAACAGTCGTCATCGCCCGGCGAAACGGCGGCCGCAGAATGTCTGCCTTGTCGGCTGCCTTCAACGCCGTGACCCCGACCCGCGCCGGCGACGTCATCCCGAAGCTCGCGATTGTCACGCCGGTTATTACGAGGCCCGCGGCGGCGAGGCCTATCGTCAACGCACTGTACGGCTCGCCATTGATATAGGCGCTGCCCTCATGGACGAGATCGCGCGCGTCGCTGATGCCCGTGAGGTCGGCGGTAACAGCTCCGGCAAGGGCTTCCGGGCTCCGGGCATCGCCGCCGCCAAGCCCGCTCCAGGCTTCCCGCAGGCTGCGCCCGGCATTGAACCCCTGGGCCGCCGCTACACGCTGGCGAAGCTCGGCCGGGATGATGATATCTCTACTGTCGGCAAGCGCCACCAGGCTCGCCGCAAGATCCGGATCATCGAGGACGAGCGCCTTGTCGATGGCGGCAGCATAAGTATCCGCCGGTACGCCGCGCAGCCTGTAGGAGACGATTTCGGCAGCGCTGGCACCCGGCCGCAGGACGCCGACCCCCTCGACCGCCCGGGGCACGACAACGACACCCGCCGCCAGCGCGCAGGCCAGCAGCACGGAGATCGAGAATCGCGAAGCGGACAAAAGCAAAGCCATGACACCCCGTTGGCGGCGGCACCGGTTGAATGTTACTGATATAGGGATCGCGCCGGCAAACGCAAAGGTCGGGCTGCCGACGATCCCATCCACGAAGCGAGCAAACCGCCGTCTCCGTCGGCCCCTACGCCCGAGCGGCCAGCCCCAACCTGGCCAACGCGCTCTTCAGCCCTTTTGGATAGAGCTCGGGATAGCCGGGGCGATCGAGTTCGTCCGGGTGGTACCAGCGCGCGACATTTCGCGTGCCGTCGCTTTCGTGGAAGACGATCTCGTCCCCCGCCATCTGTTCCCCGAGCGGAAATTCGACTTCGAAGACGAACATCACCTCATGACCGGGGCTGCCGCCGAACGTGTAGAGATTTTCGAAGATCAGTGGTCCGCTGACGATTTCGATCTCCACCCCGAGTTCTTCCCTGAACTCCCGGGCCAATGCCGCCTCGGACAGCTCTCCGAATTCCACACTGCCGCCGAGCGGGCGAACGCCGGAAATCCCTCCTTCGCCATCGGGAACGTCTGCCGCAAGAAGACGCCCGTCGCGCCAAACGAGACCGATGGCCTTCACGCTGATGGGCTTGTGTGGATCCGATGTGCTCATGGGCCATACGCTAGAAGACGAGACCAACCGCTGCAAGTGGGTGAAAACTGACATCTCGCCAGCAACGACGGTCTGCGGGAACCCGCCATTGCAAGGCATTGCCCGATCTCGCAGATTTCAGTGCCCTTCCGGCCCGGCTTGTGATGTAGTCCGCAAACGGCAATCAGCGAGAACCACCATGGCATCCGACACAGACCGCAGTTTCCAGACATCCCGCCGCGACGACCTCGGGCTGCTCACGATCAGCAACCCCGCCGGACTCGCGGTCTCCGCGCTTCCGAACGGCACACTGTTTGCCATAGAGCACACGGACGCGAATGGCGTGCAGGTGATGATCAATCAGGTGCAGGGCTCGCCGCTATCGGGCGGCATCGGCCGGCTTTACGCAAGGGTCGGCGGCGATGCGCCGTTCGTGGCCGAGATCGTCGGGCCAAAGGCAGCCGTCAATTTCGGCAGCGGAGAAGGTGTCTTGTCCTGGGTGGGCGAGACCCACGGGGTCCGCCACGAGGTCCGTCTCGAGCTGCATCCGAGCGAACCGATCTGGCTCTGGCGCGTCACTTTGGAAAATGCGCGCGCCGCCCCGGTCGAGGCCGACCTGGTTCTGGTCCAGGATGTCGGTCTCGGCGACCGTGGCTTCCTGATGAACAGCGAAGCCTATGCCTCGCAATATGTCGATCATCACATCGCCAGGCACCAGGACCTCGGCACCATCGTCATGAACCGCCAGAACCTCAAGCAGGGCGCCGGCCACAATCCATGGCTGGCGCAGGGCTGCCTCGAGGGTATCGCTGCCTTTGCAACAGATGCGATCCAGCTTGTCGCCAGCGACAGGCCGGACGGCCAGCTGGTAGCTCCCTTCGGCACGGACCTGCCGAGCGAACGGCGCCAGCACGAAGTCGCCTGCCCTGCTCTGCAATCGCCGCCGCTGTCGCTCGCACCTTCCGCTAACGGCACCGTCACCTTCTTCGGCCTGTTCGTTCCGGATCATCCGGAGGCGTCGAGCGATGTCGATCTCGACCGGCTGTCCCTCTTGGCCAACCCGATGGCCGCGACCGGCCCTGTCATCGGCGCACCAGTCGTCCGCAGCCTGGTACAGGATACGCCCCTGCTGGTGGCCCTCCCCCTCGACGACATGGCCATTGCCGGTCTCTACCCCGAAAGGACACTGGAGGAACGGGTCGATGGGGCGCTGTTGTCCTTTTTCGTGCCCGGCGGCTTCCAGAACCGTCACGTCGTGCTGCGGGAAAAAGAACTCCGCGTTCAGCGCCGCCATGGCGCGATCCTGCGCAGCGGCCAGAGCATGATGCTGGATGAAAACACGCTGGCCGCGACTTGCTGGATGCAGGGCATCTTCGCCGCCCAGCTGACCATCGGCAACACCTCCTTCCACAAGCTCTTCTCGGTCTCCCGCGATCCCTACAATCTGACCCGCAGCAGCGGCTTGCGGATCATGGTCGACGTCGGCGCCGGCTGGCAGCTGCTCGGCGTGCCCTCGGCCTTCGACATGGGCCTCAGCGACTGCCGCTGGATCTACCGGCTGGCCGACCGCACCATCACCGTCTCGACCATCGCCTCCGGCGACGATCCGGCCATGCAGTGGCGGGTTACGGTCGACGGCCCGGCCTGCCGTTTCCTCGCCTTCGGTCAGGTGACGCTGGGCGAGCGCGAATATGAGACGAGCGGCCGCATCACTGTGGATGCCGACGCCCGGCAGATAACTCTGCAGCCTGACCCGAACTGGCTCTGGGGACAACGCTACCCGCAGGCGAGCTACAAGCTGGTGAGCGCCACGCCCGCCTCCGTCGAGGCCCTCGGCGGCGATGAGTTGCTCTTTGCCGACGGTATCGCCCGGAACGGCCCCTTCGTCGCTCTGCGGTCGACGGAAACCACGTCGCTGACCTTCTCCGTCGTCGGGTCGATGCTCGATACCAATGCCGCCACCGCCTTGGCCTCGCGTTACCAGGCGGGTGTCTCCGACGCAGAGATGCTGGAACCGGCCGACCGCTTCTGGCAAAGGGCAACGCGCGGCCTCGCCATCAGCGGTACCGGCCCTGATCTGGCCGCCCATGCGGCGATCCTCCCGTGGATGGCCCATGATGCGATCGTCCACATGAGCGTACCGCACGGGCTGGAGCAATATACCGGTGCTGCCTGGGGCACGCGCGACGCCTGCCAGGGGCCGATCGAGTTCCTGCTCTCCTACGAGCATGACGCGGAGGCCAAGCAGGTGCTGAAGATCATCTTCGGCGAGCAGTTTCGCGATCGGGGTGACTGGCCGCAATGGTTCATGTTCGAACCCTACGCCAATATCCGCTCCAGCGAGGCTCATGGCGACATCGTCGTCTGGCCGCTGAAGGCGCTGTGCGACTACATCGAAGCCACGGGCGATATCGGCTTCCTCCACGAAACCACCGCCTGGCGGGACGACCAGACGATGGAGCGTACGCCTGAGAAGGCTACCATCGCCGACCATGTCGAGAAGCTGCTGGCAACCGTACGCTCGCGCTTCATCCCAGGCACCAGCCTGATCCGTTATGGAGAAGGCGACTGGAACGACTCGCTGCAGCCCGCCGATCCGCATCTGCGGGACTGGATGGTGAGCAGCTGGACTGTCGCCCTGCTCTACGAGCAGATCGTCCGCTATGCCGCCATCATGAACGACACCGGCAGGATCGGCGAAGCCCACAGGCTGCAGCGCACCGCCGCCGCGATGCACGACGATTTCAACCGACTGCTGGTCCGCGACGGCATCGTTGCCGGCTACGCGATCTTCGATCCATCCCATGATGGCGTCGAATTGCTGCTGCATCCCGAGGACCAGCGCACCGGCCTGCACTATTCGCTGATCTCGATGACCCAGCCGATGCTGGGCGGATTGTTCACGAGCGATCAGCGGCACGCCCATATGTCGTTGATCCGCGACCACCTGCTCTACCCCGACGGCACCCGCCTGATGGAGAAGCCCGCCACCTATTCCGGCGGGCCGGAAAAGCTGTTCCGCCGTGCCGAATCCTCGTCCTTCTTCGGTCGCGAGATAGGCCTGATGTATGTCCACGCCCATTTGCGCTATTGCGAGACATTGGCGCTGGACGACAATGCCGAGGGCCTCTGGCAGGCCCTGTCGCTGGCCAATCCCATTACGGTAACAGACCATTTGGCGCATGCATCGCTCAGGCAGCGCAACACCTATTTCAGCAGCAGCGATGCGGCCTTCCATGACCGCTATCGGGCGGCAAGTGAATGGGAGAGGATCAAGGCCGGTGACATCGCCGTCGACGGCGGCTGGCGCATCTATTCCAGCGGTCCGGGTCTTTACACCAAGAGCCTGCTGCAGAATGTCTTCGGGTTCAAGCGGCAGTCCGGCAGACGCAGCCGGAAATCTCTGGTGCCATCGTCGGTCGAGGTCGCGGGGCTGGTCAGGGACGACATGTGACAAGGCCACGGCCTTGGATTGATCGGCGAGCCGCTCGCCGATAGCCGTCTGGAGCCCCGGCAGTCGATAAACCGACCTGCCGGGGTCTGCTCCGATATTCTAGGCCGCGGTACGGACGTTGGAGATCACGCCGATCAGGTCGTTGACGATACGCTCCACCTGGATGCGGTCGTCTCCTTCGGCCATGACGCGGATCAAGGGCTCGGTGCCGGAGGGACGAATAACGAGACGTCCGTTGCGCGAAAGTTCACTTTCCGCATCGGCGATGGCCTGTCGAACCTCGATGTTCTCGAGCGGCCGGCCGCCGGTGATGCGGACATTGCGCAGCAGCTGAGGCACCGGCTCGAAACGACGGCAGACTTCGCTCACCGGCTTGCCGGAGCGCTTGGCGCAGGCGAGAATCTGCAGCGCCGCGACCAGACCGTCGCCCGTTGTGCCGTAGTCAGACAAGACGATATGACCGGACTGTTCGCCGCCGACGTTGAAGTCGTGCTGGCGCATATGCTCGACGACGTAGCGGTCGCCGACCTGCGTGCGGGCAAGCTCAAGCTTTCTGTCGGTGAGAAAACGTTCAAGCCCGAGATTGGACATCACGGTCGCGACAATGCCATTGCCGCGCAGGCGCTGGGTATCGGCCCAGCTCTCGGCGATGACAGCCATCAACTGATCGCCATCGACGACGGTGCCGTTCTCGTCGACGATGATGACGCGGTCGGCATCGCCATCCAGCGCGATGCCGATATCGGCCCGCACTTCATCGACCTTCTTCTGCAGCGCGACCGGGCTGGTTGAGCCGCAGTTGAGATTGATGTTCACACCATCGGGCTCGTTGCCGATCGTCACCACCTCGGCGCCGAGCTCCCAGAGCACAGCCGGTGCCACCTTGTAGGCGGCCCCATTGGCGCAATCGATGGCGACGCGCAGGCCCTGCAGCGTCACATCGCGCGGCAGCGTCCGCTTGGCATGCTCGATATAGCGATCGTGGACGCCATCGATACGCTTGGCGCGACCGATGTCGGCGGCTTTCGCCAGTTGCGAGCTGAGATCCTGGTCGAGCAGATCCTCGATCTGCATTTCCAGGTCATCCGAGAGCTTGTAGCCGTCCGGACCGAACAACTTGATGCCGTTGTCTTCATAGGGATTGTGGGAGGCCGAGATCATCACGCCGATATCGGCGCGCAGCGACCGCGTCAGCATGGCAACGGCAGGGGTCGGGATCGGGCCCAAGACGAAGGCATCGATACCGGCAGCAGTGAAGCCGGCGACGAGCGCGTTTTCGAGCATGTAGCCGGACAGCCGCGTATCCTTGCCGATGACGACGCGGTGGCGATGGTTGCCGCGACGGAAGATCGTACCAACGGCAATACCAACCCGCATCGCAAGGTCAGGCGTCATCGGAAAAACGTTGGACTGGCCCCGGATCCCGTCCGTGCCGAAATAACGACGCTTCATATTTTCTCCCGCAACTTAAGCGCCTTCAACAGAGGCGCGCCCCGAACCCATGGATCGGCGGGGCATCGAATTAGACGCTACTGCCACAGATCGTTGCCATCATCACGTCAATTAACGCAAATAGCGATTACATCCCGTGACCGATGGTAAAAAGGCCGGCTCCCGCATAACGGGAACCGGCCTTTTGTTGTTTGATCTCGATCAACTTAGTGCGGCTGCGGCTCCAGACCGCCCTCGGACTCGTCGCCCTTGGCGCCCAGCGAGCCGTCCTTCTTGGTGCCGGTCTTGGGCACGGCAGAACCCCGGTTCGGCGGCGTATCGTCGCCCATGTCGCGGGCTGGCTTTTCGCCGCGGATCAAAGCCTTGATCTCCTCGCCGCTCAGTGTCTCGTATTCGAGCAGCCCTTCGGCAACGATGATAAACGCATCGTGCTGTTCGGTCAGGATCGTGCGGGCCTGGGTATAGGCTTCGTCGATCAGGCGGCGCACTTCGTTGTCGATCTTCTGGGCTGTCGCTTCGGAGACGTTCTTCGACTGCGAGACGGAATGACCGAGGAAGACCTCCTGCTGGTTTTCACCATAGGCAACCTGGCCGAGCTGGTCGGAGAAGCCCCACTGCGTCACCATGGCACGGGCAAGTTTGGTGGCCTGCTCGATGTCCGACGAGGCGCCAGAGGTGATGTTTTCCTTGCCGAAGGTCAGCTCTTCCGCGACGCGACCACCCATCATGATGCAGAGACGCGAAATCATCCACGTATAACTCATCGAATAGCGATCGCCTTCGGGAAGCTGCATGACCATGCCGAGGGCGCGGCCACGCGGGATGATCGTTGCCTTGTGCAGCGGATCGGCGATGGCGACATAGAGGGCCGTCATCGCATGTCCGGCTTCGTGGTAGGCGGTCAGCTTCTTTTCGGCTTCGGTCATGGCGGACGAGCGACGCTCGGCACCCATCATGATCTTGTCCTTGGCGTCTTCGAATTCCGCCATGGTGACCATGCGCTTGTTGCGCCGGGCTGCCATCAGGGCCGCCTCGTTGACGAGGTTCATCAGATCGGCACCCGAGAAGCCGGGCGTACCGCGCGCCAGAACCTTCAGGTCGACATTCGGCGCCAGCGGCACGTTACGGGCATGCACCTTGAGGATGCGCTCGCGGCCGATGATATCAGGGTTCGGCACGACGACCTGGCGGTCGAAACGGCCCGGACGCAGCAGCGCCGGATCGAGCACGTCGGGACGGTTGGTCGCGGCGATGAGGATGATGCCTTCGTTGGCTTCGAAACCATCCATTTCGACCAGCAGCTGGTTCAGCGTCTGCTCGCGTTCATCGTTACCGCCGCCAAGACCGGCGCCACGATGGCGACCGACGGCGTCGATTTCGTCGATGAAGATGATGCAAGGCGCATTCTTCTTGGCCTGCTCGAACATGTCGCGCACGCGGCTCGCACCGACGCCGACGAACATTTCGACGAAGTCGGAACCGGAAATCGTGAAGAACGGTACATTGGCTTCGCCGGCGATGGCGCGCGCCAGAAGCGTCTTACCGGTACCGGGAGGGCCGACCAGCAGCACGCCGCGCGGAATGCGACCGCCGAGGCGCTGGAACTTCTGCGGGTCGCGCAGGAATTCGACGATTTCCTCGAGATCCTGCTTGGCTTCATCGACGCCGGCAACGTCATCGAACGTCACGCGACCATGCGCTTCCGTCAACAGCTTGGCCTTCGATTTGCCAAAGCCCATCGCGCCGCGTGAGCCGCCTTGCATCTGGCGCATGAAGAACAGCCAGACACCAAGGATCAGCAGCATCGGCAAAAGCGTACCGAGATAGCTGAGGAAGCTGGAGGAGCCATCCGATTCAGGACGCGCAGACACCACGACGTTCTTCGCCTGCAGCTTGTCGAGCAAGCCGCTGTCGATCACTGGAGAGTAGGTCTGGAAGGCTGCGCCGTTCTCGACATAGGTGCCGACGACGCGGTTGCCGGTGATGACGGCGTCGCGGACGCGACCGGAATCGACCTCGCGGAGAAATTGCGAATAGGGAATATCCCGAGAACTCGTCTGCGATGGCGAGGTCTGGAACATGCTGAACAGAGCGATCAACAACAGAGCGATGATCGCCCAGAGAGCGAAATTACGAAAATTAGGGTTCATTGAACTCCCCAGGGACTGAAACAGCCCGGCCTTTTGGCGACTGCTTTACTTGGCTGCTAACATAGGGTTACGCTTGGCCGTTGCCAAGGCAGCGCGAGCGGTCCTATGCGTTTTCCGTCAATAACTGTTAAAGCGGCGGCGACAAATACGGCGATCTTCCGAAAGAACTTGCCAGCCGATCGGCCAAATCCAGCGCGGATCGGGTGAGAAACCGGTCAAACGGCGCCAGCCGCGGCATGATTTCAACTTTCTCACGCTCATTCTGCTCAATGTCTCCTTCGAAACGAACCGCCGGCGCAGCAGCCGCTGCGCGCATCGCCGCTCCATTTGGGACATCGGTGGGAAAATCGCGGCTCGATGAACCGCCGGCTGCGACGATTTGGACGGGGTAGCGGCTGCCATTGGCCACGTCGAAGCGTCCGTCCCAGACCCCTGCCGCACCAGGCGCAAGCGCCAACGCCCTGATATTGCGGCTTTCGCGCATCAAATAAAGGCCATCACGCCTGAGGTCGAAGACCACGCCGCCGGCCGTCCGTCGACCCGGCTTGCCTTCGCCGATGAAAGCCAGAACCCGCTTCAATCTGTCCATCCCCAGGCCGAAAGGCTGCCCACCGAGCGAGGCCGCCAGATAGGAGAGGCCGCGACGGAACACCGGCGAACCGACATCGATGCCGCGTGGATCGATACGGGCAAGCACAGCTTCGTGGACATGGACCGACCGGCCGACCCAGTACGCCGCTTCCGCCGACAAGCTGTCCGCTCCCTCACCACCAATGTTGGGCAAGACTTTTGCCTGCGCGTCAGCCAGTGACTCGCGCACGCGCACGCGCTCATAGTGAAGATCCTCGTTGCTCGGATCATCGATCCACCCGACGACTCGATCAGACAGGAAGGCACGGATGTCGCGGCGGAGGCAGGCAAGGAACGGCCTGACAACCCAGATGCGCCGGTCGAACAGAACCGCATCGGCAATGCCGCCCGAAGCCTCCGCCTGCCCCTGCGGCAACCGAGCGCGTCGCATCGCCAGCGTCTCCAGCTGGTCATCGAAAGTATGCCCGGTGACGATGAGGTTCGCACCAACGGACGCAGCCGCATCGGCGAGACGATCGTAGCGCGCCTCGCGTGCGGCGGCCATCAGGCCGCTGCGGGGCTTGTCCCCCTCCCAGCGCGATGTTCGGTGTGGAATTCCGAGGCGGATACAGAGTTCGCCGACCGCCCTCGCCTCCTCTGCCGATTCGGGGCGCAAGGCGTGGTCGACGGTGACGGCAGACAGTCTATGTAGAAGGAGACCGGAGGCGATTGCATCGGCAAGCGCCAGCAGGAGCCCGGTCGAGTCGCTGCCGCCGGAAATCGCGACGAGAATATGCGAGGGGGTGCGGAGCGATCCGAGAAAACGGTTAGCGGCCGCCTGCGGCATCTCGATCTGAGCGGCGGCCATGGTCGCGCCAATCAGCAGGCGAGACGTTTTTCTTCGCTGGCGACCTTGGTGACGACAGGCTTGGAAGCCTTCGGGTACTTCTTGGTCACCTCGTGCAGCGTTGCACAGGCGGTGTCCTTGTTGTCGAGGGCGGCCAGCGACATGCCGAGCTTCAGCAGCATCTCCGGCGCCTTCTCGGACGTGCCGTATTTCTTGTAGGCGTTAACGAAAGTGGTTGCCGCGTCATTGTACTTACCCTGCGAGTACAAGGCCTCACCAAGCCAGAAATTGGCATCGGCCGAGCGGGCGCTTTCGGGATAGCTGCCGAGATACTGACGGAATTCCTTTTCGGCAACGGCATAATCGCCCGACAAGACGTGGCCGTAGGCGGCCTTGTAAGTGTCGCCCTCGTTGCCGAGCGAAGCGGTGTTCGCTCCGGCCGAAGGAGCAGGTCCGGAGCCGACATCGTTGGAATTCACCGCGCCGCCGATCGGCTGGCCGTTCTGGTCGAACTGGATGGAGCCCAGTTGCGACGGTGGCTGGCCGAGGCCGCTCGAGGCCGCCCGGTTGGCATCCGCCCCCTGCGGCGTCTCGATGACCTTGGCAATATCGTCGGACTGGCCCGCTGCCGACGTATCGGCCTCGCTCTTCTTGATCGTGCCGGCCGGCGCGGGCACGGCACCGCCGCTCTTCTTTTCCAGCATCTGGAAGCGGAGCTCGTTGTCGGCCTGCGCCTTGCGGATGGTCTCCTGCATCTGCAGAAGCTGATAGCTCATTTCTTCGATACGGCCGTTCAGCTGCCGCATCTGGTCTTCGGCCTGCTGCAGACGAATCTCGGCATCGCCGCTCTGAACCATGATCGGGCGTTGCGTCTGCTCCGGCTGCCCGGACAGCGGCGCTGGCGGCACCTGCTCGGAGCGATCCCGTTCGCCCAGATGAAGGCCGAACAGGTTCAACGCAAAAGCGTCGCGTTCCGTGCCGACCAGGGTCGCCAGACCGAGCATGCCGGCAACGACGAATTTCTTCATGGATGTCATCCCGTCTCTCTGATTCTTGTACCAAGCGGCACGCCAGAGGATTTTAACACTTGCTTCCAAAAAGCAACGGAGTTCGTCCAAAGTGTGGTCAAAAATTCCCCGATGCAACCAAAACGAAGAAGGCGGCCCGGAGGCCGCCTTCAAAATCCAGTGATCGACCTGGCTGATCAGGAGCCGGCGCCGTTGAGAACGGTGACCGCACGGCGGTTCTGCGACCAGCACGAGATATCGTCGCAGACGGCGACCGGACGTTCCTTGCCGTAGGAAATCGTCTTCATGCGACGTGCAGGCACGCCCTTGGAGACCAGATAGTCCTTGGTGGAAGCCGCACGACGAGCGCCCAGAGCAAGGTTGTATTCGCGCGTGCCGCGTTCGTCGGCATGGCCTTCGACCGTGATGGCATAGTTCGGATAGCGAGCGAGCCACTGGGCCTGACGGTCGAGCGTCTGGGCCGCGTCGGCGCGGATCGAGGTCGAGTCCGTGTCGAAGAAGATGCGGTCGCCGACGTTGACGGTGAAGTCCTGAGCCGAACCCGGGGTCGCGGAACTGCCATTGGCACCGTTGAGGCCAAGGTCACCTGCGTTGTTCGGCAGGTTCTTCTTGGAGGCGCAGCCTGCCAATGCGAGGCCCATGACGAGGGCAAGCATGATCGGGTTGCGGGCGAAGCTCTGCATGCGGCTTGTGGCCGAATTGTCAATACGGCTCATGGCCGGTCTCTCCTTACGACATTATTACGGTTGCCAGACTGTAACCGCACGCGGTTAATGCTCTTTCAACGGTTATGGTTAATTTTGTCTTATAGCGTCCCGCCGCATGAAGTCACAGGACTTTTTGCGGCGGTAGGTTGCAGGCGTGTCCTGGGCTATTCCATCAGCGGCGACCAGGCCGGGTCGGACGCAAAGGACGGTGTCTTGATCTTCTGCTCGTTGTAGCCGGTCAGATCGATCGAGTAGAGCTGCGGGCCGCTCGAGCCTGCAGGCTCGCGGAAGAACATGATGACGCGGCCGTTCGGTGCCCAGGTCGGGCCCTCGTTGTGGAAGCCTGAGGTCAGCAGGCGGTCGCCCGAGCCGTCGGTCTTCATCACGCCGATGCCGAAGGTGCCGCCCGACTGCTTGGTGTAGGCAATCAGATCGCCGCGCGGCGACCAGACCGGCGTCGAATAGGAGCCATCACCGAAAGAAATGCGGTGCTGGTTCGAGCCGTCGGCATTCATCACATAGATCTGCTGCTTGCCGCCACGGTCGCTTTCGAAGGCGATCTGGGTGCCGTCAGGCGAGTAGGAAGGCGACGTGTCGATGGCGGCCGTCGAGGTCAGGCGGGTGGTCGTGCGCGAACGCAGGTCCATGGTGTAGATGTTGGCATTGCCTTCCTGCTGCAGCGACAGCACGACGCGCTGGCCATCCGGCGAGAAGCGTGGAGCAAAGGTCATGCCCGGGAAGTTGCCGACCACTTCGCGCTGACCGGTGGCAATGTTGAGCAGGTAGACCCGCGGCTGCTGGTTGGCAAACGACATGTAGGTCACTTCCTGCTTGTTCGGCGAGAAGCGCGGCGTCAGCACCAGGTCGCTGCCATCGGTCAGCATGCGGGTGTTGAAACCGTCCTGGTCCATGATGGCCAGCTGGTTCTTGCGGGCGGTTTTTGGTCCACTTTCGGAAACGAAGACGACGCGGGTGTCGAAGTAGCCCTTTTCACCGGTGATCTTCTCGTAGATCGCATCGGCGATGATATGGGCGACGCGGCGCCAGTTCTCCGGCTGGGTGTAGAACTGCTGTCCGGTCATCTGGGTGCCGGCAAACGAATCCCACAGGCGGAACTCGGCGCGCAGCCGGCCGTCGGGCTGCTGCGTGACGCGGCCGGTGACCAGCGCCTGCGCATTGATCGACTTCCAGGACGCGAACTGCGGTGCCGCGTCGGGATTGGTGATCTTCTCGATGAAGGCCGCCTTGTCGATCGGCGCGAAAAGCCCCGAACGCTTCAGGTCGGCGGCGACGACGGCGGAGATCTGGGCTCCGAGGTCACCGTTCGAGATGAAATCCGTGATGGCGATCGGCAAGGGCTGCACATTGCCCTTGTTGATGTTGATTTCCACCAGGGCGTAGGCCGGCGAGATGTAGGAGGCCATCAGGCCACCCATCACCAGCATCAGACGAACGAGAGAACGCATTTTCATGTGTACACAGCCTTTCAGCATTTATAGTCCCAGGTCGCTGGGGTCGAAGTTGACGATAACTTCGTTCCAGGCGTCGTATTTATCGCGTGGTAGATTTTTGAACGGAGACGACATCAGAACCGCCCGGGTCGCGCTGCCGGACAGGGCCTGCTGGCTCGAGGCCGAGCCGCCCGTCACCTGAACATCAGGTTCACCGATGATCGTACCGGATTCGTCGAGCTTCATATGAACCCGGATGACCATCCCGGCAACGCCGGACATACCGGCCGGAACCGACCAGTTATTCTGGATCTGGCTGCGCAAGGCATCGATCTCGCTCTGGCTCAGCTTCGCGCCATTCGAAGGCTTGTCCGTTCCAAGCGCTGCCTGCTGCTGCTGGCGCTTCGCGCCGCCGCCAGTGGCCTGCTGCTTGTTCAACAGGGCGGAGATTTCGTCGGCATCGAAGTCGCTGTCCTTGGAGGACGCGGCCTTGGCCATCTCGCGCTTCTTGTCATCCTTCTTCTTGTCGGTGTCGGAGGACTTGTCCGCCGTCTGCACCGGCTTTTCAGCAGGCTTCTCGACAGGCTTCGGATCCGGCTTCTTCTCAGGCGGCTTTTCAACCGGCTTCTCGACAACCTTGGGCGGCTCCGGCTTCAACTGCGGCACGGGAACGTTATCCGGCGTCGCCTGATCGCTCGGCGCCAGCTCGGCCTTGTCCTGCGTCGGCGTGGGTGTCGGGGGCGTCGGCGTCGGCGTCGGAGTGGGCGCTGGCGTGGGTGTCGGAGTTGGCACCGGCGTCGGTGTAGGCGTCGGAGGCTTCGGCGCTTCCGTCGGTGTCGGGGGCGGCGCGGTGTCTGTCTCTTCCTTCTCGACCGACTTCACGTCGTTGGGCGTCGGATCGACCTTCGGCGTAGGGGCCTCGACTTTCTTCGGGGCACCGGTCGACTGATTTTCGGTGGGTTTGGGAACAGGCTTCGGCGCCGACTTCAGGTCGACATCGTTCTCGCCGGCATTCTGCGCATTGGCAATTTCGGTCTGCTTTGTCGTCGGCTTCGGCGCCGCCTTGTCCTTCTGCGGCGCCTTCTTGTCACCCGTCTGCGTCATGGAGACATCAGTCACGATCTCGACGGGGGTCGATTCATCGGGCGTAACCTCGAAGGATTTCGGGGCGCCAATGGTCACCAGCGCCCAGACGAGGACCAGGCCGTGAACAACCGCCGATGTGACAATGCTGGCCTTCATGGATTGGGTTTACTTCGTCTTTTCTTGCTGGGTTACCAGACCGATGTTCTTAAAACCTGCAGACGATATGCGCGCCATGACCTTCATCACGGTCCCATAGCCAGCGGCACTGTCGCCGCGCACGTAGATCCGCTCGTTGTAGCCGGTCTTGGCGATCGCCTGCAGTTTCGGCACGATGTCGTCGAGCGCGATCGGGCTCTCCTGCATGAAGATGTCGCCGGCCGGATTGACCGAGACGGTGATCGGCTGCGTGTCCGAGTTCATTTCCTTGGCTGCCGTTTCCGGCAGGTCGATCGGCACGCCGACCGTCAGCATCGGGGCTGCGACCATGAAGATGATCAACAGCACGAGCATGACGTCGACCAGCGGCGTCACGTTGATTTCCGAGATCGGTCCACCGCGGCCATGACCGCCGCGACGGCTGCCGCGACGACCACCGCCGCCACCGCCACCGCCTCCACCTGACATTCCCATAAGCTTACTCCGGTTCCGTCGTTACTGGGCGGCCGCGCGCGGCTGCAGCTTCTCATCGATCTGGCGCGAAAGAATGGCGGAGAATTCATCCGCGAAACCTTCCATGCGTCCGGACAGCTTGCCGGCATCGGCGGAGAACTTGTTGTAGGCGATAACCGCCGGGATAGCGGCGACCAGGCCGATGGCCGTTGCCAGCAGCGCTTCCGCGATACCCGGCGCCACGACGGCGAGATTGGTGGATTTCGAACCGGCGATCGCCTGGAACGATGTCATGATGCCGACGACGGTCCCGAACAGGCCGATGAACGGGCCGGCCGAGCCGATGGTGGCGAGCGAGCCCAGGCGAGCGCCAAGATGTTCCGATTCCCGCGCCAGCGTCACGTCCATGGCCCGGTCGATACGCATCTGCAGGCCGATCGGCGAGCGCGCACCGCGCTCGAAGGACTTCTTCCATTCCCGCATGGCGGAGACGAAGATGGCGCTAAGGCCGGTATTGTTCCGCTCCGACAGCGTCCGGTAGAGCTCTTCGAGCGACTGGCCGGACCAGAACACCTGCTCGAACTGGTCGAACTGGCGCCGCGCACGGCTAAAGCTCAAATACTTGTCGATGACGATTGCCCAGGTCCAAACGGATGCCGCGATCAATCCGAGCATCACCAGCTTGACGACAAGGCCGGCCTCCAAGAAGAGTGACAGGAGGCTCACATTCGTCGTCGCTGCAGCCAATCCAACTTGTTCCATCTGATCCAAATTCCCCGAATCCAAACGCCCGGCGCAAGACCGGGCGGCAAAAAAATGATCGCACAAGAAATGTATGGCAGCTGCCGCTGAACGCCCTGGTCAAGCTTTCAAGCCTACACCTGCCTTCTTGCCGTCAAATTTGGTCAAAGGAAGGCGTGCATCGCACAATCTCCGACCATAATATTAAGACACTATTATGGTTAAGAGATCGTTAGTGTCGGCAAGAACGATAATTTTGTGCAGGCCTGCGGGATGGAGGCTCTCGACGAAGGCGTCACCGGCAGCGGACAGACTGATCCTCTGCGGCGCAGCAATTCCTTCTCATAATTGTCAGGTTTTCACAAGCGCCCAATTTCCGGTCCTCGCTATCGACGTCAGGGCGTGGAGGCTTGCAGCAATTGCGCCGCCAAGGCTTCCGGAAGCCGACGTGGTCGACCGCTGGCATTGATGACCGCGATGATCACCTTGGCGGCGATCAACAGCGTCTCGTCGCGGCGGATCTCCTGGACCAGCACCATCTTGGCGCCGCCCGCTCTTTCAGTCACCGTCCGGATCGTCAGGACATCGTCCATCCGGGCCGGCGCCTTGAAGTCGATTTCCATCCGATGGACGACAAAGACCAGCCCTTCTTCATCAGCCGAAATCAGCTCACGCTGCTCGACCCCGAGGCAACGCAGGTAGTCGGTGCGCCCCCGTTCGAGGAAATGCAGGTAGCGCGCATGATAGACCAGCCCGGAAAAATCCGTATCTTCGTAATAGACCCGCTGCAGCAGCCGATGGCTGCCCTCGACCAGCTCCCCGGCGATGAAAAAGGGACCGTTTGTCATCAAAAGCTCCAAAACCTGTGGAGAGCCTGTTTGGCGCAAGTCGGTTAGGCAGGCAAGCATTGAACAATTGTCATACTGCCTAATTATCGAATGGAGGCTGGTCGGCGACCGGCAAAGAAGGAGACACTGTCATGAAGATTGCGATCATGGGCGGCGATGGGTTCATCGGATGGCCGACATCGCTGCATCTGTCGGATGCCGGTCATGACGTCCATATCCTCGACAACCTGTCCCGCCGCTGGATCGACACGGAACTCGGCGTCCAGTCGCTGACGCCGATGGATTCGATCCAGGAGCGCACGCGCATCTGGCACGCGGAGACCGGCCGCCGGATTCATTTCAATCTGATCGATCTTGCCAAGGACTACGAGCTCCTCAAGAAATGGCTGGCCGAGCACCGCCCTGACGCGATCGTACATTTCGCCGAGCAGCGCGCTGCCCCCTATTCGATGAAGAGCGACCGTCACAAGAATTACACCATCAACAACAATGTCAGCGCGACGCACAATCTGCTGAACGCCCTGACCGAGTTGAACCTCGACGCCCACCTCGTCCACCTCGGCACCATGGGCGTCTACGGCTATTCGACCGTTGGCGCCGCCATTCCGGAAGGCTATCTTCCGGTCGGGATCGAGACGGTCGATGGCCGTACGGTGAGCCAGGAAATCCTCTATCCCGCCAATCCCGGCTCGATCTACCATATGACGAAGTGCCTGGATCAGTTGCTGTTCCAGTTCTATGCCAAGAACGACGGCCTGCGGATCACCGATCTGCACCAGGGCATCGTCTGGGGCACCCACACCGAACAGACCCGCCGCCACGAGCAGCTGATCAACCGTTTCGACTATGACGGCGACTATGGCACGGTTCTCAACCGCTTCCTGATCCAGGGCGCCATCGGCTATCCGTTGACGGTACACGGCACCGGCGGCCAGACCCGCGCCTTCATCCACATCCAGGATTCCGTCCGCTGCATCGAGCTTGCCCTGAAGAACCCGCCGGCCCGCAATTCGAAGGTGGAAATCTTCAACCAGATGACCGAAACGCACCGTGTGCGCGATCTCGCAGAGATGATCGCCGGGATGGCAGGCGGAGACATCGCCTGGCTGCCCAATCCGCGCAAGGAAGCACCGGAAAACGACCTCGTCGTCAGGAACGAGAAATTCCTCGGCCTTGGCCTCGAGCCGACGACGCTGAAGGCCGGCCTGCTTGGCGAGATCGTCGACGTCGCCCGCAAATATGCCTACCGTGTCGACCGCACCCGCGTGCCGGCGGTCTCCGCCTGGACCAAGGACCTGGCGACCAAGGTGAACCATGACCCGGAAGGCAAGCGTCTAAAGTCTGTGTCGTGAACGCCGGCAGGGCGGATGTCGCTGCCGCTGCTCGCCCGAACGCCTTCGTAACGCTCGTCACCAACGCGGATTACGTATTGGGGGCGACGGCGCTCGTCCATTCGCTGAGACGGACCGAAACCAGGGCCGACATCGTCGTCATGCATACCGGCGCAGTGACCGACGGCGAGCTTCAGCCGCTTGCAGCGCTTGGCTGCCGTTTGTTGCCGGTCGAGCACCTGCCGCTTTCGGACGAATTCAACACGCGCCATGAGCGCCGTAACCTGCATGCAACTGCCCCCTTCACCAAGGGTCGCAAGCCAGCCTTCCACTCGCCGCTCGACAACTTCTGCAAGCTGCGGCTCTGGCAGCTGACCGAGTACCGTCGTTGCGTGTTCATCGATGCCGATGCGCTGGTGCTGAAGCCTGTCGACAAGCTGTTCGACTATCCCGAGTTCTCGGCCGCGCCCAACGTCTATGAAAGCCTTGCCGATTTCACGCGCCTGAACTCCGGCGTCTTTGTCGCCAGTCCGTCGCTTGAGACTTTCGACGCGATGCTGCAGCGCCTCGATCAGCCAGACATCTTCTGGAAACGCACCGACCAGACCTTCCTGGAAACGTTTTTCCCGGATTGGCACGGCTTACCTGTCTATATAAACATGTTACAATATGTCTGGTTTACCATGCCCTTGCTTTGGGACTGGCCCAGCATTTCGATCCTGCATTACCAATATGAAAAGCCCTGGGAACCGAATCATCCGAAGGCCGAGGCATTGGCGCCGTTGATCGACCTCTGGCACCGGTTCTACCAGGACCTCGACATTCCAGACATTGCTACGCTCGCAAACCCGAAAGTGACGGCATGAAAGTACTGGTATCGGGCGGCACCGGTCTCGTCGGTCGCTATATCGTTGAGGAACTTCTGGCAGAAGGCTATGCGGTCTCTGTCGGCGGCCGGCATCAGCCGGAACCGGGTCTATTCTCCAAGCCGGTCGGCTTCGTGCCGCTGCGGCTCGACCCCAACGAAAACCAGGCTCACGCTTTCGACGACGCCTATTTCTTCATCCATGCCGGCTTCAGTCATGTCCCGGGACGCTACCGTGGCGGCGAAGGCGACGACCCCGCCACCTTCCAGCGCCTCAACCTCGATGGCTCGGTGAAACTGTTCGAGACGGCGCAGCGATCCGGCATCCGTCGCTGCCTTTTCCTGTCGTCCCGGGCCGTCTATGGCGACCGCGCGGCAGGCGAAGTCCTGCGCGAGGACACCGAGGCCGGCCCGAACACGCTTTACGGGCGGGTCAAGCTCGACGCGGAGCATGCACTCTCGGCGCTCAACGCACCCGGCTTTACCGTGGCCAGCCTGCGCCTCACCGGCGTCTACGGCGACCTCCGGCCAAACAAATGGACCGATCTCTTTGCGAATT
Organism: Rhizobium sp. HT1-10; assembly: GCF_049472505.1. NCBI lineage: Bacteria > Pseudomonadati > Pseudomonadota > Alphaproteobacteria > Hyphomicrobiales > Rhizobiaceae > Rhizobium > Rhizobium sp. HT1-10. The sequence goes on along the minus strand of NZ_JBCEBQ010000006.1, from coordinate 186,041 downwards.
ATCTCGCTGGCAAGCCGGTGCCGTCGCGTGCCGGTACGGAGGTACACGGCAGAGATGTCGGCCAGGCCATCCGGATGATGCTGGAAGCGGAGACGTCGCGGATCGCCGACGGCGTGTTCAACGTCTCGGACCTACTGACGGAAACGCACGAGATCCTGTCCATTCTCCAAAAGGTTACCGGCAGCCCGCATGCGCTGCCTGCGCGCGCACCCCTCAACGTCGTCAGCCGGATGGACACCACGCGGATCGAAGCGCTCGGCTGGCGCGGCGGCGGCCGTGCCTTGCTTGAGGCGACGGTGGAGGGGCTGGCCCGGGGCCTGCACACCCCTTCCGCAAGGGAGGCGCAACACCTGTCTCGCCCGGGCTGATCCGGCAGCACCGGTCAACGATTTGCGGGTCTCAGGCTTTGTCGGATTTGTCGCGCCGGCCCTGCGCCCAGTCGCGCCCGGCGTCGCCGCCCCACAACAGCCAGGCAATATAGCCCGCCGAAGGGTTGCTTTCATCGCCAAAATTCTTCGCGCGCTTGTCGACATTGTGGCGGGCGAAATAACGCACCATGCGTTTGATCGTATCGTCGGACAGCGCCCGCTGGTTGCTAAGGTCGCGTGCCCGGGCGACGCCGATCGCTGTTCCGCCGCGGTGGAACGCCTCCCGTAGCTTCAGGCCCTTCTCGGCCGCCGCCGCGACGGCTTTCGGCGGAACATGTCCCTTGCCGGACGCGGTAGTCATGAAACGTGCTTCAGTTCGGAGTGGCTCTTCAGGACGCGGCCACCATCGTCCTGCTCGATGAGATAGGCAGGCTCTTCTGTGCTTGCCTTGCGCTTGATAACCGAGCCCTCGATGGTGCGCTCGACATCCTCGGTGAAGCTCTCCTTCACCTTGCCGCTACCGGTCCCCTTCCCCCACTTCCATTCGACCTTCGTTCCGACCCGAAATTTCTGCATTCCACACTCCTTTCGAAGAGATGGAAATGCCGAAACGCGAGCCGTTGTTCCCTCGAATGGGCGCTCATTCCTCTTCCTGGAAGAGCCGGAATTGAGCCGCTTCCAGATCCTTCGGCGGCTGCAGATCCAGATGACGCCAGGCGATCGGGGTCAGCACGCGGCCGCGCGGCGTCCGCTGGATAAAGCCCTGCTGGATCATGTAGGGCTCGATGATATCCTCGATGGCATCGCGCGGCTCCGACAGGCCGGCGGCGATGGTCTCGATGCCCACGGGCCCACCACCGAAATTGACGGCGATCATGTTGAGGTAGCGCTTGTCGAGCTGGTCGAGGCCGAGATTATCGACGAGCAGCCGCGTCAGTGCCTCGTCGGCGATCTGGCGGGTGACCGATTCGGCGCGTGCCACCTCGGCGAAGTCGCGCACCCGGCGCAGCAGCCGGCCGGCAATGCGCGGCGTGCCGCGCGCGCGCCGGGCGATTTCCCGCGCGCCGTCGTCGGCGATCGGCAGCCCCATCAGCCTTGCGCCGCGCCGCACGATTAACTCGAGTTCTTCCACGGTGTAGAAATTGAGCCGGACGGGAATGCCGAAGCGGTCGCGCAACGGCGTCGTCAGCAGCCCGAGGCGGGTGGTGGCCGCCACCAGCGTGAACTTGGCGAGATCGATCTTCACCGAGCGCGCAGCCGGTCCCTCGCCGATGATCAGGTCGAGCTGGAAATCCTCCATCGCCGGATAGAGAATTTCCTCCACTGCCGGGCTCAAACGATGGATCTCGTCGATGAACAACACGTCGCGATCTTCGAGGTTTGTCAGCAGCGCCGCGAGATCCCCGGCCTTGGCAATGACGGGACCCGAGGTGGAACGGAAATTGACGCCAAGTTCCTTGGCCATGATCTGCGCCAGCGTCGTCTTGCCGAGGCCCGGCGGACCGACGAACAGAACGTGATCGAGTGCCTCGCCCCGGTTCTTGGCCGCCTCGATGAACACCTTGAGATTGGCGCGGGCATCCGCCTGGCCGGTGAATTCGTCGAGCGACTGCGGCCGCAGCGTCGTATCCAGGTCTTCGCCACGCTTCTCCGGCGTGATCAGGCGGGCGGGGTCGGTCATGCGAGCAGTTCCATTCCTGGGGCGCGGGATGCGGCCTTCCTGTCGAACGTCTTGGTCGACCGGCAACCGGCCTCCTCCGAGCGAAACGTGATCAGCGCATCTGCGAAATCGATGTTCTCAGCAGAGACGACGCGCAAGGCCCTGATGATCAGATGGTGCGATTCGAACTCCAGGCCACGCACTTGCAGCAGCTTATCGACGGTCCGGACAACATCCTGACGGGAAAATCCCAGTCCGGAACGCAGCGCCCAATCGAGTTCGACAACCGTCAATAAAGAGACAAAGCCCGTGTAGTCCCTGCCCAGCCCCTCGGCAAATTCAAGCGCCAAACGGCGCTGGTGTGGATCGTCATTCGTCAGAAGGCGGATGACGACGTTGGTATCCAGACCGAACACTGTCATGCCGCGACATCCGAGCTTTCGTCATCGCTTGTCTCGAAGACGCTGGCACCGGCAGCGGCGACTGCGGCAGCATCGATATCGGCAATCGCCGAGGGTCCTTTCGGCGGGTCGCCGAGATAGCCGGCGAGGTCCTTGAGGTCGATCGTCTTCGCAGTCATAATCACCTGACCATCGATCACGCTGTAAACCAGCTGGTCACCAGGTCGCAAATTGAGTGCCTCACGCATTCCCTTCGGGATGGTCACCTGCCCCTTGCCAGACAGCCTTGCTTCCCAGATGGTCATCGGAAATCTCTCGCCTCTCCAGAGATGAGGAAAATAGCATGGGGTTCCGACGAAATCAAAAATGTCGGAATCCTCACTTCGACAGTTCCCGCAACCCCAACCGGATCAGCTTGGCACTGTCTGCCCCCTCCCCAGCCGTCTTCATCGCAGCGGCAACGGCATTGGCGGCCTGGTCGCGGGAATAGCCGAGATTGGTGAGCGCCGACACCGCATCCGAGACCGGTGCCGCGGCGACGCCCTCGCCGATCTCCTGCTTGAACCCGATATTCAGAGCCTCGCCGGCGAAGGACGGGGCTTTGTTCTTCAACTCCAACACCATCCGCATCGCCACTTTCGGGCCGACGCCCGGTGCCCGCGAAATGACCGTCTTGTCCTGCAGCGCGATGGCATTGGCAAGTTCCGCAGTGCTCAGCGTCGAAAGCACGGCCAGTGCGACCTTGGCACCCACGCCCTGGACGCTCTGCAGCAGGATGAACCACTCCCGCTCCATGACGGTAAGGAAGCCGAACAGCTTGAGCTGGTCCTCGCGCACATAGGTCTCGATGAACAGCACGCAGGCTTCGCCCACACCGCCGAGCTTGGCGAGCGTGCGGCTCGAACAGTAGGCGACGTAACAGACGCCATGAACATCGACCAGCGCATAGTCTTCGCCGATTTCCTCGATAGTGCCTTTGAGTTTGCCGATCATCGAATATCCGTAGGGTTGATCTCAGTCAGATGGCAGATGTCAGCCGGCGGCGAGCAGTGCCTGGCGCATACGGTTGCCGCCCCGATTATGGGCGTGGCAGATGGCAATCGCCAGCGCGTCGGCGGCGTCGTTGCCCTTGAACTCTGCCTTCGGCATCAGGATCTTCAGCATCATGTGGATTTGCTGCTTCTCACCGTGGCCGACGCCGATGACGGCCTTCTTGACCGCATTCGGCGCGTATTCGGCGACGGGAAGTCCGGCGCGAGCCGGCACCAGCATGGCGATGCCGCGCGCCTGGCCGAGCTTCAACGTCGCAACGGCATCCTTGTTGACGAATGTCTGCTCGACCGCTGCTTCATGCGGCTGATGGCCGTGGACCACATCCGACAGGCCGTCGTGCAGCTGGCACAGCCGAGAGGCCAGATCCATGTCACCATCGGACAGCACCGTGCCCGAGGCAACGAATCGAAGTGAGTTGCCAAGCACGTCGATGATGCCCCAGCCCATGCGGCGCAGGCCAGGGTCGATGCCGATGATACGAATCGTGTTCTGCATGGTGTCCAACCTAACGTTCATCGTGGCTCTGTGCCAGAAAAATGTGAACAAAGCAAAAACATCGTTGCAATCCTCGCGGGTCTTTACGGGCAGTTAAGCCATTTAGAGGAATCGTCGACAGAATAGCCGAAGCGACTGGTCCGCCCCCGGCAGAACGACATGTGCTTACTCTTCGACCCGTTTTTTCTCCGCATCGTTTCAACCTCAGGTGAAGCGAGAGTTCAGAGGTTCTGTCATGACTCGGTTCAAATCGTTGTCCTTCAAGGTGATCGCCACGTTCCTGCTGCTGACCCTTGCGTCCGTCGCGGTGCTGGACGGGCTCGCCTATATGGCCAGCAACCGCATGTCGGAGGAACAGGCTCTTCAGGCGAAGAAAAGCGTGCTGGTGTTCCGCGGCGACATGCTGAAGGACCAGTTGCAGCAGATCGGCACACAGGCCGATTCCATCGCCCGGATCGAGGCGATCCAGATGTCCATTACCAGCCTGCGCAGTGGCTGGAAGACGATCGAAAAGACATCGGGCGATGCCCGCGCCGAGCTGCAGAAAGCATTCGTCACGCAAAACCCTAATCCCGCCGATCAGAGGGAGAAGCTGCTGAAGCCGACGGGACCAAGCGGCTTCTACTATTCCAGCCATGAAACGGCGCAGACGGAAATCAGCCGCGATCTCCAGGGCTCGCCCTTCAGCGACCTGTTGATCGCCGACATGGATGGTGCCGTCATCTACTCCTACAAGAAGGGACCTGCCTTCGCCGAGAACTTGAAGTCTCCAGCCTGGAGCGCCTCGAGCCTGGGGCAGGTCTATGCCAAGGCCGTCGACAATGCGGCAAAAGCAACAAACGACGTGGCGCCGTCGGCTTTCTCCGGCCTCAACGTCGATCCGGCCACCAAAGAAGGCGCCACTTATTTCGCCGTCCCCTTCATCAAGCTCGGCGTACCGAAGGGCATCATCATATTTCAGGTGCGCGACGACATGCTTGCCGCCGTCCTGTCGAAGGGCAACCCGCAGGGAAGTTCGGCGCGGTCCGTGGTCGTCTCTGAAGATGGGTCTGTCCTCGGCGTCGACGAAGCCGGCCATCTCGTGACGATCGATGGCGCCGCCTATGGCTTTGCCGCAGCGGCGCTCACCCAGAATGATATCAGCGTTGCCGATCTGCAGCGCCCCGACGGCGCCGCGCGCGCCTATGCGCGGCCGATCGTCTTTGGCGACAAGCATTTTCTCGTCGTCGAAAGCGTGCTGAAAAGCGAGTTGAACGCCGGGTCTGTCAGCATTGCCATTCTGCTGACGCTCATCGGGCTCGGCGTCCTGGTGCTGGTGGCGCTGGCGACGGGGCTTGTGATGAAGCTGCTGTTTTCGCCGCTTGCCCGCCTGGCGGCCGTCACCCGCGATGTCGCCGACGGCAAGCTCGACAGCGAAATCAGCAGCCAGACCCGCAGCGACGAGATCGGCATCATGGCCAAGGCGCTGGCGCGTTTCCGCCAGTCCTTGCTCGACCAGCGGCTACTCGAGGCAGCCAGCGCCGAGGCGCAGAAAAGCGCCGAAGCCGACCGCCGTGCGCGACTTGCCGAGCGCGATGCTGAAGCTCGCACGCTGCAGGAGGTCGTCGATAGCCTCGACGAAGGCCTTCGTCACCTCGCTACCGGCGATCTGGCCTACCGGATCGACACAGCCTTCCCCGCCGACCTCGAGGGGTTGCGGATCAATTTCAACAGGGCCTTGGCCACACTCAGCGAAACCATGAGCGCAATCGGCGGCAACTCGATGGCTGTCCATTCGGGTTCGGCGGAAATGCGCACGGGTGCAACCGAGCTGGCCGGACGCACCGAACGCCAGGCCGCTTCGATCACCGAGACTGCCAGCGCCATTTCGGCCATGATGGACGCGGTGCGCGCCCAGATCTCGCGCGCCGAGCAGGCCGAGCGTATCGCCAGCAATGCCCAGACGGAAACCCAGGGTTCCGGCCGCATCATGCGCGAGACGATCGCCGCGATGGAAGCCATCCAGGGCTCGTCGCGTCACATCAACCAGATCATCAGCGTCATCGACGGCATTGCCTTCCAGACCAACCTTCTGGCGCTCAACGCGGGCGTCGAGGCGGCACGCGCCGGCGAAGCCGGCAAGGGCTTTGCGGTCGTCGCCCATGAAGTGCGCGAACTGGCGCAGCGTTCGTCGAGCGCCGCCAAGGAGATTGCCGGACTGCTGTCGAAGTCGACGCAAGAGGTCGAGAGCGGCGTCGCATTGGTGGAGCGCGCCGGCGTGGCACTCGATGGCATCAGCGCCCATGTCGAGAGCATCAACGGCCAAATCCGCGAGATGAAGCGCTCGACCCATGACGAGGCTGAAACGCTGCGTCAGATCAACCTCGCGGTCGCCGAACTCGATTCCATGACCCAGCAAAATGCGGCGATGGTCGAGGAGACGACGGCCGCCATTCACCGTTTGGCTTCGGAGGCCGGCGAGATGGACGAGCGTCTCGGCAAGTTCAAGCTGGTCGAGCCCACGCACCAGCACACTGCGGAAATCCACATCTTGCATCGCCGCCGCTAGGGCGACATGGCTGTCGGAGAGTTTGCGGGAGAGCTAAGCCTCTCCCGTGGCCGAAGACTGTAGCTCGCGTCACCGCGGCGTAGTCATGTGCCGGCCGGCCCTCCCCGTTATCTCCAGCTCGCATACGTTCGGCATTCCGACGTGCAGATGATCTCGTCTTGGCGCTCACTGATGCAGCCCAGGCGCTCCTCAGGCCTTGACATTTTACCACGTCAACTAGATCATTAGCATACTATCTAAATCATGATCCAGTGACCTTTCCACTCTTTGAATGGGCAAGTGGCACGCTTCCATCGACCGGAAAACAATCCCCACCCGACGAGTTCCAGAAACAATGACATTGCCTTCGCGCGCTGAGTGGTTGTTCTCGATCAAGGCGTTCATTGCTGCCATGCTGGCACTTTACATCGCGCTTGCCTTCGACCTGCCGCGCCCCTACTGGGCGATGGCTGCCGTCTATGTGGTCGCTAATCCCCTGGCCGGCGCGACCGCATCCAAGGCGATCTACCGGGCGCTGGGCACGATCATCGGCGGCACCGCCGCCATCGTCTTCCTGCCGCTGTTCGTCAATGCGCCCATTCTCTTCGCGCTGGTGGTTGCGCTCTGGACCGGCACGCTGCTCTACATCTCGCTGCTCGACCGCACACCCCGCAGCTATGTCTTCATGCTGGCCGGATACACTCTGCCGCTGATCGCCCTTCCCCTGGTCGACAGCCCCGCCAATGTCTTCGACACGGCAGTCGCCCGCTCGGAGGAGATCATCCTCGGCATCACCTGCGCCAGCCTCGTCAGCGCCATCGTCTTTCCCACCAGCGTCGGTGCCGTACTTTCGGCACGCATTGCCGACTGGACCCGCGATGCGCGTCAGTGGGGATTGGAGATCCTCTCCCGTAGCCTGGCGACTCCAGACGCGCCGCTGATGCGCCAGAAGCTGGCGAGCGACCTCTCCGCCCTCGACCTGATGCTGACCCAGATCGCCTATGATGCCGGCGCCCGCGACGTCACCAGCCAGGCGCGACGGCTGCGCGGCCGCCTTTTGATGCTGCTGCCGACGCTCTCATCGCTGGCGGACCGCCTGCACGCCCTGCGGCGCCTCGACCCCGCCATCCGCTCCGACGTGGAAATCCTTCTCGACGACATGTCGGCCTGGATCACGACGGAGCCCTATCATGGCACCATCCGCGACACGAGCCTTCTACGCCTTCGCATCGAGGCACTGAAGACCGTCGCCGTCTCGTCGCTCTGGGGCAGGATGATCCGCGTCAGCGCGCTGGCGCGACTGGAGGATCTGCTCGACCTGACCGAGGATTGCGATTCACTCCGCGTACAGATCGAAAGCGGCAAGGTCGACCGGAGCTGGAAGGGCCGCTTCCGCTTCGCGCTGCCAAAGCAGGTCATCCGCCATCTCGACTATCCCTGGCTAGCCTTTTCGGCCGGCGTCGTGGTGCTTGGCACCTTCGTTGCGATCTGCCTGTGGATTTTCAGCGGCTGGGGCAGCGGCGCGGGATTTGCCACGATGTTTGCGGTCGCCTGTTCGTTCTTCGCTGGCATCGACCGGCCTGCACCTTTCATCAAGCTGATGTTCATCTGGACCTTCACCAGCCTGATCGGCGCCGGCACCTACCTTTTCATCCTCTTGCCCATGGTCAACGACTACTGGAGCCTGGTTCTCGTCTTCGCCGGCCCCTTCCTGTTCATCGGCCTGATGATCCCAAGGCCGCAGTACAACATCATCGCCATGTTGCTGACCGTCAACATGGCATCCTACGTCGCCCTGTCGGACCGGTTTGCAGCGGACTTTGCCACCTTCACGAACGAAGGGCTCGGCGCGCTGCTCGGCGTCGGCTTCGCCATGACCTGGACGCTCATCATGCGACCTTTCGGTGAAGAACTGGCAGCGCTGCGCCTGGCAAGGCGCGGATGGGCGGATATTGCCAGCGCTGCCCGCGGCACCGGCTACGACCGCGACATACTGGTGGGGCGGATGCTAGACCGGCTGGGCCAGCTGGTCCCTAGACTGGCGAAGATGGACGGTCACGAACTCACCCGCCTCGACGGGCTGGCCGAAGTGCGCATTGGCTTCAACATACTTGATCTGAAACGGGAGCGTCTTGCTCTGGCGCCTGCGCACGGCGAGCGCCTCTTGGCCGTGCTCGCGGAGACGGCAGCCTTCTACGAGGCCCGCATGCGCGGCGGCATCGCGGTCGAGCCATCGGACGACCTGCGCGCGGCCATCGACACGGCGATCGTGGCTCTGGCGGTCGACGATATAGAGAAGGCGGAAGCCGCTCTCAACGCCCTGGTCGGTCTGCGCCGCGTCCTCTTCCCGAACGCCGACCCCCCGCCTGAAGTGACCTCCGACGAGCAGGGCCCGGCCCTGTTGCACGCTGCTGAATGACGGCACCCGGCGTAGTACATCACGAGCTCTCGCAAGCGCGGCCGAGATGCGGGCCACAATGCCCTGGAAACAAGAACACCCACCGTCCGCAGGGAAACGATGGGTGTTTTGTCAAATTGGCTCAAGCGAAACCTCAGGCCGAGAGCTTGGCCATGACCTCGTCGGAAACTTCGAAGTTCGAATAGACGGCCTGGACGTCGTCATCGTCTTCCAGGCTGTCGATCAGCTTCATCACCGACACGGCCTTTTCTTCGTCGACCGGCACGGTGTTCTGCGCCTTCCAGACGATCTTGACCGTTTCCGCTTCGCCGAGCGTTGCTTCCAGCGCCTTGGAAACCTCGTTGAGGGCTTCGAAACCGCAAATGATGGTGTGGCCGTCTTCGTCCGTCACCACATCATCGGCGCCGGCCTCGATGGCGGCTTCCATGACCTTGTCGGCATCGCCGGCGGAAAGCTTGTAGGTGATCTCGCCAACGTGGTCGAAGGAGAAGGACACAGAGCCGGTTTCGCCGAGCGCTCCACCAGCCTTGGTGAAGGTGGAACGAACGTTGGAAGCGGTGCGGTTGCGATTGTCGGTCAGGGCCTCGACGATCACGGCCGTGCCACCGGGACCGTATCCCTCGTAACGGATCTGCTCGTAATTCTCGCCGTCGCTTCCCGATGCCTTCTTGATGGCACGGTCGATATTGTCCTTCGGCATCGACTGCGCCTTGGCGTTCTGGATGGCGAGCCGCAGGGCCGCATTCATGGACGGGTCGGGCAGTCCGGCCTTGGCAGCGACGGTGATTTCGCGCGCCAGCTTGGAGAACATTTTCGAGCGCACGGAATCCTGACGACCCTTGCGGTGCATGATGTTTTTAAACTGTGAATGGCCAGCCATGGCACCCCTGCTCAGTCTTTTGTTGGGAATGGCGCCTTATAGGTGCGAAGCCGCAGGCATTCAAGCGAAAAGCCTTGCCCGCAACGTTGCCGCATCAAGGAACAAAGCCGGGCCACCTCACGTTCATAGACGCATTACAAAAACGAGAAGGATTGCTTATGGCCAGCTTCAGCGAAGCGAAGGAACATCCGGCACAGCAACTGTGGGATCAGGTCAATACGGTCCATGCCGGCATGCTCGGCATCGAGGGTGTCGACATGCATTTGCAGCCCATGGCGCCGCACGCCGATCCGACGACCAACACCATCTGGTTCTACACCAAGACCGATGCCGACATCGTCCGTAGCATCAAATCCGGAGCGCGCGCGCGGTTCTGCCTTGTTGGCAAGGACCACGATTACCATGCCAGCCTCGCCGGCAAGATCGAGGTGCGCGCCGACCAGTCGAAGATCGACGAATATTGGAGCTCAGTGACGGCGGCCTGGTATGTTGACGGCAAGAAGGATCCGAGCCTGACGATGCTCGCCATGCACGTCGACGACGCGGAACTCTGGATTTCGACCGGCAGCAAGGTGAAGTTCGGCTGGGAGATCGCCAAGGCCAATCTCGACGACGAGAAAATGCCCGACGTCGGCGTCAAGCGTCACCTGCAGTTCGCCTGATCGAATGCGCCGGGCGGCTTGGCTGCCCGGCTATGACTTTGAGTACAGCGACGTCATTTCAGGACGAGCCGCTTTAGCTCCAGAAGGACGGGATCGTTTCGGAGAGCCGCGGGCCGATGCGCAGCGGCGCGATCTTTTCCGCCAGACCTGTCGCGTCCGAAATCTCGACACCAACGCCACAAATCGTCGCCGGCCCGGAGGCGGCCTCGAAGCGGCCTTTCGGCATCTTCGAAATGAACCGGTTGAGCGGCTCCTCCTTCTCCATGCCCAGCGAAGAATCGTAATCGCCGCACATACCGGCGTCTGACATATAGGCAGTGCCGCCGTTGAGGATCTGCGCGTCGGCGGTCGGCACATGGGTATGCGTTCCCACGACGAAACTCGCGCGCCCGTCGACGAAATGTCCGAAGCACTGTTTCTCGCTGGTGGCTTCGGCATGGAAATCGAAGATGATCGCGTCGGCCTGCTCCTTCAGCGGACAGGCCGCGAGAATCGCCTCGGCCGACTTGAAGGGGTCGTCGAGCTCGGGATGCATGAACACCCGGCCCATGATGTTGGCAACCAGCACACGCGCGCCGTTGCGGGCGTAGTAGAGGCCGGAACCGCGACCGGGCGTGCCGGCGGGATAATTGGCGGGGCGCAGGAACTGGTCGTGGCGACCGGCAAAGGAAACGGCTTCCTTCTGGTCCCAGACGTGATTGCCCGTCGTCACCACGTCGGCACCGGCATTGATCGTCTCGAGGAAGATTTCCTCGGTGATACCGAAGCCGCCGGCGGCATTCTCGCCGTTGACGATGACGAAATCGAGTTTCAGGTCGGACACCAGACCCGGCAGGCGGTCCCAGACGCCGACGCGCCCGGTCTTGCCGACCATATCACCCAGAAATAGCAGTCTCATTCCACGTCGGCCTCCGGCGAAAAGATGCGCAGGCCGCTTTCAGTCAAAATCGCATCCAGGCGGACATCGTGCGGCTCGGCGGCTACTGATGGCACTTCTTGGCAATCGAAAGCAATGCCGATCAGGCGCCGTGCCAGGCCTTTCTGTCGTAAAAGCGCAATCGCCCTGTCATAATAGCCGCCGCCATAGCCGATCCGCTGACCGGCCGCATCGAATGCCGCCAATGGCACCAGCAGCGTCTCCGGTTCGAGCAGCGCCGCATCCTCGGACGGACCGAGCGTTCCGAAGCTGCCTGGGACGAGCACGGTGGCGTCATTAAGCTCGCGAAAGACGATTGTCTCCCTGTCGAGCACCACTGGCACGCAGATCCGCGCGCCGCGTCCCCGCAGGACGTCCATCAGCGGCCGGATGTCAGCCTCCGAGCGGATCGGCAAAAAGCCGGAGATGACGGCACCCGGTAGCGCTGCGATTGTCGCCGCGCCCAGTGCGGCCATCGCCTCGCACTTCTCTTTCCGCAGATCGGACGGCATGGCATCACGAACCGCCAACCGCTGCTTGCGAAGCTGCCCCTTCATCTCGGCCGATGCCATGTCATTCACCTCGCGGTGGCGCATTTTCAGGTGCGGACGATCGAAAGCCGCCCGTTCGAACCGATATGCGCGCGGACGTTGTCGTAGTTTGCAATCGTCGTATGCGGCGTCTCCACCGGATGGCTGTGGGTGGCGGTGATCACCATGATGTCCGATCCCGCCGCCTCGCCCGCCTTGATGCCGGCTGGAACGTCCTCGAAGACCAGGCAATCGGCGGTGTTGACGCCCAGCCGTTCGGCACCGAGAATATAGCATTGCGGGTTCGGCTTGCCGACCTTGACGTCCTCAGCGGTAACGATGAAGCGCGGCATCATGATGCCGGCTTCCGCCAGCCGGGCCTTGGCCAAGGCGATCGGCGAAGAGGTGACGATTGCCCAGCGGTCGAGCGGCAGAGAGGCCAGAAAATCGATGGCGCCCGAAATCGCCATGACGCCGGCCACATCCTCGATTTCCGCCTTCTCGATGGCGGCGGCCTCGGCGGCCGGATCAATCCCCGGCAGGTTCAAATTGCGGATCGTGTCGATGCCGCGGGCGCCATGCATCGTCGGCAGGAATTTCTCGACGTCGAGGCCTTGGCGTGCAGCCCAGGCGCCCCAGACGCGCTCCGCCGACACGGTCGAGTTCATGATCGTGCCGTCCATGTCGAACAGGAAGGCGGCATAGCTCTTATCGAAGACGGAAGACTGTGCAGACAAGGCATATCTCTTTCGGTTGGCGGAAGATGGCGAGCGCGGCTGGCCGCCGCGCGACAATGGCCTTCCGAAGTACCGTCCAAGGCTGCAAGATGCAAATGGTCAGTCACGCGCGGGACCGCCGATGAAACGTCGGCCCCGCGCTGATGTTCCTATTCGCCGAGCCGGCTCTTCAACCCGTCGATGATCTTCTTCGACAAGGTCTCGTAGTCGTCGTCGAAATGATGGCCGCCGGCCATGGCGACAACTTCCGCGCCGGTGCCCTTGAGATCCGGGCAGGCGACGTCTTCGTCGTCATCCGAGCCATAGACGCACTGAACGATCTTCGGATTGATCTTCTTCAAATCCTTGAGCGGATCGCCGCCCTTGCCCTCGCTGCTGGCGCCCAACCAGCCCATGACCGAGATCACGTAATCGACCTTGCGCGACAGAGACAGCAGCGACATCTGCACGACCTGCTCACGCTGTTTTGGCTTCAGCAGATTGTAGCTCGCCGGAATGACATCGGCGCCGAAGGAATAGCCGATCAGCACGACATGCTGCACCTTGTAGTGCTTGGTGTAGTAATCGATGATGCGACCAAGGTCGTCAGCGGTTTCCTGCGGCTTCCGCTCCGACCAGAAATAATGCAGCGTGTCGACGCCGACAACCGGAATACCCTGATCCTGCAGATAGGAGCCGACCTCCTTGTCGATGTCGCGCCAGCCACCGTCGCCGGAATAGATGATGGCGATCGTATCTTCGGTCGGCTTCGTGTCGAGCACGTTGATCGGCAGTCCGAGCGGCGATTTCTCGGCGCTCAGCGCCTGCACCAGCTGGACCAGCGTGTTGCTCAAGGTCGTCATCGCGTCGTCGGTTGAATCGCGGATCTCGATTTCCGGGTGATCCTTCTGCATCGCCTCGACATGGTCGCGACCATCCTTGGGCGCGGCGGGCGTGAAGCTGGCGATGATCGGATCCGGCAGCGCGCCGTCCATCAGCCCGATGACGAGGTTGTCGCCAACCTTGACCTTTTCGGCGGGTGTGCAGAGATCCTTTTTGAGCGCGATGCCAGCAGCGGGATCGACGGCCAGCGTCTGGGACACCGTGGCGTCGGGCGTCTGCGCGGCGATCGCCAAAGCCATGGTCCCGCCAGCACCGACGCCGGCAATGATCGGCAGCTCGTAGGCGCTGTCGGCAACAGAACGCTGCACCTGCTGGCTGAGCGACTCGATGTCGGAGACCATGTAGATACAGCCGTCGTTCTGGCTGACGTCATAATCGTTGAGCGATTTCAGGAGGGACGGGTAGTCGATGCCGATGACCATCGAGCCCTTGGCAAGCAGGGTCTGCGCGACGGCATTTTCCTTGTCGCCCCAGCCGCCGATGTCGGAAATCAGCACCACCTCGCCCACCACCTTGCCCGTCGGCACCATGATGTGCGGCGAAGGAATAATGCCCGTGTCGTATTTCTTGTCGGACTCCTCGGCCTTGGCGATCCCGACGGTCATCAGGGTCGCGAGCGCGAAGGACATTGCGTATTTCAAAATCATTTCCTGACGACTCCTCTTAGTCCGCCGCCGATCAGGAACGTCGCGTCCATGAGCGCTATCATCGGACTGACCCCTCCCGACACCGCAAGGTAGCGCGGTTGCCAATCGGGGTGAAATTTTGCTTTGAAGGCCCGAAGACCCTTGAAGTTGTAATACCGTTCGCCGTGGTCGAAGACCGTCCCGCCGATCCGGTCCCAGACCGGCGCCGATTCGCGTTTCGACATGCCGGAAAGCGGCGCCATGCCCAAGTTAAAGCGCTGAAATCCGGCATTCCTAAGATGCTCGAGAATCTGCACGAAGAGAAAGTCCATCGCCCCCTTGGGCGCGTCCGGCGAGAAGCGCATCAGGTCGATCGAACCCTCCTCGTGCGTATCCGTCACAAGTATATTAGCAAACGCCACGATACGCCCGTCTTTTTTCAGGACGCCGACCGGCTGCGAGAGGATATATTCCGGGTCGAAGGCTCCGAGTGAAAAGCCCTTTTCCTTGGCATTGTGATCGTCCAGCCAGGCCTTCGACACCGAAGCGAGTTCATCGATGACGGTGGGGACATGCTGCGGTTCTATCACCGCGAATTCCAACCCGTCACGAACGGCGCGGCTTGCCGTCTGGCGCAGGTTCGCCCACTTGCCGCCCTTCAGTTCGAAGCTGTTGAGATTGACGACGGCGAGTTCGCCGAGCTTGTAGGCCCGCATGCCGGCATCGGCGCAAAACGACAGCAGGGCCGGCGATATCTGGTAGAAGACCGAGCGACAGCCGGCCGAGCGGGCGGACTCGACAAAGCGCCAGACGAGGTCGGCCAAGGCATGCCGGGGCCCGATCGGATCAAACAGGGCGATCCAGGAGCGGCCGCGCTTGCCGTACATGATGAAGGCATCGCCCTTTTCGGAAAACATGATGCTCTTGTCGCGCATCCGCACCAGATTGGCGTCGGCGACGCCATGCGCCTGGACGATCGCCACGGCGCGCTCGACGTCGTCATCCGATACCGGCTCCAGCCGCGAGGTGGCGGGACGCAGCAGGCTGAACACGGCGATGCCGGAGGCAACGATGCAAAGGCCCAGCACGGCACGAAGGCCGCGCGGCGCTTCGTCGGCGAACTCGAACTGCCACCAGAGCTGGTTGCTGTAGGCGACGTCGCGATAGACGAAGAACAGGATGACGATGGCGCAGATGCAGATGACCGCGATGGCCATCAGCCATCCGGCCGTCAGCGCCTGGTTGACCAGCGATGCCGGCCGATTGAACAGCTTGCGGCTGACGAACAGGCCGAAGATGAAAAAGAGTAGAAAAGCCGCCTCGACGAGCGCGATCGCCTTCAGAAGCGACAGCGTCACCGCAGCAACCGCGCAGAACACAGAGACCCACCAGGCGCCATCCAGCCGCTGGCCAAGACCGCGCGCGGCGACCACCATGGCGAGACCGACGAGGCTCGACAGAAAATGTGCGCCTTCGACGACCGGCAGCGCCAGGTAATCCGAGAGGAATTCGAGGTTCTCATCGGGCGTGGGCGTCACGCTCGAAAAGATCAGCATGACGCCGAGCAGCAGCGCGAAGGTCGACAGCAGCTGCGGCATCAGCCGGCCGCCGACGCGCCGCACGCTCGAGGCTGCCGGGTGATCGACGAAACGGCGCAGTTCGGTGCCCGCGACCACCATGATGGCGATCAGCAACGGGATGACGTGGTAGATGACCCGGTAGAGCACCAGCGAGCCAAGCACGGCATCGACATTGACCGCACTGCCGAGCGAGGCGACGATGACCGTCTCGAACACGCCAAGACCGGCCGGAACATGGCTGAGAACGCCGAGCCCGACAGCGATCGCGTAGACAGCCAGGAAGGTCGGCCAGCCGATCGAGGATTCCGGCAGCAGGACGTAGAGCACCGTGGCGGAAGCGGCGATATCGAAGGCGGTGACGAGGAACTGCCGAGACCAGGTGCGCGAATCCGGCAGTCGCAGGGTGAAGTTGAAGATCGAAATGACCCGGCCGCCACGACCGAGATACATCAAAGCGGCGAGCAGCAGCAGGATGACGCCGGCCACGCCGCGCAGCACGAAACTGTCGACCCCGATCAGCGGCCCCATCTCGTCGGCGATGATCATCAGCGCAATGGAGCCGACGGCGGCAAGGCCGAGGCCGAACGACAACGTCACGAAAGCCACCACGCGGCCGATGTCCTCAGGCGTCAGTCCCATGCGGGAATAGGCGCGATAGCGGATGGCACCGGCACTGAGCGCGCCAAACCCGGCGGTGTTGCCCACCGCATAGGCGCTGAAGGCGGTCAGCGCCACATGCGGGAAAGGTACCTTTTTACCGATGAACTCTAGCGCATTGGTGTCGTAGAAGATCAGGGAGAAAAAGCTCAAGCCCGTGAACAGCAGCGCCAGCAGGATCGCCCGCACCGAGGTGTCGCTCAGCGCCAGCACGATATCGTCGTAGCGCACTTCCGTCGTCAGATGGAAGATCGCATAGGCCACGAGGCCGAACACGGCAACGCTGCCCAGCGCCAGCAATTGCGTGCGGTAGCGGCGCAGGGTCGACATGAACCAACCGCGTTCCTCGGTGTCTTCCTCGGCTGGTTCCAAATCGATCGGAGTCGACATAAATATACCTGTGTGAATTGGTCGCTTCTGCGCTCCGCTTAGCAGAACTGCGTTAACGCGAATATCTTCTATTCGCCTGTTGTACGCAGATTCTTTTAAGCACGCCCTGTGGGAGCGTCACATCGATCCGAATTCAGGCATTTTTGGCGCAGCGCAATGATCCGCGCTAGGTTTATTACGGGAAATGTTCGTCTTGGCCATCAGGCCCCAACTCAACGAGGGCGGTCCAGGACATCGTCGCCCGAAGGCGAAAAGTGCGATCCACGACGACCGGTGGTTTTTTACGATCCTGGGTGCCTACAAACGTAGGTGGGCGCCATATGTCCAAGCCCACGGGCCTGGCCAGGGACAGCTCCCTTTGGATCGAGTATGGCCCCAGGGATTGTGGTACCTGCCGGGAAGCGCAGACCGCAACTCAATATATAAGCCGGTTTGCCTTGGCGCACCAGTGGCATCGACGGAGAATTAATTGCCTTGCGTCAATGCGTCTCTGCGCCGGGTTTGGCAACCAGCTTGTCGGTGATGCCGCGAATGCTGCTGGCGACCTCGTCGAGAACACCGGCCAGCACTTCCTCGCTTCTGGCATTGGCAGCCAGCGCAGTGTCGCGATTGCCACGCAGAGCCTCAAGCTCGGCTTCGAGCCCGCTGACCTTGCGGGTCAGGTCGGCCACCTCGTCCATGATCATGATGCCGGCCATGACCGTGACCCTGAGATCGCCGATCTCGCCGAACTGCTCCTTGAGGTGGCTGACGTAGCGGTCGAAGCGGGTGGCGAGATCCGTGAGGTGCGCTTCCTGCCCCTCCTCGCAGGCCATGCGGTAGGCCTTGCCGTCGATCGTTACCGTTACCTGCGCCATACGATATTCCGTCCTGTCTTGCCCGTTCCGCCGCGTTCCGTGGAAATCCGTCTCAGCGATCGAGCACGGCCCTGATCGTTTCCATGGCGGTGACCAGTCGGCGTGACACCTCGCGGTTCACTTCCTCCAGCCGGTTGGCGCGAAACTCCGCCTGATCGAGCTCCTGCGCCAGCCGCGAGCGGTCGGCGTGGGTCCGGCGCACCTCGGCGTCGATCTCGCTGCGCTCGCGCTCCCGCTCGAAGCGCACATCCACCGCATTGTCCAGCGCTGCCAGCGCCTGACGCAGTGACGTGATGGCCGCGTCCACTGTCTTGCCTGTAGGCATCATGTCTTCCCGGTTCCCCGCGCAGTGCTCCGAATCGCCATATCCGCGCACTGGCCTGATCCGGAACAGTATTCAACTCGGCAACTGTGCGTCAATAAAGGCTTGCATGCGGCAAGGCCGCTAAACTGTGGATGACACCCGACTTTTCCGCAAACCGATGCGCCAATCACGACAAGTCGTCTTTTGTACAAAGCAAAAGGCAAATGTTAAATATTTGCGACGGAGGCCCGGTTTGGGCCGCGGATTTATTGACTTGCTCGCCCCAACTGCTATGTCTCGACCGCCTGAGGCAGACTGCGATCCAGGGTTCCCAAGATCTCTCCATCGTGGCGCCTTCCAACCGGTGGTCCCTCCTCTCGAGCCCGAGACCATCCCAAACCTGCGGAACGACCATGATCTCTCGCGAAAAACACGACCGGATGGCAAACGCGATCCGTTTCCTTGCCATGGATGCCGTTGAGAAGGCCAATTCCGGCCATCCCGGCCTGCCGATGGGCATGGCAGACGTCGCCACCGTGCTCTTCTCAAAATATCTGAAGTTCGATCCGAAATCGCCCCATTGGCCAAACCGCGACCGCTTCGTGCTGTCGGCCGGTCACGGCTCGATGCTGCTCTATTCGCTTCTGTACCTGACCGGCTATGAAGACATGTCGATCGAGGATCTGAAGAACTTCCGCCAGCTCGGCTCCAAGACCGCCGGCCATCCCGAATACGGTCATGCCACCGGCATCGAGACGACCACTGGTCCGCTCGGCCAGGGCATTGCCAATGCTGTCGGCATGGCAATCGCCGAACGCAAGCTCGCCGTCGAGTTCGGCACCGAGCTGCAGGACCACCACACCTACGTCATGTGCGGCGACGGCTGCCTGATGGAGGGCATCAGCCATGAAGCCATCGCGCTCGCCGGCCACCTGAAGCTCAACAAGCTCATCCTGTTCTGGGACAACAACTCGATCACCATCGACGGCGCCGTATCGCTGTCGGACTCGACCGATCAGATCGCCCGCTTCAAGGCTGTTCACTGGAACACCATCGAAGTCGACGGCCATGAGCCGGACCAGATCTCCGCTGCTATCGAAGCTGCCCAGACGTCCGACCGCCCGACCCTGATCGCCTGCAAGACGATCATCGGCTTCGGCGCACCGCACAAGCAGGGCACCCACAAGGTCCACGGCTCGCCGCTCGGCGCCGAGGAAATCGCCGCCACCCGCAAGGCGCTGAACTGGGATGCAGAGCCCTTCGTCATTCCCGCCGACGTTCTCGACGCCTGGCGCGAAAGCGGCAAGCGCGCCGTTCCCGACATGAAGGACTGGCAGTCGCGCCTGGCTGCTGCAGAAGCTGCCAAGAAGGCCGAATTCAACCGCCGTTTCGCCGGCGAATTGCCTGCAGGCTTCGACGCCGCTATCAGCGACTACAAGAAGAAGCTGGCCGAGACCAAGGCAAGCGTTGCGACCCGCAAGGCATCGGAAGATGTGCTTGAAGTCATCAACGGCTTCCTGCCGGAGACGCTCGGCGGCTCCGCCGACCTGACGCCGTCGAACAACACCAAGACCAGCCAGATGGTCTCCATCACGCCGACGGATTTCGCCGGTCGCTACATGCACTGGGGCATCCGCGAGCACGGCATGGCGTCTGCCATGAACGGCATCGCGCTGCACGGCGGCCTGATCCCTTACGGCGGCGGCTTCATGATCTTCTCGGACTACTGCCGTCCGCCGATCCGCCTCGCCGCCCTGATGGGCATCCGCGTCATCCACGTTCTGACGCATGATTCCATCGGCGTCGGCGAAGACGGCCCGACCCACCAGCCGGTCGAGCAGATGGCGTCCTTGCGCGCCATCCCGAACCTGATGATGTTCCGCCCGGCCGATGCCACGGAAACGGCAGAATGCTGGCAGATCGCGCTGAAGACCAAGGACCGCCCGTCGGGCCTCGCCCTCACCCGCCAGAACATGGTCGCCGCCCGTCTGGAATACAGCGAGAAGAACCTCTGCGAATACGGCGCCTACAACCTCGCCGGTTCCGCCGATGCCAAGGTCACGATCTTCGCGTCGGGCTCCGAAGTCGAAATCGCCGTTGCCGCCCGCACCGCGCTCGAAGCCAAGGGCATCACGGTGCGCGTCGTCTCGGTTCCATCGACCGAACTGTTCTTCGAGCAGCCGGCTGAATACCAGAAGGAAATCCTCGGCAACTCGCCGGTCAAGATCGCTGTCGAAGCCGCCGTCCGCGAAGGCTGGGATGCCTTCATCGGACCGGAAGGCACGTTCATCGGCATGAAGGGTTTTGGCGCCTCCGGCCCGGCCAAGGAAGTCTACAAGCACTTCGGCATCACCACGGAAGCCGTCGTCGCTGCCGCCGAAGCCAAGCTCGCCTGATAAAAATACAGGGCGCTGCGGCGCCCTGCTTCTGCTTTGAATAGAAAAGTCCTGTCCGATTGGGAGAGACCACCATGACTGTTAAAGTTGCCATCAACGGCTTCGGCCGCATCGGCCGCAACATCCTGCGCGCCATCGTCGAATCCGGCCGCACCGACATCGAAGTCGTTGCCATCAACGACCTCGGCCCGGTCGAAACCAACGCCCACCTGCTGCGCTACGATTCCATCCACGGCAAGTTCCCGGCGTCAGTCAAGGTCGAGGGCGACACGATCGTCGTCGGCAACGGCAAGCCGATCAAGGTCACCGCGATCAAGGATCCGGCGTCCCTGCCGCACGGCGAACTCGGCGTCGACATCGCCATGGAATGCACCGGCATCTTCACGTCGCGCGACAAGGCTGCCCTGCATCTGGCAGCCGGCGCCAAGCGCGTCATCGTCTCGGCACCTGCCGACGGCGCTGACCTGACCGTCGTCTTCGGCGTCAACGACGACCAGCTGACCAAGGAACACCTGGTCATCTCGAACGCGTCGTGCACCACCAACTGCCTGGTTCCCGTCGTCAAGGTCCTGAACGATGCCATCGGCATCGACCACGGCTTCATGACCACCATCCACTCCTACACCGGCGACCAGCCGACGCTGGACACGATGCACAAGGACCTGTACCGCGCCCGCGCCGCAGCCCTCTCCATGATCCCGACCTCGACCGGCGCTGCCAAGGCCGTCGGCCTCGTGCTGCCGGAACTGAAGGGCAAGCTGGACGGCACCTCGATCCGCGTGCCCACCCCGAACGTCTCCGTCGTCGACTTCAAGTTCGTCGCCAAGCGCAACACCACGGTTGAAGAGATCAACCAGGTGATCAAGGCTGCCTCCGACGGCAAGCTGAAGGGCATCCTCGGCTACACCGACGAGCCGCTGGTTTCGCGCGACTTCAACCACGACAGCCACTCGTCGATCTTCGCCTTCGACCAGACCAAGGTCCTCGAAGGCAATTTCGTCCGCGTACTCAGCTGGTACGACAACGAATGGGGCTTCTCGAGCCGCATGTCCGACACGGCAGTTGCTTTCGCCAAGACCATCTAAGTCTCGGCTGATTTGCGTTTCAGAACGGCCCGGGAAACCGGGCCGTTTGCGTTTGCGACGAGCGATTTCCGCAGCACCATCTCTACGGCGCCCCCCTGTAGAGCCGCCGCCGCTCCGTCTGTTCTTGAGGCATATCATAGTACCTCCCCCTCATTCCTGTGCTCGTCACAGGAATCCAGCGCAGCGCGTCCGCGCTGCGGGAGACTCTGTCTTGCGGCAAGGGTCTTTTACCGCGCAGACGAGCGGTGCCTAGATTCCTGTGACGGGCACAGGAATGAGGGAGGTTGCGGGGGCTCCAGCCGCAGGAAGTCACCAAGACGTCTGGGCAGCAAGACGTCATAGATGCTTGAGAAGCTCCCTTTACTGCAGTCGAGGTATCCAGCTGCCGCGTCATTGGAGCCGGCAGAAGAATCTCCGCCTCATCTGCTAGACACCTGATTTTCTCACCATTTCGCCCCGCTCCGGTCCAGATTGCTCATTAGGTCTTGGACAGCGAATCTCGATGCCCTACACTTTGGCGCAATCAGTCGCGCTGGGGGATTCGGCGCCGGGCACGGGAGCGCAGGGAGGGCTCGCCGTCGCGGCTACGGGCTGACGTGGGGTGTCCGGCATCGGCCGGATGCGAGAAAAGGGAAGTGTCCGTGGAAGCATTTTATGTCGTCGTCCTGGTCTGCACCGTTCTCATTCTCATTGCCGCCTTCTCCAGCCTGCTTGCCTTCCGGTTCGGTGCACCGTTGCTGCTGCTCTTCCTCGTCATCGGCCTGCTGGCCGGCCAGGACGGCCTCGGCATCGCCTTCAGCAACAATTATCTGGCCTATATCCTCGGCTCGCTCGCTCTAGCCATCATCCTGTTCGACTCCGGCTTCGGCACATCCCTGTCGTCGTTCAAGGCGGCTGCCGTGCCGGCGCTGACGATCGCGTCGCTCGGCGTCATCATCACAGCCTCGATTTTCGGCGTCGCGGCGTCCTGGCTGCTCGGCTTCAGCTGGATGGAGGGCCTGCTGCTTGGCTCGATCGTCGCCTCGACAGACGCGGCGGCGGTGTTCTTCCTGCTGCGCATCGGCGGCATCAATATCCGCGACAAGGTCCGCTCGACGCTGGAAGTCGAATCCGGCACCAACGACCCGATGGCGATCTTCCTCACCATCGCGCTGGTGCAGGCGATCGGCAGCGGCGAAGGCGTTGGCGGCGTCAACATCGCCATGCTGGCCATGTTCGTCCAGCAGATGGGCCTCGGCGTCATCCTCGGCCTGCTCGGCGGCATGATGATCGTGCTCGTCGCCGGAAAGCTGGAGACAGACCGGGGGCTGACGCCGATCTTCGTGCTGGCGCTGGCGCTACTCGTCTTCTCCTTCACCGGCGCCGTCGGCGGCAGCGGCTTCCTCGCCGTCTACGTCGCCGGCATCTATGCCGGCAATCACAAGATGCCGGCGTCTGCCACCATCAAGCGCTTCCAGGACGGCATGACCTGGCTTGCACAGATCATCATGTTCCTCGTACTTGGCCTCTTGGCATCGCCGTCCGAGTTTCCGGCCATCGCCATTCCCGCCGTGCTGCTGGCGCTGGTGCTGATCTTTGTCGCCCGCCCGGTGGCCGTCTGGCTGTGTCTGCTGCCCTTCGACTACACCCAGCGCGAGACGGGCTTTCTCGCCTGGGTCGGCCTGCGCGGTGCCGTCTCGATCCTGCTCGCGATCATGCCCATCCTCGGCAACCTCGATTTCGGCCAGACCTACTTCAACGTCGCCTTTATCATCGTGCTCGTCTCGTTGATGATGCAGGGATGGACGATCAAGCCGGTGGCCAAAAAGCTCGGCCTGATCATCCCGCCACGCATTGGCGCCGTCGACAAGGTCGAGGTCGATCTGCCTGGCGCAGGCAACCACGAACTCCTGTCCTATCGCGTCGTCAAGGACAGTCCGGTCCTGCTCGGCGAGCGCATCCCGCGCTGGGCGATGCCGTCGCTCGTCGTGCGCGACGGCAAGTCGATGCGCTATCAATATGCGGGACGGCTCAGGGAAAACGATCTCGTCTACCTCTTCATCGCTCCGAGTTTCTCGCGTCTGCTCGACCGGCTCTTTGCAACGCGCGCGCCGGTCGATCCGGAAGATGCCGAATTCTTCGGCGCCTTCGCAATCTCGCCCCAACGGCACGCCGCCGATCTCGACGCGGCCTATGGGCCGGGCTTGCTTAATGACCATGAGAAGACCCTGACCATCGCCGAACTCATGCGCGTGCGGCTCGGCGGCAAGGCTGACTACGCCGACCGCGTCCGGCTGGGATCGCTGATCCTAATCGTTCGTGACCTCGACGAGAACGGCCATATCAAGGCCGTCGGCATGTCGCTCGAAGTGGTCGATTCCACCGATGCGCTGCCGCTTTTCATCAATATGCGGGAGATTGCACACCGCATCCGCGACGCGCTCCGACGCCGTCGTGCCAGGGCTGCAAAGGCGATTTCAAACGGTTCAGATAGCGACGAAAACCCCGGCTGACCGCCTTGCGTCTCCGACCATCCGTAGTATGGTCGGCGCAGCTTCCGACCATACCAATTTCCGGATATTTGCCATGCCAAGCTTCAAGACCCTTGACGATCTCACCGACATCACCGGCAAGCGCGTGCTTGTTCGCGTCGATCTCAACGTGCCGATGAAGGATGGACAGGTCAGCGACATCACGCGCATCGAGCGTGTTGCGCCCACCATTCTCGAGCTCTCCGGCAAGGGCGCCAAGGTCATCCTGATGGCCCATTTCGGTCGCCCGAAGGACGGCCCGACACCGGAATTCTCGCTGTCGCAGATTGTCTCCGCAGTGAAATCCGTTCTCGGCCACGACGTCCTGTTCGCCTCCGACGCAATCGGCGCGCCGGCAACGGACGCCATCGCCAAGATGAAGGACGGCGATATCCTGCTGCTCGAGAACACCCGCTTCCACAAGGGCGAGGAAAAGAACGATCCGGCTTTCACCCAGGCGCTGGCCGACAATGGCGATATCTACATCAACGATGCATTCTCGGCTGCCCACCGCGCCCATGCCTCGACCGAGGGCCTCGCCAAGCTGCTGCCCGCCTATGCCGGCCGCACCATGCAGGCCGAACTCGAAGCGCTCGAAAAGGGCCTTGGAAACCCGGTTCGCCCGGTCGTCGCCATCGTCGGTGGCGCCAAGGTGTCGAGCAAGATCGACCTCCTGATGAACCTCGTCAAGAAGGTCGACGCGCTGGTCATCGGCGGCGGCATGGCCAACACCTTCATCGCCGCCCGCGGCACGGAAGTCGGCAAGTCGCTGTGCGAGCACGACCTTGCCGATACGGCCCGCCAGATCATGCTCGAAGCCGCCCAGGCCGGCTGCACCATCGTGCTTCCCGAGGATGGCGTCGTCGCTCGCGAGTTCAAGGCGGGTGCGGACAATGAAGTCGTCATCATCGACAGCATTCCGTCTGACGCCATGGTGCTCGATGTCGGCCCGAAGACGGTCGAGCAGATCAACGCCTGGGTCGGCCGCGCCGAGACGCTTGTCTGGAACGGTCCGCTCGGCGCTTTCGAGATCACCCCTTTTGACGCAGCGACTGTCGCCGTTGCCAAGTTCGCTGCCGAATGCACGAAGTCCGGCAAGCTGACATCGGTCGCCGGCGGTGGCGACACCGTATCGGCCCTCAACCATGCCGGCGTCGTTGAAGACTTCACCTATGTCTCGACGGCCGGTGGCGCCTTCCTCGAATGGATGGAAGGCAAGGTTCTGCCAGGCGTCGCGGCACTGCAGGCCGCCAAATAAGCAAAGGCAACTTCCTTGCCGCTTTGAAGTTTTAATGACCGTGAAAGTGAAAGCTTTCGCGGTCTTTTCGTTGGTGCTAGTCTTCCCTGTGAAATTACAAACGATTGAAACCAATTCAATCGTTTCAGTGGCTTAACCTAGGATTTGCCTTTCAAAATTCTTCTGATATCGCAGATCCAAGAGCGCGGAAGAGCATGAAAGGATGAATGTCTTGGCAGTGCCGCTCCCGTGACTGATCGGCTGGCGTCGCTTGGCGGTCGTGAACTGAAAGAACATCCGTGCGTGCGCGCGCGCTTTGAGGGACAGGAGTGAACTATGGTGGACGCGAAGATGTTGGACAGGATGAAAACGGCACCCGGATTCATCGCGGCGCTGGACCAGAGCGGCGGTTCGACGCCCGGGGCGCTGCGTCTCTACGGCATCTCGGAATCGGACTACCAGGGCGACGAGGAGATGTTCCGGCTGATGCATGCCATGCGTGTCCGCATCATGAGCGCGCCGGCCTTCAGTGGTGACAAGATCATCGCCGCGATCCTGTTCGAGCAGACCATGGACGGCGATGTCGAAGGTCAGGCCGTTCCTTCCTATCTCTGGGAAAAGCGCGGCGTCGTGCCCCTCCTCAAGGTCGACAAGGGCCTGCTGGCGGAGGAAAACGGCGTCCAGCGGATGAAGCCGATGCCCGATCTCGACGCGCTCCTCATCCGCGGGCGCGAAAAGGGAATTTTCGGCACAAAGATGCGCTCGGTAATCGCCAACGCCGACCAGGTCGGGATTGCCGCCGTCGTGCAGCAGCAGTTCGAAATCGCCCACCAGATCAACGCCCAGGGCCTCCTGCCGATCATCGAGCCTGAAGTCTCCATCAAGAGCTCGACCAAGGCCGAGGCCGAAGCCATCCTGCGCGACGAGATCGCAAAGCAGCTCGACAAGCTGCCGTCAGGCGAAACCGTCATGCTGAAGCTGACGATCCCGACGGTCGCCGATTTCTACGCCCCCCTGATCTCCCACAAATCCGTGGTGCGAACCGTAGCACTTTCCGGCGGTTACAGCCGCGTCGATGCCTGCGAGAAGCTCAGCCATAACCATGGCATGATCGCCAGCTTCTCACGCGCGCTGACGGAAAATCTCCGCGTCACGATGAGCGACGCCGAGTTCGACGCGAGCCTGACCGAGACGATCAACGAGATCTACGACGCCAGCGTCAACAAGGCCTGATCAGGCTTTCGACAATGATCCGGCTGGAGCTGCGGCCGGATCATTGGTCCCAACAAACGGGGCCGATTTAGAATACTTCTCGGAAGATCAGCGCCACCGACCAGATGGCGAAGGCTGCAATGGCGATTTTCCAGAAATCTCCGCGCCGCCTGAGCCCCGGTAATCCGAGCGGCCTGATCAGATGCACGATCATCGCCAGGATCAGCAGCAGGCCTATCAATTTCGACATAGAATTTCCTATTGTACGGTATCGGTCATAGGCCGGACATTTTTCTCGGCCAACAGGGCTACCACCTGGCGGACGGAATGGCTGCGCGCCCGACATTCTGAGCCCGTTTCGACCCGTCTTATCTGATTTTTAAGCCTGAACAGCTGAGAATGCTGCCATGAAAAGAAATCTTTTACCCGTCCTTGCCCTGCTGTTCGGCACCCTCTTCCTTTTCATGGGCAATGGGCTTCACAGCCTCTTGCTGCCGGTGCGCGGCACCGCAGAGGGCTATGCGACAACCACGCTCGGCCTGCTTGGCACCACCTGGGCAACCGGCTTCGTCCTCGGCTGCCTCACCGCGCCGAAGATTGTCCGTCGTGTCGGCCATGTCCGCGCCTTCTCAGGCTTCGTCTCCGTCATCGCCATCATCGCCTTGCTGACCGGTCTGATCATCGACTCCACCTGGTGGGTGATCCTGCGCGCCGTCACCGGCTTCTGCACCGCGGGCACCTCGATGATCATCGAAAGCTGGCTGAATGAGCGGGCCACCAACGAGAGCCGCGGCGCAATCTTCTCGCTTTATATCGGCATTACCCTGATGGGGGCCGTCGGCGGCCAGATGATGATCCCCTTCGGCGACATCCACACGCCGATGCTCTTCATGGTCTGCGGCATCTGCTATTGCATCGCGATGCTGCCGACGACGCTATCCAACGCGGCGTCTCCCAAGCCGCTGAAGGCGATCAAGCTCGACCTGCGGGCGCTCTACCGCAATTCGCCGGTCTCCTGCATCGGAATTCTCCTGGTCGGCATCGCCAACGGCGCCTATGGGACGCTGGGTGCAGTCTTCGGCGCAAGCGCCGGACTGTCCGAAGGCAACATCGCCATCATGATGAGTTCGACGATCTTCGCCGGCGCGATCATGCAGCTACCGGCCGGTCGCCTCTCCGACCGTATCGACCGCCGATACGTATTGGCGATCATGGCCATGATCGCGGCCATCGACGGCCTGCTTCTGTTCCTCTTCCAGCCCACCACGCCCTACCTGCTGATCAGCCTGGTGATCGTCTATGGCGCGGCGGCCAATACGCTCTACCCGATCACCGTGGCGCACGCCAACGACTTTGCCTCGCCCGAGGACTACGTCAAGGTGTCGGGCGGACTGCTGCTGCTCTACGGAATAGGCACCATCATCGGCCCGACCCTGAGCGGCCCGATCATGTCCGACATAGGCCCCTATTCGCTGTTCCTGATCACGGCTGTCGCCCATGTGGCGATCAGCAGCTATTCGATGTTCCGCAGTCGGCAGCGCGCCGCCATCCCGGCCGGCGATCGCGACGCCTATACCAACATGCCCTCCGCCAATGCGCAGATGATCACGCCGGAGAGCATGTCGATGGCGAACCCCACGGACATTGCTTCCGAACCGGATGATCCTGCCGTAAACTACGGGTAAAGGAGATCACGCATGAGCCTGTTCGAAGACGACCGTCCCAAGAAGCCCAGCGCCCACGAGATCGGCAGCGACCTCAGCCTGCTGTCCGTCGATGAACTGAAATCGCGCATTGCGCTCTTGCAGGCGGAGATCGAAAGGCTGACTGCCGCATGCGAGAGCAAGGCGTCCGGCCGAAAGGCTGCCGAAGGCTTGTTTCGCTCTTGAAAAAGGGCACTAATACGGGTTCCGGCACCGCCCGAAGTACAGTTTCGAGACAATTTAACGAAATATTAAGCTTTATCATTCATTACTGTGGACATCCGGACCTTGTCCGGACTCAGACAGTTTCTCCGCTTGGCGAATTGGTCTGATTTTTCTCCCTGTTTTACCTTGAGAGCCGCTTTTGCGGCTCTTTTTTTCGCTCCAGCCCTCCAGAAGGGTGACGAAGCTGTGGAGATTAACCTTCTATTAAGAATCGCCTTGCGAATTTAGGGTAAAACCACCATGTTAAGGTCAATAAGCGCCGCCTAATCGAAACCTTTTGCGACATGTCGGCGTTACCTAAGCAAAACTGACTGTCTGCAACAGGGACTAATCTGATGTCTGAACTCGGATTGAACACTATAAGCTTCGCAGGCCGTGCCGCTTCGTCGTCGCAGTTCAAGACACTCTATGCGGAGGGCATGTCGCTCGTCGAAGAGACGGCGGCCTATCTCGATGGCAACGGTCGCGCCGCTTCGAAGGTTCTGCCGCGCATGGCATCGGTCCTTTACGCAGCGGAATCCATGCGTCTCACGACCCGCCTGATGCAGATGGCATCGTGGCTGCTTCTCCAGCGCGCCGTCAACAATGGCGAGATGTCCCGCGATCAGGTGCTGACCGAGAAGAACAAGGTCCGTCTCGACGGTTTCAACGTGGACAAGACGGCTCCGGGCTGGGGTGACCTGCCGGAATCGTTCCGCGACCTCGTCGAGCGCTCGCTGCGTCTTCAGAACCGCGTCGCCCTGCTCGATCGCGAAATCTACCGTCCTTCGGAAGTGATCGTCCCCGACAACCAGAACAGCGTCAAGGCGCAGCTCAGCCTGCTGCAGACTGCTTTCGGCGTAAACTGATCGAACAGTTTCCGTCTCTTTCAACCGGCCGCGCCTCGCGCGGCCGGTTTTCGTTTGCCTTGCGGGCAACCGGTCGCGATGCCCAGGCACCACAAGCCGCGACGCAAAAAAGCCCGGAAAACCCGGGCTTCTTCAGAACAACGATGGAGACCAGGCTTAGACGCCGAGGCCGCCGAAACGCTTGTTGAACTTCGAGATACGGCCGCCGCGGTCCATCATCTGCTGGTTACCGCCGGTCCAGGCCGGGTGCGACTTGGAGTCGATTTCGAGGTTCATCGTGGCGCCTTCAGAACCCCAGGTCGAACGGGTTTCATACTCGGTGCCATCGGTCATGACGACCTTGATGGTGTGGTAGTCGGGATGGATGCTTGCCTTCATAACAATATTCCTGCCATGCCAGGGTCCATTTGTCGCAAGCCATTGCAGCGACCGACCCGATTGAATAAATGAAGCCGCAGACGATGGCGGCTACGGCTTCCAATTACGATGCGGTGCCTATACATCAAGGCCAAGCAGATAACAAGGGCCCAAAGGGCCTAGCGCCTGGCTTTCCCAGGGATAGGAGACGACGTGTCAGAAACGGGAGAAGCGAGCACCAAGCCGCGCAAATCCATTCGACCGCTCGGCCGTCTCCTGCCTTACCTCGCACGCTACCGCTCCCTGGTAACGGGTGCCATCATTGCCCTTGCGCTGGCGGCCCTGACGTCGCTCGCCCTGCCGCTTGCAGTCCGCCGCCTGATCGACCACGGGTTCACCCAAAGCGATGGAAGCTTCATCAACAGCTACTTCGTGATGCTGATGGTCATGGCCGTCGTCCTCGCCCTCTCCAGTGCCCTGCGCTATTACTTCGTCATCACCATCGGCGAGCGCATCGTCTCCGATCTCCGCCGCGAGGTCTTCGACCATGTGACGCGCCTCTCCCCTTCCTTCTTCGATGTCAATCAGTCCGGCGAGATCATGTCGCGGCTGACGGCCGATACCACGCAGATCAAGTCCGCCGTCGGCGCCACGGCCTCGGTGGCATTGCGCAACATCATCCTCTGTCTCGGCGCCATTGGCATGATGATCTTCACCAGCCCGAAGCTGTCAAGCATCGTGCTGATCGCCATTCCACTGGTGGTCTTCCCGCTGGTTGCCTTCGGCCGCAATGTTCGCAAGCGCTCGCGTGCCGCACAGGACATGCTGGCTGATGCCTCCGCCTATGCCAACGAGACGATCGGCGCCACCCGCACCGTCCAGGCCTTCAACGGCGAAAACGCAGCTGCCGCCCGCTACGGCCTTGCGGTCGAAAACGCCTACCAGGCGGCCCGCTCGGCCGTAAAGTCCCGCGCTGTGCTGACCGGCTTTGCCATCACCATGATTTTCGGCAGCGTCGTCGCGGTCCTGTGGGTCGGCGCCCAGAACGTGCTGACCGGCACCATGTCGCCGGGAACGCTCAGCCAGTTCCTGCTCTACTCGGTAATCTCGGCCGGCTCGCTGGGCGCGCTCTCCGAAGTCTGGGGCGAACTCTCCCAGGCGGCCGGTGCCGCCGACCGCATCGGCGAGCTGCTGTCGGAGGTCTCGCCGATCGCCGAGCCCGTCACGCCCCTGCCCCTGCCGAAGCCGCCGCTCGGCCGCGTCGAATTTTCCGACGTCCATTTCGCCTACCCCTCGCGGCCAGGCAAATCGGCGCTGCACGGCCTGTCGCTCGCAGTGAGACCCGGCGAGACGGTCGCCATCGTCGGCCCCTCGGGCGCCGGCAAGAGCACGATCTTTTCGCTGATCCTGCGCTTCTACGATCCCCAGAGCGGCACCGTCGCCATTGACGGCGTCGATGCCCGCCGGCTGTCGCTGGAGGCGCTGCGCGAGCACGTCGCCATCGTGCCGCAGGACGTCACCATCTTTGCAGCCTCCATTCACGACAACATCGCGTTCAGCCGCCCGGGTGCGACGCGCCAGGAGGTCAGGGCAGCCGCCATCGCCGCCCAGGCCGACGAGTTCATCAACCGCCTGGACAACGGCTACGACACGCCCACGGGTGAGCGCGGCGTAACCCTGTCCGGCGGCCAGCGCCAGCGTATCGCCATCGCCCGGGCCGTCCTCAAGAACGCCCCAATCCTGCTGCTCGACGAAGCGACGTCGGCGCTCGATGCCGAGAGCGAGATGCTGGTCCAGAAAGCTCTCGACGGGCTGATGGAAGGCCGCACCACCATCGTCATCGCCCACCGACTTGCGACCGTGCTGAAGGCCGACCGCATCCTGGTTCTCGACAACGGCCGCATCGTCGAGGAAGGCACCCACCAGAGCCTCGTCCACCAGGGTGGCATCTACGCCAAGCTTGCCCGCCTGCAGTTCGATGCGGGTGTCGAGGAACGCATGATGCTGGTGAAGTAGCCGCTGCCGCTGCCGGACATTCCGAACCGCTGAAGCCGGTATCCCGATGGTCGCCGCATCAATCCTGTCAGCGCACGCGGCGCGATAGATTAGCATTTTGTTGCCGCGTGGCTTGACAGTCTTCGATCTTTCAGGCGCCATTGTCAGGCGCTAGGGCGCTATGAACAAAGCGAATTTTGAGGGAGATGGATACGATGTACAAGTTCGAAGTTTATAAGGACAAGGCCGGCGAGTTCCGGTTCCGGTTCAAGGCGTCCAACGGCGAATCCATGTTCTCGTCGGAAGGTTACAAGGCAAAGGCATCGGCCATGCACGCTATCGAATCGATCAAGAAGAACGCACCCGGCGCCGATATCGACGATCAGACGACGGCAACGGTCTGAAGCCTCTCATCCAGCAAAGAGAAGAGCCGGCGCTGACGTGCCGGCTCTTTTGATTTGTGACGGTGCAGGACAGCGTGCTGAGACAGCTATTTCTCGGTCAGCTTCAGCTCGATGCGGCGGTTCGTCGCCCGCGCCTCCGGCGTATCGCCGGGCGCGATCGGCTGGAACTCGCCAAAACCGGCAGCCACCAGCCGGTCTGCCGGTACACCCTGCGAGATCAGGTACTTGACGACGGCAATGGCACGCGCCGAGGACAGCGCCCAGTTGTCGGCATACTTACCGTTGCCAGATAGCGGCACATTGTCCGTGTGCCCGTCGACCCGCAGCACCCAGTTGATCTCGGGCGGAATCTCCTTGGCAACCTCGATCAGCGCCGTCGCGAGCTTGGTCATTTCCTGCAGGCCCTGCGGGTTGAGATCGGAGCCACCGGAGGGGAAAAGCACCTCCGACTGGAAGACGAAACGGTCGCCGACGACGCGAATGCCCTCGCGGTCGGAGAGAATTTCCCTGAGCCGCCCGAAGAAGTCGGAGCGATAGCGATTGAGCTCCTGCACCTTCTGGGCCAGCGCCACATTCAGGCGGCGGCCGAGATCGGCGATCTTCACCTGAGATGTCTCGTCCTTGGCTTCCGATACTTGCAGCGCCGATTCGACGGCCGCGATCTGGTTGCGCAAGGCAGCGATCTGCTGGTTCAAGAGATCGATCTGGCTCATCGCCCGGCTGCTGGCCTGCTTCTGGTCATCGAGCTGCTGTGAAAGACTGCCGATCTTGGCCTGCGACGCCTCTGTGCTGCCTGAACCCGCCGCCAGCAACGTCTGTAACCGCGACCGCTCGCTTTGCGCTGACGCAAGCGATGCCTGCAGATTGGCAACCGAATCCTCGAGATCCTGCTTGCCGCTCTTTTCCAGCGCCAGCAGCTGCGTCAGCTCGTTGATCTGGCCGTTCAATCGGGCCAGAACTTCGTCACGGCCGCTCAGCTGGCGGCTGAGGATGAACTGGCCGATGACGAAGACCGTCAGCAGGAACATGATCGCCATCAGCAGCGTCGACAATGCATCGACGAAGCCCGGCCAGTAGTCTACCGAACGCTCGCGGCGTCGGTTGCGGGAGAGCGCCATCGGCTACTTGCTCCCGGTCTTTTCGATGCTGCCGATCCGGTCCGACAGGCGGTCGAGCGTACGACGCATCGACTTCGCCTCTTCCTGCTGCGCCTCGATCCAGTCGCGCAGCATCTGCTGTTCGTTGCGCATGTTCTTGACGAGGCCCTGGATGCCCTCGGCGAGATTGGACATCGCGGCAACCGACCGCTGGCCGCTGCCCCCCTCCTCGGCGATCAGGCGCATCTGCTCCGACAGGGCCCGCACGTCGTCCGAAGAAGCACCACTGATACCTTCGACGACGCGCGAGACGTCGGAGCCGACATCGGTGACCGACGAAAGCCAGTTTTCAAGTTCGGTATAGAAGCGGTTCTGCGCTCGGCCCGCCTGCAGGTCGAGGAAGCCGAGAATGAGCGAGCCGGAAAGACCGAGCAGCGAGGAGGAAAACGCCGTTCCCATGCCGACCAGCGGGGCTGCCAGGCTTTCCTTCAGCGCGCCCAGAATATTGCCGCCTTCGGCGACATCGAGCGACTGGATGACCTTGTTGATCGAGCCGATCGTGCCGATCAGGCCCCAGAAGGTACCGAGCAAGCCGAGGAACACCAGGAGACCGATCAGATAGCGCGAGATATCGCGCGATTCGTCGAGCCGCGAGGCAATGGAATCGAGAATGGAACGAAGGGTCCCCGTCGATAGCGCCGTCGACTTGCGGCTGCCGAGCAGCGCGCGCATGGGCGCCAGCAATTTCGGGTTAAGGTCGACCTTGTCGGCATCGCCGACCACCCGGAAGGAATTGAACCAGCGCACTTCCGGCCGCAGCGACAGCACGTGGTTGAAGACGAGGATGATGCCAACGGCGAGAACGCCGAGAATAAGGCCGTTGAGGCCCGGATTGTGCATGAAGGCTTCCTGACCCTGGCGGAACAGGATGGCGGCAATGAAGCCGACGATGATCAGGAAAAGGATCATCGTCCAAAAGAATGCCATTGGGCTGGAGAGCTTGTAGTCGCGGCTCTGCATCGGATCGTCATTCGAACCGAGATCCGACAATTTCACGTTTTTCATGAGTACCTCAGCCACCGCATTTCACCGCAGCAGAAGACTAGAGCATCATTGCGCCGAATTGAAGGGTGCGCGCGCACAAAGCTGTGCGCCGCAAAAGAGAGTTTGGACGGAAGAGTCTGGGGCCAGACGCGGCTCAGCGCGTCGGGATCGGACGCTTGACGACCTCGATCAACGCCTTCTGGATATACTCGTTGCCGCAGACGACGGTACCCTTGCCAAGCATGTCGTTGCCGCCGTCGGCGTCGGAGAGGAAGCCGCCGGCCTCGCGGATCAGAAGAATACCAGCCGCAACGTCCCAGGGCGAAAGGCCAACCTGCCACATGCCGTCGAAACGGCCGGCTGCCACATAGGCGAGATCGAGCGCAGCGGAACCAACGCTACGCACGCCGGCCACTTCGCTCATGACGTGGCGCAGCTCGACCAGAAACTTGCCGTGGTTGCCACGACCGAGATGCGGAATGCCGCAGGTGACGACGCAATCCGACAGCACGCGACGACCGGCGACCCGCAGGCGGCGATCGTTGAGGAAGGCACCGCCGCCACGCTCGGCGGTATAGAGCTCATCGGTGCCCGGATTGAAGATGACGCCGGCGACGATCTCGCCGTTGCGCTCCAGACCGATCGAAACCGCAAACAGCGGAATGCCGTGTAGGAAGTTGGTCGTGCCATCGAGCGGGTCGACGATCCAGCGGTGCGCGCCGTCGGTGCCGATGATTTCTTCGCTTTCCTCGCCGAGGAAGCCATAGGTCGGACGCGCCTTCATCAGCTCTTCGCGGATGATCTTTTCAGCCTTGAAATCCGCCTGCGAGACGAAGTCGCCGGGGCCCTTGACCGAGACCTGCAGGTTCTGCACCTCGCCGAAATCGCGGCTCAGCGACTTGCCGGCCTTGAGGGCGGCCTGGACCATGACATTGAGAAGAGCTGAGCGGGCCATATGGCTATTCCTTGAAACACGAAAGACGCCTTCCGGACCCGGATCAGGGTCCCGGCTGAGCGGGATCGGCGGCGCGAAAAAGATTGGCGGCCTCAAGACCACAAAAACGCGCGCATTTCAAGGGGACAGCCGCATAGCTGCCCTGCGCACGGTGTGATCGTTGATTTCACCCCTTTCCACCTTGATGCATCGGCAACGCCGCCGCCGAGGAGGCGCCGAGTGCCAGCTAGAATTTCTGTTGGGTCATCAGGATTTCGCGGGCGAGTTGGTCGAGCGGCAGGATGCGGTCGACACCGCCATGGGCGATCGCCTCCTTCGGCATGCCGAAGACGACGCAGCTCGCCTCATCCTGGGCGACGGTATAGGCGCCCGCCTGCTTCATCTCCAGCATACCGCGCGCCCCGTCATCGCCCATTCCCGTCATGATGATGCCCATGGCGTTCGAACCCGCCGCTCTTGCTGCCGATCGAAACAGCACGTCGACGGAGGGCCTGTGGCGAGAGACCAGCGGCCCCTCCTTCACCGATACGGAATAGCGCGCACCTTGGCGCTCCAGAAGCATATGGTGGTCGCCGGGTGCGATCAGCACATGGCCACGCAGCACGGCATCCCCATCCACGGCCTCCTTGACCTCCACCTCGCACAGGCCGTTGAGCCGCTTGGCGAAAGCTGCGGTAAACTTTTCCGGCATGTGCTGGACGATGACCATGCCTGGCGAATTGGCCGGCAGTGCTTCGAGCAGCGCCCGCAATGCCTCGGTGCCGCCTGTGGAGGCGCCGACGCAGACGACCATCTCGGTGGTCTTGGCCATCGGCCGACCGCTCGGCGGCGGCAACATCACGTCGGCGGTAAGCTTTGCGGCAGGCGCGCCGACGCGGGCCGCACTGGCTTCGATCGCCCGCTTGCTACCCGGGATTCGCGCATGCGAGGCAGCCTTGACGACTTCCCTTATCCGCATGCCTTCCTCGGCCAGATAGTCGGCGGCACCGATCCTCGGCTTGAGAATGACGTCGACCGCGCCGGCCTCCAGTGCCTGCAGCAATGTCTCCGATCCCGCTTCCGTGAGCGACGAGCACATGACGACCGGGATCGGCCGCTGCAACATCAGCTTACGCAGAAAGGTGATCCCATCCATGCGAGGCATCTCGACGTCGAGGGTGATGACGTCGGGTATCTCCTCCTGGATCTTGCGTGCTGCGGCGAAGGGATCGGTCGCCGCCCCCATGACCTCGATTTCGGGGTCCTCGGACAGGATCGTGGTCAGGGTCTGCCGGACGCTGGCGGAGTCATCTATGATCAGGACGCGGATTTTTTTTGGCATGCCGTTTCCGTGGGGTTAGAGGCGCTTGAAGACGGTGTTGGAGACCTGCTTGAGCGGCACGTCGATCCCGGTTATCGATTCCGAATGGCCGATGAACAGATAGCCGCCTGGCTGCAGGCATTCGCAGAGCCTGGAAATAACCTCTGCCTGTGTCGTCTTGTCGAAATAAATCAGGACATTGCGGCAGAAGATGATGTGCATGGGGCCGCCGACGCCATAGGACTTGTCCATCAGGTTCATCCGCCCGAATCCGACGCGCGACCGCAATCGCGGCACGATGCGCACATCGCGTCTCTCCTTCTGCTTTGACAGCATCACGTATTTCCGACGAAGATCGGCCGGAACGGGGTCCATCATATTATCCGGATAGATGCCGAGCTTTGCCGCCTCCAGCACGTCTGTGCTGAGATCGGTTGCCAGGATCGTGTAACTGACCCTGGGCATCTTTTCGACGAACTCCGACAGCACCATCGCCATGGTGTAAGGCTCGGCCCCGGTCGAACAGGCCGAACTCCACACCCGCAGGCGCGTTTCCCCCTGGCGCACCAGATCTGGTAAGGCAACGGTTTCCAGATATTCGAAGTGCTTCGGCTCGCGGAAGAAGTCGGTCTTGTTCGTCGTCACCGCATCGATCAGATGTACCGTCTCGGTCTCGAGGCCGTCTCCTTCGAACAGAAAGTCGCAATAATCGTCGAACGACAGGATCCCCGTTGCCCGCAGGCGCCGCCGGAGGCGACCTTCGAGCATCGTCTGCTTCGTGGACGGCATCTTGATGCCGCTATAGTCGTAGATGAAAACAGCAAGCTTCTCGAAGTTGCGTTTGCTGATGTGATCGCCGAAGGCCTGGCCTTCCTGTTGCGCTACTGCCATGCGATGTCCACTCATGCGGCCTGGCCGGCCCGCGGGGCGAGGATTGCGGTATCCTCGCGCGACAGCAGCTGCCCGAGATCGACGATGACGACGAAGCCGTCCTCGCGGCGAACCACGCCGGCGATATAATCGGACCGCCAGCGGACGCCGATGTCCGGCGCCGCCTCGATCTGGTCCCGCTGGAACGGCGTGACCTCGAACACCCGATCGGCGACAAGCCCGAGCGTCAGGGTCTTGGAAGCGATCGGGATGTCGAGAACCAGCACGCGGGTATGCGGCGTCGGGATGGTCTTCGAAAGCCCGAGCTTCAGACGCAGGTCGATGGTCGGGACGCCCTGCCCGCGCACGTCGCGCAGGCCGAGCAGGTAGTCGGGGCCGTTCGGGATCTTGAAGGCCTCGGCATAGTCGAGGATTTCGCGAACGACCTCAACCGGTACGGCAAAGACTTCCTCGCCCAGGCTGAAGGTAACGAATTGAGATTCGTGAGATGAGCTAGCCATGTTCATGCGCTTTCCTTGAAGTCCATGTCGCCTTCGTCCGGGCCGCCCATGGAGAGATCGAGTGCGTAGCCTTTCAGCCGTGCCTGTTGTGCAGCAACCGTGTTCGCGGGCTTGCTCGCCGGGGCCCGGCGAGCAGCAGCGGTCGGCTTACGGGCGGGTGCCGCAACCTTCGGAGCTTGTACGACCTTGCGGACACCGCCATCGACCTTGAAGAAGGAGATCGAGGTCTGCAGCTCCTCGGCCTGGGCAGCCAGTTCTTCCGAGGTTGCCGACATCTGCTCGGAGGCGCCGGCATTCTGCTGGGTGACCTTGTCGAGCTGCTGGATCGCCTCGTTGATCTGTGAGGCACCAATGTCCTGCTCGCGGCAGGCCGCGCTGATTTCGGAGATCAGTTCGGCCGTCTTGCGGATATCCGGCACCAGGCGGCCGAGCATCTCACCGGCATCGGAGGCTGCCTTGACCGTGTCGCCCGACATCGCGCTGATTTCTGCGGCAGCAGACTGGCTGCGTTCCGCCA
Organism: Rhizobium sp. HT1-10; assembly: GCF_049472505.1. Classification (NCBI taxonomy): domain Bacteria; kingdom Pseudomonadati; phylum Pseudomonadota; class Alphaproteobacteria; order Hyphomicrobiales; family Rhizobiaceae; genus Rhizobium; species Rhizobium sp. HT1-10. The sequence continues at coordinate 147,821 of NZ_JBCEBQ010000006.1, read as the reverse complement.
GCTTGCGGACTTCCGAAGCGACGACGGCAAAGCCCTTGCCATGTTCGCCGGCGCGAGCCGCCTCGACAGCCGCGTTCAAGGCGAGCAGATCGGTCTGACGGGCGATTTCCTGGACGATGCCGATCTTCTCGGCAATCGTGCGCATGGCGCTGACGGCGCGGGTCACGGCCTCGCCCGATGCTTCGGCATCCTTGGCCGACTGGCGGGCGATCTTTTCGGTCTGGGCCGCGTTGTCGGCGTTCTGCTTGATGTTGGCGGCCATCTCTTCCATCGAAGCCGAAGCTTCCTCGGCGGAGCTCGCCTGTTCGGTCGCGCCCTGCGATACCTGTTCGGAACTGGCCGAGAGTTCCTGGCTGCCGGCCGAAACATTGTCGGCGGCAGACAGAGCGTCGGCAACGACGCCGCGCAGCCGCTCGGTCATGCTCTTGAGCGAGATGCCAAGCGTGTCCTTCTCCGAGAGCGGCGTGACGTTGACCGTCAGGTCACCATTGGCGATCTGATCGGCAACGGCTGCGGTGTTGCGCAGGTTGCTGGTCATGAGATTGATCTTGGCCACCAGGTCCCTGATTTCGTCGTTGGACTTGATCTCGACATCCGTATCGAGATCACCCAAGGCGACGGCATCGGCGGCGACACCGACCTTACGCAGGCCGCTGCTGATACCGAGCGCAATCCAGATGGCCGCGATGATCGCGATTGCCGTCGCGACACCGGCGACCGCAAGCAAGGTAAAGCGCGTCGTCGAATACAATGCATCGTTGTCCGCGTCCGCCTTGGCCATGCCCTTCTTCTGGATATCGACCAGCTTGGCCAGGCTCTCGGTTACCTTTGCCGCAAGCTGGCGAACCTGGCTATTGGAGAGCGTGATCGCGTCTTCAATCTTGCCGCTGGCGCGCAGCGATGACAGAGGGGCCGCGGCATCCTGGACGGCTTTGACACCGGCTGTGACGGCCTCCCAATAGGGCTTTCCTTCAGGACTTGCGATGGCGAGCCCGGCGTTGGACAGATCCATCACCTCGACGAGATTTTTGTCAAAGCCCTTGAAGTACCCTTCTGCCAGCGTATCGTCGCGCTCAAGCAGGGCGTTCTTCTGAGACCGAACGGCCTCGGACATCTTTCCGGAAATCGTTAGAGCGTATTCCAGCCGCTTGACAGGCCCCGCGACCATGTCGCCGCTCGACTGGTTGAGTGTGGCAAGGCTCATCGTGCTGTAAATCGCAGTCCCGATCAACATCATGATCATTAGGCCAAAGGCCAAGGCAAGTTTGAATTTGATAGTAAAGCGCATCGTCAGATTCCCCTCAGAACTGTGAAAATTACCCCGTAGCAAGACCGTTGCATCCGATCTTCTACACACCGAATTCTCGGTGGAGACGCCATGATCATCCTGGCGCTTCAGGCCCCGCCGGTGAGGCGGGGCCAGGCTTTTCAGCCGGTCTGCCTAAAATCGTTGTCGCCCTCGTCGGGACCGCCCATCGACATGTCCAAGGCAAAGCCTTGAGCACGCGCCATCTGGGCGGAGACCGACTGGCTGGACGACGGCTTGGCCCTTTGTGCCTTTACAGGTGCTGAACGCTGTCCCTGGGCGGACGCAGCTGCTGGACGCGGGCTCTGGACGTGCGCCTTGCGGCTGGCGTTCGCCCGCGCGGCGGTCGTTTCGATCTTGAAGAACGAGATCGAGGTCTGCAGCTCTTCCGCCTGGGCAGCGAGCTCTTCGGAGGTCGCCGACATCTGCTCGGAAGCACCTGCATTCTGCTGGGTGACCTTGTCGAGCTGCTGGATCGCCTCGTTGATCTGAGAAGCACCGACGTCCTGCTCGCGGCAGGCGGCGCTGATTTCCGAGATCAGTTCGGCGGTCTTGCGGATATCCGGCACCAGGCGACCGAGCATGTCGCCAGCCTCGGCAGCCGCCTTGACGGTATCGCCCGACATCGAGCCGATTTCGGCCGCGGCCGACTGGCTGCGTTCGGCGAGCTTGCGGACTTCGGAGGCGACGACCGCGAAACCCTTTCCATGTTCGCCTGCTCGCGCCGCCTCGACGGCCGCGTTCAAGGCCAACAAGTCCGTCTGGCGGGCGATTTCCTGGACGATGCCGATCTTCTCGGCGATCGTGCGCATGGCGCTGACGGCGCGGGTGACCGCATCGCCCGATGCCTCTGCATCCTTGGCCGACTGGCGGGCGATCTTTTCGGTCTGGGCGGCGTTGTCGGCGTTCTGCTTGATGTTGGCAGCCATCTCTTCCATGGCGGCGGAGGCCTCTTCGGCGGATGCTGCCTGCTCGGTCGCACCCTGAGACACCTGTTCGGCGCTGGCGGACAGTTCCTGGCTGCCAGAGGAGACGTTGTCGGCGGCAGAAATCGCGTCGGCAACGACACCGCGCAGGCGTTCGACCATCTGCTGCAGAGCGATGCCGAGGGTGTCGCGGTTCGACAAAGGCATCGGCGAAACCGTCAGGTCGCCTTCGGCAATCTGGCGGGCCACATCCGAGGTTGCCCGCAGATTGGTGATCATGCTCTGCATCGCCACGCCGAGAACGTCCTTCTCGGACAAAGGCTGGGCCGTGCTCGAAAGATCGCCTTCCGCGATCTGACGGGCGACATCCGACGTGCCCCTGAGATTGGTGATCATGCCCTGCATCGCCATGCCGAGCACATCCTTGTCCGAGAGCTTCTGCGCCGTGACAGACAGGTCGCCTTCCGCAATCTTGCTGGCAACGGCTGCCGTGTTTCGCAGATTGAGCGTCATCCGCCCCATCGAATTCACCAGGTCACGAATTTCGTCGTTGCTCTTGTGTTCGATGTTTTGCTCGAGATCGCCAATGCTGACGGCATCCGCGAGGTTGACCGCACGCTTGAGACCGCGGGAGATGTTGAGCAGGATCCAGAGCGCTGAGGCCGTGGACACCAGGATCAGGCCGATCGTCATCGCGATGAGAAGGTTGCGAGAGCTTGCATACTGGTCGTTTGTGGCGGAGTCCGTTTCAGAAACGTTGCCCGTCACGGTCGCATTCAGCTTTTCCAGCACATTCAGAAGCTGGACAGTGATCTGCTGGCCCTCGCCCATCGAGATCGTCCCAGCCTGGGTGTTGGATTCGTTCGTGTTTTCCTTGGCAAGCACGATGACACGATCCTGCATCGGGACCCATTTCGCATAAAGGTCCGCGAACTGGGCCATGCCGCTGCGGATATCGGGATCCGGAGATGCGGCAAGGCGCTGTTGTAGCGACTTTATCAAATCACGCTGCTGCGAGGTCTCTTCGACGTAACCGGCAATCTTGGCCGGGTCGGTGTTGATGATGGCATCCTTTTCGGACCGTATCGAGCGCAGAACCGCGTCCGAGAGCGCGCCGGAGTCGCGCAGATTGGTCACCGGTCCCGCCACCATCTCGGAAATGTCGGTGTTAAGCGATGAAAGGTTGTAGATCGACAGTCCGGCCATGGCGCAGGTGAGCAGCACGATGAAGGCAAAGACCAGACTGAGTTTTAGTTTGATGGTGAGGCGCATCGCGGACTCCAAGCCGTTGGTTTCGTTACAATCGCCGGCCCAAAAGCGTGAGCCCGCGTATCGATTTGTCTCAAGAGCTTGTCATCTACTCCCGCGTCAGCGGCTTGCCGCCATCACGCATCCAACGATTGCATCCGTTGGTTCAGTTCATGCCGGGGCCGCATCCGTGGCCCCGGACGATGTCAGATGCTGGCGTCAGGCGCTTTCGCGGAAATCGTCGTCATCGGCGTCCGGTCCGCCCAGGGACAGATCGAGCGCAAAACCCTGCGCCCGAGCCTGCTGTGCAGCAACGCCCTGAGCTGCCCGCGCGGAAGACGACATGGCCTTTCGCGCCGGCATTGAAGATTGTTTCGCTGGAACTCGGGCCGACGTCTTCCTTGACGTCCCGCTCCGGGCACTCGTCGTCTCGACCTTGAAGAACGCGATGGAGGTCTGCAGCTCTTCCGCCTGCGCGGCCAGTTCTTCCGACGTGGCAGACATCTGCTCCGAGGCGCCGGCATTCTGCTGGGTCACCTTGTCGAGCTGCTGTATTGCCTCGTTGATCTGAGAAGCACCGACATCCTGCTCGCGGCAGGCGGCGCTGATTTCCGAGATCAGTTCTGCGGTCTTGCGGATGTCGGGCACCAGGCGCCCGAGCATTTCCCCGGCTTCGGCTGCTGCCTTGACGGTATCGCCCGACATCGAGCTGATTTCCGTGGCGGCGGACTGGCTGCGTTCGGCAAGCTTGCGGACTTCCGAAGCGACGACCGCAAAGCCCTTGCCATGTTCGCCGGCGCGAGCCGCCTCGACGGCCGCATTCAAGGCCAGCAGATCGGTCTGGCGGGCAATCTCCTGGACGATGCCGATCTTCTCGGCAATCGTGCGCATCGCACCGACGGCGCGGGTCACGGCTTCACCAGACGCTTCGGCATCCTTGGCCGACTGGCGGGCAATTTTTTCCGTCTGGGCTGCGTTGTCAGCGTTCTGTTTGATGTTGGCGGCCATCTCTTCCATCGAGGCTGAAGCTTCCTCGGCGGATGCCGCCTGCTCGGACGCCCCTTGCGAAACCTGTTCGGCGCTGGCGGAGAGCTCTTGGCTGCCGGAGGAGACGTTGTCGGCAGCGGAAATGGCATCGGCAACGACACCACGCAGGCGTTCGACCATCTGCTGCAGGGCGATGCCGAGGGAATCCCGTTCGGACAGCGGCTTCGGGGAGACCGTGAGGTCACCCTCGGCGATCTGACGGGCAACGTCGGAGGTCGCTCTGAGGTTGGTGATCATGCTCTGCATCGCCAGTCCGAGCGTATCCTTATCTGACAGCGGCTGCGCCGTCACCGACAGGTCGCCCTCCGCGATCTTAGAGGCGATAGCCGCCGTGTCTCTCAGGTTGCCGGACATCCGGGTCATCGAGGCAACGAGGTCGCGGATTTCGTCGTTGCTCTTGTGTTCGATCTGCTGGTTGAGATCGCCCAGGCTGACGGCATCGGCGAGGCTGACGGCGCGCTTAAGACCGCGCGATATGTTGAGCAGGATCCAGGTGGCAGAGGCCAGGGCCAGGACGATCAGGCCGATGGTCATCGAGACAAGCAGATTGCGCGAGGTCATGTACTGTAGATTGGTCGCCGCATCCGTCTCCGCGACGTTGCCCGTTACGGTATCGTTAAGCTTCGTCAGAAGCTGAAGCATCTGGTCGGTAAGCTGCTGGCTTTCTCCCATGGAGATCGCGCCGGCCTTGGTGTTGGATTCAGGCGTGTTCTGGATCGCAAGCGCTGTGACCTGATCCTGGAGCGGCACCCATTTTGCGTTGAGATCGGAGATCTCTGCGACATGGGTGCGAATTTCTGGGTCCGACGACGCGCTGAGCCGCTGCAGCAACGTCTTGATCGCCTCGCGCTGCTGCGTGATCGTATTGACATAGGTGGTTATCTTGGATGGATCGGTGTTGATGATCGCATCCTTTTCGGACCGCACCGATCGCAGCACGGCTTCTGCAAGTTCTCCCACTTCGCGCAAGTCGACGACCGGTCCTTTCACCATGTCGGTAATGTCGTTGTTCAGGGCGGACAGGTTGTTGATCGACAGTCCGGCCATCGCGCAGGTGAGCAGCACGACAAACCCGAAGACCAGGCCTAGCTTAACTTTAATAGTAAAACGCATTATGGAGACTCCAAGCGGGTTGTATTGGTCGGGACAAGCCTGCGATCAAAGTCCAAAGAGGACCGCTAAAATTGCAATAGGTGAAAAGAGCCTGACATCTACTCTCGCGACGATCGGCCTGAGGCCTCTCACGCATCCAACGGACATTCGTTGGCATGGCCCGTCCGGGAGGTTGTCCGCCCGGCTAGGCTGGTCGCTCGACTGACATGACTAAACGCATGTCGGGATCTGGAGCGGCCCGAAAGTGAAGTGGTCTGGCGCGCAGCCATGGGCGGTCATCGCTATGGCGCGGGAAATTGCTTGGCTGTTAAGTGTAAGCTGATCTTAGAGCCCATGGTCATGCCTCCTGGCATCGGCGAAATTGGATCCGGTGGCAGGCGGCATAAGCTGCGCTGGCACCAAGCAAATTTAACAAGAGCGATCCATTCACCCCTCGTCGACGGTCTCTCCGACGACGAAACCAGCGCGTACACACGGTGGCCGTGGTCCGGCGGCCTCGACGGCCGCCGGTATCATTTGTCGATCAGGCGCTTTCGCGGAAATCCGCGTCGTCTGCGTCCGGACCGCCCATCGACATATCGAGAGCGAAGCCCTTGGCACGTGCCTGCTGAGCAGCCACGCTGTTGGTCTGCCTTGCGGCCGGAGCCGGGCGGCGGACATTGACAGGTGTAACCGAAGCCTTGGCGGCCGGCTTGGGTGACGCCTTGCGGACCGGCTTGTGGGCGATGGTATCGACCCGGAAGAAGGCGATCGATGCCTGCAGCTCTTCCGCCTGGGCAGCCAGTTCTTCCGACGTCGCCGACATCTGCTCCGAGGCGCCGGCATTCTGCTGGGTGACCTTGTCGAGCTGCTGGATCGCTTCGTTGATCTGCGAGGCGCCGATATCCTGCTCGCGGCAGGCCGCGCTGATTTCCGAGACCAGTTCTGCCGTCTTGCGGATGTCCGGCACCAGGCGGCCGAGCATTTCCCCGGCTTCTGCAGCTGCCTTGACGGTATCGCCCGACATCGAGCTGATTTCGGCGGCGGCAGACTGGCTGCGCTCAGCCAGCTTGCGGACTTCCGATGCGACGACCGCAAAGCCCTTGCCATGTTCGCCGGCACGAGCCGCCTCGACGGCTGCATTCAGGGCCAAGAGGTCGGTCTGGCGCGCGATTTCCTGCACGATTCCAATCTTCTCGGCGATCGTACGCATGGCACTGACGGCGCGGGTCACGGCTTCGCCCGAGGCTTCGGCGTCCTTGGCCGACTGGCGGGCAATCTTCTCGGTCTGCGCTGCGTTATCGGCATTCTGCTTGATGTTCGAAGCCATCTGCTCCATCGAGGCGGACGCTTCTTCTGCCGACGCGGCCTGCTCGGTTGCGCCCTGCGAGACCTGCTCCGAACTTGCTGACAACTCCTGGCTGCCGGCGGAGACGTTGTCGGAAGCCGAAAGCGCATCGCCGACCACACCCCGGAGACGGTCGATCATGACATTGACGTTTCCAAGCATCTCGCCGATTTCATCGCGCGCGGTAATCTCGGCCGTCTTCGTCAGATCACCTTCTGCGACATCGCGGACTACGGCATTGGCGCGGGCCAGGCCCTTGCCGATGGTGCTGGCGATCCAGTAGGCAGTGATCGCAGCGATCAGCACGGCAGCGGCGGCGATCGATATCATCAACGTCCGGATATGGGCATATTGCACGTCTGTATCGTCGTCGGCGAACTTCATCTTGGCCTTCTCGTCGACCAGCTTGGCCTCGAGGCTGGTGCTGATGGCGTTGGTCACCTTGCGGGCTTCGCCAACGGAAACGGCATAGGCACCCTCCTTGTCGCCAGTCTTCAGCAGATCGCGGATCTGGTCATCGGCCTGGATCAACGAGCGTGCCTGGCCTTCCACTTCACCCCACGCAGCACGGGCCTCTTCCGGCAGGATCTTGTTCAGCCCATCGAAATTTTCGGTCAGACGGCTGCGAGCCTGATCGCCGCCCACGATGGCAGCCTTGGTATCGTCGGCGGTGCGTGCCAGCAGCAGGTTCTTTTGCTGACGGATGATCTGCAACAGTTCAACGTCGACTTGCTGGGCATATTCGAGCCGTGCGGCCGGGCCCTGCAGCACATCGCTGATCGTATCGTTGAAATTCCCGAGGCTGATGATCGCATAACCGGCGGTGCCGACCAGCAGCAGGATGATGAAAGTAAAGGCCCCCACCAATTTGGCCTTGATTGTCAGTCTCATAGTTGAGTTCCCCTATTTCGTCGAGTACCGCCGGTCAGGCAGCGAGCGGCCTATCGCGGCGTGTCGCGAAAATGGCCTGCAGGTTTGGAAGGATGATGAATTCACCGCCGCGCTTGACGAGGCAGCTGATGTAGTCCGGGCGCCACCGCATGCCCACACTGGGCGGCGCTTCGCTGGAGGCTTTCGCCAGCGTGGTGACTTCATTCACCTTATCCGTACGCAATCCGACCAGTGTCGGTTCGTCCTGTATCGTCAGTGCGATGACAACGATGCGGCTGTCTATCGTGGGCGGCGCGGCTTCCATGCCGAAGGCAAGGCGGAGGTCTGCCAGAGGTATGACCTTGCCGCGAAAATTGATCACGCTGGCAACGAAAGGCTGGCTTCCCGGCACTGCGGTTTCCGGCAGGAGATCGAGAATTTCCTGCACCATCGCCGCTTCGAGGGCGAAGGTCTCGCCGTTGAGATCGAAAGTCAGAACTTCGAGTTCTTCGGCATCGTTCCAATGATTGTCGTTCTGAAGTGACTGGCTCATCCTGCTGCGCGCAATTGCGCCTCCTGTTGCTGACCGGCGGCGACCAGATGGACGACGTCGAGAATAAGCGCGACGTTGCCGTCACCGAGGATCGTCGCACCCGAAAATGTCGCGACATCCTGGTGAAGCTTCGACATGGACTTGATGACAGTCTGGTGGTCGCCAATGATCTGGTCGACGACCAGGCCGACCCGCTCTGTGCCGGTCGAGATGACCACCACCTTCTGATGGACGTCCGGCTTGGTGCCCGTGCGGAAGAGTTCGCGCAGCCGCAGAAACGGCACCAGGCTATCACGCAGCGAGATGAAGCTGCGTCCACGCGAGCGCAGATCTTCTTCCAGCGACAGCTCGAGGCATTCTTCGACAGCCGAAAGCGGGATCACATAGCGGCCGCTGCCGACCCGGACGAGCAGGCCGTCGATGATGGCGAGCGTCAGTGGGATGCGAAGCGAGACTTCCGAGCCCCGGCCGTCATTGCTGGTGACGTCGATCGCACCACGCAGGGCCTCGACCGTCTTCTTGACCACGTCCATCCCGACGCCGCGGCCGGAAAGATTGGTGATCTGTGCCGCGGTGGAAAAGCCCGGCGCAAAGATCAGCTGCAGCAGGTCGCTGTCCGACAAGACCTGGCCGGGCTGGATGAGCCCCGAGCTCTCGGCCTTGGCGCGAACGCGCTGGCGGTTGATGCCACGGCCATCGTCGCGGATCGAGATGATCACTTCGCCGCCGGACTGGCGGGCCGACAGCGTCACGGTGCCACCTTCGGACTTGCCGGCAGCCAGTCTTTCAGCCGGCGGCTCGAGGCCGTGGTCGATCGAATTGCGCACCAGGTGCACAAGCGGATCGGCCAGGCGTTCGATGACCGTCTTGTCGACTTCGGTCGTCTCGCCTTCCGTGACCAGCTCGATGACCTTGCCGGTCTCGCGGGCCAAGTCGTGGGTCAGGCGGCGGAAGCGGCTGAACAGGGTCGCGACCGGCACCATGCGCAGCACCATCATCGTATCGCGCAATTCGCCCGACAAACGTTCGATCTCTTCGGACACGGAGCGAAGCGCAAGATCGGAGCTCGAACTCGCCAACTGGCGCAGGCGCGACTGGGCGATCACCAGTTCGCCGACCCGATCCATCAGCTCGTCCAGTCTTTCCGCCGGAACGCGCACGCTTTCCGACGTCTTGGCCGGACGGGCGTCTGCCGGCACCGGCGCCGTGGCCGCTTCGCTACGGGCGGGCGCTGTTTCGGATACGGCGACAGGCGGGGCGACGACCGGAGCAGCCACAGCGGCGGCAACAGGCGCAGCAGCGACCGGCGCTTCCTCGACAGCGATGGCACCCGGTGCAACTTCGGTCAGCGTCTCGACCTCAAGCTGCATGTCGTCCATGACGAAGATGAACACGTCATCGATAGCCGAGCGCGGCTGATCGGAAGTCAGAAGCACCTCCCAGGAGAGATGCAGTTCCGTCGGCACCAGAATGTCGAGCGGCGGGATGGCTGCAGTATTGGCAACGATGGTGCATTCACCGAGTTCGCGCAATTCGTCCAGCAGGCCGAGTGGGTTGGTGCCGTTGATCATGGCATTGTGCGGCAGGCTGAAGCGGATGCGCCAGCGGTTTAGGGCCTTGGAAGGCATCACGGCTGGGGCTGCAGCTGGTGTCGCGATTTGTGCCGCCGCAATCGGCATGGCGGAGGCCGCCGGGCTGCCGTCGACAGCGGCGCGCAACACCGCAAGGAGGCGTTCGCCCGCAGCCTGGTGGTCGCCGTTCGGTGTCTCGACGAGGGCCCGCATGTGATCCTGCGCCGCCAAGACCGCCGCAACCAACTCGGCCGTCGCCGGTACCTCGCCCTTGCGGACGCGATCGAAGGCGGTTTCGCAGTGGTGGGTGAAGGCCGCGAGCGCATCGAAGCCGAACATGGCCCCGGAGCCCTTCAACGTGTGCAGGCCGCGAAACACCGCGTCGATCTGCGCCTTGTCGTCAAGCCTGTGCGTTAGGTCGAGAAGGCCGCTTTCGATCTGCTCGAAGACTTCGGCAGCTTCGACACGAAAGACGGCGACTGGATCGAGTGTGTTCATCTGCCGAGCACCTTGCGGGTTATCTTGATAAGGTTTTCAGGGTCGAAGGGCTTGGTCAGCCAACCGGTGGCGCCGGCCGCCTTGGCACGCGCCTTCAGGTCGGCATCCGATTCCGTGGTCAGGAAGATGATCGGTACGCCCATATGTTCAGGCAGCTTGCGCAGTTCCTCGATCATCGTCAGCCCATCCATGACAGGCATGTTGAGGTCCGTGATGATGAGGTCGAAAGCGCCGCCCTTTGCCTTGGCCAGTCCATCAGAGCCATCGACGGCTTCGGTGACCGTATAGCCGGCGTTGGAAAGGGAGATTTTGGTGGTCATTCGAATGCTGGCGGAGTCGTCAACCGTTAAAATGTTCGCAGTCATACCTGTACCTCACTATGTAACCAGAACGCCGCATCTTCCGCGGACTGTGAATCGATGAAGCCACCCCGCTTCAAGACCTTCAAAACCGAACCCGTCGCAGGTTGCGCCAGGTGCAATGTCTTGCCTGCAGCCCGCGCATCCATGCGCGCTGCTTCGACCAGCTGGACGAAGCTCAGATCGACCTCGGCATCCGATGGAATATCAAGCGTTAAATCGGAGCCTTCCGCCATGCGCAGAGAAATCTCGCTGTGTACTTCTGATATATTCTTGATCATCAAAGAACTAGGAAGCTGCACAACGCAGTTATACTCGGTATCTGCTGACAAGATCGCCTCCTGTATCGATAAGTATTAACTCGTCAGTAGAGGAATCTCATGGCAGCCTTAACAGGCCGTAAACCCGGGTTGCACCGGAACACAATTACAGCGAGTCCCGGAGGTACGATTTCTTACCTGGCAGAAATTGTGGCGAAAAATAGATAAACGGATAAATGTGAGTTCATTCAAAACTTTAGGATGCAGTGAGTCAAATGCGCACGTCATTGCCGACCAATCGTTAACGTTAGTAGGCGATAGGGGTCGCTACAACGCAGACGAGTCGTCGAAATTTACCGGAACTTTCCGACCTTGAGTCTAACTTCTGTCTCAAGACGAGGCGATCCAAGTAAAGGAACAACGATGGCAAGTGGAACAGCTCTGGCGCATGGCAATCTCCGGATGCCGGCGACCGACGTCCGTGACACCTTGGAGACAGCCCGAACGCAAGTGGAATCGCGCTTCCTGGAAGGCGGCGCGGTCCTTGTTTCGGTGCTGGAGGTCATCAACCAGCTCATGGCGTCGCTCGACCGGCTCACCAAGTCGCTCGACAGCGAGGGATCGACCGACACGACCGCCGACCTTCTGCAGACCGTCCGGACCCTGGTCGACCTGCCCCAGTTGGAGACGCGGCGCCAGGAAAATTTCGCCGTCCTCTCTAATGCCGGCGCCGCCCTCAGCACCCATGTGGCCGACATGCAGGAGACGATGCGGTACCTGCGGACCTTCGCGATCACCGTCAAGATTACCGGGGCTGGCATCGCCGAGTTCGGCGGCTTCGCTCAGGAAATCCTCGAGCGCATTCAGTCGGGCACCAACGAGGTCAACGGTTTTGCCGACCAGCTGACATCACTCGAACGCGACCTGAAGGTGGCGATGAACGTCGGCGCCAAGACCGCCAAGGGATATGAGATAACCATCCCCAAGGTCGTTGCGGCCTTGGAGGAGGATGCAAAGACGATCGCGGGCCACCGCAAGGACCTCGCGGCGATCGCAAGCCAGGTCAGTGCCATCGCCCGTGGCGTGCAGAACAAGGTGGCCTCCACCCTTTCAGCGCTGCAGATCGGCGATATCACCCGCCAGCGCATCGAGCATGTGCAAAGTGCCTTCACCTTCCTGGAAGAATTCTTCGCCAGCGACGAAGGTCGCGCTTTGAGCAGCAACGCCCGCTCGCGCATCGAGAACCTCATCCACCATCTGACGGCGGCCCAGATGCGCGACATGGTCGAGGACTTTCAGCGAGAATCCCGCAATGTCGTCCAGACGATCACCAGCTTCAGCCACGACACGCAGGAAATCCTCAAGTTGCGGGATGAAATGAACGGTGCCGGCGAAGAGACCGACGGCAATTTCATGCGGGCCCTGGAAGACAGCGTCTCCACCGCGCTCGTCATCGTCAAGGATGTCGAGACGGCCAGATTGCACACAAATCGCATCAGCCAGTCGACACTCGACACGACGTCGAACCTTTTGAAGAGCATTGCCAGTATTCGCGCGGTCAAGACCGACATCCACTACATGGCGCTCAACACCAACCTGCGCTGCAGCCGCATGGGTGAAGAAGGCCGCTCGATCAACGTCATCACGGCCGAACTCCGGATTTTCGCCGCCAAGCTCGATGATTCAGCCGACTGCCTTGTGACCGGCCTCGGCCACCTGGAAACAGCCGGCAACGGCGTCGCCTCGACCCATGAAGCAGCCGCAGGCCGTCTGGACAAACGCCTGGCGGACGCGGTCGGAAACATCCGCGCCGGCGCCAACCTGATGGACCAGGAATTGGCCATCCTGTCCGAGCATGGTCGGGAGGTCGCCACCAAGATCAGCCTGTCGCTGAGCAAGCTCGATTTCCAGAACGACCTGGGAGAGACCCTCGCCAGTTGCGCCGACACCCTCAGCGAGCTGGCAGGTCCGCACCAGTCCGAGGCCGGCGATCTCGCCGACATCATCGCGCCGCTCGCCGCCCGTATCATGAAAGTCTATACGATGGCACAGGAGCGAAACGTCCACAGCGACATTCTGCCAGCCCCGACAGGCGCAACCCTGCATGCCGTGGAAACCGTGGCGGCCACAAGCGACGAAGACCTGTTCGAGGACGCGTTGTTCTAAGCGGAAATACCGCTCCCTAGCGGGCGCGGCGGAACTTGTTGGCAGCGTCGATCGCCGCCTTCTGCTGGTCGTCCTCGATGCCGAGATAGAAGTCCTCGAGCTCCGGATCCTTGAGGCCGGCCCTGCGCGAAATGACGTACCACTTGGCGGCTTCGACCGGATCCTGCGGCGTGCCCAGCGCATTGATATAAAGGTGGGCGAGCTTGTTTTGCGCCACCACGTTGCCGCGATAGGCGGCAACCTTCATCCACTTGAAGCCTTCCTCGAGGTTGGCCTTGCCGCCGATACCGTTGACCAGCCAGATTCCCATGTCGAGCTGGGCGGTGTCGAAGCCGGCGTTGGCGGCGCGTGCCAGCCACAGCCGAGCCTGCTGCTTCTTCTCGGCCGGGACGCTCTCGAGACTGATGTAGATCTGCGAAACTGCATATTGCGCATCGGCGATGCCCTGCGCGGCAGATTTTTCGTAATAGGGCAGCGCCATCTCCAGCCCTTTGACGCCGGCATTGTCGGCGGTCAGGCTCTGGCCCCAGTTGAACTGCGCCGTGGGCTCGCCGGCATCGGCCGCCTTCTTCATCCACTGGTCCGCCGACTTGCGGTCGCGGGGCACGTCGCGCCCTTCCATTTGCGCGAGGGCAAACTTGAACATGGCCGTCGGATTGCCGCCCTCTGCCGCCTTGCCGTACCAGAAGGCGGCGTTCTTCGGATCGCGGCGGACGCCAAGGCCCTGCGACAGCAATTCGGCGATCAAGGTTTGCGCCGCCGGATCGCCAAGCTGCGCGCGCGGAAGTGCCTTCTGGAAGGCCGTCAGATAGAAGCCGCGCTGAAAGGCGCCATAGGCTTCGTCGACAACGCCGGTATAGGGCTTTTCCGCCGGCAGCGCCGGCAGGCCGACACCCATCCGATCGAGCACGCCGATGCCGCCGGAAGGTTTCGGCTCTTCGGCGTTGGGCTGCAAAGGCTTTACGGCCCCCCCCTTCTTGAAAGGCTCGGGTTTCGGCTCGTTCGATGGCTCGATATGATCGGTGCGAAAGCTGCCGACATTGGGAGAGTTGGCAACACCGTCAGCCGCGCTCTGCGCGCTCGCCGACAAGGGAAGCGCGGCAAATCCGGTGAGGAAAGCCATGAACAGCATGGACGGATGATAGCGGGGCGAAAGCGACATGGATTGCTATCAATCTTCAAACCGTGGCGCTTTTTCGTCCAGCAGAGCATTCACGGCGGAAACTACCGAGGATACAGCGGCCGGGTCGGCAAAGACGGCCGATCTCAGCGCCACGAATTCGACGCCGGAAAGCGCCACGTCGAGCGCCGAGTTCGGGTCGGTCCCACCCATGACGATGCAGGGGATCTCGATCATCGATGCCCACCACTCGCCGAGATCGACATTCTTCGGATGCGCCTCGGGCTTGAAATCTCCGTCGAGCTTGCCGAAGAAGACGTAGTCTGGTCTCAACTCGCCGATTTCGAGAGCCGTGTGGCGGTCCTTGGCGATACCGCCGCCGACCATGAAGCTCGCCGACTGCTTCTCCATCGCCTCGGTAAACTCATCGATACCGCCCGCGACATGCAGACCGTCGGCCTTGGCACGGGCCGCAACGCGGCTATCGCCGGCGATCAGCGCCGCCGCACCGGCAGCCTGCACCACCGGCACCAGCTTTTCCGCCGATTTCTGGAAGTCGAATTCGTTCATCCCATATTGCGGGATGATCACCGAGGCGACATCGCCTCCCTCAAGGGCTTTTGCGACGAGCGCGTGCTGTTCGGCAACATCGGCCATATCGGGCACGATCAGCACCAGACGGCAACGGCTTGGGGGCAAGGTCATGCAGGATTCCTATTCGGCGCATCCAACCGGAAGACAACGTCCGGCACTTCGACCTGTGAGTAAATCCGTTGGCGCCGACTGACAAGGGGAGTTCGCCGGAAAACGATAGCACCGTCAGCCGGGCTAAATAACAAAACCCAGCCGAAGCAGGCTGGGTTTCGAAAACGACCGACTGGAACGATTGGTCAAAACAAAAGCGACCTGCCGCTTAGAACCGAATGTCGGCGCCAACTCCCACTCCTCACGAACGAAGTCGGCGCGACACTATGCCAGTTCTGTGTTCGGTGCCGCATCCCGGGAGGCGCAGGCCGTCTGCCTGAAGTCCACGGAACGTTTGCGCGAAACGCGGCAACCGTGTCTTGCTAACTCAATGTACCGATGTGGCGATACGCTGGATCTGGTCTTTGATTTTCAGCTTCATTCGCTTGATGTCCGCAATTTCACGGTCATCCACGGAAGGGGAAGTCATTGCGGAGTGCAACTTCTCTTCGAGGGCGACATGCTTTTTCTGGAGCGATTCAAGATGAGCTTGAACAGTCATTTGACCTTCCTTCTGCTTGCCTTCCCCAGCCATCCATCGCTGGAGTTCTAGGCTTTAACGACAATAGTGTGACATACTAATTCATCAATGTCGAAGGCCAAAAAGTGACTTGTAAGCGGCAAATTCATGGTCAAGGATAACTTCCCGTTACCGTTATTTGGTGATAGGAGCTTGCGCAATTCACCCGTGGCATCCAAAGGATTCCGCGTGATTACGACTGGGGACGAACACCATGCCCGATCAGGACCAGGCCGATGTCAGGCTCATCGTGGCGCGACTGCGCCAGGAACATGAGGATTTCGACGCTGCCATCAACGCGATGATCGAAGTGGGATGCGATCAGCTGCGCGTGCAGCGGATGAAAAAGAAGAAGCTGGTCATCAAGGACAAGCTGACCAAGCTGGAAGACCAGATCATTCCGGATATCACAGCTTGAAGGGACGCGTTGCCATGACAGAAAGACCGCCTGTCGCCATCATCATGGGCAGTCAGTCCGACTGGGAAACCATGAAGAACGCGGCCGACACGCTGGAAGCGCTCGACATTACCTATGACGCGCGAATCATCTCCGCCCATCGCACGCCGGACCGGCTGGTGCGCTTTGCCAAGGGCGCGCGCGACGAAGGCTTCAAGATCATCATCGCCGGCGCCGGCGGCGCGGCTCACCTTCCCGGCATGGCAGCCTCGATGACCTCGCTGCCGGTCTTCGGCGTGCCCGTGCAGTCGAAGGCGATGTCCGGCCAGGACAGTCTTCTGTCGATCGTCCAGATGCCTGCCGGCATTCCGGTCGGCACCCTCGCCATCGGTCGCGCCGGCGCCGTCAATGCGGCTCTGCTGGCAGCCGCCGTGCTTGCCCTCAGCGACGACGATATCGCCGACCGACTGGAAGAATGGCGGGCGGCCCAGAGCGCTGCCGTGGCTGAATACCCGATGGATGACCTATGACGGCAAGAACGATCGGCATCATCGGCGGCGGCCAGCTCGGCCGCATGCTCGCCATGGCCGCAGCACGGCTGAACTTCCAGACCATCATCCTTGAGCCGCAGGCCGATTGCCCGGCGGCACAGGTGGCGAACCGCCAGATCATTGCTGCCTATGACGACCCGGCAGCACTGGCGGAGCTGGCCTCCGCCTGCGATGTCGTGACCTACGAATTCGAAAACGTCCCCGTGTCTGCCGCCGAACTGCTGGCGCGCAGCGTCGCCGTCTACCCGCCGCCGAAAGCGCTCGAGATGGCGCAGGACCGGCTGACGGAAAAGCAGTTCCTCAACGAATGCGGCGTCCCGACGGCGCGCTTCCATGCCGTCGACAGCCAGGCGGACCTCGACGCGGGCATTGCCGATTTCGGCGGCCAGGGCGTGCTGAAGACGCGCCGGCTCGGCTATGACGGCAAGGGACAGCGCGTCTACCGCTCGCTCGCAGACAGCACGGAGGGTGGTTATGCCGCACTGGGCAACGTCCCCCTGATTCTCGAGAGCTTCGTGCCCTTCGAGCGCGAAATCTCGATCATCGCTGCCCGCAATCCGGAAGGATCGATCAGGAGCTACGACCCGGCTGAGAACGTCCATCGCGCCGGCATCCTGCACACTTCCACCCTGCCCGCCAACCTGTGGCCAGACACGGCGGCGGCGGCGGCCTCGGCAGCGGAAACCATCCTCACCGCACTCGACTACGTCGGCGTCATCGGCATCGAGTTCTTCGTGCTGCCGGACGGTGGCCTGATCGCCAACGAAATGGCGCCGCGCGTGCACAATTCCGGCCACTGGACGGAGGCGGCCTGCGTCATCTCGCAGTTCGAGCAACATATCCGCGCCGTTGCCGGACTGCCGCTCGGCAATCCCGCCCGCCACGCAGCGTGCGTCATGCAGAACCTGATCGGCGACGACATTCACTCGGTGCCGGACTGGCTGGCCCGCGACAACACCCTTGTTCATCTCTACGGTAAGACAGAAGCCCGGCCCGGTCGCAAGATGGGTCATGTCACGACCCTTCTTTAGTCCGGGAGGGGCCGATTGCGACGGGAAAAACCCCGGATAGTCGGTTGACACGGCCGAAGCGACACGGTATTTGCTCCCCACCCTAAAAGAGCGCGCCACGAGCGCGCTTTTGATTGTTAAAAGATACGGGCGAATGTGACATTCCCCCTAAAACCTCGCGGATCGAAAAAATGAAGATCAAGAATTCGCTCAAGTCGCTCAAGGCTCGTCACCGCGACAACCGTCTCGTCCGTCGCAAGGGCCGCGTCTACATCATCAACAAGCTGAACCCACGCTTCAAGGCTCGTCAGGGCTGATTGACGCGATGCGGTTTGCTTGCCCATTGCGCTGCGGATCTCGCGCGCATGGGACAAAGACCGGATTTCGGTCGGCATGACGCGCAAGCAAATTCGTTTTGATATCCGGCGCTGGCGGGCTACTATGCCCGCCATGCTCGTTTTTGCCTTGCGCCTTTTTATTCCGCTGATGCTCGCAATTGTCGCGCCACAAGTGGCTGCGGCCGAAGACACACGGATTGTCGAGCAGCAGGACCCGGCAGCGTCCCCGGAAAAGCGCCTCGACGCGCTGTTCACCGCGCTCCGCCGCCAGCACGATCCCGACCAGGCCGCCTCCATCGCCAATCAGATTAAGATCGAATGGTCGCAATCCGGCAGCGCGACGGTCGATCTCTTGATGCAATGGGCCGGCAAGGCCATCGCCGAGAAGCGCAACGCCGCGGCATTCGATTTTCTCGATCAGGTCATCGCCCTGCAGCCGCGCTATGTCGACGGCTGGAATCAGCGCGCGACGCTGAACTACGCGCTCGGCGACTACAACAAATCCATGGCCGATATCGAACAGGTGCTGCGCATAGAACCCCGCCATTTCGGGGCGCTTGCCGGCATGGCCGCGATCTTCAGCGAAAACGGCAAGGACCAGCAGGCGCTGGAAATCTGGCAGCGATTCCTCGCCATCTACCCCGCCAGCCGCGCCGCCCAGCAGCAGGTCGATCAACTGACCGAGAAACTGGCCGGCACGCGGACGTGACAGGCAACCGATTTGCTCCCCGGAACGTATGAAGGCAATAAGCCCGGCGATCCGACGTCGGGCATCCCACGGGTCGCCTGTCGATGCTGATTGTCCTTATCCTGCTGGCCTCGCTCATTGCGCTCGCCTTCGCCTATACAGCCGCAAAAGTCCGCACCATCGAGAAGCGATACCCGAACATCGGCACCCTGACCGACATCGGCGGCATGCGAATCAATGCGCTTTACCTTCCCCGCCCTCCGGGCGCCGACCTGCCGCCGCTCGTCTTCATCCACGGCGCCAGCGGCAATCTGCGCGACCAGATGCATGCCTTCAGAGACCCCCTCGAGGGCCGTGCCGAAATGCTCTTCGTCGACCGCCCCGGCCACGGCTATTCCGAACGCGGCGGCCCGGACAATGGGTTCCCCTCGGGACAAGCCGATGCCATCGCGGCGCTGATGGACAGGCTTGGGATCGGCCCGGCCATCATCGTCGGCCACTCCTTCGGCGGCGCGATTGCCGCCGCCTTCGCCGTCCGCCACCCGCAGAAGACAGCCGCCCTGCTGTTCCTCGCCCCCGCCACCCACCCCTGGCCCGGCGGCGTCGATTGGCACTATACGCTGGCCGCGATGCCGGTCATCGGTTGGCTGTTCGCCAACCTGCTGGTGATTCCTGCCGGCCTGAGGAAGCTGGAGCGCGGCACCGTCGGCGTTTTCAGCCCGGACCCGAGGCCCGACGGCTACGTCGAGAAAACCGCACCGGCCCTGGTGCTGCGCCCGACCGTCTTCCGCAACAACGCCCGCGACGTCGTCAACCTGCTCGGCTACGTCACCCGCGAAGCCCCGCGCTACCGCGAGATCACGGCTCCCACCGTCATCATAACCGGCGACCGCGACGACGTGGTGCTGGCCGAACTGCACTCGATCGGCCTCGAGCGCGACATCACAGGCGCCGAACTGATCACCATCCACAACCTCGGCCACAAGCCCGATTACATCGCCAACGACGTCGCCATAGCAGCGATTGAGCAGCTGGCTGGGATGCCGCAGGACTTGCGGGAGATGGGGCGACAGGCGGAGATGCGGATTGCCCATATGCTGGAAAAATCGGAACCTTAACTTCCTCCGATCGTAAGCTCCTTTTCGTCCGTGCCGTGCCTGATGGCCGCAAGCGACGGATGCAAGGCTTCCAGGATGATTTTGGCCAGGCGCTCTGTCGCGGGGCTTTGTTTCGACGCCGCCCGGTGCAGAAGGAGTTCGAGGCTTGGCAAGGGTGGCAGGCCGAGTTCGCCTGATGACAAAGGCCGCACCGTCGCGGGCAGGCCAAGCGGCGTGCGCACGGTGATCCCCAGCCCCGCCGCCGTCGCAGCCCACAAACCGCTGAGACTGGGACTGACGAATGCAATGCGCCAGCCGACTCCGGCTTGTTCAAGCGACTTCGTGGCCGCAGAGCGCAACAGACAGGGCGCCTCCAGCGTCGCAAGCGGCATCGGCTCAACGCTGTCGGTCGTCCAGCCGACACGCCCCTCACGCGGCCCCACCCAGCACATTGGCACCGCGCCCACCAGCGTGCAGTGATCCGTGCGATCGCCATTGCCCCAGGCCAGCGCCAGATCCAGCTGCCCCGATCTCACCCGCTCCATCAATTCCGCGTTGCGCACCACCCGTGCCTCTATCCTCACCTTCGGATGGGCGCGGGCGAAGCGTCCGAGCACCTCAGGCAGCAGCGCCTCGCCAAAATCCTCCTGCAGGCCAAGCCGCACCCAGCCCTCGAGCTCAACACCCTGGACCGCCGTCAACGCCTCGTCGTTGAGCGTCAGCAAACGCTGCGCATAGACGAACATCGTCTCGCCGGCTTCCGTCAGCGCCAGTCCACGACCCGCCTTGCGAAAGATTGGCCGCCCCACCTGGTCCTCGAGCTTCTTGATCTGGGCACTGACGGCGGAAGTCGACCGACCGACATGGTCAGCCGCCCTCGCGAGCGTGCCGAGCTTTATGCCGGCGACGAAGCTTCTGAGGACGTCGAGGTCGAAAACGGTCGTACCCATGGCATCATCCAGTTTTTCAGGAATGTCGGCGCAGTTATATCTGATTATCGGGACAATGAAACTCTGCGATAAAGGTGCAAAGTTCACCCACAGCCAGCAAGTACCCGACAACACCGGATAAATCCAATGATCGCCATGCAGTACAGCTTCCCCCTCCCCGCCGACTACGACATGGACATCGTCGATGCCAGGATCCGCGACAAGGGTCCTCTGCTCGACGACTTCCCGGGCCTCGTCTTCAAGGCCTATCTGACCGCCCGCAAAGGCGATCCGGTGACGGGATCGCGCGACAATCTCTATGCGCCCTTCTATGTCTGGCAGGACGGCGGCGGCCTGAACGACTTTCTCTGCGGCCCGGGCTTTGCCGGAGTCAGCGCGGCCTTCGGCCGACCACAGGTGAAGACCTGGATTTCTTGGCAGACGGCAATCGCCAAGGATATCCGTGAGGCCCGCTTCGCCACCAGAGATGTGACCGACATCGGCCCCGGTGCGGATCTCGGCGTAGCGCGCGCGCAAAACAGCGCAGCGGCCCTGGCCGATACCGAAACCGGCGGTGCCCTCGCCTCGGTCTCCGCCTGCGATCCCACGGGCTGGAAGCGGCTCCGCTTTCGCCTGTGGAAGGACCTGCCCCAGCAGGCGCTGGACGCTGGCACCCTCGCCTATCGCCTCGGGCACCTGTCGCTACCGGAGCACGGATGAAACCATAGTCCTTCTGTCAGCGCGAAATTCTGTCACCGGGACAATGTCGTTGTTTTGCGCGACAGGCGAACGAACTATGCAGGAGGTGCTCTTCCTTCAACAGAGGTCACCCATGGTCGATATCGCAATGATCGAAGCTGCCCGCGTCCGGCTGTCCGGCAGGGCGCGGCGGACGCCGCTGCTGTCTTCGCCCTTCCTCGACGAAATCGCCGGGCGGCGTCTGTTCGTCAAGGCCGAGTGCCTGCAGCACACCGGCTCCTTCAAGTTTCGCGGCGGCTGGTCGGCGATCTCGGCGCTCGAGCCGGAGGCCCGCAGCCGTGGGGTCATCGCCTTCTCCTCCGGCAACCATGCCCAGGGCGTCGCCCTTGCCGCCCGCATGCATGGCATTCCCTGCGTCATCATCATGCCGTCGGATGCCCCGAAGCTGAAGATCGACAACACCCGCGCCTTCGGTGGCGAGGTCGTGCTCTATGACCGGGCCAGCGGCAATCGCGACGAGATCGGCGCGCGGCTCTCGGCGGAGCGCGGCCTGACGCTGATCCGGCCCTACGACGAACCCATGGTTATCGCCGGACAGGCGACGACCGGCCTCGAGATCGCCGACCAGGCCCGCGAGGAAAATATAGAAGCTGCCGACGTGCTGGTACCCTGCGGCGGCGGCGGCCTGACCTCCGGCATCGCCCTGGCGCTGGAAGCGCGGGCGCCATCGATGCGGGTCCGGCCCTGCGAACCCCAGGGCTTCGACGACGCAACCCGCTCGCTTGCCTCAGGCCAGATCGAGCGCAACGCAACCCTCCAGGGCTCTGTCTGCGACGCGATCATTACGCCGCAACCCGGCACCATCACCTTCCCGATCATGCAGCGCCTCTGCGGCCCGGGCCTGGTGGTCTCCGACGACGAAGCCATGGAAGCCGTGGCGCTTGCCTTCACCCGCCTCAAGCTGGTGGTCGAGCCCGGCGGCGCGGTCGCCCTCGCCGCAGCTCTGTTCCGCCGTGACGAAATTGCCGGCGATACCGTGATCGCAGTCGCCTCCGGCGGCAATGTCGATGACGAGGTCTTCCTGCGTTCGCTGAACCGCTGACCGGCGTGCCCATCGCCATGCCCGCAAACGTAGCGAAGCCCGATGTTTGTCGCACCGGCCCCGCAACTGCTGACAAAGGTATTACCAAACAACTCCGCAGGTCACTTGGAAAATTGATCCGGTTGCGAAACTCCCCTCATCCTCGCCCTTATGGCGGGGATCTAGCCAGCTCAAGTCCTTGAGCTGAAAGAGTCTTTTGACCCGACAGACGTCGTTTCGCTGGATTCCCGCCACAAGGGCGAGGATGAGGGAGAACGGGGTATCGCTCTCGTCAAACAAGCCTCTTTAGAATTTGTCAGCAGTCTAAGAAGCCCGATGCTTTTCAGCACCGGGCCCCGCAATGTATAAACGCACAATCCGCCTACTTGGCCGACACACGCCAGAGGGAATTGCCGGCATCGTCGGCAATCAGCAGGCCGCCGGTCTTGTCGACTGCCAAGCCGACCGGGCGGCCGCGTGTCTTGTCGTCCGCACCCATGAAGCCGGTGACGACGTCCTGCGGCTTGCCGTTGGGGCGACCGTCGGCGAAGGGAATGAAGACCACCTTGTAGCCGTTGAAGGTCTTGCGGTTCCAGCTGCCATGCTCGCCCACGAAAGCGCCGCCCTGATAGGCCGCCGGCAGGTTACTGCCGGTGTAGAACACCATGCCGAGCGGTGCGACGTGCGAGCTCAGCGCGTAATCGGGAATGACAGCCTTCTCGACCAGGTCGGGCCGCTGCGGCATGACGCGGGGATCGACGTTCTGGCCGTAATAGCTGTAGGGCCAGCCATAGAAGGCGCCGTCCTTCACCGAGGTCATGTAGTCAGGCACCAGGTTCGGGCCGAGCTCGTCGCGCTCGTTGATGACGGCCCACAGCGCTTGGGTCTGCGGCTCGAAAGTCAGCCCGTTCGGGTTGCGCAGGCCCGTTGCGAAGAGGCGCGAACGGCCTGTTTCCCGGTCGACTTCCCAGATCGCAGCGCGGTCCTTTTCGGCCCCGATGCCATTCTCGGTGATGTTGCTGTTGGAGCCGACGCCGACATAGAGGAGTTTGCCGTCAGCGCTGGCAACCATGCTCTTCGTCCAGTGATGGTCGATCGGGCCGCCCGGCAGGTCGACGAGTTTCACACCCGGCTCGGTGATCTTCGTAGCGCCCGGCGTATAGGGAAACCGCATGATCGCATCTGTATTGGCGACGTAGAGATCGTTGCCGACCAACGCCACGCCGAAGGGCGAATTCAGCTTATCGAGGAACACCTCGCGGACTTCAGCGACACCGTCGCCGTCCGCATCGCGCAACAGCGTGATGCGATTGCTGGCTTCCTGCGGCGGGCTTGCCGTTGCGAAGGATTGGACCCAGCCCATGATGAGGTCCTTGGGGCGCTTGATCGAGGCTGCCGGCGGCGCGACGGATTCCACCACCAGGACGTCACCGTTCGGAAGCACATAAGGCTGGCGCGGATGCACGAGGCCGGACGCCATCGCCTGAATTTTCATGCCCTCGGGCACGGTCGGCGTCTCATCCTTCTTCCAGCCGACGACAGGGGCGATATGCATCGGCGGCACGAGGTACTGGGACTGGGCCGGCAGCGGCGGATTGGCGCCGATTTCGTTGGTCGGCTCGGGCTCGTCGCCGCAGCTGGCAAGCACGAGCATCGAGGAGCCTGCCAGCGCCAGGGCGAGCGAGCGGCGGATAGTCACGGGGGACATCATGGTACGGTTCATTCGACGACTCCAAGGTCACGACGATAGACCGCAGCGCGGCCCATCACTCCACCCAGGATCAGAACGACAAGGGTTGCGGCAGAAAGGACGAGGCCCATCGGAACCACCGAGGTCCAGGCATCCCGGCTATGGATCAGCGCATTGAAGAAGGCGATGACGAGGCCAACGCCGTTGCCAAGCACATAGACGACCGAAAGCCTGTTGACGCCAACGAGGCGGCCGATGAAGAAATCGACGAGGCAGAGGATCGCTGCCACCACGCCGACAACCAGGCCGGCGGTCAGGAGCCAGGCCGAAAAATCGGCCCACATGATCTCTGCGGTCCGGAAGTAGGTGATGTCGGTAATCATCGTGCCGATGAAGCAGGCGACCGCGAAATGCCAGAGGGGAAGGAAGAGCGGCGGCCTGACCAGCCGCACGGGGTACATAATGGGATCAGTCATGGTTTTCTCTCATTGCCGGCAAATTGCCATAATCACCCAACCTGAGAGAGCGCCTTTCGTTCCAATTTTCCTGCCGGATGCCTGGTGCCCACAACGCAAAAAGCTCCCGCCAGGGGAGCTTTTGAGACTGCTGATAAACCCTGAAGAAGCTTGTTAGACGAGAGCAGTATCCTAAGCTCCCTCATCCCTGCCCTTGTGGCGGGGATCCAGCGACACGACATCTGTCGTGTCAAAAGACCCTTTCAGCTCATGGACTTGAGCTGAAAGGGTCTCCGCCACAAGGGCGAGGAAGAGGGGCGTTTGGTAACCGGCTCAATTTCTAAAGTGACCTGCAGAGGTGTTGGAGAATACCTCTGTCAGCCGACCCAAAGCTCCCTGTCGGGAGCTGCTCGCCATATGTGCCGAACGATGTTCCGTCAGCCGCGGCGCGTGAGAGAGAACTGCGAACCGCTATCGGACGTGCAGTTCAGCTGGTTGGAATTGACCAACGCGCAATTGACCTTCGACGTCGTCTTGCGAACCAGCGACGTCATGTTGATCTCGACGAGACCCGGGGCTGTGTTGGTGTAGGTGCCGGACGCCAGCAGCTGGTTGGAATCCGTCGTGCGGGTGGAGAAGCCGCCGCCCTGGAAGGTCGAGATGATGCCGTTCGGATCGGCCCAGGTTCCGTCGACGGTCTGCGGCGCCTGGCGGGTCGCCACCTGCATGGGCATCTGGCGCGGACCCTGATCCATACAGGATGCGAGCGACAAGGCCGAGACTAGGAGGGCAAGGCTTGCTTTGATCTTCATGGTACTTCCCCGAAATTCAGAATCGGCATCTGCCGCACACTTTGGAAAAAGATGGAGCGGCACCCCCTTGAAAGCAAGGCTCGGATTCCGTCTCCGTGGATTTATCCTTCAGGCGTAACAAAAATGCCCGCACGGTCGGTGCGGGCATTTGCAGATGCTAATCAGGCAGTCTTATCAACGAACGAGAACGTTCTTGAACTGCCAGGGATCGTTGGTGTCGATGTCCTCAGGAAACAGGCCGGGACGACCGGTGAGCGGCGTCCAGTCCGTGTAGTGGCCTTCGACCGGGCCGAGGTACGGCATCTGCACTTCGAGGCAGCGCTTGTAATCGATCTCGTCGGCTTCAACGATGCCGGCGGTCGGATTTTCCAGCGCCCAGACCATGCCGGCGAGAACGGCCGAAGTCACCTGCAGGCCGGTGGCGTTCTGATACGGCGCGATGCGGCGGGTTTCTTCCAGCGACAGGCGCGAGCCGAACCAGTAGGCGTTCTTGTCGTGGCCATAGAGCAGCACGCCGAGTTCGTCGACGCCGTCGACCAGCTCGTTCTCGTCGAGAACGTGCATGACCGGCTGGGCATTGCCGCCGTTGCCGAACATCTCATGCAGCGACAGGACAGCGTCGTTGGCCGGATGATAGGCATAGTGGCAGGTCGGACGGTAGGAGACGTCGCCGTCCTTGTCTTTCACCGTGAAGTAGTCGGCGATCGAGATCGACTCGTTGTGGGTGACGAGGAAGCCGTACTGCGGGCCGGGCGTCGGGCACCAGGTGCGGACGCGGGTGTTGGCGCCGGGCTGCTCGAGGTAGATGGCCGCCTGGCAGCCCTTCTTGTGCTTCTTGGCGTTCTTCGGCATCCATTCTTCATGGGTGCCCCAGCCGAGTTCGGCCGGCTGCAGGCCTTCCGAGATGAAGCCTTCGACCGACCAGGTGTTCCAGAAGACGTCCATTGGCTTCGGGTTCTTGGTCAGCTGGGTGTCGCGTTCGGCAATGTGGATGCCCTTGACGCCGACCTTCTTCATCAGCTTCGCCCAGCCTTCGCGGTCGTGCTGATCGGGCTCGTCGAACTTGATGTCGAGATCGTTGGCGAGATTGACGAGGCCCTGCTTGACGAACCAGGACACCATGCCCGGATTGGCGCCGCAGGTGGAAACAGCCGTGGTGCCGCCCGGGTTCTTCTTCTTCTCGTGGCGAACGGTTTCGCGCAGCGCGTAGTTGGTGCGGTCAGCGTTCTTCATGTTCTTGTCGAAATAGAAGCCGAGCCATGGCTCGACGACGGTGTCGATGTAGAGAACATCGAGCTTGCGGCAGAGCTTCATCAGGTCGAGCGAGCCGGTGTCGACCGACAGGTTGACGCAGAAGCCCTGGCCTTCGCCTTCGGTCAGAAGCGGCTTCAGCAGCTCCTTGTAGTTTTCCTTGGTGACGTATTCCTTGATGTGACGGATGCCGTGCTCGGCAAGAATGGCCATGTCGCCTTCGTGTTCACGCGGGTCGATGACAACCATCCGGCTCTTGTCGAATTTGAAGTGGCGCTCGATCAGGGGCAGCGTGCCGCGGCCGATGGAGCCAAAGCCGATCATCACGATCGGGCCGGTTATTTCGGCATATACCGGGTAGTTTTCTTGCTTCATTCTTTTTCTCCTTCAAAGAGCGAAGGCTCTCCGATGTGCATCATTCATCAATAGGTGTGCTTGACGGCGGGGTGAAGGGCTCTAATCACAAAAACCTGTCACAATAAAGGGTCGACGCGTTCATATCATCTATCCGTGCCAGTGCCACCACATCTAATCACCGCACAAAATTCCGGCCATGTTGCCGAACGATCTGCCGTTTGTTAAACTCCGATTTAGGGGTTTGGAGAGCGGATCATGTCGGACAATACGGTATTCGTACATCTTTCGGATGACACGAAACGGCGACTTGATCGCCTTTCTCAAGCAACCGATCGCTCGGCCACCTCGATCACTGCCGAGGCGCTTGAGGCATATCTGGCCCAACAGGAATGGCAGATCGCGGCCATCGATGACGCGATCCGCCTTGCCGAGAGCGGCGAATTTGTTTCCCATGAGGCGATGAAAAGCTGGCTGACCTCCTGGGGGACTGCGGAAGAAACTTCAGCGCCGAGGCCGCTCACTCGCAAGACAGCGCAGTGAACGTCGTTTGGGCCGAAGCCGCCGTCGCGGATCTGGTTGCCATTCGCCTCTTCATCGCTGATCACAATCCCCAAGCGGCCAGTTCTGTCGCGGCAAGACTATTGCGTGCCGTGGATCTCTTAAGAGATCGACCACGCCTTGGCTTTGGCACACATGTTGAAGATGTCCGGAGACTGATAGTCAACCAGTCGCCATACTCGATCATCTATCGCATCGCTGGGAACGATTTGCAGATCATCGAGATCTTCGACGGGCGCAAGTTTGCGCCTCGAACCAATATAAAGGGCTGACCCTACCGCTTCAGTAGTTCGAGTCCCTCGACCGTCCTTGTCAGACCGATCTCGGTGATCTCATAGCTCGCGACGCCATGCAGGGTGAAGGGATCGGCCGCCGCATAGGCCTCGATCTCGCTCCGATCGCCGATGGCAAGGATCACGCCGCCGGTGCGCGGCACCTTGCGGCCGGAGGCGAGGAAAGAACCCTTGTCATAACCTTCCGCCACCCAGGCCATATGCGCCTCCATGACCTTATCGGCTTCTTCGTTGCTCTTCAGATAGGTCAGGGAGAGGATGAACATGAAGCCCTTTCGGCGTTTGGATCGGATGCTGCAAGAAAGAATGCATAGTGCAAAAATGCCAGGCGACGCAATTCCTTCTGAGGCTCGGACATCGAACGTTGCCGGCGGGTCCTGAACTCTCGCCGCTCCGCCTCGCGTTTCACTCGTCAGCGACGAGCACCGCAGGGATCAAGCCGCGCAGGGAGTTGCCGACAAGCAGCTTCCCGTTGGCGAGATCGGCGAGCGCCAGCCGACCGGTCCGCGCCTTGCGCGCGCAAATCAACTCGTTCCGCAACACACCGGCCAATAGGCCGCAGGCAATCGGCGGCGTGCGCAGGAGGCCTGAACCGTCGTCGACGAAGACAGAGGTAATCGCCCCCTCGCAGACCTCATCACTTTCGTTGAGCAGAAGAACCTCGTCGGCCTCGGTCGAGCTGAACTCGGCACGAGCGCGCTCATAGACCGCGCGAAGGGTGGTTTTGGCACGAAGCAGCGTGTCGCCGGAATCAAGGCGCGTCTGCGCAACGCGCACCCGCCAGACCGTGCCCTCGGCGAGCGGCACGAAGTCTGCCCTGGTGACGGCGATCCGGCCGGCGCGATCGAAGGTCAGGCGGACCCGCTGCGGGCCGATGGTGTCGGCAACGGCATCGGCAAGGCGTGCGGCAACGTCTTTCGGGTGCGGAAAGCCCAGCCGTCGGGCCGAGCGCTCGAGCCGGGCCAGATGCAGGCGCAATCGGATGAAACCGGCACCGGGGTCATAGCGCAGGGTCTCGATCAGCGAAAAATCCGCTACCGGACGATCCATGCATCCCCCACGGCAAACCGCGCCTTCAGCAGACACTCCTCGTATTCGGCCTCGGCGGTCGAATCGAAGACGATGCCGCCGCCGATGTTGAAGGTCGCCCTGAAATCGGCAAACAGCGTGATGGTCCGGATCGCCACGGAGAAGCGCATGGCGCCGGAGGGCGCAATCATGCCGATGGCGCCGCAATAGGCGTCGCGCGGGCCGGCCTCCAGCCCGTGCAGGATCTCCATCGCCCACAGCTTCGGCGCGCCGGTGACCGAGCCGCAGGGAAACAGCGCGGCAAAGACGTCCCGGATGGAGAGATCCGGCAGCAGCTTTGCCTGCACGTGGCTCACCATCTGGTGGACGGTCGGATAGGTCTCGATGTCGAACAGTTTCGGAACCTCGACGCTGCCCGTCTCCGAAATCAGCGAGATGTCGTTGCGTAGCAGATCGACGATCATCCGGTTTTCGGCCTGGGTCTTGCCGTCGCTGCGCATCGCCTCGATGATGTCGGCGTCTTCCGAAGGCGAAGCGCCGCGCGGCGCGGTGCCCTTCATCGGATGGGTTTCGATCCAGCCGTGGTCATCGACCCGGAAGAACAGTTCCGGCGAGCGCGAGAGAATGACCGGCCCGCCGAGATCGACCAGCGCCCCGTATCGGACCGGCTGGCGCTCGATCAGCGACCAGAAGGCGGCACGTGGATCGCCGTTCCAGCGCGCCGTAACCGGCGTAGTGAGATTGCCCTGGTAGCAATCGCCCTTGCGGATATGCTGGTGCAGGCGATCGAAGCGGGCTTTGTAGGCCGCAAAATCCCAGGCGGCCCTCGCCTCCGTCAGGAAGGCCTCGTTCTCCATGCGCTGGAGCGGCTGCGAAAGCGGATGGTCCGCCGCGGCCGGACCATCGAAGACACCGAAGACCATCAACGGCGTCTGGCGACCCTCATCGATCAGCGGCGCCAGCCTGCCTTCGAAGGCATAGCCGGCCTCATAGGCCATATACCCCGCCAGCCACCGGCCCGCCGCCTTCTCCCGCTCCATCCGGTCGAGACCGGCGAGCACCTCGGCGGCCGTATGGGCGACGATGATGTCGACCGGCTCGGCAAACAGCATCACCTCGCCGGTCGTGTCGTCGCGAAACAGGATGGAGGGTTCGTGGGCCATGCAGGCTTTGGTGCCTCCTACTCCGCGTCGAGCGCCTCGAGTTCGTCGATCAGCCCCTCGATCATCGAAAGCCCCCTCGCCCAGAACGATGGATCCGTGGCATCGAGGCCGAACGGCTTCAGCAGCTCGGAATGATGCTTGGTGCCGCCGGCCTTCAGAAGCTCGAAATACTTGTCCTGGAAGCCCGGTTCGGCCTTCTGGTAGACGGCATAGAGCGAGTTCACCAGGCAATCGCCAAAGGCATAGGCATAGACGTAGAAGGGCGAATGGATGAAGTGCGGGATGTAGGTCCAGTAGGTCTCGTAGCCCTCGGAAATGCGGATCGCCGGCCCGAGGCTTTCCTCTTGCACCGACAGCCAGAGCGCACCGATATCCTCCGACGTCAGCTCGCCGTCCTTGCGCGCGGTGTGCAGCTTGCGCTCGAATTCGTAGAAGGCGATCTGGCGCACGACCGTGTTGATCATGTCCTCGACCTTCTGGGCGAGCATCGCCTTGCGCTCGCGCTTGTCCGTGGTCTTTTCCAAGAGCGCCCGGAAGGTCAGCATCTCGCCGAAGACGGAGGCGGTTTCGGCAAGCGTCAGCGGCGTCTGGCACATCAACGCGCCCTGACCGCCGGCCAGCACCTGGTGCACGCCGTGGCCGAGCTCATGGGCGAGCGTCATCACGTCGCGCGGCTTGCCGAGGTAATTGACCAGCACGTAGGGGTGGGCGGAGGGAACGGTCGGATGGGCAAAGGCGCCGGGTGCCTTGCCGGCCCGTGCCGGTGCGTCGATCCACTGCTCATCGAAGAAGCGGCGGGCAATGGCCGCCATCTCGGGGGCGAAGTCGTTATAGGCCGACAGCACCGTTTCCTTGGCGTCGCCCCAGGGGATCAGCGCATTCGATGTTTCCGGCAGCGGCGCGTTGCGATCCCAGAAATCCATCTGCTCCATGCCGAGCCACTTGGCCTTCATCTTGTAATAGCGGTGCGACAGCCGCGGATAGGCATCCCGCACGGCAGCAGCCAGCGCGTCGACCACCTCGCGCTCGACCCGGTTGGCCAGATGCCGCGAATCGGCGATGTCCTTGAACCCGCGCCAGCGGTCGGAAATATCCTTGTCCTTGGCGAGCGTGTTGGTGATCAGCGTGAAGACCCGCAGATTGGCCTTGAAGGTCTTGGTCAGTGCCATCGCCGCCTTTTTGCGCACGGCGGTGTCGGGGTCCTGCAGAAGGTTCAGCGTCATCTCGAGCGCCAGCATCTCGCCATCAACCTCGAAGCGCAGCTCGGCCATCGTCTCGTCGAACAGCCGATTGAAGGCGGCGGACGAGGTCATCGATTTTTCGAGGAACAGCTGCTCCAGCTTGTCGTCGAGCTGGTAGGGCTTGTCCTGCCGGAGGTCGACAAGCCATGGGCGATAGTGGCCGGCCAGCGGATCGTTCTGCATGCAGGCGTCGATCAGCACGTCGTCGAGCCGGTTGAGTTCCAGCGCGAAAAACAGCAGGTGCGAACTGTATTCCGTGAGCTTCGCCTGCACGTCGCCATAGAGCTTGCCGTTGGCCGGGCTGCTGGTGTCGGAGAAATAGGTGAGGCCGGCAAACGAGGCGATCCGCCCCATCAGGTCGTCCAGCGCTTCGTATTCGCGCAGCGCAGCGCCGATGCCGGCATCGCCGGTGGCCATGGCGGCGGTGCCGAGCTTGCCCTTCCACTTCTCGGCAAAGGCGACCGACAGCGTCGCGGCCTTTTCCAGGTCGCCGATAAAGGCCGGGGATGTCGCCGAGGGGTAGAGATCGCCAAGCTTCCAGACCGGCAGATCGCCGAGCGCTGCTTCGGCATTGGCTTTAACACCGACATCAGCCGAAAGGTTAAGACGGGCGTGGAGGGAATGGCGGCTCATGGGCAGTTATCCTCTGCTTTTCCTGGTCTGGCACATCATCTGCCGTGTCTAATGGGCCGGGACGATGGCGGCAAGGCGATTTTGGCGCCTAAATCAGGCGGCTGTCGGCAGCGGCGCTGATCGTCCAATGATTAAAATGCGTTTATTTCTCAAAACTGGATGTTCAATCCTGTCTGGCAAGGTCGCGTGAAGTTTCGCATGAAGTGAGGCACTCATGACCATACATAATGACGCCAAGGTCGGCGCCCAGATTCTAATCGTCGAGGACGACCCCGTTCAGCGCCGGCTGTTGAAGAACGCCGTCGAGCGGCATGGCTATGCCACGCTGCTGGCCGAGAACGGTCGGGTCGGGCTCGAAGTGCTGAAAGAGAACAGCGGCCGCGTCAACGTCATCGTGCTCGATCTGATGATGCCGGAGATGGGGGGGCTCGAATTCCTGGCGGCTCTGCACGAAATGGGCACCGACGTTCCCGTCATCGTCCAGACTGGTCAGGGCGGCATCGAAACCGTGGTGCAGGCGATGCGCGCCGGCGCCTTCGATTTCGTCGTCAAGCCGGTTTCACCCGAACGCATCGCCAGCGCTATCTCGGGCGCTCTCAAGCTCGACCATCGTGAGGCCAAGGCGCGTGCCGGTCGCAAGATGCGCTCCGGCACCATCGGCTTGGACGACATCATCTCCGCCAGCCCCGCCATGCTGCGGATCATCGACCTTGCCCAGCGCGCCGCGCAGTCGACCATTCCGGTCGTGCTCGAGGGCGAATCGGGCGTCGGCAAGGAACTGGTCGCCCGC
Organism: Rhizobium sp. HT1-10; assembly: GCF_049472505.1. NCBI lineage: Bacteria > Pseudomonadati > Pseudomonadota > Alphaproteobacteria > Hyphomicrobiales > Rhizobiaceae > Rhizobium > Rhizobium sp. HT1-10. Next base: position 115,131 of record NZ_JBCEBQ010000006.1, on the reverse strand, counting down.
GCCATCCAGTCGGTCAGCGACCGCTCCACCAAACCGTTCATCACCGTCAACTGCGGCGCCATTCCACACAATCTGGTCGAGAGCATTCTCTTCGGCCACGAAAAGGGTGCCTTCACCGGCGCCACCGAACGGCACATCGGCAAGTTCATGGAAGCCGACGGCGGCACCCTGTTCCTCGACGAGGTCGGCGATCTGCCGGTCGAGGTTCAGGTCAAGCTGCTGCGCGCCGTCCAACAGGGCGAAATCGAAACGATCGGCGCCCGCGTTCCCCACAAAGTCAACGTCCGCCTGATCTCGGCCACCAACAAGGACCTCATCGAAGAAGTGAAGGCCGGCCGGTTCCGCGAGGACCTCTACTACCGCCTCAACGTCTTCCCGATCACCATACCGGCCCTGCGCCGCCGTAAGGAAGACATCCCGCATCTGGTGCGCGTCTTCGTCGAGCGGTTTTCGGCCGAGCAGAAGGTCGGTCACACGCTCGGCATCAGCGCCGGAGCAATGGCCCTGCTGACGGCCTACGACTGGCCGGGCAACATCCGCCAGCTGGAAAACGCGATCTTCCGGGCGGTGGTACTGGCCCACGGCACCGACCTCGTCGAGGCCGACTTCCCGCAGATCGCCGCACAACTTCCGGGTTACCTCACCTCCGAGCAAATGGCTTCGGGCGGCATCATTCGCCGGGCGATGGGCGAAGGCGGACTGTCGCTGGTCGGCGGCAGCGAGACCGATTTCGACCGGGACCAAGAGGCCGAATCATCGGCACCGCATCATCATGAAACGGCGGAATTCTCCATTCCGGACAATCAGATCGCCAGTACTGGCCCCTCGGGCGAGGTCCGCAAACTGGCCGATGTCGAGGAAGAGCTGATTCGTTTCGCGCTAAAATTCTATCACGGCCAGATGAGCCAAGTCGCGCGGAAGCTGGGTATCGGCCGCTCCACACTCTACCGAAAGCTGAAGGATTACGGGATCGATCCAGACGATCCCCAGAAAAACGCCGCATGATCGATTTCTTAACGTTCGAGCAAGCATATTTGGTTACTGGTCGTAAAGCTCTTGTTAGTGCATCGTTCACTATGTAAGAAGTGGTTGAACATGTGTGGCATTTTTGCCATCGTGTGACCGCAATTGACAGACATTTGGAACGTGATGCGGCATTTGCTGTCGGACGGGGATCGACTTGCAGAAACTGAATGGAAATAACAAGCTCAACAGCTTGACCTGGCGTACCGTGTGCTCGCGGATCTGCATGAAGACGGCCAAGGCTCTAGCCATTGGCGCCGTTGCCATCGCGGTCTCGACGCCGGTCTTTGTCGGGGGTCCATCTCAGGCCGAGGGCGAGACGCGCAGCCTGAAAATCTACTACGTCCACACCGGCGAAAAGGCCGTCATCACCTACAAGCGCAACGGCAAGTTCGACCCCCGTGGTCTGGAACAGCTGAACCGCATCCTGCGCGACTGGCGCAAGAATCAGCCGACCAAGATGAACCCGCGCCTCTTCGACCTCATCTGGGAAGTCTACCGCGAAAGCGGCTCGCATGAATTCATCAACGTCGTCTGCGGTTTCCGCTCGCCCGACACCAACGAGATGCTGCGCACCCGCAACGCCCATACCGGCGTCGCGAAGAAGAGCCAGCATATGCTCGGCAACGCGATGGACTTCTACATTCCCGACGTCAAGCTGACAAAACTGCGCGAACTCGGCATGAAACTGCAGACCGGCGGCGTCGGCTATTATCCAACCTCAGGCTCGCCTTTCGTCCATATGGACGTAGGCGGCGTGCGTGCCTGGCCGCGCATGGATCGCCAGGATCTGGTCCGCCTGTTCCCGAACGGCAAGACCATGCACATCCCGGCCGATGGCAAGCCATTGCCCGGCTATGAACAGGCGGTTGCCGACTACAAGCGCCGCATGTCCTCCGACGACATCCAGATCGCCAGCGCGTCTCCGACCAAGCATCGCGGCTTCTTTGCGACGCTGTTTGGCGGCGGTGGAGCCGACGAGGCCGAAGACAATTCCGATTCGGAGAGCACGCCGACCGCTACGGCCACGGCAACAGCATCTCCGCGCCAGCAGGCTCCGGCCGTGGTCCAGCCGTCGGATGACGACGCGCCGCAGACGGCGGTTGCAAGCCTTAACGCCCCGATCCCGGCCGTTCGCCCCTCCTTCGGCACGACCGCCGGCAGCGAAGTGGCCTCCGCCCTGGTTTCGCCAAGTCGCAATCCCGCCCAGGATGCCCTGGCTGCAGCCCTGCCCGCCAATGGCGCGGCCTCCGGCTCGCAGTATACCGACCTGAGTTCGTTCAGCGTGCCGACGCCGTCGCTGCTCGGCCAGCGCCGCGCCCCTGGCGATGCCGAAATGCTGACCGCATCGTCTCACCCGATGAATTCACAGGCTGACTCGCCGCTGACCTCCGTGCCGGTTCCTGTCGAGCGTCCGGCCGTGGCTGAAAACCTCCTTGCATCCGCCCAGTCGGATACCGAAGCCGAGGATGATGCGGCCGATCAGGGCGCGCTTTCGCCCTCCGTCGTCGCCGCCCTCGATCAGCGTCGTTCCGACGAGGACATGCTGAAGGCACTGGCCGCAACGCCGATGCCGCCGGCAGCCCAGGCGATTGCCGCCGTGACGCCGCAGGTTGTTCCCACCGCCACCCCGCAGGTCGTGCCGATGCAGCGTCCTGCTCAGCGCCAGACACCGGCCTCCGTGCCGATGGAGATGGCAGCACTGGTCCCGCCGACAAAGATTGCCCCGGCGACGAGCGGTGTGCGCTTCTACGACGCGTTTGAGGTCCCAACCGCCGCCGAAAACAACATCGCCGCCGGCATACCGACCAAGGGCGGACGCCCGAGCAAGCAGGACGCCGTCGTGGCAACAGCCGGGCGCGCCACCGTCCGCACCGAGCCCAAGCTGACCGAAAAGATGGTCGAGCACTGGGCATTGAGCAACGCCCGCCTCGAAACCGTCGGCCGCGCCGTCAAGGCCCCGCGCTTCGTCAGCCAGCAGCTGCGCGCCCAGCCGACCACCGTCTATACCGAAGGCTTCAAGCAGCAGACTGCCGCGATCGATCCGGAACGCTTCAACGGCTCCGCGGTCAACTTCCTGCCGGTCAAGAAATTCGACACGCTGCAATAGCCGAACGATTGCCTGAACAAAAAATCCCGCCGGAGCGATCCGGCGGGATTTTTGTTTGGGTCGTTCGCAGGCAGCGTGCCGCCGGCCGTTCCGCCGGCGGCAACGACCGATTATTCCATGCCCAGGGCAGCCATGTAGGTCTGCAGGATGGTTTCTTCTTCCATGCGCTCGTTGGCATCCTTCTTGCGCAGGCGGATGATGGTGCGGATGGCCTTGGTGTCGTAACCGCGGCCCTTGGCTTCGCCCATGACGTCCTTGATGTCGCCGCTGATGGCGGCCTTTTCTTCTTCCAGACGCTCGATGCGCTCGATGAACTGCTTCAGTTCGGCAGCCGCGACCGGCTCTGCGCCCATTACTTCACTCATGGATCTCTTTCCTCAATAGACAGACAAGGGGCCGTAAAACGCAAGGCGCTGGCCGGCAACCGTGTCGACGGCAGGGGCCGCTCGTTGGACGGACGGATTGGTTTGATCGGGGCATGACGTGCCGCGAACGGCGCTGGAGGTCAAGCCGATTTGCTAAAGCTTGATCTATTCTTTTGGCTTGTTGGTTTCAAAAGCGGCTTTTTGCACAGGCGTCGCCTCCGTCTGGTGGAGGCTCTGCCACGCGTCATAGGGCATGCCGTAGATGATCTCGCGCGACTGATCCTTTGTGAGCGGCACCCCGGCTTCGCCGGCCGCCTCCCCATACCATTTCGACAGGCAGTTGCGGCAGAAGCCGGCGAGGTTCATCAGGTCGATGTTCTGGACGTCGCCGCGTTCGCGCAGGTGGCCGACCAGACGACGGAAGGCAGCCGCCTCGAACTCGGTCTGCTGTTCCTGGCTGAGTTCGGTCATCATGTTCTCCTTATGCATAGGGGCCGGTGCGCGACGGGAAGATCTGGTAACGGTGCAGCGCGGGGTCAGCGTTCATGGCAGCAAAGATGGGCGCCAGCCGGTCAGCCCATTCGGCCACGCCGGCAGCATCACCGATCAGATCCTGGCGGACTTCGAGCAGCGTGTGCGGGATGCCCGTAACCATACAATGGCGATAGAGCGTGTCGCCGCGAAGGGCACCGTCATAGGGCTCGTTGTCGCCGACGACCAGTCCCTCGGCACGCAGCATCGACAGCAATGGCAGCACGGCGCGATCATCGGTATCCCAGAGCACCGCTGCATGCCATGGCCGGGGCACGCCCTTCCAGGCCGGCGTATAGGAGTGCAGCGACAGCACCAGTGGTGCCTTACCGCTTGCCGCAGCGACGCTGGCGATGGTTTCGCCGACCGCCTGGTGGTAGGGCCGGTGATAGCTGGCGATGCGGTTGTCCCACTCGGCGGCCGAGATCGGATGGTTGCCGGGAATGATGGCGCCATCGGAGATCTTCATGATCAGCGTCGGGTCATCCTCGCCGCGGTTCGGGTCGATGAGCAGTCGCGAAAAGCCGCCGAGCACAGCCGGCACGCCAAGCCTTGCGGAAAGGCTTCGGCAGAGGCTCTCGACACCGATGTCATAAGCGATGTGGCGCTCGAAGGCCGCGGCCGGTAGGCCGAGCTGATCGTAACGGGGCGGCAGTCGATTCATCGCGTGATCGCCGAGGATCACCATGCCGCTGTCACGATTGCCGTCTAGGATTTCGTAAGCCTTGAAGTCATCCATGCGCGATTACTGCCGGCCTCATTTCAGTCCGCTGCTTGATCGCATGCGGGACGGTATGGCGCAAGGTTCGCATCCGATCGCGGCGGCAATAGGGTCGCCGATGACAAAGGCGTGAACGAATATAATCGATTAGCATTGCGTTGACATTCCGGGGACGGCAGCGCAAGAAGACGGGAGAACGAATAATCATGGAGCCCATTGGAAGCAGTGTCCAGCCAAGTCGCGCCCAGTTTCGTTAAGCGGTCCAGACCGCTCGTCAAGCTTGCCCTTTTTGCCCTGGCCGCAGCCTCGCCATTTGTCCTGCCGAACGTTGCGCTCGCAGATTTCCGCGTTTGCAACGGCACGCAAAACCTCGTCGGCGTCGCCATCGGCTATCGCGCCAAGCAGGGTTGGGTGACGGAAGGATGGTGGCAGGTCCCGGCCACCACATGCGCCACGCTGATCGAAGGTCCGTTGCAGTCGCGTTACTACTATCTCTACGCCGAGGATGCTGCCCGTGGCGGCCGCTGGACCGGCAATGTTGAAATGTGCGTGGCTGAAAACGAGTTCAAGATCGAGGGCGTCAAGGACTGCTATGCCCGCGGTCACCAGAAAATGGGATTCAAGGAATACGACACGGGGAGGCAGGCGAGCTGGATGGTTCAGTTGTCCGATACCCCGGGAAGCCAAGAAAGCCAGAATTGATGAAACGCAATAGAAACGTCAAAATCCTCGCCACCCTCGGTCCCGCTTCTTCTGACGAAGCGATGATCCAGAAGCTGCACGAAGCAGGCGCCGATCTGTTCCGCATCAACATGAGCCATTCCAGCCATGAGATGATGCGCACCCTGGTCTCGCGCATCCGCGCCGTCGAAGCCCGCTGCGGCCGGCCGATCGGCATCCTCGCCGACCTGCAGGGCCCGAAGCTGCGCGTCGGCAAGTTCGCCGACACCAAGGTCACGCTCGTCCCCGGCCAGACGTTCACGCTCGACGGCAACGACACGCCGGGCGACAACACCCGCGTCTTCCTGCCGCATCCGGAAATCCTGGAATCGGTCAAGGCCGGCGACCGCCTGCTGATCGACGACGGCAAGCTCTACCTGCGCGCCGAAGCCTGCGACGGCAAGACGATCGTCACCAAGGTCGTGTCTGGCACCACCATTTCCGACCGCAAGGGTGTCAGCCTGCCTGATACCATTCTGACGGCTGGCGTTCTGACCGACAAGGACCGCCTCGACCTCGACGCCGTTCTCGCCGTCAACGATGTCGATTGGGTTGCCCTCTCCTTCATCCAGCGCCCGGAAGACCTGACCGAAGTGCGCAAGATCGCCGGCGGTCGTGTTGGCCTGATGTCGAAGATCGAAAAGCCCCAGGCTCTGGAGCGGATCGACGAGATCATCGAACTCTCCGACGCCCTGATGGTTGCCCGTGGCGACCTCGGCGTCGAAATGCCGCTCGAAGCCGTTCCCGGCATCCAGAAGCAGCTCATCCGCGCCTGCCGCAAGGCCGGCAAGCCTGTGGTCGTCGCCACCCAGATGCTGGAATCGATGATCTCGGCCCCGGTTCCGACCCGCGCCGAAGTATCCGACGTCGCCACCGCCGTCTTCGAAGGCGCCGATGCCGTCATGCTGTCGGCCGAATCCGCCTCCGGCGACTATCCGGTCGAAGCCGTCTCCACCATGGCCTCGATCGCCCGCACCATCGAGCGCGAGCCGCATTATCCGGGCATCATCTACGCCCAGCGCCCGCAGCCGGAAGCAACCGGCGCCGACGCTATTTCGCTGGCCGCCCGCCAGATCGCCGAAACGCTGAAGCTGACCGCCATCGTCTGCTACACGTCATCGGGCGGTACGGGCCTGCGCACCTCGCGCGAACGCCCGAACGTGCCGATCCTGGCGCTCTCGCCGAGCGTCCAGACGGCTCGCCGCCTGTCCGTCGTCTGGGGACTGCATTGCGTCGTCACCCACGATGCGACCGACCTCGACGATATGGTCAACCGCGCCTGCCGCATCGTTGTCGGCGAGGAATTTGGCAAGCCAGGCGACCGCATCATCATCTCGGCCGGTGTACCGCTCGGCACGCCCGGCGCCACCAACATGCTGCGCCTGGCCTATATCGGCTCGGACGGCCAGGGCGGCGTCTGATTGTCAGTTTCTGGTTAATGAAAAGCCCGCTGCCTTTACCCGAGGCGGCGGGCTTTTTGCATGGGCGCGACCGATAGACGTCGAAGGTGCCGCGTGCTGGGAGGTTGCACCCGGGCGCGAACACCATCATTGTACGTCTGCCATGAAGTGGCTCTAGGAGAGACGGTTGGGCTGCCGCGCAGTGCGCCTTTGCCAAACAGGAGAGAGAGATGAGGAAAATCGCCAGGTTCGGTCTGTTGACCGTCACGCTGATGTCGCTCAGCGCCGGCACGGCCTTTGCCGACTATCAGCTCAACATTCTGCACATCAACGATTTCCACTCCCGCGACGAATCGATCAACAAATTCGACGCCACCTGCTCTGCCGACGAGGAGAGCAAGAAGGAATGCTTCGGCGGGGCAGCCAGGCTGAAGACGGAAATCGACCTCCGCCGCAGGGCGCTTGAAGGCCAGAACGTCATCCTGCTTGACGCCGGCGACAATTTCCAGGGCTCCCTGTTCTACACCACCTACAAGGGCCAGGCCGAAGTCGAACTGCTGAACGCCATGAAATTCGACGCCATGACGGTCGGCAACCACGAATTCGACGACGGCGAGAGCGCGCTCGCGCCCTTCCTCGACAAGGTCCAGTTCCCCGTCCTCGGCGCCAACCTCGTGATCGATTCCGAATCCAAGCTCGGCGACCGCATCAAGAAATCGGTCGTTCTCGACATCGGCGGCCAGAAGATCGGCATCGTCGGGGCTGTCACGACGGAGACGCCGGCGCTCGCCTCGCCCGGCCCCCATGTCAAGGTCACCGACGACGTCCAGGCGATCAATGCCGAGGTCGACATGCTGAAGTCCCAAGGCGTCAACAAGATCATCGCGCTGACCCATGTCGGCTATCACCGTGACGTGGACGCCATCGCCAAGATCCCCGGCGTCGACGTCGTTGTCGGCGGCCATTCGCACACGCTGCTGTCGAACACAGATCCCAAGGCGGAAGGCCCCTACCCCACGATGGTCGACAATCCGGCCGGCTACAAGGTCCCCGTGGTGACCGCTGCGTCCTACAGCCGCTACCTCGGCGATATCGCCGTCACCTTCGACGACAACGGCGTGGTCAAGGAAGCCAAGGGCGACCCGATCCTGCTGGATTCGTCCGTAACCCCTGATCCGGCCATGCTCGCCCGCGTCGAGGAATTGGCCAAGCCAATTGCCGAGATGCGCAAGAAGGTCATCGGCAAATCTGAAGGCCCGATCGAGGGCGCGCGCGAAGTCTGCCGGGCACAGGAGTGCTCGATGGGCAATCTCGTCGCCGACGCGATTCTCGACCGCACCAAGGCGCAAGGCATCAGCATCGCCATCCAGAACGGCGGCGGCCTGCGCGCCTCGATGCCGTCAGGCAATCTCACGACGGGCGATGTCCTGACCGTGCTGCCGTTCCAGAACACCGTCGCCACCTTCCAGCTCACCGGCGCCGATGTCGTCGCTGCTCTGGAAAATGGTCTCAGCCAGATCGCCGACGGCGCCGGACGCTTTCCGCAGGTCTCGGGCATGAAGTACACCTTCGACAAGACCAAGCCGCCCGGCAGCCGCGTCGTCTCGGTCGAAGTCAAGGAAGGCGACGCCTTCGTGCCGCTCGATCCGAAGAAGACCTACGGCGTCGTTTCCAACAACTACATGCGCTCCGGCGGCGATGGCTACACCGTGTTTTCCACCAAGGGCCAGAATGCCTATGACTTCGGCCCCGACCTCGAGCAGGTGGTCGCCGACTATCTCGCCGCCCACAATCCCTACAAGCCCTACCTCGACGGCCGCGTGACGCAGGTGGCCGCAGCAGCCTCCGGCGCCCAGCCGGATGTGGTCAAGCCCACCGAGACGCAGATCGCTCCCTCGGGCGAAAAGCCGGCTGAAAAGCCGACCGTAGCAACCGCGCCCACGCCTGCTCCGATCACGCCGCCGCCGGCAGCATCGACCACAGCAGCTCCGGCAGCCCCTGCGCCCTCGGCGGCCCCAACGCCCCCGGCAGCAACGCCACCCGCGGCCTCGACGCAGGCGACAACCGCGTCTGCTCCCGCTGCCGCCAAAACGCCGACCACCCATGTCATCGTCGCCGGCGACACGCTCTGGGATCTGGCCCGGACGTTCTATGGCGACGGGGCAGACTGGCGGAAACTCGCAGCCGCCAACCCGCATGTCAGCCCGCGCCGGTTGCTGGTCGGACGCGAATTGCAGGTTCCGGCCAAATAGGACAATTGGTCTCACGTTAATCGCCGGCCCGGGCTTTTCCGGACCGGCTTTTGTTTCTACGAGATCTGAACCGTTGGCCCGGCCTTGCGTAGAACGGTGATAGATTTGAAAGATTGGACATTGCCATGACGATAAACGTTTCCGCCCTCCCGGCAGGCCACCCGACAATCGCGATCGGCAAGGTGGGCGTTCTGATCGTCAATCTCGGAACACCGGATGGCACCGACTTCAAGTCCATGCGCCGCTATCTGCGCGAGTTCCTGATGGACCGGCGCGTCATCGAGTGGGCACGATGGAAGTGGTACCCGATCCTGTTCGGCATCGTGCTGAATGTCCGTCCGGGCAAGGTCGGCAAGGCCTATGAGCAAATCTGGAACCGGGATCTCGATGAGAGCTATCTGCGCACCTACACGCGCAACCAGTCGGATCGCCTCAACGAAGCATTGAAGGACCTGCCCAACGTCGTCGTCGACTGGGGCATGCGCTATGGCCAGCCATCGATCGCGTCGCGCATCGACGCGCTGAAGGCCGCCGGCTGCGACCGTATCCTGCTCTTCCCGCTCTATCCGCAATATGCTGCCGCCACGACTGCGACCGTCAACGACAAGGCCTTCGAGACGCTCCTGAAGATGCGCTGGCAGCCGGCGCTACGCACCGTGCCGCCTTACCACGACGACCCCGCCTATATCGAGGCGCTGGCCAATTCCGTGACAAACCATCTGGCGACGCTGGACTGGGAGCCGGAAATCATCATCACCTCGTTCCACGGCATCCCGATGTCCTACTTCAAGAAGGGCGACCCCTACCACTGCGCCTGCATGAAGACGGCGCGGCTGCTGCGCGAACGCCTCGGCTTCTCCAAGGAGAAGCTGATGATCACCTTCCAGTCGCGCTTCGGCCCCGAGGAATGGCTGCAACCCTATACCGACAAGACGGTCGAGCGGCTGGCCAAGGAAGGCGTCAAGCGGATCGCCGTGATGAACCCAGGCTTCGTCTCGGATTGTCTTGAAACGCTCGAGGAAATCGCCGGCGAAGCGAAGGAGATCTTCGAACACGCCGGTGGCGAGAAGTTTTCCCACATCCCATGCCTGAACGACAGCGCCGACGGCATTGACGTTCTGGAAAAGGTCATCCGCCGCGAGTTGCAGGGCTGGGTCTGAGACCTCTCAGACCCCGCGCCGGTTGCCCCAGAGGATGACATGGAGCTGCGGCAGCACGCGGGCGGCAAACCAGCCGTCCGCCGTCACCTTGTCGATCAGCCACAGCATCCGGTCGTTGATGCCGTCGAGATCGATGGCGGCATCCACTTCCGTGCCCCCGGGCGGCGTATGATTGCCGGGCTGGAGATAGACCGGCAGATGCGGATGGCGAGCTGCAGCGTCTCTTGCATAGGCATAGTCCGCATCGTCGAAGACCACGAATTTCAACACAGTCGCCGGCCGGCCAGCCGCAGCATCGAGACAGAGCTGCAAAGCATCCCAGTCCGTGTCCATCATGCCGCTCGACGGCGGCTTGGGGCTGAGGACCAACACATCGAGGTCGGCAAACCAGGGCTTGGCGACAGAGCCCTGCGTCTCCAGCGCGAAGCGATAGCCTTCGGCCTGTCCACGCGCGATCAAGGGTCCGAGCGGCTGGATGGCGGGATTGCCGCCCGACAGTGATACCGTCAACGGCCGATTGCCCGAGAGTCTAGTGACTTTCCCCCAGATATCGTCGACCGACATCGCCGCCCAGGTATCGCGGAAGGCGCTGTCGACCGCATGAAGGCTGTCGCACCAGGAACATCGGTAATCGCAGCCGCCGGTGCGAACGAAAACTGTGGGCAAGCCGATCAGCACGCCCTCGCCGTGGATCGTCGGCCCGAAGATCTCGCTGATGCGGATCGGTGTTTCGGCGTCGCGGGTCATGGCCGGTATTCCGCCCAGGTCTTCGGCGTCTCGCTGACCCGCACCGCCGAGGTCTCCGGCAGGATCGCCCGGCACCAGTCGAAGAAATGCTTCGCCAGGCATTCCGATGTTACTGCGTCATGGCCAAGCACGTCGTTCAGGTGGCGATGGTCAAAGTTATCGTCGATGTACCGCTTCAGCGGCTCGAGCTCATGATAGTCGCGCACGAAGCCGTCGTCGTTGAGAACGGGCGACGAGAGCTCGACCACGACGATATAGTTGTGGCCGTGCAGGCGGGCGCACTGGTGGTTTGCAGGCAGCCGCGTCAGCTGGTGCGAGGCCGAGAAGTGGAATTCCTTGGTGATGCGAAACAAGGGGTTACACCTCCGTCGCGCGGAAGCTATTCGTGGCACCGACCCAGAAATCCGGATCCGCGTATTCGGTGGGATCATCCACCCCGGCAAGCGCAAAGGCTTCGCGCCGCTCGACACAGGTGCCGCAGCGCCCGCAATGACGCTCGCCGCCCTTGTAGCAGGACCACGTCTCGGCAAAGGGCGTGCCGTGCCTGACGCCGTCGGTGACGATATCGGCCTTGGAGATCGTCACATAGGGTGCCAGCAAGGTGACCTCGGCATAGCCGTCGAGCGCTTCCGTCTGCATCCGCTGGAAGCTGTCGATAAAGCTGGGCCGGCAATCCGGATAGATGAAGTGATCGCCGCCATGCACGGCGACGGCTACGGCATCGGCCTTGCGGGCCGCCGCGACGCCGAAGGCAATGGCCAGCATGATGGCATTGCGGTTGGGGACGATGGTCGATTTCATCGTCTCCTCGGCATAGTGGCCATCGGGAACGGCGATGTCGTCGGTCAGCGCCGAGCCGGTCAGGTGGCGGCCGATGCCGCTGATGTCGATGATCTCGTGCCAGACGCCGAGCCTCGTGGCGCATGCGGCGGCAAAATTGAGTTCTTTCTTGTGCCTCTGACCGTAGTCGAAGGAGAGAAGGCCGAGAAGAGATCCCTCTGCGGCCGTTCTGTAGGCAAGCGAAACGGAATCCAGTCCGCCGGAGCAGACGACGATGGTTTTCATATCAGGTGTCCTTGTTTTTACCGGGTAGGCTGCGACCGGTTAGTTCGGAGTGGTTCTCTAGGGCAAACTGCGCCAGCTGAAAACGCCTTTTTTACCTGATGTCGCAAATCGGACGGCGCAACTCTTTGTGTATGGGTGTGATTCCGCGCCCGGCTAGGCTACTGTGCGTTGAATGAGTAGGGAGATTTTGATGGTTTTGGGTGGATTTGATATCGTTGTGATCGTCTTCGTGGTGCTTGTCGTCATGGTGCTCTTTGCCGGCATCAAGACGGTTCCGCAGGGATATCGCTACACGATCGAGCGTTTCGGCCGCTACACCCGCACCTTGGAGCCGGGTCTGAACCTGATCCTGCCCTTTGTCGAGCGGATCGGTACCAGGATGAACGTCATGGAGCAGGTGCTGGCGGTGCCGACCCAGGAGGTCATCACCAAGGACAATGCCAGCGTGTCTGCCGACGCCGTCTGCTTCTATCAGATCCTGAACGCCGCCCAGGCAGCCTATCAGGTCTCCAACCTCGAAAACGCCATCCTCAACCTGACGATGACCAACATCCGCTCGGTCATGGGCTCGATGGACCTCGACGAACTGCTGTCGAACCGCGAGATCATCAACGACAAGCTCCTGCGCGTCGTCGACGAGGCCGTCGGTCCCTGGGGCATCAAGGTCACCCGCGTCGAGATCAAGGATATCCAGCCACCACGCGATCTGGTCGACGCCATGGGCCGGCAGATGAAGGCCGAGCGCGAAAAGCGCGCCCAGGTGCTGGAAGCCGAAGGTTCGCGCAACGCCCAGATCCTGCGCGCCGAAGGCGCCAAGCAATCCGCCATCCTGCAGGCCGAGGGTCAGCGCGAAGCTGCCTTCCGCAATGCCGAGGCCCGCGAACGCATGGCCGAGGCCGAAGCCAAGGCGACCATGATGGTATCGGAGGCGATCGCCGCCGGTGACGTCCAGGCCATCAACTACTTCGTCGCCCAGAAATACACCGAAGCGCTGACAGCGATCGGTTCGGCATCGAACTCCAAGGTCGTGCTGATGCCGATCGAGGCCTCATCCATCCTTGGTTCGCTCGGCGGCATCGGCGCCATTGCCCGCGAAGTCTTCGGCGGCGAGGCCGCGAACGCCGGCCCTGCTCAGCCACCGCGCACACGCACAGCGCCGGCCCGCACGACACCGCTAGTCAACCCGCTGAACCCGCCGCAGGAGAGCTGATCGATGCTCAGCGATCTGATCCTCCAACTCGGTCCCTGGAGCTGGTGGGTGCTCGGGCTTCTGCTTTTGGGCGCCGAGCTGCTGGTACCTGGCGTCTTTCTCGTCTGGGTCGGACTTGCGGCGATTATCGTTGGCGCGGCCTCGCTTGGCCTCTGGGAAGAGGCCTTCTGGAGCTGGCAGCTGCAGATGCTGCTGTTTGCCGTTCTCGCGGTCGCCGCGGCATTGCTTGGCCGGCGCTATTTCTACAAGAACAGGAACGCCACGGACGAGCCGTTTCTCAACCAACGCTCCGCAAGCCTCGTCGGCCGCACGACCGTGCTGCACGAACCGATCAGCGAGGGTCGAGGTCGCGTCCGCATCGACGATACCTACTGGTCGGTCATCGGGCCAGACCTGCCGACGGGAACGCGGGTGAAAATCATTGCCAGCGATAGTCGCCAGCTGACGGTCGAGGCCGCCTGATCAGGCGACGCCGATCCTCAAGAGATCGTGGAAATGCACAAGCCCGATCGGCCGGCGGTCCTCGTCGACGACAAGCAGCGCCGAGATGTTGTTGTTGTTGAGCACGGCCATGGCGCCGGTCGCAAGCGTGGTGGCCCGAACTGTCTTCGGGTTGCTCGTCATGATATCATCGACATTGAGTTCGCCGAGACTGCGATCGAGATTGCGGGCGATATCGCCATCGGTGACGATGCCGCAAAGACGTCCCTCGTCATCCAGCACGCCGACGCAGCCGAAGCGCATTTTCGACAGCTTGCCGATTGCCTGAGGCAGGGGGGTGCCCTGCGCCACCAGAGGAACACGCTCGCCGGTATGCATGATGTCGGCAACATGGGTGAGGCTAGCCCCCAGTTTTCCGCCGGGATGGAAGACGTGAAAATCGGTCGCGGTAAAGCCGCGGGCTTCCATCAACGCCACGGCCAATGCATCGCCGATAGCCAGTTGCAGCAGCGTCGATGTCGTCGGCGCCAGGCCGTGCGGGCAAGCTTCCTGCTCCTTCGGCAGCAGTAGAACAACATCGGCTTCGCGGCCGAGCGAAGACGTCAACCCGGAGGTAATGGCAATCAACGGCACGGAGAAGCGGCGGCAATAGGTGAGGATGCCCTTGAGCTCGGCGGTTTCCCCCCCCCACGACATGGCGATGATGACATCGTCGTGGGCGATCATGCCGAGATCGCCGTGGTTGGCTTCAGCCGAATGAACGAAAAAAGCCGGCGTGCCGGTCGAGGCCAGCGTCGCCGCGAGTTTCGCGCCGATGTGGCCACTCTTGCCGACGCCCGTCACGATGACACGGCCGGTGATATCGCCGATCAGCGCGACCGCACGGGCGAAAGGCTCCGCCAAGGAGCCCGCCATCGCGCGCTCGAGTGCCTCAAGGCCTCGTCGCTCGGTTTCGATTGTCCGCATGGCGGATTCAATGGCGCCGTTCTCGACCAGATTCATAGCTCTCTTGTTCATGGCAACGGGTTAACGCTTTTTCAGAAATCTGTCCATGCGGGAATGGCGGAGGCCTTTACCAGCCCACAAACAAGCGCCCTGAAAGGGCCGCCGGCCGTTTCGAAACGAAGCGTTAACCACATGCCTTTACGGTGGGTTAACGATTTTTGAGCTGCCGGACACGGGATCGCATGGCAAGAGGCAAACACAGGGCAGCGGACCATTCGCTCCGTCTGACGGCATATGCCGTTTCAGCGGCGATCGGCTGCGGCGTCCTCATGGCGCCAGCTCTCGTGTCGGCCCAGGCGCTGAACGCCGCAGTGGCGGCGACAACCGGCCCGACCGCCGACCCCAACACGCCGACCGCTCCCGTGGCGCCGACCGGCGGCGAGCCCGCTTCGGTCAACGCGGCCGCCAGCAGCACTGGCAACGACGACGATTCCCGGCCCAACCCTCGTCTGACCTTCGACCCCCTCGTCAGCTTGCGGACGGGCTCGATCCTCGACGACGATATCGGCCGCGTCAACATGCGCGACAGCGGCCTGAACAGCCTGAAGACCCGTCCGAAGGTCTCCGACGAAGATGGGCTTGGCATCAGGCTTGGAACCTTCGTCCTGCGCCCTTCCGTCAACCAATCCTTCAACGTCGAAACCAACAAGGGCGGCGGCACCAACGATCACAGGACCTTCCTGCAGACGGATTTCGAGAATACCCTGACCTCGGACTGGGACCGGCACCAGCTGACGGTGACCGGCAACGGCATCTGGCAGCGCAATCTCAGCGGCAATGGCGAGGAGCAGCCGAGCATCAACATCGGCGCCGACCTGCGCCTCGATCTTTCCGACCAGACAACCGCACACCTGACCGGCGGCTACAAGTTCTTCCGCGAGGACACGGACGACCCCAACGCGCTGAGCGGCGCGTCGAAGCAATCCGGTGTCAACGAACTGGACCTCGGCGCGTCGATCGAGCGCGACTTCGGCCTGCTGCGCGGAACGACCGCCGTGACGCTCGCGCGCACCGTCTACTCCGACGCCACTCTCACCGACGGATCGGTGGTTTCGCTCAGCGATCGAAACCAGACGGCCGGGACCTGGCGTGGCCGCATCGGTTACGAGTTGTCTCCGGCGCTGATTCCCTTCCTCGAAGTCCAGCTCGGCAAGACACTCTATGACGACGAGCGCGACAGCGCCGGCTATGAACGGTCGAACAACAGCTACGGTGCCCGGACAGGGGTGCAGTTCGATATGGGAGAAAAGCTGAGGGGCGAGCTCGGGATCGGCTACCAGCACACTTCCTTCGACGACGCGCGGCTCGCTTCGATCGATTCGCCCACCCTCGACGGCAGCATTGCCTGGTCGCCGCAGCGGGGAACGGATGTCGGCCTCGGCTTCTCGACGTTGGTGCAGCCGTCGACTACGGCAGGTGAAAGCGGCTATGTTGCCTACCAGCTGACCGGCACCCTCGCCCACCAGTTGCGCGACGACCTGACCGCCAAACTGACCGGCGGCACGACGTGGCGGGATTACACGAGCAGCGGGACGGTCAGCGACCAGACGGTCTATGACGCGGCACTCGGCTTTACCTGGGGATTGAACCGCTATCTCGATATGACCAGCAATGTCGGCTATGAGCTGACGACGCAAAAAACCGGCGACGATACGCGCCAGTTTCGCGCGGGGCTTGGCCTGACGGTCAAGCGGTAAGGGATTCTCGAAGTGAACACCGCCCGCCCTGACAGGCGAGCGGCGATGTCCGGTCTATTTCAACGCGGCGAGCAGCGACCTGAAGCCGTCTTCGACAGTCGGGCGAATGTCGGCGCGCGACAGGGCGAAGGCGACGTTGGCTAGGATGAAACCATCCTTGGCGCCGCAGTCGTAGGTTTCGCCCTTGAAGTGGTAGCCAGCGAAATCCTGCTGCTTGGCAAGCTTCAGCATGCCGTCTGTCAGCTGGATTTCGTTGCCGGAGCCCCGCTCCTGATGCTCGAGAATCTGGAAGATCTCCGGCTGCAGGATGTAGCGGCCGTTGATGAAGAAGTTCGAGGGCGCGGTGCCCTGCGGTGGCTTCTCGACCATTTCCGTCACGCGGAAGCCGTTGCCGATGCTATCGCCGACGCCGACGATGCCGTACTTGTGGGTCTGGTCCGGCGCGCATTCCTCGACGCCGATAACATTGCCGCCGCTCTGCTCATACAGCTCGATCATGCTCTTCATGCAGCCGACGTCGGATTGCATGACCATGTCGGGCAGCAGCAGCGCGAATGGCTCGTCGCCGACGATCTCGCGGGCGCACCAGACGGCATGTCCGAGGCCCAGCGGCTCCTGCTGGCGGGTGAAACTCGCTGTGCCGGCGATCGGCAACAGGTTGCTCAGCAGCGTCAGTTCGGCATTCTTATTGCGCTGACGCAGGGTCTGCTCGAGTTCGAACTGGATGTCGAAATAGTCTTCGATAACGTGCTTGCTGCGTCCGGTGACGAAAACGAAATGTTCGATCCCGGCTTCCATGGCCTCATCCACGACGTACTGGATGACAGGCTTATCGACGACGGTCAGCATTTCTTTCGGCACCGCCTTGGTTGCCGGCAGGAAACGGGTTCCAAGGCCAGCGACCGGAAACACTGCTTTGCGTACTTTTTTGTGCAGTCCCACACTTACCTCCTGGGCGATCCGCCCGTAGTTGATCAGGCAACCAAGGCCAACGCTATTCCAAAATTGCTAGGGTTTGGCAATGGGTGACGACGGCCTCGTTGCATGGTAAAGATTTTGTTGACTTTGTTTGTCTAAACTTAAGCTTGGCCTAAGCGGCGCAGTGCCGTTACGAGCCATCATGATGACGGACACGGCTTCAATGACCCAAGCTCGCAAACACTCCTTTTCTAGCCTTGCCCTGGCGATATCGCTGGGCGTATGCGCCGGCCTTGCGCCACACAACGCACTGGCAGACGCAGGGTTCCGGAAATGGATATCCGGCTTCTACGACACAGCCGCAAAAAGCGGCATCAGCAAGGCCACCTACCAAAGAGCCTTCGCTGGGGTGAACGACCCCGATCCGACCGTACTCGAAAAAGCGGGTTCGCAGGCCGAGTTCACGACGCAAATTTGGGACTATATGGACTCTCGCGTCAACCCCTATACCGTTGACGTCGGCCGTAAGATGGCTGCTAAATACGGCTCGACCTTGCGCAACATCGAAAGGCAATTCGGTGTAGACCGTAATATCCTGTTGGCAATCTGGTCGATGGAATCGAATTACGGGGCGGTTCTGGAGAAGGACGAGCGCCTTCACTATGTGCCCCGCGCGCTGGCCACGCTGGCCTATGCCGATCGCAAGCGTTCCAAGTACGCCCGCACCCAGTTGATCGCCGCGCTGAAGATCCTGCAGAACGGCGAGGTCTCCGCCGACAACCTGACAGGCTCCTGGGCGGGAGCAATGGGCCACACCCAATTCATCCCAACCAGCTATCTGCTCTACGCCGTCGATGAGGATGGCAACGGTCGTCGCGATATCTGGAATTCGGTCCCGGACGCACTTGCGACCTCGGCCAATCTGCTCGCGAAGAACGGCTGGCAGACGGGCAAGACCTGGGGCTACGAGGTCGTCGTGCCGAAGGGTGGCAGCGCCCAGGCCGGCAAGACCCACACCTTGAAAGAATGGGCGGCGCTCGGATTTATCCGTCCGAACGGCAAGGCTTTCCGCCTGTCGACGGAGCGCGCCCAGCTGAAAATGCCGGGCGGCGCCAACGGCCCAGGCTTCCTGATGGCCGGCAACTTCTTCACCATCAAGCGCTACAATGCCGCCGACAGCTATGCGATTGCAGTGGGCCTCCTTGCCGACGAAATCGCCGGCTATGGCGGCATGCAGCAATCATGGCCGCGGCCATCGGGCTCGCTCGACGTCAAGCAGAAGTTCGAACTGCAGACACGCCTGAAGGCCCTCGGCTACTACGACGGCGCTGTCGACGGAAACTTCGGATCGGGTTCGAAGGCGGCAATCGCGGCGGTACAGGGGCGGCTCGGCCTCGGCGCCGATGGTGAGCCATCGATGGAACTTCTGAAGGCGCTGCGCCGATAGGCGTCGCACCGCTCGAACGATGGCAGACATGACCGTGGAGACGGAGCTGGAAACGATCCGCACGAACCGGTTGCGAAGGACATCGGGCGATGTCGGCAGGCGCATGGGCGCGGCGATCATGGCCTGCTGTCTCCTGCTTTTTCTCACGGCGACGGCTCAGGCGCAGCAGCGCTACGAGCGGCGCTCGATCATGGAATTCCTCTTCGGTCGACAGGCGGCTCCGGAGCGACCGGCGCCGCGCGATGCCGCCCCTCGGACGCCGCGACGGGCGGCCCACCCTCCCAAACGTGCTGCAAGGCCCGTCACCAAGGCCGCTACCCTGGCGCCGGACACACCTGCGGCGGCTGAAAAACTGCCCGATGCGAAAACCGTTCTGGTCGTCGGCGACTTCCTTGCCAATGGCCTGGGCGATGGTTTGAAGGAGGCCTTTGCCACCTCCCCCGGCGTCAGTATCCAGACGCGCGGCAATGTCGCCTCCGGGCTGGTGCGGGCGGACTATTACAACTGGCCGGCGCAACTGCCGAAGATGCTGGATGATCTGAAGCCGGCCATCGTCGTCGTAACGCTGGGGGCCAACGACCGGCAGACGATGACGGCCCCCGGCCTCAACGAAAAGTTCGGCAGCGATACCTGGACGCTTGCCTATGAAGAGCGGGTGCAAGCCTTCGCCAAACTGGTCACCGGCCGCCACATCCCCCTTCTCTGGATCGGGCTGCCGCCCTTCGGTTCGAGCGACATGACGGCCGATGCGGTCAGGCTCAATCAACTCTACCAGAGCCAGGTCGAAAGCACCGGCGGTGAATTCGTCGATCTCTGGGGTGGCTTCACGGACGAGGACGGCAAGTTCATCGTTACCGGCTCCGACATCAACGGACAGCAGGTGCGTCTGCGAACCGCCGATGACGTCAACATGACGGATGCGGGCCGCCGCAAGATGGCCTTCTATGCCGAAAAGCCGATCCGCCGCCTGCTCGGCGATCAGGCCAGCCCGGACATTGTCCGTCTGGACACCTCGACATCAGTCGATCCCAATGCCGCGCCCCCTGCCGAACCGGTCACCCCGGAGGCACTGACCCCGCCCATCAGCCTGTCCGATCCGGAACTGGACGGCGGCTCGGCGCTTCTCGGCAATGCACCCCCGCCGCCTTCGACGACGCCCACGCCACGCGACTTGTTGGTCGAAAAAGGCGAAGTTGCCCCGCCCCCGGCGGGCCGCGTCGACGACTTCCGGCTGCCGGCAAAAGCGTCCACCCCCTGAAATGCGAAAGGGCCGCCCAAGCGACCCTTCTCTCTGCTCCGGCCCACGCAATGAGCGCGGCAGAACACTGACTTCAGGCCGCAGAGCGTTTCGCCAGCACCGAGAGGCATGTTTCGAAGGCCGTCAGGTCTGAGTAGAGCCGGTCGGCATCGGCTGCATGGACGGCAATATGCCCACCGCGC
This sequence comes from Rhizobium sp. HT1-10, assembly GCF_049472505.1. NCBI lineage: Bacteria > Pseudomonadati > Pseudomonadota > Alphaproteobacteria > Hyphomicrobiales > Rhizobiaceae > Rhizobium > Rhizobium sp. HT1-10. The sequence continues at coordinate 94,879 of NZ_JBCEBQ010000006.1, read as the reverse complement.
CGCTCGATGCCGCCGTGCAGCATCAGGTTCTCGATCATGTCGAAATCTTCGAGCGACAGCCCGTCCGGGCCGCGCTTGCGTCCGTCTGCCCCTTCGCTGATATCACCGGCGTAAAATTCGCGGGTTCTGACGAAGTGGTTGGCGGTCATGTTGGTATAGGCGGCGACCAGCTTGCCCTGCGCGCACATATATCCCAGTTCGAAAGCGGTGCCGACATCGGCGGCAATGCCGCGAAACGGTGTCAGGTTGGCGATCACGCCATCCGCCCGGTTCATCATGTCCTCGTCGACAGCACTGATCTTGAGGCCGAATTCATGGCGGGTCGGCGCTGGCTCGATCGAGACATCGCCGGGGCAGATCGGCTCGAAGCCATAGGCGCGGGCCATGTCTGCCTTGGCATCGAGGACTTCGCGGGCGTTGGGGAGAAAGACCTCGGGGCCGGCCAGGTAGAGTTTCAGGGACATGGCTCGCTTTCCGATAAAGTGCTGACAAAAAGAGAACAGCCCGGCGAACCGGGCTGTGATTGAGACGATGGATCAGGCCGGAAGCACGGTGCTTCCCATTAGCGCCTCGTCGATGGCACGCGCCGCCTGGCGGCCTTCGCGGATCGCCCAGACCACCAGCGACTGGCCGCGCCTGACATCGCCGGCCGTCCAGAACTTGTCGACCGAAGTCCGGTAGTCCTTGTCGTTGGCAACGACGTTGGTCGAGCCACGGCGGTCGGTGTTGATGGTCAGCTTGCCTTCCAGCTCCTTCATCGGGCCGGCAGCGAAGGGGCCGCGGAAGCCGATGGCGATGAAGGCGAGATCGGCGCGGATGACGAATTCCGTCCCAGCGATCGGCTTGCGCTTGTCGTCGACTTCGCAGCACTTGACGCCGGTGAGCACGCCGTCTTCGCCAACGAACTCCAGCGTCGCGACCTGGAATTCGCGCACCGCACCCTCAGCCTGGCTGGAGGACGTGCGCATCTTGGTCGCCCAGAACGGCCAGACGGCCAGCTTGTCTTCCTTCTCGGGCGGCTGCGGGCGGATATCGAGCTGCGACACGCGGACTGCACCCTGGCGGAAGGCGGTGCCGACGCAGTCCGACGCCGTATCGCCGCCACCGACGACAACGACATGCTTGCCGCCGGCAAGGATCGGATCGGACGGCCAGCCGACGCTGTCGATGTTCTCGCGGCCGACCCGGCGGTTCTGCTGCACCAGATAGGGCATGGCATCGTGGACGCCGAACAGCTCGGTGCCGGGAACGCCGCTTTCGCGCGGGGTCTCGGAACCGCCGCAATAAAGCACGGCATCGTGCTCGGCGAGCAGCTGCTCGACGGGCAGGTCGACGCCGACATTGGCACCGTAATGGAACGTCACGCCTTCGCCACTCATCTGCTCGACGCGGCGGTCGATGAAGTTCTTCTCCATCTTGAAGTCCGGAATACCGTAGCGCAGCAGGCCGCCGGCCTTGGATTCGCGTTCATAAACATGGACGTCATGGCCGGCGCGGCCGAGCTGCTGGGCGGCGGCAAGGCCTGCCGGACCGGAACCGATGATCGCCACCTTCTTGCCGGTGTGGACGGTCGCCGGCTGCGGCCGGATGAAGCCCAGCTCATAGGCCTTGTCGGCGATCGCCTGTTCGACGGTCTTGATGGCAACCGGCGCATCCTCGAGGTTCAGCGTGCAGGCTTCCTCGCAAGGCGCGGGGCAGACGCGGCCGGTGAATTCCGGGAAGTTGTTGGTCGAATGGAGGTTGCGGATCGCCTCTTCCCAGTTGTTGTTATAGACGAGGTCGTTCCAATCGGGGATCTGGTTGTGCACCGGGCAACCGGTCGGGCCATGGCAATAGGGAATGCCACAGTCCATGCAGCGGGCAGCCTGTTTCTGGACTTCGGGATCCGACATCGGGATCGTGAATTCACGGAAATGACGGATGCGATCAGACGCCGGCTGATACTTGCCGACCTGCCGGTCAATTTCCAGAAAGCCTGTAACCTTACCCATACCTAAGTCTTCCCTTGCCCTCATGACTGCGTTCAGAGCAGCCAGTTTTCAACTTTCAATCCCGGCACGCGGGAAAATGCTCTATCATCCGTGACGACAACCGCATCGAGCACCAGCGCGTGGGCGGCTATCAGCATGTCGATCTGGCCCATTCCGATCCCCGCTTTCTCAAGCTCGCTGCGGAGAGCCGCATAGGCCAGGTCAGCTGGCGTGGACCAATCCTCCACCCTAAGGTGCTGTAAAATAGCCTCTGCGGCTATCTTCTGTCGCAAGACACCGCTCTTCGTGTAGCCGAAGCGAACTTCAGCTTGCACTAGAACGCTCGTTGATAGTTGGCCCGACTGGAAAACTCTCATGCGATCGGCTGCCTTGCCAGTCGGCTGCCGCATGACATTCGAAATGATATTCGTATCGATAAGATACGTCATTCCTACTTTTCCAAATCAACCGGTTCCGGCGGATAATCCTCAATATCAGGAAAATCCAGAGGTTCCTGCTCGGCGAGCCAATCAAGAACCTCCGCCAGTGACTTCTTCTCGATCTTCGGGCGCAAATAAATGACGCCGTTGTGATCCTGTGAGATCAGCAGGCTCTCACCGTTGACATCAAAATCTGCCGGTATGCGCACTGCGCGACTGCGTCCATTGCGGAATATGCTGACTTCTCTTTCTCCAAAAGCTGGCATCCGCTTACTCCTCAAATTTGTAATATGACACCGTCATACCACATGGTGCAGCACGCAACAATCACTCCGCCGCGACACCCATCCGGCTGCGCTCCATCTCCTCCAGCGCCCGGCGGTATTCGACCGGCATCACCTTGCGGAACTTCGGACGATATTCCGTCCAGTTGTCGAGGATCAGCTTGGCGCGGGTGGAGCCGGTGTAGTGCAGGTGGTTGGAGATCAGCTGGTAGAGCCGCTCCTCGTCATGGCGGGTCATGTCGCCGGATACGTCGACGCGGCCCTTGTGCATGAGGTCGCCACCGTGATGGTGCAGCTTTTCGAGCATGTCGTCCTCTTCCGGAACCGGCTCGAGCTCGACCATCGCCATGTTGCAGCGCTTGGCGAAATCGCCGGTCTGGTCGAGCACGTAGGCAACACCGCCCGACATGCCGGCTGCGAAGTTACGGCCGGTTTCACCGAGCACGACGACGACACCGCCGGTCATGTATTCGCAGCCATGGTCACCGACGCCTTCGACGACGGCGATTGCCCCGGAGTTGCGTACGGCGAACCGCTCGCCGGCGATGCCGCGGAAATAGCATTCGCCTTCGGTGGCGCCGTAGAGCACCGTGTTGCCGACGATGATCGATTCCTCGGCGATGATCTGCGAGTTTTCCGGCGGACGGATGATGATGCGGCCGCCCGAAAGGCCTTTGCCGACATAGTCGTTGCCGTCACCGATCAGGTTGAAAGTGACGCCATGCGCGAGGAACGCGCCGAAGGACTGGCCGGCCGTGCCGCGCAGCGTGACGCTGATCGTATCGTCCTTGAGCCCCTTGTGACGGTAGCGCTTGGCGACTTCGCCGGACAGCATGGCACCCGCCGAACGGTCGACGTTCTTGATGCCGACCTCGAAGGCGACAGGCGTCTTAGACGTCAGCGCCGGCATCGCCTGCTCGATCAGCTGGCGATCGAGGATGTCGTCGATCGGGTGCTTCTGGCGGGCCGTCCAGTAGGTGGCCTCCTTCGGCGCGTCGACCTTGTGGAAGATGCGCGAGAAATCGAGGCCTTCGGACTTCCAGTGGGCCAGCATCTCGTTCTTCTCGAGCAGTTCCGAAGCGCCGATGATCTCATCGAGCTTGGAGACGCCGAGCGAGGCGAGGATTTCGCGCACTTCTTCGGCGACGAAGAAGAAGTAGTTGATGACATGCTCCGGAGCACCCTTGAAGCGCTTGCGCAGAACAGGGTCCTGCGTGGCGACGCCCACCGGACAGGTGTTGAGGTGGCACTTGCGCATCATGATGCAGCCGGCCGCAATCAGCGGCGCGGTGGCAAAGCCGAATTCGTCGGCGCCGAGCAGTGCCCCGACGATGACGTCGCGGCCGGTCTTCAGGCCACCATCGACCTGCAGGGCGACGCGCGAGCGCAGTCCGTTCAGCACCAGCGTCTGCTGGGTTTCGGCGAGGCCGATTTCCCAAGGGGAGCCGGCATGCTTCAGCGAGGTCAGCGGCGAAGCGCCGGTGCCGCCGTCGAAGCCGGAGATGGTGATGTGGTCGGCGCGGGCCTTGGCAACGCCGGCGGCAACCGTGCCGACGCCGACTTCAGACACCAGCTTGACCGAGACATCGGCTTCCGGGTTGACGTTCTTCAGGTCGTAGATCAGCTGCGCCAGATCTTCGATCGAATAGATGTCATGGTGCGGCGGCGGCGAGATCAGGCCGACGCCGGGCGTGGAGTGGCGGGTCTTGGCAACCGTCGCATCGACCTTGTGGCCGGGCAGCTGGCCGCCCTCGCCGGGCTTGGCACCCTGCGCCACCTTGATCTGCAGCATATCGGCATTGACCAGATACTCCGCCGTGACGCCAAAGCGGCCGGAGGCGATCTGCTTGATGGCCGAGCGTTCCGGGTTGGCCGAACCGTCGCGCAGCGGGAAATAGCGATCGCTTTCTTCGCCGCCCTCCCCAGTGTTCGACTTGCCGCCGATCCGGTTCATGGCGATGGCAAGCGTCGTGTGCGCCTCGCGCGAAATCGAGCCGAACGACATGGCGCCGGTCGAGAAACGCTTGACGATATCGATGGCCGGTTCGACCTGATCGATCGAGATCGGCTCGCGACCGAGCGCTTCGGCACCCTTGATGGTGAACAGGCCGCGGATGGTGTTCATCCTGAGGTCGGACTGGTTGACCATCTCGGCGAACTCGCGATAGCGATCCTCGGCATTGCCGCGCACGGCATGCTGCAGCGAGGCGATCGCATCCGGGGTCCAGGCATGGGCTTCGCCGCGCATGCGGTAGGCATATTCGCCACCGATATCGAGCGTCGTTGCCAGGATCGGGTCCTTGCCGAAGGCTGCCCGGTGACGCGCGACGGTTTCCTCGGCAATGGCCTCGAGGCCGACGCCTTCGATCATCGTCGCAGTGCCGAAGAAATACTTGTCGACGAGCGTCTGCTGCAGTCCGATGGCGTCGAAAATCTGCCCGCCGCAGTAGGACTGGTAGGTCGAGATGCCCATCTTCGACATGACCTTGAGGATGCCCTTGCCGACCGCCTTGATGAAGCGGGTGACGATTTCGCTGGCATCGACCTCCTTCGGGAATTCGCCCTTGGAGTGCATGTCGAGCAGCGTGTCGAAGGCGAGATAGGGGTTGATCGCCTCGGCACCGTAGCCGGCGAGCAGGCAGAAGTGATGGATCTCGCGCGGCTCGCCGGTTTCGACGACGAGGCCGACCGACGTGCGCAGACCCTTGCGGATCAGGTGATGGTGGACGGCAGCCGTTGCCAGCAGCGCCGGAATGGCGATGCGGTCCGGGCCCATCTGCCGGTCGGAAAGGACGATGATGTTGTAACCGCCCTTGACGGCTGCCTCGGCGCGCTCGCACAGCCGCTCGAGCATGTCTTCCATGCCGTCGGCGCCGCGCTCGACATCATAGGTGAAGTCGAGTGTCTTGGTGTCGAAACGGTCTTCCGTGTGGCCGATCGAGCGGATCTTTTCGAGATCGCCGTTGGTGAGGATCGGTTGGCGGACTTCCAGGCGCTTGGCCTTGGCAGCGCCCTCGTGGTCGAGCAGGTTCGGCCGCGGTCCGATGAAGGACACGAGGCTCATCACCAGCTCCTCGCGGATCGGATCGATCGGCGGGTTGGTGACCTGCGCGAAGTTCTGCTTGAAATAGGTGTAGAGAAGCTTCGACTTCGAGGACATTGCCGAGATCGGCGTGTCCGTGCCCATCGAGCCGATCGCTTCCTGGCCTGTCGTTGCCATCGGCGACATCAGTATCTTGGTGTCTTCCAGCGTGTAGCCGAAGGCCTGCTGGCGATCGAGCAGCGACACGTCGCGGCGCAGCGCCCGCGGTTCGACAGGCTTCAGCTCCTCGAGGATGAGCTGGGTGCGGTCGAGCCACTTGCGATAGGGATGCTTGGTCGAAAGCTCCGACTTCACTTCGTCGTCGGAGACGATGCGGCCCTTGTCCATGTCGATCAGCAGCATCTTGCCCGGCTGCAGGCGCCACTTCTGGATGATGTTCTCTTCCGGCACCGGCAGCACGCCGGCTTCCGATGCCATGATGACGCGGTCGTCGTTGGTGACGAGATAGCGTGCCGGCCGCAGACCGTTGCGGTCGAGGGTCGCGCCGATTTGCGTGCCATCGGTGAAGGCAACGGCAGCCGGGCCGTCCCATGGCTCCATCAGGGCGGCATGATATTCGTAGAATGCCTTGCGATCCGGCGCCATCGACTGGTTGCCGGCCCAGGCCTCCGGGATCAGCATCATCACGGCATGCGCCATGGAATAGCCGCCGCGCAGGAGGAACTCGAGCGCGTTGTCGAAGCAGGCGGTGTCGGACTGGCCTTCATAAGAGATCGGCCACAGCTTGGAGATGTCATCGCCGAACAGCGGCGACGACACGGAAGCCTGGCGGGCCGCCATCCAGTTGACGTTGGAGCGCAGCGTGTTGATCTCGCCGTTATGGGCGACCATCCGGTAGGGATGGGCGAGCTTCCACGACGGGAACGTGTTGGTCGAGAAGCGCTGGTGGACCAGGGCGACAGCCGATTCGAAACGCGGATCGGCGAGGTCCTTGTAGTAGGCGCCGACCTGGTAGGCGAGGAACATGCCCTTGTAGACGATGGTCTTCGACGACAGCGATACCGGATAGAAGCCGCTCTCCTCGCCTTCATACTCCGCGTAGATGCGGTTGGAGATGACCTTGCGCAGCGTGAACAGCCGGCGCTCGAACTCGTCGTGGCTGGCGGCATCGCGGCCAGCGCCGATGAACACCTGCACATGGTGCGGTTCCGTGGCGGCGATATGTTCGGCCTTCGACAACGACGAATTGTCGACCGGCACATCGCGGAAGCCGAGCAGGACCTGGCCCTCTTCCGATATCACGTCCTGCACGGTCTTCCTGAAATGGGCGATCAGGGTTTCGTCCCGGGGCAGGAAGAAATGACCGACGCCGTACTCGCCGGCGGCCGGCAGGGTCACGCCCTGCAGCGCCATTTCCTCGCGGAAGAAGCGGTCTGGAATCTGCACCAGGATACCGGCACCATCGCCCATCAAAGGGTCGGCGCCGACGGCACCGCGATGCGTCAGGTTCTCGAGGATGAACAACCCGTCCTTGACGATCTGGTGCGACTTCTGGCCCTTCATATGGGCGACGAAGCCGACGCCGCAGGCATCGTGCTCGTTGCGCGGATCGTAGAGGCCCTGTTTGCGCGGAAGACCGGACACGAATTTGGCCTTGGTGACCGTGGTTTCAGCCGTAACGGCTGCGGTCTGAACCATGGGCATGGATGGCGTTTCGTTCGTCATCGTCGTTCTCCTCACAAACCCCGCGCCGCGGGCGTCCCTTCGTCCCGCGCGCCCATTATATGGACGCCGCGCGACAGCGCTGTTGCATGTTAAAAGATCCGGCCGCAGACATTGCCCAGGAGGCAGCAGTTCGTCAGCGTTCCCACCGGTCACAGTTCTGGCCGCACCATCGAGAAAGATGTGCGGTATGAAAACTATAACGTCAAATCCGAGCTTCGCTAGGATTTTTGGTGCGTTGCGGCCCTAAAGACCGAGATAGGACAGCAACCCTGTCCTATTTCATCAGTTCTATGCCAGAAAGCAAAAAGGTTAGCAAGAGCTGAAAGCGAAAAAATCGGCGTAAGATTGCCGCAGGCGCTATTTTGACGAAAGAAAATTTCCTTTAGAAATGAAATTTGTCGCCTTGATTGCGTAGTGTCGCTAGTTGAGGGTGCATCGCGGCACTACGATTGATCCCTCCGGCCAATCCCTTAATCTCGGGCAAACGCCTTCCAGTCCTTCCTCCATCTGCGGTAGATTTCACATGTTCTTTGCTTCCGACAACTGGGCCGGTGCCCACCCTTCCGTCAACGAGCGCTTGTCGAAGGAATCGACCCGTTTTGCCGCCGCCTATGGCACGAGCGCGCTCGACAAGGCGATCGAGGTGCGATTCAACGAGGTTTTCGAGCGCGAGGTCGCGGTTTTCTTCGTTGCGACAGGCACCGCCGCCAACTCCCTGTCGCTGGCCAGCATCGCCCGTCCCGGCGGCCTGACCTTCTGCCACACCGAGGCGCACATCATCGAGGATGAATGCGGCGCACCCGACTTCTTCTCCGGCATGCGCATGGTCGGCGTCGATGGTCCGGAGGGCAAGATGCTGCCCGAAAACCTCGTCGAGCGCATCGGTCGCTATCCCCAGGACGCCGTCCACCACGGTCGGGCCGCCGCCGTCAGCATGACCCAGGCGACCGAGGTCGGCACCATCTACAGCCTCGACGAGATCTCTGCCATTTCCGACATCGCCAAGGCCAACGGCCTGCCGCTGCACATGGACGGCGCACGATTCGCCAATGCGCTGGTATCGCTCGGCTGCTCGCCGGCCGAGATGACCTGGAAACGCGGCGTCGACGTGCTCTCCTTCGGCGGCACCAAGAACGGCTGCTGGTGCGCCGAGGCGATCGTCTTCTTCGATCCCGATCTCGCCAAGGATTTCGCCTTCCTGCGCAAGCGCACCGCCCAGCTGTTCTCCAAGTCCCGCTTCATCGCAGCCCAGTTCGAGGCCTACCTGCAGGACGACCTGTGGCTCGATCTTGCTCGCCACGCCAACACGATGGCCGACCGGCTGCGCTCCGGCATCGCGCACGCCGCCGGCGCCAGGCTCGCCTGGTCGACGACCTCGAACGAGGTCTTTGCCGTCGTCGCCAAGACGGCCATCGAAAAGGCACGCGAAGGCGGCGCCCAGTTCTACGACTGGCCCATCGCCGATAGCGCCCGGCATCTGGTCGGCACCGACGAAGGCCTGATTCGCCTGGTCACCAGCTTCGCCACGAGCGACACCGACGTCAACGACCTCCTAGCCTGCATTGGGTGAATGCGACGGAGCGCCCTCGAGGCGCTCCGCTTCCTATCCAGCCCGCAAATTCCGCACCTTGGCGAGGATATCGTCCGACAGCGCCTTGACCACCATCTGGTCCGCACCCTTGCGCGGCACGAGCACGAATTCGACGTCTTCCAGCACCGGCAGCCAGCCGGGGGCGATTTCGTGGAGGCCTGAGGGTGCCATGCTGCGCGGCTGGACGAGCACGCCCATCCCGGCGCGCGCCGCCGCTGTGAGGCCGCTGAGACTGCCGCAGGTGCAGACGATCCGCCAGGGCACCTGCTGGCGGCGCAGCGCTTCGAGCGCCACGGCCCGGGTGACGCTCGGCGCCGGGAAGGCGATCAGCGGCAGCGGCGCGCTCGAGGCCCTGATCCTCGCCGGATCACGGGCGAGCCAGATCAGCGGCTCGCGATAGACCAGCGTGCCGCGCGTATCGCCCAGCCGGCGCTTGGCGAGCACCAGGTCCAACGCGCCATTGTCCTGCATCTCGTAGAGGGCGCCGCTCAATGCCACCGTCAGCTCCAGATCGACGGATGGATGCAGCCGGACGAACTCCTCGAGAACGTCGGGCAGCTGGCTGGTGACGAAATCCTCCGACACGCCAAGACGCAGACTGCCGCGCAGGCTGTTGTCGGCAAACATCGAGCGCATCTCCCCCTCGATCGACAGCAATGTGCGGGCATGGCCAAGCAGCGCCTCACCATCGCCGGTCAGGACGACGCGATGGGTGTCGCGGGCCAGCAGCTTGCGACCGACAGCACTCTCGAGCCGCTGGATATGCTGGCTGACGGTCGACTGGCCGAGCCCGAGGCGCTCGGCCGCCAGCGTGAAGCTGCCCATCTGCCCGACGGTCACGAAGCTCTGCAATTGCACCAGATCCAGCACAGCGATGATCCTCTTTTACGATAACTGTTATTTCTTGCATCGCATATCGCGATAAGGCAAGTGTTGCTGACCCCTTAGATGATTTAGGACTGGCCCGATGCGCCGATTTTTGCCTGACACCTTCACCATGCTGCTGGTACTGACCGTGCTGACGGCGTCTGTCTTTCCCGTCCACGGCGTTGCGGCCGGCTATTTCAGCATTGCCACCAATATTGCCATCGGCCTGCTGTTCTTCCTGCATGGCGCCCGCCTGTCGCGCGATGTCGTCATTGCCGGGGCGCTCCACTGGCGCCTGCACATAGTGATCCTGCTGACGAGCTTCGTCATCTTCCCGCTGCTGGGCCTCGCGATGGGCTTCCTGGTTCCGGAGATCCTGCCGCAGACGCTCTACACCGGGATTCTCTTCCTCACCGTGCTGCCGTCGACGGTGCAGTCGTCGATTGCCTTCACCTCGATTGCCGGCGGCAACGTGCCCGCCGCCATCTGTGCCGCGTCCGCCTCCAACATCTTCGGCATGTTCCTGACGCCCCTGCTGGTCGGCCTGCTGTTTACGGTCGGCGGTCACGGTGGTGGTGGGTTCTCTTGGACCGTGCTGCAACAGATCGCCCTGCAGCTGCTGGCGCCCTTCATCCTCGGCCAGCTGCTGCAGCCATGGATCGGTGACTGGATACGCGCCAAGAAGAAGATCCTGATGCCGGTCGACCGCGGCTCGATCCTGATGGTCGTCTACTCGGCCTTCAGCGCGGCTGTCATCGAAGGCCTGTGGCACACCTTCTCCATCGGCGACATCCTCACCGTCATCATCGCCAACATGCTGCTGCTCACCGTCGTCCTCTGCATCACCATGTTCGGCAGCCGGCTGCTCGGCTTCTCGCGCGCCGACGAGATCACCATCACCTTCTGCGGCTCGAAGAAGAGCCTGGCCAGCGGCGTGCCGATGGCCAGCGTCATCTTCGCCGGCTCGCCGATCGGCGCCATCGTTCTACCGCTGATGCTGTTCCACCAGATCCAGCTGATGGCCTGCGCCGTCATCGCCCAGAAATACGCCGACGCCGCAAACCGCGCCACCGCGCGAAAGGAAGCCGAGGCAAAGCGCCTGCAGGATACCGCCGACGCAACTACTCCCGCCTGATAGGGCTTTCCACCAACATCAGACGCAAAAAAGGCGGCGCCCGATCGGACGCCGCCTTCTTGATGGGAATGCGAAACGCTTAGCTAATATGCGCTTCAATCGACTTCGGCGCTTCGACGGGCTCGGCGGCAATGGCGATCTTGCGCGGCTTCATCGCTTCCGGAATGTTGCGCAGCAGATCGATGTGCAGCAGGCCGTTCTTCAGCGAGGCCGACTGGACCTCGACGTGATCGGCAAGCTGGAAGCGGCGCTCGAAAGCCCGCTTGGCGATGCCGCGGTAGAGATATTCGCTGCCCTCAGTAACGTCATCGCTCTTCTCGCCCTTGACGGTCAGCACATGGGCGTGGGCCTCGAGGCTGAGTTCCGTTTCATCGAAGCCGGCAACCGCCATGGTGATGCGATAGGTCGCCTCGCCGGTGCGTTCGATGTTGTAGGGCGGGTAGGTCTGCGCCTGGTCCGGCTGCGACAGGGTGTCGAGCATGGTGAACAGACGGTCGAAACCGACGGTGGAGCGATAAAGGGGGGAAAAATCAACGTGACGCATGGTGTCCTCCTGTGAGCGACGATTGCGGTTCATGTGCCCCGCAGGCCCCGTTCTGGCGGCCCTGGGACGGTTCGACGGACCCTTTCGGCGTCCGTGAAATGAAGATGGGAACGGCGTTTGGCGAGTTCAAGAGCTGTATCGTTGCCGCGGCTGAAACCGCTGAACCCCGGATGAACGACCGGTTCGGCATCCGTTCAGCCCGTCGCCATTAGACAGATCTCATCGGATGACTGTCCGTGACTGGAGTGTATCGTCCCTTCGTCTTCAGTCAGCTCGGCCGGCCGGCGGGCCCCTCGATTTTCCCGCCAGGCCGGCCATTTTTTCTGCTCGACGGTTATACTTATGCGGCATCCTTCGGCTATGATGCGCGGATCAAGCGAGGCCTGACGTCGTGACGGATTCCATTCTCTTTTCGACACCCGACAATCCGGTCCCCGAAAACCGGACAGAGGGATATTTCACCACCCATGACGGCCACAAGCTGCGCTATGCCATCTTCCGCAGCAGCCAGCCCGTCACCCGGGGCACCGTCGTGCTCATGCACGGCCGCAACGAATTCATCGAGAAATATTTCGAGACAATCCGCGAGCTGACCGAGAGGGGCCTCTGGGTCGCCACCTTCGACCTGCGCGGCCAGGGCGGATCCGGTCGGCTGCTCCGTCATCCGAACCGTGGGCATGTGCGGCAGTTTTCCGATTACGAGCGCGACCTCGAGGATTTCCTGGAACAGGTCGTCCTGCCCGATACCCGTCTGCCCTTCTATCTCGTCGCCCATTCGACCGGCGCGTTGATTGCGTTATCGGCGGCTCCAAGGCTGAACGGCCGCATCGAGCGTATGGTGCTGACCGCGCCTTTCGTCGGCCTTACCGGCCAGGGCGCCTCGCCGCGCACCATTCGCCTGCTGGCCAATGCATTCTGCGCCATCGGCCTCGGCGCCTTTTCGCTCAATCGAAAGTTCAAGGACCGGCCGTTTTCCACCAATCTCCTGACATCGGACGAAACGCGCTTTGAGCGTAATCGGGCAATTGCTGCCGCCCGTCCCGATCTGGCGCTGGGGCCGCCTTCGGCCCGCTGGCTGCAGCAGGCGTTTTTGACAATCGACCGCGTGTCGCAGCCGGATCATCTGTTCTCGATCGCCATTCCGACGCTGCTGCTTGCCCCCACCCGCGACGGCATCATTCCCTTCGCAGAGCAGGAGCGTCTGTCGCGGTCGTTCCGCGCCGCCCAGCTGGTTCCGATTGCGGGTGCGAGGCACGAGGTCTTTCAGGAGAAGGATGTCTATCGCGGCGCCGCCATGGCTGCCATCCACGCCTTCATCCCCGGCAGCGACGCCGAGGCCAGCAACGAGATGGTCGGCGCCGGCCTCTGACAGGCCAAACGGGCAGTCTAGCGCGAAAGGATCGCCAGTGCCTGCTCGTGCACGGCGCGGCTGCCGGCGGCGATGATCGAGCCGCCCTGCTCCGGCCGACCGCCGTCCCAGGTGGTGATGATGCCACCGGCCTGCTCGATGACAGGGATGATGCCGCCGACATCATAGGGCTTCAGCACGTTTTCGACCACGAGATCGACATGGCCGGCTGCGAGAAGCGCATAGGCATAGCAGTCGGTACCGTAGCGGAACAGCCGAACCTGCTCTTCGATCTCGCGGTATTTCGTCATCTCCTCGCCGGCAAACAGATGCGGCGACGTGGTGAACAGGATGGCCTTCGACAGGCTGCCGCAATCGCGCACCTTGAGCGTCCGGTCGCCGCCGGGGCCCGTATAGTGCGACGATTGCCCGTCGGCGAAATAGCGCTCGCCGGTAAACGGCTGGTCGATCAGCCCCATCACCGCCCGGCCGTTTCGATAAAGCCCGATCAACGTCCCCCAGACAGGCACCCCCGAGATGAAGGCGCGGGTACCGTCGATCGGGTCGATCACCCAGATATATTCGCGGTCGAGGCCGATATTGCCGTGCTCTTCGCCGAGGATGCCGTGGTCGGGAAATCGCTCTGTGATCAACGCGCGAATCGCCGCTTCCGCCGCCCGGTCACCCTCGGTCACGGGATCGAAGCCCACCGTTTCCTTGTTGACGACGTCGATCCCGGCGCGGAATCTCGGCAGGGTTTCGGCCTTGGCTGCTTCGGCCAACTGGAAGAAAAAGCTGCGGTCTGGGAGCATGGCTAAATCCAATGGAATGGAGACAGGCTTTCATAGCCACGAAAACAGCTAATGCAAACGCAGAAAAAGACCTGAAGAGAAAGCCCGTTTTATAGGCAGTCGAAAAATCTGCTTGACGTTTGTGCATTGCGATATTAGTTTCGGCCTACAGTCATCTGACTGTAGATGCCCTTCTTGGGTGTTTCCTCCCTAGACTCAGCCGCCTTCGGGCGGTTTTTTTTCGACGTTTTGGGGGTATGCGAAGCCGCTATTCTGCGGCGAGCGCCCGGTCCTGCCCGTACTTGGCGACATGATCCGCCATCTGCCGCATGAACGATGTGATGGCAGCCGTCATCAGGCCGAAATCGGCCCGTTTTTCCAAGGTTGCCTCATCGACGTAGAGCGCGCGATTGACCTCGACCTGCAGCGCATGCAGCCCGCGTGACGGACGGCCGTAATGCTCGGTAATGAAGCCGCCGGCATAGGGCTTGTTGCGCACGGCGTGGAAACCGAGGCCATCGAGAATATCCATCGCCGCATCCGAAAGATCGGCGGACGCGCTGGCGCCGTAGCGATCGCCGATGATGAAGTCCGGCCGCACATGACTGCCGGGGATCCGGATATTGCCCGGCATGGAGTGACAGTCCATCAGCACGCCGAAGCCGAACTGGAGATGGGTGCGGGCCATCAGCCGGCGCAATGCGGCATGATAGGGTTTGTAAATCGTCTCGATCCGCTGGAGCGCATCGGCGACCGGTACGCGGCTGGCATAGATTTCCATATTCTCGGCAACGATTCGCGGAATCGTGCCCAGGCCGCCGGCGACTCGCACCGAATTGATATTCGCATAAGACGGCAACGCCCCATCGAACATGCGCGGATCGAGCTCATAGGGCTCCCGGTTAACGTCGATATAGGCGCGCGGAAAATTGGCCAGCAGCAAAGGCGCGCCCAGATCGCTCGCGGCCGAGAACAATTCATCGACATAATGATCCTCGGAACGCCGGATGGCTGCGCCACGAAGTCGAGATTGGGCTATGAATTCAGGCGGATAGATGCGGCCGCTGTGGGGCGACGAATAGACAAAGGGGATGCTTTGCGACACCGGCTCCAGTATCTCGAAAATCTCGAAACTTCCAATGTCTGCGGGCATCCACGTCTTTACCATGTCAACAACTTGTCGCATGTGTATGTTGCCAGTTGCTCACCCCCAAGTCCATACTATGTATGAACTTCAATATGACCGTCGACACCGCATTCATGGCTTGTTTACGGCGCACGGCTAAGATGGACGGCTGATTAGCCGCGAGAGATGACAGTGATTGACGGTCCAGTAATGACTCAGAAAATTTTGCTTGCAGAAGACGACAACGACATGCGTCGGTTCCTGGTGAAGGCGCTTGAAAAGGCCGGATACAAGGTGTCGTCCTTCGACAATGGCGCAAGCGCCTATGACCGGTTGCGCGAAGAGCCCTTTTCGCTGCTCTTGACCGATATCGTCATGCCGGAGATGGACGGCATCGAGCTGGCGCGCCGCGCCACCGAACTCGATCCTGACCTCAAGGTGATGTTCATCACCGGCTTTGCAGCCGTTGCGCTCAACCCCGATTCGAAGGCACCGAAGGACGCCAAGGTCCTTTCGAAGCCTTTTCACCTGCGCGAGCTTGTGGACGAAGTGAATAAACTCCTTGCCGCATAGGCGATCTCGTCGGCGCGGTCATAAAACTTTAAAAAGGCCATTGACGGCCCCAGGGTTTTTTGATTTATGCGCCGACATCGGATGGGCGTATAGCTCAGCGGGAGAGCACTACGTTGACATCGTAGGGGTCACAGGTTCAATCCCTGTTACGCCCACCATCCTTTTTCAAGGGCTTAGCGAGAAATCGCTGAGCCCTTTGTCATTTTGCCATTGCGTGATTGTGCTTCGCTTGCGCGCTGCCGTCCAAGATCTTGCCAACAGCGCGGACTCGCCCGGCTTGACCTTTCGCCGCCAAGCCAAACGGCGCCCAAACCTTCGATGCCCGTGAATTTCAGCCCGCTGGCTTCCATCTCTGCTGATTTTATTTATGCTGTGACAACGCTCGACTAGCGAAAAGCTCTCGATGCTGAATTGCAGTTGCAAGCAATAGTGATACACGCAGTAGCAACTGGCTATAATTAACTATAAACAATAGCAGCTAAACATCTGGAATCATTTTTCATCATTGAGTATTGGTCGCAGAACCCCGGCGGTTCTCGATTGCTGGAGAAAATCGCAGCAACCGGGCCCACGAAGATTTTCCGTTAAATGAAAATTTACAACTTTTCCCCTACACACTTGTACATCGCGCCATTGCTAATGAAGAATCAGTGTCGCAGATGGTCTGAAGACAGATTTCGGCAAAGCGCTGCCTTGCTTAGGCGAAGCGATTTTGTCCGTGGCGTGGGGATCAGGGCTGTAACGGCCTTTGACGCATGATGCTCTCCTAACGTGTTGGCTCATACGAGCCATGTTCTGCGTAACATTCTTTTCTCCTACCAGTCCTGGACGGTCGATGCCGATGATGGCGAACGACCGTGCTGCCGGCTCCGGGAGAATGATGTCTTGCATTCCGTTAACCCGAGGGGCACGTTTCCATGACTTCCATCATCTCTTCCTTGTCTGCGACGCAGATCCAGAATCTTTCGACAGACACCATCTCCAAGCTCAAGACCACCGACATCGCAGCGCTGAACTCGACCCAGATCAAGGCTCTGAGCTCCTCCCAGCTCGCCGCCGTGACCACCGAGGACATGCAGGCCTTCAGCTCGACCCAGCTCAGCAGCATCTCGGCCGCAGCCGTCGTCGGCTTGAGCGCCGCCCAGCTCGGCATCCTCTCCTCCGTGCAGGAAGCCGGACTGAGCTCGACCGCCATCGCCGCCCTGACAACCCAGCAGGTCGCCGATCTCACCACCAGCAACGCCGTCGCGCTGACTTACGGGCAGATCGCAGCCCTCGGCACGAAGATCTCGGCGCTGACCACCGATGACGTCGCCCTGCTCTCGACCGGCCAGATTGCCGCGATGACGACAGCCCAGGTCGGCGCCCTGACCTCTGAACAGCTTGAGGCCCTGACGACGACCGAAGTCGCCGCCCTCAGCACAAAGCAGATTGCCGCTCTCGACTCGAACGACATCGCGGCTCTCTCTTCTGACAACATCCTCGCCCTCTCCAGCGGCGCACTTGCTGCCATCACCACCAAGGCTCTCGCCGGTCTCTCCAGCGGCAATCTTGCTCTCCTCACCTCCGACAAGATCGGTGCCCTGACGAGCGGCCAGATCGCGGCCCTCTCGACCGACCAGATCGCAGCCCTGACGACAGACCAGACGCCTGGCCTGAAGAGCACGCAGATCGCCGCTCTCTCGACCAAGCAGATCGTGGCTTTGTCCACCGGTGACATCGCTCTCCTCTCCAGCAGCCAGATCGGTGCACTCACCACCGCCCAGGTTGGCGCCCTGACCTCCGACCAGCTCTCTGCCCTGACCACGACGGAAGTTTCCGCCCTGAGCAGCAAGCAGATCGCAGCGCTGGACTCCAGCGACATCGCAGCCCTGTCTTCCGATGACATTCTGGCTCTCTCCACCGGCTCCCTGGCTGCCATCACCACCAAGGCTATCGCCGGCCTGTCCAGCGAGAACCTTGCTCTCCTCAGCTCCGATAAGATCGGTTCGCTGACGAGCGGTCAGATGGCTGCTCTCTCGACCGACCAGATCGCTGCCCTGACGACCGACCAGACGCCTGGCCTGAAGAGCACGCARATCGCCGCTCTCTCGACCAAGCAGATCGTCGCKCTCTCCACCGGTGACATCGCTCTTCTCTCCAGCACCCAGATCGGTGCCCTGACCTCCGCTCAGGTCGGCGCACTCACCTCCGAACAGCTTGGCGCTCTGACGACGACCGAAGTCGCCGCTCTCAGCAGCAAGCAGGTTGCAGCCCTGGAATCGAACGATGTTGCAGCCCTCTCCTCGGATAACATCCTGGCCCTGACCAGCGGTGCGCTCGCTGCCATCACCACCAAGGCTATCGCCGGCCTCTCCAGCGGCAATCTTGCTCTCCTCAGCTCCGACAAGATCGGTGCCCTGACGAGCGGCCAGATGGCAGCTCTGAGCACCGACCAGATCGCAGCGCTCACCACCGACCAGACGCCTGGCCTGAAGAGCACRCAGATCGCCGCTCTCTCGACCAAGCAGATYRYCGCTCTCTCCACYGGTGAYATCGCTCTCCTGACGACMACTCAGATCGGCGCACTCACCACCGCCCAGGTTGGCGCTCTGACCTCCGACCAGCTGGCTGCCCTGACGACGACTGAAGTCGCCGCCCTCARCASCAAGCAGATCGCAGCSCTGGAATCGAACGACATCGCAGCGCTCTCCTCGGACGATATCCTCGCCCTCTCGAGCGGTGCCCTGGCTTCGATCGCCACCAAGGCCCTTGCTGGTCTCTCCAGCGAGAACCTTGCCCTCCTCAGCTCCGACAAGATCGGTTCGCTGACGAGCGGTCAGATTGCAGCCCTGGGTACCGACCAGATCGCCGCCTTGACGACCGACCAGACGCCTGGCCTGAAGAGCACGCAGATTGCGGCCCTGACGACCAAGCAGATCGCCGCCCTGACGACCGCGGATATCGCCCTCCTGAACAGCACCCAGCTGGGCGCCCTGAGCTCCACTCAGATCGCCGCCCTGACAACCGAACAGGTCGAGGCACTGACCTCGACGGAAGTCTCGCAGCTCAGCAGCAAGCAGATCGCCGCCTTCGGCTCTGAAGACATCGCGGTGATGTCGACGGACGACATCGCAGCCCTGACGAGCTCTGGACTGGCAGCCATCAGCACCAAGGCGCTGGCCGGCCTCTCGACGGACGACATCGCGGCATTAAGCTCCGCCAAGCTGTCCGCCCTGACCACGGCGCAGATCCAGTCGCTGACCACCACGCAGGTTGACGCGGTCATCGCCGCCTACAACGCAGTGTAACCAATACGGCGCGGCGCAGCCGCCCCGACGAAACCGAGACGCCGCGCAAGAAATTGCGCGGCGTCTTTTTGCGTGGCGGCACGAGACGAATATTTAATTTTGGCTAAATTAGAGGAACTCGGGCCAACAGCCAGACGCAAGCTAGTCCAGGTAGCAAAGACGGAAGCGTTTTACGCGTCGGCTAACACTTTGTCGCAGGATCGTCATGACCATCAATATCGCGCCGACCTCGGCTCAATCCACGTTGCTCGTCAATGCGCTTGAGCGGTCAAGAAACCAGCAACTAGCCCTGGGCGACCTGTTCAACATCGCCAGCATTCTGGGCGCCAGCGCGCAACCGGCCGAGTCTGCCGAACTCTACAAGGGCTGGATCGCCTTCAACGGCGCTCATCCGCTGCTGCACCTCGCCTATTTCAACTTCGCCGTCGCCGCCAACCAGATCGGCGACAAGGCCGGCGCTATCAACGCCTTTCGTGCCTGCCTGAAGCTCGATCCACGCTTTGGCCCCGCCCACATCAACCTCGGGCGCACCCTCGAAGATTGCGGCCTGATCAACCAGGCCGTCGAACAGTGGCGCAGCTTTGCCGACCTGACCTCCGACATAACCGCAGAGCGCCTGAGCCACAGGACCATGACGCTGAAGCATATGGGCCGTGTGCTCGAGGGCGTCAGCCGAATGGAGGAAGCCGAGCAGGTGCTCTGGCAGGCGATGGAACTGCAGCCCGACAAGACCGACGCCGGCCAACACTGGACATCGCTGCGCCAGCGCCAGTGTAAATGGCCGGTTCTGGTTCCCTCCGATCATGTCTCGGCCCGACAGCTGGTGGATGCGATTTCGCCGCTCACTCTCGGGTGCTACGCGGACGACCCGCTGTTCCAGCTCGCCAAGGCCCACCGCTACAACAAAGCCCTGATCGGCCGGCCGGATCTCAGTGACATCAAGCAGAAATCAGTTCGCACCAAGTCCGGCACCGGCGAGCGCCTGCGCGTCGGCTACGTCTCCTCGGATCTGCGCGACCATGCTGTGGGCTTTGCGCTCCGCGAAGTGCTGGAACTGCACGACAAGAGCAGCGTCGAGGTTTTTGCCTATTACTGCGGCGAAGGCCGCAGCAACGACGCAACCCAGGAGCGGATCAGAAATGCCGTCGACCACTGGCGCGACATCAACACGCTCAGCGACAGCGAGGCGGCAAAACGCATCGCGGCCGACGACATCGATATCCTGATCGACGTCAACGGCTACACAAAGCATGCCCGGACCAACATCTTCACCTACCGTCCTGCCCCTGTCATCGTCAATTTCTGCGGCTATCCCGGCTCGCTCGCCAGCCCCTTCCACCAGTACATCATCGCTGACGAACACATCATTCCGCCGGCAAACGAGATCTACTATACGGAAAAGGTGTTGCGTATCGCCTGCAACCAGCCGATCGACCGCAAGCGGCTGATCGCCGAACGTCCCACCCGGGCGGCCGCCGGCCTGCCTGAGGACGCCTTCGTCTTCGCCTGCTTCAACGGCATGCAGAAGATCACGGCGAACTGCTTCGGCCGCTGGATGACGATCCTGAAGGAGACGCCCGGCAGCGTGCTCTGGCTGCTTGCCGACGACGATGGCGTCAATCGCCGTCTGCGCGAGGAAGCGGAAAAGAGCGGTGTTGCCGCCGATCGCCTGATCTTCGCGCCGAAAGCCCCCAATCCGCACCACCTCGCGCGCATCGGCCTCGCCGACCTCTTCCTCGACACCTTCCCCTACGGCGCCCACTCCACGGCAGCGGATGCGATCACCGTCGGGCTGCCGATCCTGACCGTCTCCGGCAAGACCTTCGCCTCGCGCTTCTGCGGCAGCATCGTTGCCGCCGCTGGCCTCTCGGACCTGATCTGCGGCGGCCCGGATGACTATGTCAGCCGCGCCATCGCCTTTGCAAAAGATCCGCAAAGCCTGCTCGCAGTCAAGGAATCGCTGCAAAGCCAGCGGGAAACCAGCGTCCTGCGGGATATTCCCGGCTTGGCGCGCCGCCTCGAGGAGCTTTACTGGCAGATGCAGGGCGAAGCCGAACGCGGCGAAATGCCGGTGCCCGACCTGCGCAATCTCGACCTCTACTACGAGATCGGCGCCGAGCTCGTGCTGGCGGACATCGAATTCGAGGACGAGATCGCCTATCGCGGCCGCTATCTGGAGAAGCTTGCCCAATGGCACGCCCAAGCCCCCATCGCGCCGGACAGCCGCTTGTGGAAAAAGCCGAACGGCTAGCTGCCGGCGGCTTCTCTGACCCGACTGCAGTGAACAATTGTTGAAACAACCTCTCGCCCCGAATGGATGCGCTGAGAGGTTCTAGAGGAGGCATCGCCAGTGAATTCCGTCGTCTTGGCCAGGTACAACGAGTCTCTGGATTGGATTTTAGACATCCCGGATGATTTCGACATCGTGATTTACAACAAGGGCGAGCCGATCGACCACCCCGACGTCATCCGCCGCGCGGCTGAGATCATCGATCGGCCGAATGTCGGGCGGGAATCTGAGACCTATCTCCATCACATGATGACGAAGGTCGGCGACGACCAGGGCTTCACGGTCTACTCCCAGGGCGACCCCCATACGCACAGCCCCGATTTCATCAAGCTGCTGCAGAACTGGCGCGACTGGAAGAAGGTCCAGCCGCTATCCTGGTGCTGGATCGAGGAGCAGAACATTCCGCCGGCGACGCTTCTGGCGGATTACCAAAGCCAGCTGGGCGGCCGCCTGCGCGTGCGACCCGAACGCTTCTCCCTCTCCGCCTGGGGCGCAACGGAATTCGTCGATGCGGGCGCAAACGGCATGGGCATGGTCTACCGCATTCTTCACGGCCTGCCGGACGGCGGCAACATCGCCGCCCACTTCCTGCGGAAATGCAAACTCGACGAACTCGCCGACAAGGCAGATCGCCATTCCCTCGGCGTCTTCTCCTATGGCGCCATCTTCGCCGCCCGCAACGATACGGTGGCCGCGGTGCCAAAAGAATCCCTGAAGCTCGCCAGTGACTTTTCCACGGCTGGCGTGGTCGCGCATGGCTACATCCTCGAGCGTATGTGGCTGCACCTGTTCGGCACCGAGTTCGTTCTGGCAAAGAACATGCCGGCACGCCTCTAGCCGCCTGCCATTTCACCGTGAAAATCGAGGGTCCAGCGGGAAACCGCTGGGCTTTCTGCTTGACGGAACAAGCATCGCGCGACATGCGGATGGGCACGCCCGCCGGCAACAAATGCCGGCTCCAAGCTTGACGATTGCCGCCGCGCCGCCAGATAGCTGTTAAATCAGATCGAGGAATTCAATGACAGCCGACCTAGACCAGGCAATGACCGAGTTCGTCCGCACGGCCGCCATGCATGTGTTGGAGATCGATGCCGAGGACCGCGACGACTACATCAACGGCCTGCACGAAAGCTGGGTGAGCATTGGCCTGCAGACCGGCATGGATGACGCTGCCGCCCACGAGAACGCCGATCTTCTGGCGGACAATACCCGCGAAATGGTCCTTGCAATCGAGCGCAGCGGTGGCGCCGGCGGCGGCACGGCCTGAGCGCCTATCCATCTTGCGCGCCCGGATGACGGCGGCGGGCAACATCGTTACAAGCCGCCGGTGTCCGATTACCTGTCTATGAAGTGATCGAGACCGAGCGTGATCGGCAGGGCGGAATAGACGCCGCGGTCGATGAAGTCGTTGCGGGCCAGGCAGCTACGCAACGCGATCAGATGAATGTAGCTCTTCTCGTCAGGCGAGCCGCGGTCGGGATCGCTGGCTTCGATGTTGCACTTATAGGCCGCCCGGTCGAACTTCGCGGCCAGCGTCGGGGTCTGGTCGACAGGACCGCCGAAATAATACTGGTATTCGCTCGGGCTTGCAGCAGCCGAAACACAGGCAAGGCTTAGTGCCAGTCCCAATCCAAGCAAAATCTTCATGTGGTTCTCTCTGTCACGACCGAACGCTGCGGTCATCCTGCTGCCGAATGCTCACCGCGCAACTTTGTTCCATTGCGAGGGGTCCGCGACTGGTGATAGTAAGCCCGGAACAAGGAGTTGTCCATGTCGCGCACGATCGTCTTTACCATCATCCTGATCATGGCCGTGCTGTCGATCATCGGCAGCCTGCTGGGCTCGGCGCGTCTGCTCGGCTGGTACTGAATAAAGGCGCACCTCCGCGTTTATGACGGATGCTTGACGAACCCTCTCCGATAAGGGGAACATCAGCGACCCCACCCGCGTTGCCTCGACACTCGTGAGTGTCGCAACTCAAGCCGTACAGTCGAGGAGCCATTCATGCCCGGATTTCGCAAGATGATCGTCGTTACCGCCTTCGACCGCGATGAAGCCGGTGCGTTCAGTCCCGCCTTCGGGCCTCAGCAGATGGAAACCGAAGAGGCGGCGATCTACACGGCCCAGACGCTGATCAACGATCACGTCGGCGTGGTTGCCTGGAGCCGAGAGGCCAATCCCGCCGTCGGCGAGGAAGGCCCCACAATCATCCTCTACCAGCACGGACAAATCCCCGAATTCGATTGAGAGGCACGCCATGACGACCCTGCCCACAGCGCTGGAGAAAGCCCTCGAACGGTTCACGGCCGACAAGGAGATCAGTCGCGACGCGGCAATCGCCTCGATCCTCGAAGAATGGCTACGGGCCAACCACTACCTGGACGAAGCCAAGACGGATGCCGAGGGCGACGTCGAGGAAACGGTGCAATATCCCGAATTTATGGAAGATGCGTCTGGTGGCGCCGGCGGCTAGGCGCTTCCTTGCGGGTGAGAGGCATCATCTCCGGCGCGAATGCTTGGCTGCGGGCAGGCCTTTTCATTTCCCATTCATCTCGCTGCCTTTAAGCGGAGCGAACTTGCGCCATATGGTTGGCGTAACGGCCGCCTCGGTTCCATCGGGATCCGGAAGTGCGGCAACGAAATTCGGAGAATATCTATGCGGACGGCAAGATTGGCACTGGCACTAACTTTGATCGCGGCTCCGGCCTTTGCAGCATCGCCAGCGCCGCAGACATTTCCTGGCGGCCCTGGCGCAATCGTGCTTGCGGGCAAGTGCACGAAGCTGGTCGTGGGCAAGCTCGATGCCTCGAAGAACTGCAAGGCGGAACTTGCGAGCGTCACGGCGCCGAACGGCACCGTGACCTTCATCTTTACCTCGGAAGGCAAGATGCTGGGTTTTGCGGGTGACGGCAAGACGATCAAGCCAGCTGCCAACGGCAACGTGCGCCTGTCGCTGAACCAGGTCGTCTCCGGCGCGGGCAAGACCATGACCGGCGAGGTCAAGGCAGCCGGAACCTGCACCTTCGGCAATCCCTATGCCGGCAAGGCGATCTTCATCGAATGCTCGGCCGAATCGAAGGACTCGAAGTTCACCGGCAGCTTTCGCACTGTTGGCGACCAGCCTTCAAAAAAGTAGTTCGCACATCCTTCGGCGGCGATCGGCCTAGCTTCTCCTCGTCCGAGGGGCAACGCCGGCATCGCCGGCATGGCGCCTTGCAAGGCTGTTGCCGCTGATATCGGCCGGCACATACATGTCGGCGTTGGCGGCAGGCGCAAGCGTCAGATCCACATTGTGGGGCGGCATGACCTGTGCCTTCCGCAAATCATTGGGGCGCCCGAATTTACGCGCAGGCTGGGCAATCGCTTTTCCGTCTCTTCCGTGCGGGATATGGTATTCCATCATTGCGTCCTCCTCGGGAGCTCCACTCTCCCGCATGACAAACCATATAGCGATGGTTTGGTTCCCGCCCTTGACGCCGGCGGCAATCTGATTACCTATGAGACGCATCGCGGAACAAGGACATCTCCCGCGAACAACACTGGTGCCGGGCCCCTCTGGCGAGAGTTTTACGGCGCTCTCGTGATGTCGGTACCGCCTGCAGATAAGCCGGCGGATTTTTCCCCAATGACGACGTTGCCCTTGCATAGACTGCCTGCCCTCTCCGGCACGCGGTTCCTTCCCCTGCCCACTGCTTCCACACCGACCGACGCGCAGGTGCGGCCATGAACGGCTCCTCCTCCGGCAGCCCGGTTCTCGCCTATTTCAAATGGGCCATCATCGTCACCGTCGTCGGCCTGATCGGCGGCGGCTTCCTCGGCTGGAACATGACCGGCACGCTCAGCGGCATGGCGACGGTCTTTTTCATCTGCGCCGTTCTTGCCGTTCTGGAGATCTCGCTGTCGTTCGACAACGCCATCGTCAACGCCAACAAGCTGAAGCAGATGACGCCCGTCTGGCAGAAGCGGTTCCTGACCTGGGGCATCATCATTGCCGTCTTCGGCATGCGGATCGTTTTCCCGCTGGCCATCGTTGCCATCGCCGGCAATATCGGCCCGATCGCGGCGCTGCGGCTGGCTGCGGTTGAACCGGCCGCCTATGCAAGGATCATGCAGGACGCCCATCTGCCGATCGCGGCCTTCGGCGGCAGCTTCCTGATGATGGTCGGGCTGACCTACTTCTTTAACCAGGAAAAGGACGTCCACTGGATCGTCTTCCTGGAGAAGGCAATGGCGCGCTTTGCGACCATCAAGGGCGTGGAGATATCGCTCGTTCTGATCGTCATGCTGATCTTCGCCTCGCTGCTCGATGGCGACGATGCAACACGCTTCATGTACGCCGCGATCTATGGCCTCCTGGCCTTCCTCCTGGTCGAGGTGCTGGGCGGGCTGCTCGATGCCTCGCAGAGAACCATGAGCGAAGCGGCGCGCGGCGGCGTGGGCGCATTCATCTATCTCGAGGTGCTCGACGCCAGCTTCTCCTTCGACGGCGTCATCGGTGCCTTCGCCTTGACGCAGAACCTGTTCGTCATCGCCATCGGCCTCGGCATCGGTGCCATGTATGTCCGCTCGATGACCATCATGCTGGTCGAAAAGGGCACGCTTGCCGAATACCGCTATCTCGAACACGGCGCTTTCTACGCCATTCTCATCCTGGCAGTGATCATGTTCGTACAGACGCTGACGCATATCCCCGAGGTTATTACCGGTCTGGGCGGCGCCACCCTCATAGGCATCTCCTTCTGGTCCTCGGTGCGCTACAACAGGCGCCAGGTAAAGCGCTCAGAGGATGCGGCGCCCGTTTCCAGCCACGGCAGATGACACCGGAAAACCGGAGCATAGTAGGATCGTCGTCCACCATGGTTGATGTTCGCCTTAACCCTGCCTTTGATTTGAGGACATAATTTCGAAACAAAGGTTTGGAGAAACAGAAATCGTCGCTAAAATCACGGCGATTTTACCGGCGGTGACGCGGCTACCGCTGCATCGCCGGACGCGCCGAGGGTGATGCCGCCAACATTGTTGCGGCGTCTGCCTGCCAAATCCATCGACGAGTGTTTAAAGAGGATCGACTCCATGGCAGCAAAAATCGTCCCAGTCATCATGGCTGGCGGCAAGGGAACTCGCTTGTGGCCACTATCGCGCGCCACTGCTCCAAAACAGTTCATCCAGTTTGTTGGTGACCAGACGCTGTTCCAGAACACCCTTTCCCGGGTTTCCGACAAGGAACTGTACGAAGCGCCGATCATCGTCACCAACGAGGAGTTCCGCTTCCTCGTCGCAGAACAGGCCCGCGAACTGGGACTGGAATTGGCCGCTGTCCTGCTCGAGCCAGTGGCCCGCAACACGGCCCCGGCGGTCGCAGCAGCTGCCACGCTTGCCAACGATCTGTTCGGCAAGGACACCATCATCCAGGTTCTCGCCTCCGACCACGAAATCACCGCAGATGCCACCTATTTCGATTGCATCCGCATCGCCCGCGCCACGGCGGCAGAAGGCAAACTCGTCACCTTCGGCATAACCCCGACGGAAGCTGCCACCGGCTATGGCTATATCGAAGTCGGCAAGGCGCTGGCGTCAGGCGCCCATGCGGTCAAGCGCTTCGTCGAAAAGCCCCCTGTCGACAAGGCCGAAGCGATGCTCGCCGCCGGCGGCTTCTACTGGAATTCCGGCATCTTCGTCTTCCCGGTTGCGCAGTTGCTGGCCGAGATGAACGAATACGCTCCCGATGTGGTCAAGGCCGCCAGGGAAGCCCTTGCCAAGGGCGTGCGCGATCTCGACTTCACCCGTCTCGACAGCGAAGCCTTCTCCAAGAGCCCCGACATTTCCATCGACTATGCCGTCATGGAAAAGACCTCGAACGCCGCAGTGGTCCCCTCTTCCTTCCTGTGGTCGGATCTCGGCAGCTGGGATTCGGTCTGGAAGGTCGGCAAACAGGACGAGAACGGCAACGTTTCGGCCGGCGACACGACGCTGATCAACACCAAAAACTCTCTCGTCATGACCCACGGCACCCATCTCGCCGTGCAGGGCCTCGAAAATGTCGCCGTCATCGCCAGCGAGGATGCGGTCTATGTCGGCCATCTCAAGGACAGCCAGGACGTCGGCAAGCTGGTCAAGCTGCTCGCCGGCCACAAGAAGACCGCGACGCTCACCGAAACCCATCCGACCTCATACCGTCCCTGGGGCGGCTACACCTCGCTGATCAAAAGCGACCGCTTCCAGGTGAAGCGGATCTTCGTCACACCAGGCAAGAAACTGTCGCTGCAGAAGCATCACCACCGCTCCGAGCACTGGATTGTCGTCAAGGGCACAGCCGAAGTGACCATCGGCGACAAGGTGCAGATCGTGCGTGAAAACGAATCCGTCTACATTCCGCTCGGCGAAACCCATCGCATGGCCAATCCGGGCAAGATCCTACTCGAACTGATCGAAGTGCAGACCGGCTCCTATTTCGGCGAGGACGATATCATCCGCCTCAATGATGAATTCGGACGCACCTGAGGCATAGGCCTTCAACAAGACCAGCGGCGGGCAAAGGCCCGCCGTTTGCATTTTAGCACCGGGATATGGACCTGCCCGGTCATTCGCCTTGCTTTCTTCCGTTGCATTGCACACTATCCCTGCGGGAACAGCTGGCAGAAGAAAAAAATATGTCCATCAAAGCAAGTATCTACCACCTGACGCACTACAAGTATGACACGCCGGTCCGGCTCGGGCCGCAGATCATCCGGTTGAAGCCGGCCTCGCATTCGAAGACCCGCGTCATCAGCCATTCGCTGAAGATTTCGCCGGAAAATCACTTCGTCAATCTGCAGCAGGACCCCTACGGCAACTATCTCGCCCGCTATGTCTTCCCCGACCCGGTCACCGAATTCAAGATCGAGGTCGATCTCGTTGCCGACATGACGGTCTACAATCCCTTCGATTTCTTCGTCGAGGAATCGGCGCAGATGTGGCCCTTCGACTATCCGGAGGATCTGCGCGACGACCTGAAGATCTACATGCAGCCGGAGCCTATGAGCGAGGCGCTGGCGACCTTCATGGCGACCATCGACCGCTCGCCGACAGGCACCACGAATTTCGTCGTCGACCTCAATGCCCGGCTGCAGCGCGCCATCAACTACGTCATCCGCATGGAGCCCGGCGTGCAGACGCCGGAGGAAACGCTGGTGTCGGCGCTCGGCTCCTGCCGCGACACGAGCTGGCTGCTGGTCGAAGTGCTGCGCAACCTCGGCTTTGCCGCCCGTTTCGTCTCCGGCTACCTCATCCAGCTCGCACCCGACCTCAAGGCGCTCGACGGCCCCTCGGGCACGGAAGTCGACTTCACCGATCTTCACGCCTGGTGCGAAGTCTATCTGCCCGGCGCCGGCTGGATCGGCCTCGACCCGACCTCCGGCCTGTTGACCGGCGAAAGCCATATCCCGCTGGCAGCCACGCCGCACTACCGCAATGCCGCGCCGATCTCCGGTGCCATCTTCGGCCAGGCCAACACCGAATTCGACTTCGCCATGACGGTGACCCGCGTCGCCGAGCATCCGCGCATCACCAAGCCGTTTTCCGAAGAGTCCTGGGAAGCACTCAACGCGCTCGGCGAAACCGTCGACAAGGTCCTTATCGAGCATGACGTTCGCCTGACCATGGGCGGCGAGCCGACCTTCGTGTCGATCGACGACCTGCAGGGCGAGGAATGGAACACCGCCGCCGTCGGCCCGACCAAGCGCGATCTCGCCGACAAGCTGATCCGCAAGCTGCGCGAACGCTTTGCCCCCGGCGGCTTCCTGCATTATGGCCAGGGCAAGTGGTATCCGGGCGAAAGCCTGCCGCGCTGGACCTTCTCGCTCTACTGGCGCAAGGACGGTCGGCCGATCTGGCAGAACCCGGCTTTGATCGCCGCCGAGGGCGCCGACACGGGCGTCAAGGCCGAGGATGCCGGCAACCTGCTCACTACCATCGCCCGCGAACTGGCGATCGAGCCCGAGATGGTGCTGCCGGCCTATGAGGATCCGGCCGAATGGATCATCAAGGAAGGCAGCCTGCCGGAGAATGTCGATCCGTCGAACTCGAAGCTGAAGGACCCGGAGGAGCGCAGCCGCATCGCCCGCGTTTTCGAGCGCGGCCTGACGGTGGCAACGGGCTACATCCTCCCGGTCCAGGCCTGGAACGCCAAGGCCAGCGGCCAGCGCTGGATCAGCGAGAAATGGAAAACCCGCCGCGGCAAGATCTTCCTCGTGCCCGGCGACAGCCCCGTCGGCTATCGCCTGCCGCTCGGCACCCTCCCCTACGTGCCGCCATCGAGCTATCCCTACATCCACGAGGCAGATCCCTCGATCCCCCGTAAGCCGCTGCCTGACGTCGTGGTGCCGGCGGGCCGCGCCATGCCGGAAGCCTCCTTCCAGACCGACGACAGCAGCCAGGCCCGTGTCGAGCAGACCATCGGCGAGATCGGCGGCGCGGTGCGCACCGCCATGTCGGTGGAGCCGCGCGATGGCCGCCTCTGCGTCTTCATGCCGCCGGTCGAGCGCATCGAGGACTATCTCGAGCTGATCGCCGCGGCCGAAAATGCCGCCGCCGAGCTCAACCTGCCGATCCATATCGAAGGCTATCCGCCGCCCCACGACGAGCGCATCAATGTCATCCGCGTCGCGCCCGATCCGGGTGTCATCGAGGTCAACATCCATCCGGCCGCCAGCTGGCAGGAATGCGTCGCTATCACCACGACGGTCTACGAGGAAGCCCGCCAGACGCGGCTCGGCACCGACAAGTTCCTGATCGACGGCCGCCACACCGGCACCGGCGGTGGCAACCACGTCGTCGTCGGCGGCAAGAACCCGGCCGACAGCCCCTTCCTCCGCCGCCCGGATCTGCTGAAGAGCCTGGTGCTGCACTGGCAGCGCCACCCGTCTATGTCCTATCTGTTCTCCGGCCTGTTCATCGGCCCGACCAGCCAGGCACCGCGCTTCGACGAAGCCCGTCACGACAGCCTCTACGAACTCGAGATCGCCATGGCCCAGGTGCCAGCGCCCGGCATGGGCGAGCCGCCTTTGCCGTGGCTGGTCGACCGCCTGTTCCGCAACATGCTGATCGACGTCACCGGCAACACCCACCGCTCGGAAATCTGCATCGACAAGCTGTTTTCGCCTGACGGCCCGACCGGCCGCCTTGGGCTCGTCGAATTCCGCGGTTTCGAAATGCCGCCGAATGCCCGCATGTCGCTTGCCCAGCAATTGCTGGTGCGCGCCCTCATCGCCCGCTTCTGGAAGGCGCCGATCGACGGCCGGCTGGTGCGCTGGGGGACCTCGCTGCACGACCGCTTCATGCTGCCGCACTACATCTGGCAGGATTTTCTCGACGTGCTCGCCGACCTCAAGACCCACGGCTTCGATCTCAGGCCGGAGTGGTTTAAGGCGCAGCTCGAATTCCGCTTCCCCTTCTCGGGCGAGGTCGAATACGAGGGCAACAAGCTCGAACTGCGTCAGGCGCTCGAGCCCTGGCACGTCATGGGCGAGGAAGGGGCCATCGGCGGCACCGTGCGTTTCGTCGACTCCTCGGTGGAGCGGCTGCAGGTCAAGCTGGAAAGCAACAATCCGGAGCGCTACACCGTCGCCTGCAACGGCCGGGCTGTGCCGCTGACGCCGGCCGGTGTGGCCGGCGTCTCGGTAGCCGGGGTCCGCTTCAAGGCCTGGCATCCGGCCTCCGGGCTGCACCCGGTGCTGCCCGTCAACACGCCGCTGACCTTCGACATCTACGACACATGGTCGAACCGCTCGATCGGCGGCTGCATCTATCATGTTGCCCATCCCGGCGGCCGCAACTATGAGACATTTCCGGTCAACAACAACGAAGCGGAAGCAAGGCGTCTTGCCCGTTTCGAACCCTGGGGCCACACGGCCGGCAGCTATCCTCTGCAGCCGGAATTGACATCGCCGGAATTCCCGCTGACGCTCGACCTCCGACGTCCGCGCGGCATCTGAACCGAGAACAGCATGGCCAAGAAACCGGCAACAGCGCGCAAGCAAAAGACGAAGGCTGGCATCGAGGTCGATCCGGCCTTCGCCTACGCGGCTATGCCGGGCGTTGCAGACGAGATGGTCGACAAATCGGGCGCCGTTCGTCCGGTCTGGCAAAAATTCCTGGCCGGCCTCAGCCGCATGTCCGAAAAGGAACTGCACGAGCGCTTTGCCCGCGCCGACCGCTACTTGCGCGACGCCGGCGTGTTCTACCGCGATTATGGTTCGAAAGGCGTCAGCGAGCGCAACTGGCCTATCTCCCATATCCCGGTCCTGATCGACGAGCGCGAATGGCAGACGCTTTCCGAAGGCCTGGTGCAACGCGCCGACCTCTTGGAAAAGGTCATCGCCGATATCTATGGCGACAACACGCTGGTCAAGGAAGGCTTTCTGCCCCCGGCGCTGGTCGGCTCCAATCCGGAATTCCTGCGGCCGCTGGTTGGTGTGAAGCCGGCGGGCGGCCACTACCTGCACTTCCTCGCCTTCGAGATCGGCCGTGGACCCGACGGCAACTGGTGGGTGCTGGCCGACCGCACGCAGGCACCATCAGGCGCTGGTTTCGCGCTCGAGACCCGCGTCGCCACCACCCGCGCCTTCTCCGATCTCTACGCCGAAACCAGCGTGCACCGGCTCGCCTCCTTCTTCGGCGCTTTCCGCGACACGCTGCAGGGCATGAAGCAGGGTGGCGACGGCAGAATCGCCGTTCTGTCGCCAGGCCCCGCCAACGAGACCTATTACGAACACGCCTACATCGCCCGCTACCTCGGCTTCATGCTGCTCGAGGGCGAAGACCTGACTGTGGTCAATAACCAGGTCATGGTGCGAACAGTTGCCGGCCTGAAACCGATCAGCGTCCTCTGGCGCCGTCTCGATTCCAACTATGCCGATCCGCTGGAGCTGGAACAGCACTCCCATATCGGCACGCCTGGCCTCGTCGAGGCCCTGCGCTCGCAATCCGTGACCATCGTCAATGCGCTCGGTTCCGGCGTGCTAGAAACGCGGGCGCTGTTGGCCTTCATGCCGACCATTTCGCGGCACCTGCTGGGCGAAGAACTGAAGCTGCCATCGATTGCCACCTGGTGGTGCGGCCAGAAGGCCGAACGCGCCCAGGTCGCCCGCAACATCGAGAAGATGGTGATCGGTCCGGCCTATTCCCGCCTGCCCTTCTTCGACGACAACGGCCAGTCCGTGCTCGGCTCGACCCTGCGGGCCACGGCGAAGGAATCGATTGCCGACTGGCTGAAGAGCGACGGCCGGAAGCTGGTCGGCCAGGAGGTCGTCACCCTGTCGACGACCCCCGCCTGGATCAACGGCAAGCTGGTGCCGCGGCCGATGAGCCTGCGCGTATTTGCTGCCCGCACGGAAACCGGCTGGAAGATCATGCCCGGCGGCTTTGCCCGCATCGGCAGCGGCGATGATGTCGCCGCCATCGCCATGCAGTCGGGCGGATCAGCCGCCGACGTCTGGATTCTCAGCGACAAGCCGGTCGAACGCCGCACACTGCTGCCGGCCGAGGAAAGCTTCACCCGCAACATGCCCGGCAGCCTGCCGAGCCGCGCCGCCGACAACCTGTTCTGGCTTGGCCGCTACATTGAGCGGGCCGAAGGGGCGCTGCGCATCCTGCGCGCCTGGCACGGCCGCTTTGCCGAATCCGCCGATCCCGACCAGCCGCTGCTGGCCGACGTCAGCGACTATCTCGGCATCGTCGACATCGACACCAAGGAAGCGGTCCCAGAGACGCTGCTGCGCAACATCGAAAGCGCGGTCTATTCGGCCAGCAACATTCGCGACCGCTTTTCGCCGGACGGCTGGCTCGCCTTGAACGATCTCGCCAAGACGGCACGGCGCTTCAAGGAGCACGTGAAAGCCGGCGATGACGCCAGCCATGCGATGACCATCCTGTTGCGCAAGCTGGCAGGCTTTGCCGGCCTGGTGCACGAAAACATGTACCGATTTACGGGCTGGCGGTTCCTGTCGCTCGGCCGCTACATCGAGCGCGGCCTGTTCATGACCCGCGTGCTCGGCCACATGTCCGGCCCAGACGCGCCGGACGGCTCGCTCGACATGCTGCTCGAGATCGGCGACAGCGTCATGACCCATCGCCGCCGCTACAACGTCAACACAGCGCGATTGACGGTCACCGACCTCCTGGCCCTCGACCCGCTCAATCCGCGATCGATCCTGTTCCAGCTGAACGAAATCCACCGCGAGGTGGCGCAACTGCCGGGCGCCACCGTCAACGGCCAGATGTCGCCCTTCTGCCGCGAGGCATTACGACTGCAATCCGGCTTGGCGGTGATGACCCCGGAAACCATGAGCGGCGACGTCTACCAGCGGTTCGAGCGTGAGCTCGAGCACCTGTCCGACCTCCTGGCGCACACCTATCTGGGATAGACGATGCAATATGACCTGTCGCTCAAAATGGGCTACACCTACCAGATCCCGGCCTCGAACGCCCGCCACATGCTGCGGCTTCTGCCGCTGTCCCTGCCTGGCCGCCAGCGGCTGGTGGCGGGCTCGCTGACCGTATCGCCGGTTCCCGAAGAGCAGCGGCACTTCACCGACTTCTTCCTGCACCCCACGACCTCGCTGCTGGTCCGAAAGCCGCATGAAAAATTCGAGATCCGCATGAAGGCGCGCGTCCATGTCGAGATGGTGCCGACCACCGCCGACTTCTCGCCGCTGCTGGAAGATCTCGCCGATGAAATCGCCGATTGCTGGTCGGTGGGCGCCCTGTCGCCCCATCATTTCCTCAGCGCCAGCCCGCGTCTGCCGGACAGTGCCGAGATCGCCGGCTATGCCCGACCCTGGGCTTCAAGCAAGTTGACCGTCCTGCAGATCGCCCGCGCCATGTGCTCGAAGATCTACGAAGACTTCACCTATGACGGCAAGGCGACCAACGTCGACACCACGCCGGACCAGGCCTTCAAGCTGAAGCGCGGGGTCTGCCAGGATTTCTCGCATATCATGATCATTGCGCTGCGCAGCCTCGGCATCCCGGCCGGCTATGTCAGTGGCTTCCTGCGCACCATCCCGCCGCCCGGCAAGGCGCGGCTCGAGGGCGCCGACGCGATGCACGCCTGGGTGCGGGTCTGGTGCGGCGAGACCGTCGGCTGGATCGAGCTCGACCCGACCAACGACATTCCTGCCAGCACCGATCACATCGTCGTTGCCTACGGGCGCGACTACTCGGATGTTGCCCCTGTCATCGGTGTGCTGAAGAGCTACGGCAGCCAGAAAATCGATCAGGCGGTCGACGTCATCCCGCTCGGCTGATTTCCCAAAGCTGGAATAACCGGCCGGATCGTTCAAATGCAACCCATTGCGTGAACGCGATAGAAACGTGTTCTACCTAAGTGTGCCCCCAGTTGTGGGGCAATTTCTAGGTGAACATGATGAGCACCGATTTCATACAAAATCTTGGTATACGCCGCCTTTTTAACGACCGCGGCGGCAACTTCGGTATCTTGACCGCTATCGCGATACCCGTGCTCTTTGCAGGCGGCGGCGTTGCCGTCGATGTGTCCAGCATGCTTCTGTCCAAGAACCAGTTGCAAAACGCCACCGACGCTGCGGCCTTGGCCACTGCCAGCGCCTTGGCCGACGGCACCACAACCACAGCGAATGCGCAGGCATTCGGCGCCGACTTCGTTGCCGGCCAGATGGCGAATTTCCTCGGCTCTGACGCAACGACTGTCGCCGCTTTGAAAAGCGGCACGAGCGTCACCGTTAACCAGACGACCGATGCAGCGACTGGAGGTAAGACCTACGCGGTTTCCGTCAAGGGCGGCTATCCTCAGGAGGTCAATGGCATGACCCATTTGCTGGGTTGGGAAAAGGTCACGATCGCAGCGTCCAGCTCGACGTCGAGCAACAGCGCAACCGTATCGACCGGGCAGGCACTGTCGATGTTCCTCGCTCTCGACCGGTCCGGCTCGATGTCCTGGCCAACCAGCACCAAGGATAAAACGCAATCCTTTTGCTGGAACTACTTTGAGGCCAACTGGCCGAACCCCACCTATTCGAGCCCATGCTACATCAGCAAGATAGCAGCGCTTAAGCAGGCGGCCGACGTGCTGTTCGACCAACTTGATAAATCCGACCCTAAGAAGGTTCTCGTTCGCCTCGGGGGTCTCACCTATACGGACACGACCGATACCGGCAATCCGGAGCCGCAGGCATGGGGAAGCGCCTTCATGCGCAAGTACGTCGACAAGATCGACGATGTGCCGACCGGAGGAACGGATGCCAGCGGACCGATGGCACGCGCCTACACCACGCTCACCTCGAACACCGAAGCATCGGCGCAATCGCAGCAGGGCAACAAGACATTTGCCAAATACATCGTGCTGATGACCGACGGCGAAAACACCGGCCATAGCAATACATGGAACCAGTCTCTCGATACGGCAACGCTGGGCAGCTGCAAAAGCGCCCGCAACGCTGGCGTGACGATCTACAGCGTGGCCTTCATGGCGCCCATCAACGGCCAGAACATGCTGAAATCATGCGCGGGAAACGCAGCCAACTACTATGAGGCAAATGACATGACGAGCCTGGTCGCCGCATTCAAGTCCATCGGGCAAAAGGCTTCCGACCAGACGGTTCGCATGACGCAATAAAGCCGCGCCGCCTTCCCCGGCGGTCGACCCCCAACCAACAGCCCGCTCCGACCTTCGGAGCGGGTTTTCTTTTGCCATCGACCCACCATTTGCTATCGAAGTGGGCGCTTTGGCAATGGCAGGTGTCGCTATGGATCACGCTCTCCGGCTATTTTCCAATTCCGCGATATTCCTTTGTTGCAACTGCTCTATATCGGTGCATAAACTGAAGGCCGAGACGCGACTGGAAAAGATTTCTTCAGCATTAACACCCTGATTACAAATCAAAAATGGCGAGACCACCCATGAACACGATTTCCAAGGCCTCACTCCCCGCGCCCGCCCCACGCAGTTCCCGTCCGGAGATCCTGGCCGAAGAAATCATCGAACGCCTGACTTACCGCATCGGCAAGGATGCCAAGGTCGCCAAACCGCACGACTGGCTGACCGCGACCATCCTGGTGGTGCGTGACCGCATCATCGACCGTTGGATGGAATCCACCCGCAAGACCTACGCGTCCGGCGCCAAGCGGGTCTACTATCTGTCGCTGGAATTCCTCATCGGCCGGCTGATGCGCGATGCGATCTCCAATCTCGAGCTGATGGAAGAAATCACGGCCGCCCTCACCTCGCTCGGCGTCGACGTCAACGTCATCGCCGGGCTCGAGCCCGACGCCGCGCTCGGCAATGGCGGTCTCGGCCGACTTGCCGCCTGCTTCATGGAATCGATGGCGACGGTCGATGTCCCGGCCTACGGCTACGGCATTCGCTACGTCCACGGCCTGTTCCGCCAGCAGATGGCCGATGGCTGGCAGGTGGAGCTGCCGGAAACCTGGCTCGCCCATGGCAACCCTTGGGAATTCGAGCGTCGCGAGAGCGCCTATGAAATCGGCTACGGCGGCGCCGTCGAGGTCGTCGGCAGCCAGGAAGACACGCCACGCTTCGTCTGGAAGCCGGCCGAGCGGGTCATTGCCGCCGCCTTCGACACGCCCGTCGTCGGCTGGCGCGGCAAGCGCGTCAACACGCTGCGCCTCTGGGCAGCCCAGCCGATCGACCCGATCCTGCTCGACGCCTTCAACGCCGGCGACCACATCGGCGCGCTGCGCGAGAGCAACAAGGCCGAGAGCCTGACCCGCGTGCTCTATCCGGCCGACGGCACGCCCGCCGGCCAGGAACTGCGGCTCCGCCAGGAGTTCTTCTTCTGCTCAGCCTCGCTGCAGGATATCATCCGTCGCCATCTTCAGCAGTACGACGACCTGACGTCGCTGTCCGACAAGGTGGCGATCCAGCTCAACGACACACATCCGGCGGTGTCCGTCCCCGAACTGATGCGGCTTCTGATCGACGTCCACGGCTTCCAGTTCGACGCGGCCTGGGACATCACCTGCAAGACCTTCTCCTACACCAACCACACGCTGCTGCCGGAAGCGCTGGAAAGCTGGCCCGTGCCGCTGTTCGAGCGGCTGCTGCCGCGTCACATGCAGATCGTCTATGCGATCAACACCAAGGTGCTGCTCGAAGCCCGCAAGGCTCACAATTTCAGCGACACGGAAATCCGCAGCGTCTCGCTGATCGACGAGAGCGGCGACCGTCGCCTGCGCATGGGCAATCTCGCCTTCATCGGCTCGCATTCGATCAACGGCGTCTCGGCGTTGCACACCGAGCTGATGAAGACCACGGTGTTTGCCGACCTCAACAAGCTCTATCCAGATCGCATCAACAACAAGACCAACGGCATCACCCCGCGCCGTTGGCTGATGCAGTGCAATCCCGGCCTGACCAGCCTGATCCGCGAGACCATCGGCGACGATTTCATGGATGACGCCGAAAAGCTGAAGCCGCTCGACGCCTTTGCCGGCGATGCCGCCTTCCAGGAGAGGTTCGCAAAGATCAAGCGCGACAACAAGGGACGGCTTGCCAATCTGGTCGCCGGCCGCATGGGCATCAAGCTCGATCCGAGCGCCATGTTCGACATCCAGATCAAGCGCATCCACGAATACAAGCGCCAGCTGCTCAACATCGTCGAGACCGTGGCACTCTACGACCAGATCCGCTCGCATCCGGAACTGGATTGGCAGCCCCGCGTCAAACTGTTCGCCGGCAAGGCCGCGCCGAGCTATCACAACGCCAAGCTGATCATCAAGCTGATCAACGATGTCGCCAAGGTGATCAACAACGACCCCTCGGTGCGCGGCCTGCTCAAGGTGGTGTTCATCCCGAACTACAATGTCTCGCTCGCCGAAGTCATGGTCCCGGCCGCCGATCTCTCCGAACAGATCTCGACCGCCGGCATGGAGGCGTCCGGCACCGGCAACATGAAGTTCGGTCTCAACGGTGCGCTGACCATCGGCACGCTTGATGGCGCCAACGTCGAAATGCGCGACAATGTCGGCGCCGACAACATCGTCATCTTCGGCCTGACCGCCGAGGAAGTCGCCAAGGTGCGGACCGATGGCCACAACCCGCGCCAGCTGATCGAGCAGTCCCGCGAACTGGCGCAGGCGCTGGCGGCAATCTCCTCGGGCGTCTTCTCGCCGGATGACCGGAACCGCTATACCGACCTGATCGAAGGCATCTATGCGCATGACTGGTTCATGGTCGCGGCCGACTTCGACAGCTATGCGGCAGCTCAGCGCGACGTCGACCTTTTGTGGGCCGACAAGGCAACCTGGTACAACAAGACCATCTGCAATACCGCGCGCATGGGTTGGTTTTCATCCGACCGGACCATCCGGCAGTATGCGGATGAGATCTGGAGAGCTTGATGAAGAAACCAAAAGCTGGCGCTGACGGCACGGCCTCCAAAAACGTATCGGCCGACACCATCGCCGCTATACTGAATGCCAGCCATGCCGACCCCTTCTCAGTGCTTGGCGTTCAGCAGACCGACGAAGGGTATGTCGTCCGCTGCTTCGTCCCCGGCGCGGAAGCGGTCACCGCCACCGCGCTCGACGGCACCGTCATCGGCGAACTCGCCATGCTGGACCCGGCCGGGTTCTTTGCAGGCCCGGTGACGATCTCCAAGCTGCAGCCGGTGCGCTATCGCGCCCGGCGCGACGATGCCGAGTGGGCGGTCACCGACCCCTATTCCTTCGGTCCGGTGCTCGGGCCGATGGACGACTACTATGCCCGCGAGGGTTCCGACCTCCGGCTGTTCGACAAGATGGGCGCCCATCCGCTGAAGCATGAAGGCGTGCACGGCTTCCATTTCGCCGTCTGGGCCCCGAACGCGCGGCGTGTTTCCGTCGTCGGCGACTTCAACGGCTGGGATGGCCGCCGCCATGTCATGCGCTTTCGCAGCGACAGCGGCATCTGGGAAATCTTCGCCCCGGATGTGCGCCCCGGCGTCGCCTACAAGTTCGAAATCATCGGCGGCGATGGCGAATTGCAGCCGCTGAAAGCCGACCCCTATGCGCGGCGGGCAGAAATGCGGCCGAAGAACGCCTCGGTCACCACGCTGGAGCTTGTCCAGGAGTGGGAGGATGAGGCCCATCGCAAGCATTGGTCGGAGGCCGACCAGCGCCGCCAGCCGATCTCCATCTACGAGGTGCATGCCGGCTCCTGGCAGCGCAACGACGACGGCACCATGCTCTCCTGGGACGAGATGGCCTCGCGGCTGATCCCCTATGTCGTCGACATGGGCTTTACCCATATCGAATTCCTGCCGATCACCGAGCACCCCTATGATCCGTCCTGGGGCTACCAGACGACCGGCCTCTACGCGCCGACCGCCCGTTTCGGCGAGCCCGAAGGCTTTGCCCGCTTCGTCAACGGTGCCCACAAGGTCGGCGTCAGCGTCATCCTCGACTGGGTACCGGCACATTTCCCGACCGACGCCCACGGCCTCCGGCATTTCGACGGCACGTCGCTTTACGAGCACGCCGATCCGCGCCAGGGCTTCCACCCGGACTGGAACACCGCGATCTACAATTTCGGTCGTACCGAGGTCGTGTCCTACCTGCTCAACAACGCCGTCTACTGGGCCGAAAAGTTCCACCTCGACGGCCTGCGCGTCGATGCCGTCGCCTCGATGCTCTACCTCGACTATTCGCGCAAGCACGGGGAATGGGTGCCGAACGAATATGGCGGCAACGAGAACCTCGAGGCCGTCCGCTTCCTCCAGGAGATGAACAAGCGGCTCTACGGCAGCCATCCCGGCGTCATGTCGATCGCCGAGGAATCGACCTCCTGGCCGAAGGTCTCGGCCCCTGTCCACGAAGGCGGCCTCGGCTTCGGCTTCAAGTGGAACATGGGCTTCATGCACGACACGCTGAGCTATCTCGCCCGCGAGCCCGTGCACCGCAAACATCACCACAGCGAACTGACCTTCGGGCTGATCTATGCCTATTCGGAAAACTTCGTGCTGCCGATCTCCCATGACGAAGTCGTGCACGGCAAGGGCTCGATGATCGCCAAGATGGCGGGCGACGACTGGCAGAAATTCGCCAACCTGCGCGCCTTCTACGGCTTCATGTGGGGCTATCCCGGCAAGAAGCTGCTGTTCATGGGCCAGGAATTCGCCCAGTGGAGCGAGTGGAGCGAGGAGCGCGCGCTCGACTGGAACCTGCTGCAGTACCGCATGCACGAAGGCATGCGCCGGCTGGTGCGCGACCTCAACTTCACCTACCGCAGCAAGCCGTCGCTGCATGCGCGCGACTGTGAGGGCGACGGTTTCGAATGGCTTGTCGTCGATGACGATACCAATTCCGTCTATGCCTGGCTGCGCAAGGCACCGGGTGAAAAGCCGATCGCCGTCATCACCAACTTCACACCCGTCTTCCGCGAGAACTATGCCCTGCCCCTGCCGGCCGAAGGCCGGTGGCGGGAAATCCTCAATACCGACGCCGACATCTATGGCGGCAGCGGCAAGGGGAACGGAGGCAGGGTCCAAGCCGTTAATGCCGGGGGAAGCATCA
Organism: Rhizobium sp. HT1-10; assembly: GCF_049472505.1. Classification (NCBI taxonomy): domain Bacteria; kingdom Pseudomonadati; phylum Pseudomonadota; class Alphaproteobacteria; order Hyphomicrobiales; family Rhizobiaceae; genus Rhizobium; species Rhizobium sp. HT1-10. Next base: position 54,338 of record NZ_JBCEBQ010000006.1, on the reverse strand, counting down.
TGGCGAATATCACCCTGCCGCCATTGGCGACGATCCTGCTGGAACCGGAATTTTAAGATATCGATTGGGAGGAAAAAATGGTCGAAAAACGTATTCAGCCCCTGGCCCGTGACGCCATGGCCTATGTCCTCGCAGGTGGCCGGGGAAGCCGCCTGAAGGAACTCACGGACCGCCGCGCCAAGCCTGCCGTGTATTTCGGCGGCAAGGCCCGCATCATCGATTTCGCGCTTTCCAATGCGTTGAACTCGGGCATCCGCCGCATCGGCGTCGCGACCCAGTACAAGGCGCATTCGCTGATCCGCCACATGCAGCGCGGCTGGAACTTCTTCCGCCCCGAACGCAACGAAAGCTTCGACATCCTGCCGGCCAGCCAGCGCGTCTCCGAGACGCAGTGGTATGAAGGCACGGCAGACGCCGTCTTCCAGAACATCGACATCATCCAGGACTATGGCGTCGAGTACATGGTCATTCTCGCCGGCGACCACGTCTACAAGATGGACTATGAATACATGCTGCAGCAGCATGTCGATTCAGGCGCCGACGTCACCATCGGCTGCCTCGAAGTGCCGCGCATGGAAGCCGTCGGCTTCGGCGTCGTCCATGTCGACGAACATGACCGCATCATCGATTTCGTCGAGAAGCCCTCGGACCCACCGGCGATCCCCGGCAAGCCGGAAAGCTCATTCGCCTCGATGGGCATCTATGTCTTCCATACCAAATTCCTGATCGAGGAACTCCGCCGCGACGCCGCCGATCCGAATTCCAGCCGCGACTTCGGCAAGGACATCATTCCTTACATCGTCAAGAACGGTAAAGCCGTCGCCCATCGCTTCGCCCAGTCCTGCGTTCGTTCCGACTTCGAGAACGAGCCCTACTGGCGCGACGTCGGTACCATCGACGCATACTGGCAGGCCAATGTCGACCTGACCGCGATCGTTCCGGAACTGGATATCTACGACAAGAGCTGGCCGATCTGGACCTATGCCGAGATCAACCCGCCGGCGAAATTCGTGCATGACGACGAAGATCGTCGCGGCTCGGCCGTCTCGTCGCTGGTGGCAGGCGACTGCATTATCTCGGGCGCGACCCTGTCGAACAGCCTGCTGTTCACCGGTGTCAGGGCCAACTCCTACTCGCGGCTCGAAGGCGCAGTCGTGCTGCCGAGCGTCAAGATCGGTCGCCGCGCGCAGCTGACGAACGTCGTCATCGACCATGGCGTCACCATTCCCGAGGGACTGGTGGTGGGCGAGGACTTCGAGCTCGATGCAAAGCGGTTCCGACGGAGTGAGGGCGGCATCTGCCTGATCACCCAATCGATGATCGATAGATTGGATATTTAAGCATATGAAAGTCCTTTCGGTCGCGTCCGAAGTCTTCCCCTTGATCAAGACAGGAGGCCTGGCCGACGTGGCCGGCGCCTTGCCCGGCGCACTGGCCGGTTACGGCGTCGACACCAAGACGCTGCTTCCCGGCTACCGCAAGGTGATGAGCAGCCTTCAGGCGCCCGTCGTCCGCCACGTCTTCGCGGATCTGCTGGGGGCGCCCGCGACGCTGCTGGAGGCAGAACACCACGGCCTGTCGGTCCTGGTGCTCGACGCGCCTGCCTATTTCGATCGTGCCGGCGGCCCCTATGTCGATGCAGCCGGCACGGATCATCCCGACAATTGGCATCGCTTTGCGGCGCTGTCGCTCGCCGGCGCTGAAATCGCCGCCGGCGTCCTGCCCGACTGGAAGCCGGATCTCGTCCATGTCCACGATTGGCAGGCGGCGATGGTGCCCGTCTACATGCGCTACGGCGAAGCACCGGAAGTGCCGAGCATCGTCACCATCCACAACATCGCCTTCCAGGGCCAGTTCGGTGCGGATATTTTCCCGACGCTGAAGCTGCCGCGTCACGCCTTCTCCATGGAAGGCGTCGAATATTACGGCGACGTCTGCTTCCTCAAGGGCGGCCTGCAGGCGGCGCATGCGATCACCACCGTCAGCCCTTCCTATGCCGAGGAAATCCTGACCCCTGAATTCGGCATGGGCCTCGAGGGTGTCATCGCCAGCCGCCAGGCCCATTTGCACGGCATCGTCAACGGCATCGATTCGGACGTCTGGAACCCGGACACGGACACCATGATCGCCCGCACCTTCAGCCTGACGAAGCTTGCCAAGCGCGACGAGAACCGCCACGCCATCATCGACCATTTCGGTCTCGACACCGACGATGCGCCGATCTTCTGCATCATCAGCCGCCTGACCTGGCAGAAGGGCATGGACCTCGTCGCCTCGACGATCGACCAGATCGTCGGCATGGGGGCCAAGCTTGCCATTCTGGGTGCCGGCGATGCGCCGCTCGAGGGCGCACTTCTCGCCGCGACCGCAGCCAATCCCGGCCGCGTCGGCATGGCCGTCGGCTACAACGAGCCCATGTCGCACCTCATGCAGGCCGGCTGCGACGGCATCATCATCCCTTCCCGTTTCGAACCCTGCGGCCTGACGCAGCTCTATGGATTGCGCTACGGCTGCGTGCCGATTGTCGCCCGCACCGGCGGCCTCAACGACACCGTCATCGACGCCAACCACGCCGCATTGCAGGCAAAAGTCGCGACCGGCGTGCAGTTTGCGCCTGTTACGGAAGAGGGTCTTCTGCAGGCCGTTCGGCGCGCCATCCGGCTGTTCGAGGATCGAAAACTCTGGACGCAGATGCAAAAGCAGGGCATGAAATCCGACGTATCCTGGGGAAAGAGCGCAGAACGCTACGCCGCCCTTTATTCCAGCCTCGTCTCGAAAGGCAACTAACCCGATGATCAAAGCGGTTCCGACCACCCCCTATCTTGACCAGAAACCCGGCACCTCCGGCCTGCGCAAGAAAGTCCCGGAATTCCAGCAGCCGAACTATGCCGAGAACTTCATCCAGTCGATTTTCGATTCGCTGGAAGGCTTTCAGGGCAAGATCCTGGTCATCGGCGGCGACGGCCGCTATTACAATCGCGACGTCATCCAGAAGGCCATCAAGATGGCCGCAGCCAACGGTTTCGGCAAGGTTATGGTCGGCAAGGCCGGCATCCTGTCGACACCTGCCGCCTCGCATGTCATCCGCAAGTACAAGGCGTTCGGCGGCATCATCCTCTCGGCCAGCCATAATCCCGGCGGCCCCACCGAAGACTTCGGCATCAAGTACAACACCGGCAATGGCGGTCCGGCACCTGAGAAGATCACCGACGCGATCTTCGAGCGCACCAAGGTCATCGACAGCTACAAGATCGCCGATTTCCCCGACGTCAACCTCGACCGCATCGGCAAGGAAGAAATGCCGGGCGGCATGATCGTCTCGGTCATCGATTCCGTCGAAGACTACGCGGCATTGATGGAAGAGCTGTTCGACTTCGGCGCCATCCGCAACCTCATCAGCCTCGGTTTCCGCATCTGCTTCGACGCCATGAGCGCCGTCACCGGCCCCTATGCCAAGGAAATCCTCGAGAACCGCCTCGGCGCGCCATTGGGTTCCGTGCGCAACTTCAAGCCGCTTCCCGACTTCGGCGGTCATCACCCGGACCCGAACCTCGCCAACTGCCATGAACTCTACGAAGAGATGATGAGCGACGATGCCCCCGATTTCGGCGCCGCCTCCGACGGCGACGGCGACCGCAACCTGATCATCGGCAAGGGCGCCTATGTCACTCCCTCCGACAGTCTTGCGATCCTCGCTGCCAACGCCAACCTTGCGCCCGGCTATTCGCACGGCATCGTCGGCATCGCCCGCTCGATGCCAACCTCGGGTGCTGCGGATCGCGTCGCCGAAAAGCGCGGCATCGGCATGTATGAGACGCCGACCGGCTGGAAATTCTTCGGCAACCTGCTCGACGCCGGCATGGCGACGATCTGCGGCGAGGAAAGCTCAGGCACCGGCTCCAACCACGTCCGCGAGAAGGACGGCCTCTGGGCGGTTCTCCTCTGGCTCAACATCCTGGCGGTGCGCGGCGAAAGCGTCGCCGACATCATGAGCCAGCATTGGGCGACCTACGGCCGCAACTATTATTCGCGCCACGATTATGAAGGCGTCGACACCGATGCCGCCAACGGGCTCGTCGATGCCCTGCGCGAAAAGCTGCCGACGCTTCCCGGCACCAAGATCGGCGACCTCACCGTCACCTCGGCGGACGACTTCTCTTACAATGATCCGGTCGACAAGTCGGTCAGCAACCACCAGGGCATCCGCATCCTCTTCGAGGGCGGCTCGCGCATCGTCTTCCGGCTCTCGGGCACGGGAACCTCGGGCGCCACCCTGCGGCTCTACATCGAACGCTACGAGCCGGATTCGACCCGTCACAACATCGAGACCCAGGCGGCGCTGGCCGACCTTATCGCGGCCGCACAGTCCGTCGCCGACATCAGCGGCCGCACCGGTCGTCCCGCACCAACCGTCATCACCTGATCCGGCGGATGGCGGGAAAACTGCAGCAGGGCGGCGTCGTCCTCACCAAGGAAGGCGCCGAGTTTGCGGTCTGGTCCCGCCACGCGTCACTGTTGGAGCTTTGCCTCTATGACGCCGCAGGCATCGAGACGTCACGCCTGCCGATGACGGCAGACGGCGACGTTCACCGCCTGTTCGTGCCAGGCCTCACCGAGGGCGCGCGCTACGGCTACCGCGCCCACGGCAGCTACGCCCCGGACGACGGCCTGTGGTTCGATCCGTCTAAGCTTCTCGCCGATCCCTATGCCCAAATCTTCGACCGTCCCTTCGTCTACGATGCCAGGCTCGGCATTTTCGGCGAGGAGACGCAGTCGCTGATGCCGAAGGCAATCGTCACCGCCGATATCACCGCATCTCGCGCGCCGCCGCGCTTTGCCCCCGGCGGCCTGATCTACGAAGTCGCGGTCAAGCCGTTCACCATCCTTCACCCCGAGGTGCCACAGGCGCAACGCGGCACGGTTGCCGCCCTCGCCCACCCCGCCGTCATCGCCCACCTGAAGCATATCGGCGTCGATGCCGTCGAACTGATGCCGATCACCGCCTGGATCGACGAGCGGCACCTGCCGCCGCTCGGGCTCACCAATGGCTGGGGCTACAATCCGGTCTCGTTCATGGCGCTTGACCCCCGCCTGGTGCCGGGCGGCATGACAGAACTGCGCGACACGGTGGCGACGCTGCATGCCGAGGGCATCGCCGTCATCCTCGACCTCGTTTTCAACCATACCGGCGAAAGCGACCGCTATGGCAGCACGCTGTCGCTGCGCGGCCTCGACAACCTGTCCTTCTACCGCCATGTCGAAAACAGGCCCGGCGAACTCGTCAACGACACCGGCACTGGCAACACCGTCGCCTGCGACCACCCCTATATCCGCCAGCTGATCATCGACAGCCTCCGTCACTTCGTGCTGCAGGCGGGTGTCGACGGTTTCCGCTTCGACCTGGCGCCGATCATCGGACGCACCGCACAGGGTTTCCAGGCCGATGGCGGCACGCTCAGTGCGCTGCTCGCAGACGACGTGCTCGCCGACCGGATCATGATCGCCGAACCCTGGGACATCGGCCCGGGCGGCTACCAGCTCGGCAACTTTCCCGCCCCCTTCCTCGAATGGAACGACCGCGCGCGCGACCAGACCCGCCGCTACTGGCGCGGCGACCATGGCATGACAGGCGACCTTGCAACCCTGCTCTCCGGCTCGGCGCCGCTGTTCGAGCGCGATGGACGCGGCCAGACCCGCAGCGTCAACTTCCTCGCCGCCCATGACGGCTTCACGCTGATGGACCTCGTCTCCAACAACCACAAGCACAACGAGGCCAACGGCGAAGACAATCGCGACGGCCACAGCGACAATCTCTCCTGGAACAACGGTACCGAGGGCCAGACCGACGATAGCGATATCCTTGCCCGCCGCCGCACGGACGTCATGGCGCTGCTCTCGACGCTGTTCGCCACGCGCGGCACGATCATGCTCACCGCCGGCGATGAGGCAGGCCGCTCGCAGCGCGGCAACAACAATGCCTATTGCCAGGACAACGCCATCACCTGGGTCGACTGGGCGTCCCTCGACTGGGAACTGGTTGACCACACCGCATTTCTCTCCCGGCTGCGAAAACGTTTCGCGATCTTTACCGAAATGGACTTCCTGACCGAGACGGACGTCAGTTGGCTGTCGCAGGACGCGGTCCCGATGACGGTCGAGCAATGGCAGACACCGGAGATGTCGACGCTGACGATGGTGCTGAGCACCGTGGATCGTCTCGATGGCGGCGCGGCGCGGCTTGCCGTACTGATCAACCGGACGCAGGAGACGCGCGACTTTGCGCTGCCGTCAGTCGATGCCGCCTCCTGGAGGGAACTGTCGGCAGGCGGCGAAACACCGGTGGCGGGGCATATTTCAGTGTCCGCACGGACCGTCCGTTTTTTCGTCCAGAGCCTGTAAACCTGCGAATTCATGTCGCTTTTGGTCCACGGGCAATGTAGATCTTGATCTCGGATCCCGATCGAAGGAAAGACCATGCCACGCGAGATCTCCCTATCGGACGTCAAGGATATCGTCGGCACCGAAGTCGGGCTGTCGGCCTGGATAGCCGTCGACCAGACGATGATCGATGCTTTTGCCGATGCCACCCAGGATCACCAGTTCATCCATGTCGATCCGGAACGCGCCCGCGCCGAGACCCCGTTCGGCGGCACCATTGCTCACGGCTTCCTGACGCTGTCGCTCCTGTCGGCGATGAACTACGACTGCCTGCCGAAAATCCGCGAGCAGACGATGGGCATCAACTACGGCTTCGAAAAAGTCCGCTTCATGTCGCCGGTCAAGCCCGGCAACCGCATCCGCGGCCATTTCATCCTCACCGAAGCCCGCTTCCGCGGCGCCGGCATGATCATGCTGACCTACGAGGTGACCGTCGAAATCGAGGACGAACGCAAGCCCGCCCTGACAGCCACCTGGATCACCATCACCCAGTTCGACCCGAAGGACCGGCCTGAGGACCATGAGTGACGTGATCCGGAACGAGCGGGCAAAGCTGATCGCCAATGCCTTCGATCGCGCCTCGACGGCGTGTTTTACCGTAGGCATAGCGACGCCTATTGCCGGCATGGTCTACAACATCACCAGTTCCGGCACCTTGACGCCGTTACGCCTGGCACTGTCTCTCCTGGGTTGGCTTTTCCTCGCTTTTCTCCTACACGACTTAGCAAGACGCAGCCTCAGGAGCCTACGCACATGAGCTTGTGGTTTTTCGTATCCTTCGTCATGCCGGCCTCGATTGGCCTCGCCGCCTATCTCTACGTTCTCTGGAACGAGCACCAGGACCGCAAACATGACAACCACCCCAAGCCGGGCGAGTAGCTTTGCAAGCCCTCACCTCGGCGGCATCTTGTCATAGGTCGGCAATGCCGGATCGAGGTGGTCCCAACCATGCCCAGCCGCTGTCCAGCACACGAACTGCGGCTGATAGCGGCTGGGATCGTCGAGGCTTGCCGGCGTAATGGCGAAGACATCCGGATTGTCTGGGAATGTCATGTAGACCGGAGAGCCGCATATGGGACAGAAGGAGCGCCTTTTGACTGTTCCACCGTCGCCGACCATCTGCCATCGCGAGGCCTCACCGGTGACGGTCACATCAGCCGAGAAGAATGTCAGGTGCGATTGATGCCCGGTGCCGCTATCGCGCTGACATTGCCGGCATTGGCAATCGAGCATCACCGGCTCGCCTGAGATTTGGTAGCGAATTGCCCCGCAGGCGCAGCCGCCGGTGTAAGACCTGTCCATGTTCCCCTCCCGTTGTTTCAATGGGTCGTGTCCGGAGCAACCTCCTCCGTGACGACGGTGTTGAGCCTTCCGATCACCTTCTTCCAGCCCTCGCTCATGCTGCCGTAGGCAACTTCGTTCTTCGGAAGCCGGAAGCCTGAATGGACGAGCCGCAGGCGCGTACCGGACTCGGTCTTCGCAAGGGTGAAGACGACCACCGTCTCGAGCATTGCCCCATAGCCGACATTGCCCTCGTCGCCGCTCTTCCAGGCATAGGAAAGTCTCTCCTCAGCCATGGCCTCCAGCACTTCGCAGCGGATCGTGCCGTCCCATGCCCCGGCGGGTCTGGTTTGAAAGGTAAAATGCGTGCCGACGACGGCCGAAAAACCCTGTGGCGCCATCAGCCATCGGGCGATCAGCGCGCCTGACGTCAGCGCTGTCCAGATCACCGCTGGAGAATGGGGAAAAACCTCGTCGACGACAATGGCGTCGGCGTCTGTGTCGATGCTCTGCTTCATGGATCGATTTCCTTCAACAGGGTCCTGAGATCTGCAAAACGTTCTGTCCAGAAGACGCCGTAATGGCTCATCCAGTCTACCAGCGGCTTTAAGGCCTCCGGCTGAGCCCGGTAATAGACGTTGCGGCCTTCGGGGCGCTCACTGACGAGCCCCGCCTGCTTCAGGGACTTCAGATGCTGCGAAATCGCACCCTGCGTGACGGTGCTCGCCCGCGTCAGTTCAACGACGGTGACCTCGTGGGCATTGACAATATGCTCGAACACCGCCCGGCGGGTGGGATCGGCAAGCGCGCGCATGACGGCAGTTACGGTTTCAGCTTCGATCATGCAAAACAAATAGCCGACACTAATCAATTAGTCAATACTATTTAATTCGAATGCAGCTTCAACAGCGAGGGCGTATGTCGCACGGACAGCGGCGATCGGAACAAAAAATCCCCGCACAAGGCGGGGATGATGATTTCAGCGACGCAGTTCCGGTCTCAGTGTGCTGCATCTTCCGAAGCTTCGGCCAGCAACCCGAAGACATACTCCGAAAACGACCGCCAGCATTCGACCCGAAACGTGTCGGCCTCGACGCGCGAAAGCACGATCTCGACCTTGCCGAACAGTGTCCGCGAGCAGGCGCCGACCGGGAAGGCGGACAGCGACAAATCCTGCGGGCAGCCGGCCGACAGGCAGGCTTCGACGTCGGGACCGGAGACGATGATGCCGATATTGCGGTGCGAGACATCGGCGGCCGAATGCAGCACGCCGGAGCCTGCCGCCACCGCGACCAGATCGACCGCGTCTTGATCGATGACGAGCCATTCGTCCGGGCCGAGCCACAGCGCGACGCGGCTGCCGGACTGGGCGGACGTCTTCGGCGCGGTCGGCAGCGTCAGTCCGAGAGCCGTGGAGAGCGCCGCCATCGAGGCCTCGGGCGCACGCAGCGAGATCCGGCTGGCGGGTGCTGCCGGTGTCAGGCGGACGCCGGCGGAGCCGCCGTGGCGACCAGTGAGCGGCGATGTGCGAGTGGACTGATCAGCCATGGATGCGGCCTCCTTCCTTGTCAAAGAACACCATATCGGTGACTTCGACTGTTATCGTCTTGTCCGGCATGGGCACGTAGAGCGTCTTGCCCATCCGCTCGCGGCCACCGGCCACCAGCGCGAAGGCGATCGAACGTCCGCAATTTTCCGACCAGTAGGCCGAGGTGACGTGACCGAGCATGGTCATCGGCTTCGGCTCATTGGGATCGGCGACGATCTGCGCCCCCTCCTCCAGCACGATAGTCGGATCCTTGGTGATCAGCCCGACCAGCTGCTTGCGGCCCTGCTTGACGAGATCCGGCCGCTTCAGGCCACGAATGCCGACGAAATCGGCCTTCTTCTTGGAGACGGCCCAGCCGAGCCCGGCATCGTCAGGCGTGACGGTGCCGTCGGTGTCCTGGCCGACGATGATGTAGCCCTTTTCGGCGCGCAGGATGTGCATCGTCTCCGTGCCGTAGGCGCAGGCGCCCAGCGTCTCCGCCCGGGCCCAGACCTGTTCCAGCACAGACTTCGCATAATCAGCCGGCACGTTGATTTCGTAGCCGACATCGCCGGTGAACGACACGCGGAACAGCCGTGTCGGCACGCCGCAGAACTTGCCTTCGGCCACGCTCATATGCGGGAAGGCCTCGTTCGACAGATCGATGCCCTCGACGAAGGGCTCGATGATCTCGCGCGCTTTCGGACCCTGCACGGCGATGACGGCCCATTGTTCCGTCGTCGATGTCAGCCAGACCTTGAGGTGCGGAAACTCCGTCTGCAGATAGTCTTCCATGTGGTGCATGACGCGCGGCGCGCCGCCGGTCGTCGTCGTCACGTGGAAGCGGTCCTCGGCCAGACGGCCGACGACGCCGTCGTCATAGACGAAGCCGTCTTCGCGCAGCATGATGCCGTAGCGGCAGCGGCCGGGCTTCAGCGTGTCCCAGGCGTTGGTATAGATCAGGTTGAGGAACTCGGCCGCATCGGGACCGACCACCTCGATCTTCCCCAGCGTCGAGGCGTCGAAGATGCCGGCCACTTCGCGCACCGTCCGGCATTCGCGGTTGACCGCCTGGTGCATGGTCTCGCCGGCGCGCGGATAGAACCAGGCACGCTTCCAGTTGCCGACATCCTCGAAGATGGCGCCATGCGCCTCCTCCCAGCCGTGCATCGGCGTCTTGCGGGCCGGATCGAAGTGATCGCCGCGCGAATGGCCGACCAGCGTGCCGTAGGTGACCGGCGTATACGGCGCGCGAAAGGTGGTGAGACCCACCTGCGGGATATCGCGGTCGAGCACTTCGGCGGCAATGGCGAGGCCATGCATGTTCGACAGCTTGCCCTGGTCGGATGCCATGCCGTTGGTCGTAAAACGCTTGATATGCTCGATCGAGTGCATGCCCTCGCGCACCGCAAGCCGGATATCCTTGGCGCAGACATCGTGCTGGAAGTCGACAAAGGCCTTGGCGCTGGTATCGGGACCCGCGCCTTCGGCAGCGCCAACCATGCCGCCGGTCCATTCGAAGGCCTGTTCGCCTGACAGCAGGATCTTGCCTTCGCCAGTGGCGCCGGTGGCACGTGCCATCAGCTCGCCGGCAGCAAGCGCCTCCTCGATGGTCTGCTGCAACCCGTCGGTGCCGTTGCAGGCGCCGATCGACAGGCAGTCCTGGGCATAGGTGCCGGGCAGGAAGCGCTGCCCTTCGGCATCGAACTTCAGCTTGCCTCGCGATTGCGAGAACATGTGGACGGACGGCGTCCAGCCGGCCGACATCAGCAGCGCATCGATCGCGATCTTGCGATTGGCACCGCCGCCGTTGCGCGCAACCGTCATCGACGACACGCGCAGCTTGCCTGATGTGTCGATGACCGCATGGCCGGCCAGCACCTCGATGCCGAGACGGCGGGCTTCCGCCAGCACCGCCTCGCCGGGCCGCGTGCGGCAATCGACGATGGCGGCAACCGAGACGCCCGCCTTCTTCAGGTCGAAGGCGGCCTCATAGGCCGAATCATGGGCCGTGTAGACGCCGACCCGGGCGCCGACAGCGACGCCGTAGTGGTTGAGATACTCCCGGGCGGCAGACGCCAGCATGATGCCGGGACGGTCGTTGTTCGGGAACACCATGTGCCGCTCGATGGCACCGGTGGCAAGGATCACCCGCTTGGCGCGGACCTGGATCAGCCGCTCGCGCGGCAGTTTCTTGCCCGGATGCGCCATATGGTCGGTGACGCGCTCGGCCAGCGCCACGAAATTGTGGTTGTAATAACCGAAGGCGGTGGTGCGGGTCAGCACCTCGACATTGGGCATGGCCTTCAGCCGGGCAGCGACGGACTGGGCCCAGTCATAGCCGTCGACGCCGTCGATCCGGACGGAGGCATCGAAATGCAGCGCGCCGCCGGCGGTTGCCTGCTCGTCGCAGAGCATCACCTTGGCGCCGGCTTCGGCTGCAGCCAGCGCTGCCGACAGGCCGGCGATGCCGCCGCCGACGACGAGCACGTCGCAATGGGCAAAGCGGCTGGCATAGTGGTCGGGGTCGGCTTCGGTCGGCGACGTGCCGAGACCCGCAGCGCGGCGGATCATCGGTTCATAGACGCGGGCCCAGGCGGCGCGTGGCCACATGAAGGTCTTGTAGTAGAAGCCGGCCGCAAGGAACGGCGACAGCAGGTTGTTGATGCCACCGATGTCGAAGCCGAGCGACGGCCAGCGGTTCTGCGACTGCACCTTCATGCCGTCGAACACTTCCTGGACACTGGCCCGGACATTGGGCTGGCGTCGGGCGCTGTCGCGCGAGATGTCGAGCAGCGCATTCGGCTCTTCGGCGCCCGACGACAGGATGCCGCGCGGCCGGTGATACTTGAACGAGCGGCCGACCAGGTGCACACCGTTGGCGAGCAGCGCCGAGGCGGCGGTGTCGCCCTCGAGCGCGGTGTAGGTCTTGCCGTCGAAGGTGAAGCGGGCGGTCTTGGCAGGGGTCAGGCGACCGGCGCCCGGGATGCGATTGGCGCCGCTCATCGGGCGTCTCCTTCCGTCGCTTCATAGGTTTCGACGGGTGCGTTGGTCACCACGGTGGCGTCGATATCGGGCTTCGGTTCGCCGGCCTTGTAGGTCTGCACGAACTTGTCGCTGACAGTATCGCGGGCCGCATTGAAGAAGCGCCCGCAGCCGTGCATGTGGCGCCAGCGCTCGAAGATCAGTCCCTTCGGATTGTCGCGCAGGAAGAAGAACTCCTCGAACGCCTCGTCGGAAATGGCTGAAATGTCGGAAGGACGAACGATATGCGCGTCGCCGCAGTTGCGGAACTCGAGTTCCGAACGCTCTTCGCGGCAATAGGGGCAATAGATCAGCAGCATGGGGAACTCCCGGCCGGGTGGGCATGTCGGATGTGATGCGTGGCGGCAGGATGGAGAGTGGCGCGGATGCGGCGGCCTACCCCCCTCTGTCCCTTCGGGACATCTCCCCCACAAGGGGGGAGATCACCATCGACGCCGGTTTTCTTAAGGGAAATGAATGATCTCCCCCCTTGTGGGGGAGATGTCACCGAAGGTGACAGAGGGGGGTGGCTCCGAACTCGAGACATCGTTGCCATCAATGCGCCACCGCCGCGGCCGCCGCCTCGTCGATCAGCCTACCCGACCGGAAACGGTCCAGCGCCAGGCCGGCCGAGAACTTGTGCGGCTCGTCGCGGGCGATCAGGTGGGCGAAGAGGTTGGCCGAGCCCGGCGTCGCCTTGAAGCCGCCCGTGCCCCAGCCGCAATTGACGTAGAGCCCCGGCACCGGCGTCTTCGACTGGATGGCCGAGCGATCCGGCGTGTTGTCGACGATGCCGCCCCAGGAGCGCATCATCTTGACCCTGCGGAACATCGGGAACAGCTCGCAGATCGCATCCAGCGTGTGGGTGATGATCTGCAGGCCGCCGGTCTGGGAATAGGAATTGTACTGGTCGGTGCCGGCGCCGATCACCAGCTCGCCCTTGTCGGACTGGGAGATATAGGCATGCACGGTGTTCGACATGACGACGCAGGGAAAGATCGGCTTCATCGGCTCGGACACCAGCGCCTGCAGCGGCGTCGAGTGCAGCGGCACGCGCACGTCGGCCATCTTCATGACCGTCGAGGTGTGGCCGGCAGCGGACACGCCGATCTTCTTGGCGCCGATGAAACCGCGCGTCGTGTCGACGCCGGTGACCTCACCGTTCGGGCCGCGGCGGATGCCGGTGACTTCGCAATTCTGGATGATGTGAACGCCGCGGTCGGCAGCGGCGCGGGCATAGCCCCAGGCAACGGCATCGTGGCGGGCGGTGCCGCCGCGGCGCTGCAGGGCAGCCCCGTTGATCGGATAGCGGGCACTGGCCGAGATATCGAGCGGCGGACAGAAGGCCTTGGCCTGCTCCGGCGTCATCCACTCGTTGTCGATACCATAGAGCCGGTTGGCATGGATATGGCGCTTGAAGGACTGCTGGTCATGGACATTGTGCGACAGCATCATCACGCCGCGCGGCGAATACATGACGTTGTAGTTCAGCTCCTGGCTCAGCCCTTCCCAAAGCTTCAGCGAGTGCTCGTAGATGTGCATGCTCTCTTCGTAGAGATAGTTCGAGCGGATGATGGTCGTGTTGCGGCCGGTATTGCCACCGCCGAGCCAGCCCTTCTCGATGACCGCGACATTGGTGATGCCGTGCTCCCTGGCGAGATAATAGGCCGCCCCCAGCCCATGCCCGCCGGCGCCGATGATGACGACATCGTATTCCTTGCGCGGCTCGGGCGAGGTCCACTGGGCATCCCAGCCCTTGTGCCCGCGCAACGCCTCGCGCGCTACGGCAAAAACCGAGTATTTCCGCATTCGCACTTTACTCCTTGGGGAAGAGCCCTTCCGATGGGCCATACAAATCGCAAATCGAAAACCGACACAACGGTTCTTTTGCGACGCATTCGCCCTTTGCGTCGACACGCCGCAGGTGGGGTGAGGTTTGGTGGGGATTTTGGACGGAGTGGGGATGTGCGGACAGCGGTCGTCTGGCTGGAGAAAAGGCCACACAGCTTTTGCGGCATGCTGCGGGTGCGGCATCCCGGCTCGCGACGTCGATCAGGAATACCTCATGAAACGACGAAGCGCTCGCGCCAGACCGATCACGCGAAGTCTACACCCGCAGCGCGCCGGGGGTCAGGCCGTCTTCGCGGCGCATGATGGCCGTGAGATGGCTTTGGCTGGAGAAGCCGCAGGTAAGCGCGATCTCGGCGAGCGGCAGCGGCCCGTTGACGATCAGCGCGCGGGCTTCGTCGAGGCGCAGGCGGGTGAAATATTGGTGCGGGCTGGTGCCCGTCCGGCGCCGGAAGGAGCGCAGCAGCTGGCTTGAGGAGAGCCCGACCAGAACAGCCAGGTCTTCGAGCCTGACGCCGTCCGTGAGATGCGCCTGCATGTGATCGCGGAGCTGACGGAACTGCCGGTCCGACAGACCGCCCAGATTCTTCTGGGGCCGGGCCACGCCATATTGGCGGATCAGGTGAATACCGAGCAGGTTGAGGAGCGAATCGAGCTCGAGGCCGACCATCGTGCCATGCGTGCCCGCACGCAGCTCGTCGCGCAGCATGCCGCCGAGCAGCCCGACACGGCGGTCGACGACCGGCAAGGCGTCCGCGACGACGGTAGCGGCCGGTAGATCGAGGTCGGACTGGGCGAGGTCATCGAGCCATGGCTGCGACAGCGAGAATGCCGCCACCTCCTTTGGCTCATGCCAGCGCGCCCAATAGTCAGCGCCTGCCGGAACGATCTCACAGCACCCGCTCGCAGCCGAAGCAGTGCGGATCCGCGTGCCGCCGAGGCGCGATTCGCGGTTGCTGAAGGGTTTGAAGGACAAAAGCACGAGATGATGGGGGATCGATTGGCTGATTTCGCCCGGGTTCCGCCGGTTCCATGCCGCCGTCCCGACATCCGAGCGGACGAGCCGGCCCCAGTTCGGAACAGGCCTGTCGGCGGTGGCGACATGGGGCGCTTCGGGCGGAATGGCATCTGACATGTCTGTTCCCCGTCCACAGTGCGGATTTACTAACAACGATGCGTGTATCCTGAAAGCCGCACCCCTTCATGTCGCCTATTCCTTGCTCATCAACAAGGAGAAAGACAATGACAACCAACGACATGAACAAAAACATCGATGGCAAGATTGCGGTGGTGATGGGTGCAACGCGCAACCAGGGTCGCGCCTATGCCGTCATGCTGGCGCGCAACGGCTGCCGCGGCGTGGCCGTCCACTACCACGGCGAAGCCTCCCGCGGCGAAGCGGAAGAGACCGCCGCCGAGATCAGGCATCACGGTGCCGAAGCGCTTCTGTTCAGCGCCGACCTGACCGAGGTCGCCGACGTGGTGAAATTGTTCGACGCGGTCGACCAGACGTTCGGCCAGCTCGACATCGTGGTGAACACGGTCGGCAAGGTGGTCAAGAAGCCCTTCATTGATATCACCGAGGCCGAGTTCGACCAGAGCTTCGCGATCAACAGCAAGGCGGCGTTCTTCTGCATGCAGGAAGCCGCCAAGCGGATCGCCGACAACGGCCGGATCATCAACATCGGCACGACGCTGCAAGCGGCAACGACCGGGCTCTACGCCATCTACGCCGGCTCCAAGGCGCCGCTCGAACACTTCACGCGCGCCCTTGCCAAGGAAATCGGCCACCGGGGCGTCACGGTCAACACGGTCGCACCCGGCCCGCTCAACACCTCCTTCTTCTACCCGGTCGAGAGCGCGGAATCGAAGGCGTTTCTCTCCGGCATGAGCCCCCAGAACCGCCTCGGCGAGATCGACGAGATCACGCCATTGATCGAGTTCCTGGTCGGCCCGGGCGGCGGCTGGGTGACAGCCCAGACGCTCTTCATCAACGGCGGCTTCATCGCCCGCTAAGCCGAGGATAGATTTCCGCCGACCCCATCTCGAACAAGGCCGATGACCCGTCTAACCGGGCCATCGGTTGCCCGTTTTTTGGAGAGGGCACCAAGCGAAGGTCTACTCCATCTTGCAGCCGTTGACGACCGAAGGCCGGCCGATGTGCAGCGCCTCCGACGGATCGCCCAAGGCCCAGAAGGAACGCCGCATCACCGCAGACGCCCGAAAAGATGAACGGATGCGCTGCGGCCCCGCAGGTCCTGGATCCCAAAATCCATGAAATCAGCCGCGACAGACCGGCTTCCTTCGCCCTTCAGGCTATCCATCACGCTCCCCGTGACCAGGATCGATGCATCGAGAGATCGGCATTTGCCCTCGACGCGGCTCGCAATATTGACCGTGTCGCCGAGGACCGCGAATTCCAGTCGCTGCTCGCTGCCGATATCGCCGACGATGACGTGGCCGGCATGGATTCCGATGGCGATCTGAATGGCATCCTGACCGCTGCGCCCGGATCGTTCGTTCCAGTCCGAAACCGCCTGCTGCATGGCCATCGCGCAAAGCACCGCATTGGTGCTGTCGCGCGGCCCCTGCTGCGGCGAGCCGAATACCGCCATCAGGCCGTCGCCGAGAAACTTGTCGATCGTACCGCCATGGGCAAACACCTGCTCGCTGAGGATCCCGAGCAGGGTGCGCAATGTGTCGATAACGGTGCGTGGCCAGTTCTCGGCGCAGAATGCCGTGAAGCCGACCATATCGACGAAGAGGACGGTTGCCGGCTGATAGCTGTCGTTCTTCAGCGGCGTGTCGATGGCGATCATGTGCTCGACCAGTTGCGGCGAGAAGAAACGCGCCAGGTTTGCCCGATCGCGCTCGGCGGCGCGCATGCGTTCTTCCGACCGGTAGCGCTCCGTAAGATCGCGGATGAAGCTCGCGTGAAGAACCTCGTCACCGAGATCCACCTGCACGACCGCTATTTCCATCGGGAATTCCGACCCGTCGGCACGTAGGGCAACCATCTCCCTCCTTCCGTTCGTCGTTTGCAAATTCCTGCTTGTTGTCGCCGCCCGAAAGCCTCGGTCATGTCCCTGGCGCAGTCTCTCGGGGATGATGAAATCAGCGATGGGCTTGCCGATCACGTCCTCTCGTGATCGGCGGAAGATCGCTTCCGCCGCCGGATTGAAATCCCGGGCGATGCCTTTGCCATCGAGGACGATGATGGCATCCAGCGCAACATCCGTCATGGCGGCCCGCAGCTTCTCCTGGCGGTTATATCGTCCGGCGGCATCCTCCTGCGTTGCGGACGCTCCGATGAGGGCGGCCGTGGTCTGCAACAGATGGATTTCCGCCGGCACCCACTCACGCTCGGCCACACAGTCGTCGAAGCCGAGATGCCCCCACCAGGACCCGTTCACATGGATCGGCATCGACATGTAGGATTTGATCTTCTGATAGTCGAAATCCTCCCGCAAGATGCCGGTGAGGTCGCGGGTATGGCCGAAGATCAGCTCACCGCGTCGACGGCGCTCGATCCAGGTGTCGAACACCGGATCGTAGTCCTGGATGATCTCGCGCGTGTAGCGAACGGAAGATGCCAGCCTGTCGAGGCCGGGCGCGGCCCAGTCGTGAAAACAGCTGTGCGTCAGCACGCCATCCGCTGTCTGCCCCACTTCAAAGAGATAGACCCGACTGACGTTTGCGGCGCGTCCGAGACGGCCGAGCAACACGTCTATGCCGCCACGCCAGTTCTTCGCCTGCGCCATCGTGGTTGCCGCAAGCGCAATCTCTTCCAACATTATGCTGTGCGAGACGCCATTCCCCATGCCACATCGTGTCACAAATATTGGAAAACACAACTTGGAAGTGCGTCAAGACATGACAGGAAAGATCGGGCGAACCGCGATCCTTCAAAAGGATATTCGCATCGCGACATAGGACAGCGCAGCCACGAGAAGCCCGCGAAACGCCACACCGACCCACCAGGATTTCTTTCCAGCGATAAGCGCCAAAACATCGGCATTCTCGATATACTGGTCGAAGAGATATCCCCGGTCTCCCGTTTGCGCGGCCCCTCGGAGGATCTCCCGATGCTGCTTCCAGCCACGCCAGTAAAGCGACGTCGATTTTGGAATGTGGCGGGGAATGACCACCATGATGGCGCCGACAAAGGCGACGATGGAGGCGAGCGCGAAACAGACCTCTTCGACCGCGCCGACGTTAAGGCTGCGTGTGAATTGACCGATCGAGATCGCAGCGTTGCGATCCGTCGTCGTCGCCAGAAAAGCCAGCATGATCGTGAAGATATAGGCTGCCTTCTGGTCGGATGATTTTATCTGCTCGTGAAACGAGTCGTTGATTTTGATGACGTGATCGAGATGACTGGCGGATACATGAATTGCGAAAGTGGGTGCTGACGATATTCGAATGTCGTCTGTATCCGCAGCTGACGTCATGGCCCTCTCCCCCAAACTCATGGGCCTACTCATAGCATCAACCGGCATCCGACAAAACAACCTTGCAGAGCAGCCGATACAAGCGCCATCCCCTCATTTTCCCGACCCCTCCGCCATCCCCCAATCTGGACTTCCGCCCCCCGATCTGCTATCCCCCACGACCAGTCGCCCGGCCGCAAGCCGGGCGGACGACATAATTTTGCCGTCAAGGTCGGTGACTGGGATCGACGGGTTGGCGGGGTGCAATCGAACCGGGGAACGGTGTTCTCGTGCAGGTACTTGTCCGCGACAACAATGTCGATCAGGCGCTCAGGGCGCTGAAGAAGAAGATGCAGCGCGAGGGCATCTTTCGCGAAATGCAGATGCGCGGCTTCTACGAGAAACCCTCGGAAAAGCGCGTCCGCGAAAAGGCCGAGGCTATCAGGCGCGCACGAAAATTGGCCCGCAAGAAGGCGGAGCGCGAAGGAAAGACCGCATAGCCGTTATTTGGACGTTTTCGAATGTATCTGTGGCGGGGCGAATCATTCGCCGCCGCCCCAATCTAGTTTATGAACTCATCTCTCGGGATAGCCCGATCTGACCGCATGGAAAGCGAAATCCGGAATGGCATTTATGACGCATGAACAGTCCCGAACCCCGATCCGGTCCGCTTCTGTTTCACGGGCCGGGATGGCGGGATTGCCGCTGCTGGCGCTGGCCGCAGCCCTTGGCCTGGCCGGATGCCAGACCACCTCGACCGATGCCGTCATTCGCATCGACAAGGCCCAGGGCTCGCAGGAAAACATCTCCTCGCTGAGCTCGGTCATCGCCACCAATCCATCGGATCCGGAAGGCTACAACGTGCGCGGATCGGCCTATGGTCGCGCCGGTGAATTCTCCAAGTCGCTCGCCGACTTCAACCAGGCGATCCAGCTCAATCCGAAGTTCTACCAGGCCTATGCCAACCGCGCGCTGGTCTACCGCAACATGGGCAAGCAGGCGGAAGCGGCTGCCGATTATTCCGCAGCGCTGTCGATCAACCCGAACTACGACGTCGCCTATATCGGTCGCGGCAATATCTATCGCCTCGCCGGCCAGGACGACCAGGCCTTCAACGACTTTTCCAAGGCCATCCAGCTCGGCACCACCGATGGGCGCGCCTATCACGGCCGCGGCCTGATCTTCCAGAAGCGCGGCAACCAGGAAAAGGCCATCGACGATTTCTCGAAGGCGATCTCGCTGTCGCCGAACTCGCCCGAGCCCTACAACGGCCGTGGCATTTCCTATATCGCCAACAAGGATCTCGACAACGCCTTTGCCGACTTCAACCACGCCATCGACCTTGACAACAAGGTGGCGGAATCCTGGTCGAACCAGGCGCTGGTCTACGAACAGCGCGGCGACAAGGCCAAGGCCCAGAAATCCTACCAGCATGCCCTCAACCTCGACCCGCGCTTCCAGCCGGCCAAGGACGGGCTTTCGCGCCTGCGCGGCTAAGTTTTGAGGCCCGGCGTCGCCAGCGCCGGGCATCCTCCTTTTCGCAAGGCCGCGCTGCGGGTCCGCTGCGGCCGCTTGTCGTGATCCGCCTCAGACACGGGATGCTCCACTTGCTCGACTCCGCTGCCCCACAGGTCCCCGCCTCTCCCACCGTCATCGTCATCGGCGCCGGCATCATCGGCGCCTCCATCGCCTGGCATCTGGCCCGGCGCGGCGCGGCCGTGACCGTTGTCGCCACGAGGACAGGCGGCGAGGCGACGCCCAATTCCTTCGCCTGGATCAATGCCAGCTGGGGCAACCCGGAGTTCTACTATCGCCTGCGCCTGCGGTCGATGCGCGAATGGGCCAGGCTCGCCGAGGACCTGCCAGCGCTGCCGCTGCAATGGAGCGGCGGCCTCTGCTGGGATCTGCCCGTCGGCCAGCTCGAGGCCTATGCCGTCGAGCATGGCGGCTGGGGCTACGACCTGCGCCCGGTCGATCGCGCGAAAAGCCTCACGATCGAGCCGAACCTTGCCGAGCCGCCGGAATTTGCGCTTTTCGCAGCAGAGGAAGGCGCGGTCGAGCCGGTGGTGGCGGCCAAGCTGATGCTGGGCGATGCCTTTCGCCTCGGGGCAACGCTGCTGCCCGATGTCGTCGTCGAGGGCTTGGTCGAGGAGAGCGGCCGCATCGTCGGGGTCAGGACATCGGACGCCACGCTGCGGGCCGACCATGTGGTGCTTGCGGCCGGCAGCGGCTCGCTGGCCATCGCCACGACCGCCGGCCTCGACCTACCGATGTCGTCGCCACCGGGCCTCATCGTCCACTCCCGGCCGCATGCGAAAATCCTGAACGGCCTCGTCATCGCCCCGCATCTGCACATGCGCCAGACGAGCGAAGGCCGGGTCATTGCCGGCAGCGATTTCGGCGGCAGCGATCCGGGTGCCGATCCGCAAGGCGTGGCGGACGACCTTTTCTCGGCAATGAAGGCCATGCTGCGCAACGGCGACGTGCTGGAGCTCGAAACCTTCACCGTCGGCCACCGCCCGACCCCCGTCGACGGCTTTCCGATCATCGGCGCCGTCGATCAGGCCCCCGGCCTTTATCTGGCGGTGATGCATTCCGGCGTGACGCTGGCGCCGCTGGTGGGTCTGCTTGCCGCCAATGAAATCATCGGCGGCACGCCAGATGCCTCGCTCGCACCGCTGCGCTTCAGCCGTTTCGCTTCGGGAAATGCTAGACTGACGCACGGCCGCGCCTAGCCATCTGCCGGAAACGCGGCAACGACCGACCGGACAATTTGTTGTCGTCCTGCGACCTATCGTGTCATGGCAAAGCCGGCGACGGCCAGCACCAGGAATATCAGCACGCTGGCGATCAGTCCGATATGGCCGAAGAAGCCGGCCGCCATGGCGATCAGCAACGCCCCGACGAAGACGCTCAGCCATTTGGCGCCGTTCAGGAACAGGGTGTAGGTCTTCTCGTGCTCGCGGTAGTCCATCGGCGCACCGGTTTCCGCTGGACCTGTCGGATGTTCTGCCATGCTTGTTCTCCCCTCGATCGGCATGCCGGCGATAGGTTGCCGGCGAATGTCACTCCTCCGCCACTGCAACGCGCTGCATCGCCGGTGGCCTCCTCACCGAAGGGTCTCACAAAGCAATCAAAGAGGCAATCCGCAACCAGCCTCGTGTCGGGGATCAGACGGTCCCCGGGAAGATGCCTTGCGCTGCCGCCTGGCTGGCAGCCTGTGCAGCCGCAGCCAGGCGTGCGGTCGGCAGGATCGTCAGCGGCGAGGAGCCGATGCCATCTGCGCGTCTGAACATCATTCGCCGCTCATGCGGCTGCGACACGAAGAACGGGAACCGCGCATACAAGGCCGCCCGCACCTCCCGCGTCCGGGTTGCCATCAGCGTCAGCGGAATGTTGTACTTGCCGACACCGTCCTGCGCCGGCACCACCGTATCGGCGTAGAACACACGCTTGTAGAAGGGCGCATGCTGGGGGCTCACAAGTTGCAGCACCCGGTCCGCATCGAAGTAATCCGCCGCCATCGAGGCGATCCTGAGCGTCAGGTAAGGCAGCGCCGGCATTTCGCCGATGATCTCCGGATCGGCGGCGAAGCGCACGGGGTCGATCAGCGTCATGCCGCTATCGAGAAAGGCATCGATTTCCTTCGGATACATGTCGCGGGTGATACTCACGCGATGCTCCGGCGTCACGTGATGGATGCGCACCGTGCTGATCAGCCGCTCCTCGAAATAGACCCCGAAAATATAGGCATGATCGTCGAAATCGACGGGGTCGATCAGCCTGGCCTCGTTCAGTGTCAGGATGTTGGCAAGCTTGTAGGCCCGATACCGCATGCGAGCCACCTCCTCCATGTCCTCCTGGCTCTCAACGCGCCGGTACTCCACACGGTCGAGAATTTCGAGAAGCTTGCCGGAAAAACTGCTTTTCACAATTTCATTTTGCATTACGCGAACAGCCTCAAATTCTTAATGAGACATTAATGCGCGACGGCATGGAACCGCACAATGAAGGATTAAAAATTTAATAAAAAAGTTTTCATTAAGGTTAACGCCTGCAAAATTCGTCATCAATATCAATTATATAAGCATTAAAGCTTGTAAAAATATCCGACTTAAGGAAAATTAAATAGTCCCGACGGTGGCGTCGACCTCGGCCAGCTTGCGTTTCGCATCGAGACTTGCGGTCAAAGCCAGCAGGCCCTCGTTGGTCACCGGCTTTGAAAAAACATAGCCCTGCACGAAGTCCGCGCAGTGATACTTGTTGATCAGCAGCAGCTGCTCCCGGGTCTCGACGCCTTCCACGACGATCTCGAGGCCGAGTTCGCGCGACAGGTTGACAGTCCCCCGCAGCAATTTCAGGCGACGCTCGTCCTCGGTGATCGCGCGCACGAAGGATCGGTCGATCTTGACGACATCGACCGGCAGCGTATCGAGGTAGGACAAGCTTGAGAAGCCGGTCCCGAAATCGTCGATGGCGATGGTGATGCCCATGCGGCGCAACTCGCCGAGAATGGCGCTGACCGTCGTCACCTCGTTGATGAGACAGCTTTCCGTCACCTCCAGATGCAGGCGCGATGCCGCCAGACCGGAGTTTTTCAGCGCCTCGGCGACGACGGTGACAATGTTGACGTCGCGCAGATCCTGGACGGAAAGATTGACCGACACGGAAATCGTCTCGGGCCAGGTCATGCAATCGCGGCATGCCTGGTTGAGGACGTGCCGGGTGATGCCGGAGACGATGCCCATCTCCTCGGCAATCTGGATGAAGACATCTGGCGGAACCATGCCCTTGTCCGGATGGTTCCAGCGCGACAGCGCCTCGCAGCAATCGATGAAGCTCCCGTCCGGTACGAACATCGGTTGATAGACAGCATGCAGATGGCCCTGCTCGACCGCTTCTCGCAGGTCGTCCTTGAGCTTCTGGCGCTCCAGATAGCGCGCATCCATTTCCGCTTCGAAGGCCGAGCATGTGCCCTTGGCGCGTGACTTCACTTCGAAAAGAGCAAGATCCACCTTGATCTGCCACTCCTCCGGGCGGAAATCCTGGCTCTCGATAACCACGTAGCCGGCGCTGGCAGAAATGCGGAAGGTCGTGTCATCGATCGTGTAGTCGCCGCCGATGGCGCCGTGCAGCACGCACATGCGCTTTCCGAGATCGGGTTGCTGGTCCTCGTTCGGAAAGAACAGCACGAACTGATCGCCCATCAGTCGCGCGACCAGCGCCTGCCCTGCGGCCCGCTGCTGGATCCGCGCGGCGATCTCCACGAGCAGATGGTCGCCGACGATATGTCCCTTCATGTCGTTGACATGTTTGAAATCGTCGATATCGACAACCATGAACCCGACCGCCCCGGCTTTGGCGCGGGACTGAAGACTGTCCTTGACGCGGTCGATGAAGTGCTCGCGGTTCGGCAGACCTGTCAGCGAGTCGTAGCGCACCATATGCAGGATCTTGCGCTCAGCTCCGATCCGGGCGGTCACATCCTCGAAGATCAGGATGACAACGCCATCGCCACGACGGCTGGCCGAAAATTCCAGAAACAGGTTGTCGTTAAACTGGATCAGCGTTCTCGACAGCGATCCGTCGACCAACTGCGCCAGCTGCCGCTGGATCAATCCCGGCAACGAGCCGTCGATGAAGGCATTCCGGACGCCATAGCGCAACACGACATCCAGTTCGCAATCCTTCAGCTGCTCCTGGTTGGTAAGATGCAGCAGCTCACAAGCCTTGCGGTTGACGACCAGGATTCGGTTTTTCGAATCCAGCATGAACAGGCCATGCGTCATGTTGTTGAGAGCGGTGTCGAAGCGGTCGTTGATAAGTGAGATTTCGCGCGCGGCGATGACATTCTTGTAAAGGAATTCGCGCACACCGTTGGCCATCGACCGCGTCGTCAGCACAAAGGGAATGAGCGTCAGCGACAGCAGCACCATGTAAGGGTCGAACAGGAATAGAAAGCCAAGGCTGATCGGCAGCGAAGCGGAGATGGTCTGCAGATTGACGGCCTTCGGCGAACCGAAATTGCGGCCGACGACGGAGACCATCGAAGCCAGGGTAACGGCCACGCAGGCGATCTCGGCAAACGTATCCTGCAGCACCAACACGGCAAAGCCGCTGCCCAGGCCGAGCAGCGTCGTCGTCGACACGCCGCCATAGAGATAACGACGTTCCCACTGCGCGATGTCGTCCCGGCTCATCGCCGCCTTGTCGGCCACGTCGAAGCGGTGGAACCAGTAGATGCGATAGGCACAGACAAGGCAGAATATGGCGGTCAGATAGAGATAAAAATGCGATCCGGATTTTGAAAACACGGCAGCATAAGTCATGATCTGCACGATCATGCCGGTGAAAAGCGTCTGGCGGTTTCCAAACAGTGAACTGACGAATGACAGGTAGACATCTGTCGGAACGCCGTTCGGGTCTTGAGGCTTCATCCACAGTTCCCCTGATACGCCGGGGACCTTAGGTCAAACCCCTTAAAAATTAATTGCTCCCGCGGCCCCAAGCTTCAGCCAACAAAGCAGCGTCCGCCTTAACATGACCATATATTAAATTAAATTTTTAATGAAAATCGGCTGTCGTGAAATAAATCCGTCGGAAACAAAGATTATCTACGTCAAAGCTTGCCCGCTCTTTGCTGGATCATCATGAAGGTGTCGTAAGTGTACTCGGAAAGTTGCATCCAGAGATAGGCATCCTTCTTATAGGCAACCTGATCGTCGTAGATCTTCTTGAAGTAAGCGTTCGACTTCGAGAGATCGGCGTAGATTGCCATCGCCGCCTGGAAGCAGGCTTCCATGATCTCCTGGCTGAAGGGCCGCAACGTCACGCCCTGGTCGACAACCGCCTTTAGAGCCTGCGGGTTCTTGACATCGTACTTGGCCAGCATGTTGGAATTGGCAAAGGCGCAAGCATCGGCCAACACCGTCTGGTAGCTCTTCGGCAGGTTATTCCACTTCTCCAGATTGAAAAGCGCATGGATGACCGCGCCTCCCTCCCACCAGCCCGGATAGTAGTAATACTTGGCAACCTTTTGGAAGCCGAGTTTCAAATCATCATAAGGCCCGACCCATTCGCAGGCATCGAGCGTCCCCTTTTCGAGAGCCGCATAGATGTCGCCGGCAGCGAGATCCTGCTGCGGCACGACGCCGATCTTGGATATGACCTTGCCCGCCAAGCCGGAAATCCGCATCTTCAATCCACGCAGGTCGTCGAGCGTGTTGATCTCCTTGCGGAACCAGCCACCCATCTGCACGCCGGTGTTTCCGGCCGGCAGGCCGTAGAGGCCCTGCGTCGCGTAGAATTCGTTCATCAGCGCATTGCCGTTGCCCTGGTAGTACCAGGCGTTGCTCAGCCGCGCGTTCAGCCCAAAGGGCAGCGACGTGCCGATGGCGTAGGTCGGGTCCTTATTCCAGAAATAGTAGGAGCAGGTATGGGCCGCGTCGACCGTACCGGCACTGACCGCATCGGCCGCCTGCATGCCCGGCACGATTTCGCCGGCCTCGAAGGTCTGGATGGTGAAGTTGCCGTCGGTCGCATCGGACACCCGCCCGGCGATATCGTCGATACCGCCATAGATCGTGTCCAGGCTTTTGGGAAAGGACGACGTCATCCGCCAGGTGACCTTGGGGCTCTGCTGCGCTATCGCCGGCGCGGCCAGCGCGCTCGAGGCAGCGGCGCCCATGAAACCCGCTTTTGCGATGAACGATCGGCGATCCATCAACATCCTCCCACGATTGCAGATCCGCAGAAGGGCAACACCTTTCCGCATGCACAAGATTGCCAAGACCTAACCATTTCGCCCTTCCCGTTTCAACCCTCGGGATGTCTGCGGCACACCGCGAATCTTGACTTCCCTAGCATTCTGCGGTCCTAACCATCCTATAAATCGGGCATTTTTACCGGAGCCTTGCATGACAAAGCCGATCGTCGCCATTCCCGCCGATTTCCGTCTCTTCGAGGGCAGCGGCTGGCATGCGGTCCAGAGCCAATATGTCCGCGCCGCGCTGAATGCTGCGGGGGTGATGGCGCTGATCGTGCCGGCCGTGGAAGAAGGTTATGACACCGATGCCATTCTGGACCGCGTGGATGGCGTTCTTGTCTCGGGCGCCGCCAGCAACGTTCACCCCTCGCTCTACGGCGTCGAGGCAACCGAGGAGCATGGCCCCTTCGATCCCGCCCGCGACGCAACCTCGCTGCCGCTGATCCGCCACGCCATTGATCGTGGCATGCCGCTCTTGGCCATCTGCCGCGGCATCCAGGAACTCAACGTCGCCCTCGGCGGCACGCTCGACAGCGAGATCCAGGAACAGCCCGGCCGCGACGACCATCGCAAGCCGCCGGTTCCCGAGCGCGACGCCATGTATGCCATCCGCCAGACGGTGAAGATCAAGGAGGGGTCCTGCATTGCCCGCTATCTCGGCAGCCAGGATATCCAGGTAAACTCGCTGCACCGCCAGGCGATCGCCACGCCGGCGCGCCGCCTGCAGGTCGAGGCCACGGCACCGGACGGCACGGTGGAGGCCGTCTCAGTCATCGACGCCAAGGGCTTTGCCGTCGGCGTCCAGTGGCATCCGGAATATTGGGCAGAGACCGACGCACCGTCGCGCCAGCTGTTCGAAGCCTATGGGGACGCCGTGCGCGCCTATGTAGCGACGCGCACGAAATAGCTCCGCCCTATCGCTTCAGCGGCGTCTCCGGCACCGGCGTGATCGCATGACCGCTGTCGAGCCAGCGGATGATGTTATTGGCGACCAGATCGGCCATCGCGTGGCGGGTCGGCACCGTCGAAGAGCCGATATGCGGCAGCAAGGTCGCGTTGGGGAGAGCCAGCAGCACTTGCGGAACATGCGGCTCGTCGTAGAACACGTCGAGACCTGCCGCGCCCAGCGTGCCGTCGCCCAGTGTCGCGATCAGGTCGTCCTCATCGACCGACCAGCCGCGACCGACATTGATCAAAACCCCCTGCGGCCCGAGAGCCCGCATGATCTCCGCATCGATGACCTTGTGGGTGGCAGCCGTCTTCGGCACGATCGCAATCAGCGTGTCGACCGCGGAGGCCATGTCTTTCAGCGTCGGATAATAGTCATAATCGACGTCCGGGTGCCGCGTGCGCGTATGGTAGCTGATCTTCACCTTGAACGGCTGCAGCCTGTTGGCGATCTCCTTACCGATGCGACCCAGCCCGAAAATCCCCACATGCCGGCCCGTCAGCGAGAACGGCGTCAACGGATAGGGCCCGCCGGCCCAGTTTCCGGCCCGCAGCCATTGCTCGGCCTTGGCGAATTGTCGGACTGTATTCAGCAGCAGGCCGATGGTGGTGTCGGCAACCTCGTCATTGAGGACGTCGGGTGTGTTGGTGACGATAACGCGGCGCGCCACCGCGTGGGCGATGTCGACGCCGTCATAACCGACGCCGAAATTGGCAATCAGCTGGAGATGCGGCAACTGATCCATCCAGGCGGAGTTGAAACTGCCGGAGGAGGCCGCGGCCCGGATGCGCTCGGCTGTCGCCGGTTCGATCCGCAACCGCTCGCTGCGCTCGACAAGAACCACCTCGAACCGCTCTGCGAGCGCTTCGGCGACATGCGGATGGACATCGGAAAGAACGAGGACGGCGGGACGTGTGTCTGGCATGAAACTCTCTCGGTGATCGTCAGGGACGCGGACGATAGGGCTCTGTCGACTGGCGGATGCGCATCTCAGGCTTGATGAGATGGATGCCGTCGGGTTCGTGGCTGCCGGACAGCCTATCCAAAAGCGCACGCGCCGCAAGCCTGCCGACCTCGGCCTGGCCGTTCCAGACCGTCGTCAGCGCCGGCGTCGCAATCGCTGCCTCCTCAAGATCGTCATAGCCGGTGACCGAAATATCCTTGCCCGGCACCAGCCCGGCGCGTGCGATGCCGTTCATCAGGCCGATCGCCACCAGATCGTTCCAGCAGACGGCAGCCGTCGGCTTCTGCGGCAACGACAGGAAATGCACGGCCGCCTCGAAGCCACCCTGCTTGGAGCGCGGCCCGGGGATGCGCAGGTCCGGATCGACCTCGATGCCAGCCTTGCGCAGCGCGTTGACATAGCCATGGTAGCGGTCGCGGCCGGTCGATGTCTGGTCCGTGCCACCGATCATGGCGATGGACCGATGCCCAAGACCGATCAGATGGTTCGTGGCCAGCGAAATCCCATAGCTGTCGTCGCCCCGGAAGGTCGGCAGCCCCAGCGCTTCCATCGAGCGGGCAACGAGAATGGCCGGCATGCCGTTCTCTTCGGCCAGCGCCAGGTCCTCGACCGGTGTGCCGATTGCCGGCGACATGATGACGCCGTCGCCGCCCAACTGCAGCAGCGTCTCGATGAAGGTCCTCTGCTTCTCGACCGAATCATAGTGATTGGAGAGAATGAAGGTGTGGCGGCTACGATCGAGTTCGGTCTCGATTGCCTTGAGGATCTCGCCGTAGAACGGATTCATGATATCGTGCACGACGACACCGATGATGCCCGAGCGCGAGGTGCGCAGGCTGGCGGCACGGCGGTTGTAGATATAGCCGAGCGCCCGCGCCTGGTCCTTGATCCGCTCGCGCGTCGTTACCGCCACCAGCGGGCTGTCGCGCAGGGCGAGCGACACCGTCGCTGTCGAGATTCCGAGCGTTCCGGCGATTGTCGATAGCTTTATCTTCTGGACCACGTATCTCCCCCAGCCGCCGTCCACGGCACCGAGGGTTTAAACTATTTAGTTCACGACTAAAATCAACGTAATTATGCCGATTTATTTGAAATCACTCATCGGATTGGATGTATTCCTCGGGCGAACCAGCCAGTAGATTGCTGTCGATCGCCTTGAGCAGCCGAACCGCCGTCCGGATCTCCTTCTCCGAGAAACCCCGGGTCGCGAGCGCGTCACAGGCCTGGATGGACGCATTGATCCGCTCCACCGTGTTGCGCCCCGTTTCGGTCAGATAGACCTTGGTCAGCCGCGCATCTTCGGCATCGGTGCGGCGCTCGACGAAGCCTTGCGCTTCCATCCGGCCGATGGTGCGGGTGATCGTCGGGGCCTTGACGCCGAGCTTGTTGGCAAGGCCTCCGGCGGGAAGACCGTCCTCCTCGGCCAGCGCCAGAATGACCCCATCCTGGCCGGCATAGAGGCCGCTGTCGCCGAGATTGCGGGTGATGGTGGTCCGCATCGAACGAGCCGCCTGGGTCAGGGCCGGCGAGAGATCGGCGAGCGTGTACTCCGCCTGATCCTTCTTTTTGATTGTCTTGGTCTTCTTGCCGTCCTTGTTCTTCTTCGCCATCTTGCGTCTGCCGTCTTTCCGCTTGTGCCGCACCGGGATATGACATCGCAAAGGACGTTGACATAAACAAGGGGCAGGCCGCACATGACGCGACCGTCATTTCGCTTTGCAGACAATGATGCCGCCTTGCAGCCGGCCGATCGCGCCGACTGGATCGCCATCCTGCCGCTCGGCGCCCACGAGCAGCACGGCCCGCACCTGCCCTTCGAGACCGACACGCTCATCGCCACCGGCATCGTCGAGCACCTCGGCAAGCGACTTACCACCGACCTCCCCGTCACGGTGCTCCCGGTCGAGCCGGTCGGCTATTCGCCCGAACACCTGCATTTCGCCGGCACCCGGTCGCTCGCCTACGCCGATGCCATCGAGCGCTGGCTCGGCATCGCCGCCGACCTCCATGCGCTCGGCATCCGCAAGCTCATCATGCTCAACGCCCATGGCGGCAACGCGCCGCTGATGACCATCGTCGCCACGGAAGCCCGCGTTCGCTTCAACATGCTGGCGGTCGCCACCAGCTGGACGCGCTTCGGCGTGCCTGATGGCATGATCGCACCCGAGGCCAAGGCGATGGACATCCATGCCGGCGACATCGAGACATCGGTTATGCTGGCCCTCCATCCCGACAAGGTGGACATGGAGAAAGCCGCTAATTTCCCCTCCCGTCAGTCCGAGTTTGCCACGCGCTTCCGCCACCTCCGCGCCTACGGCCCGCATGCCTTCGGCTGGACGATGGCCGACCTCAACAGAGACGGCGCGGCAGGAAATGCCAGCGCCGCCACGGCGGAAAAGGGCGAGGCACTGATCGATCATGCGGTCGGCGGATTGATCGAGCTACTAGGCGATGTAGACGCTTTTAACCTCCGCGATCTGCGCTGACCGAAGCTTGATTTGCACGCGGAGATCGCCCATATTGCCTTAAGGTTGCATCGCCGAGACAGGAGGCGGATATGCGCATTTCCATTGCCGAAGCCGAAGGCCAGCTGACCGAGCTGGTACGGCTTGTTTCCGAGGGCGAAGAGGTGCTGCTGACCCAGGTCGATGGCCCTGCCGTCAGGCTTGAGTTGGTGCCGGAAATGCAGCCATCCCTTACGCCTGAAGAAAGATCGGCATTCATAGCTCGGCTTCAAGCGGAAATCCGAAGCAAGAAGCTTCCGTCCGGACCGGATGCGGCCCGCAGCCAGGACTTTCTCTACGACGAATTCGGTCTGCCGAAGTGATCGTTATCGATACTTCGGCACTAATCGCCATGTTGTTGCTTGAGCCGGCGGCACCAGCTTGTAGCGCCGTTTTCGAGCGCGAAACCAAAATCTTGATTTCTGCTGGGACCGTTGTGGAAGCACTGATCGTCGCGAGACGGCGCGACATCTCAGAACAGATGGTGGAACTACTGGCTTCGCCGGTCATCACCATCGTCGACGTCGATGCAAATCTCGCGCGACTGGCCGGAGAAGCGTTTTACCGTTGGGGCAAGAGCATCGATCCCGCCTCTCTCAACTTCGGCGACTGCTTCGCCTACGCCACCGCCAGGGAATTCGGCTGCCCCCTGCTCTACATCGGCAACGACTTTGCCCGCACCGATATCCCGTCCGCCATCGCGCCGTGACGTGAATGTGATTCTATTACAACAAAAGCCTTTGAACTGTCGGAGCCAGATCCTTATATGGTGACCGACCCAATTCTCGCCCTTGCGGCCCCCTCCATTGCTAGAGGCTCCCATGACCGACGCAGTCGCCCTAAAGCCAATCCCCGTCACCGTATTGACCGGCTATCTCGGCGCCGGCAAGACGACGTTGCTGAACCGCATCCTGTCGGAAAGCCACGGCAAGAAATACGCCGTCATCGTCAACGAGTTCGGCGAGATCGGCATCGACAATGATCTGATCGTCGAATCCGACGAAGAAATCTATGAAATGAACAATGGCTGCGTCTGCTGCACCGTGCGCGGCGACCTGATCCGAGTCGTCGAGGGCCTGATGCGCCGTCCGGGCCGCTTCGACGGCATCATCGTCGAGACCACCGGTCTTGCCGATCCGGTGCCGGTCGCCCAGACCTTCTTCATGGACGACGACGTCCGCACCAAGACCGAACTCGATGCCGTCGTGGCCCTGGTCGACGCCAAGCACCTGCCGTTGCGACTGAAGGACAGCCGCGAAGCCGAAGACCAGATCGCCTTTGCCGATGTCGTCGTCATCAACAAGACCGACCTCGTCTCACCGGCCGAACTCGCCCAGATCGAGGACGTCGTGCGCGCCATCAACCCGGCCGCCCGCGTCTACAAGACCAGCCGCTCCGGCGTCGATCTCTCCCATGTTCTGAACCAGGGCGCCTTTAACCTGGAGCGGGCCCTGGAAAACGATCCGCACTTCCTCACCGCCGGCGACGACCACGTCTGCGGCCCAGACTGCGACCACGACCACGGTCACGATCATCACCACCATGACCATGACCACGCGCATCACGGCCATGACCATCATCACGATCACGGCCACCATGGCCACGACCACCACAATCACGGCCCATCGCCGATCCATGACGTGACCGTCCAGTCGGTCTCGCTGCGCGGCGGCGAGATGATTGCCGACCGCTTCTTTCCGTGGATCCAGAAGATCACCCAGACGGAAGGCCCGAACATCCTCCGCCTCAAGGGCATCATCGCCTTCAAGGGCGACGAGGAGCGCTACGTCATCCAGGGCGTCCACATGATCATCGAGGGCGATCACCAGCGCGCCTGGAAGGAAGGCGAAGTCCATGAGAGCCGCCTCGTCTTCATCGGCCGCGAGCTTGACCGCGAGAAGCTGGAAGCCAGCTTCAAGGCCTGCCAGGCGGCCGTCTGATGCCGACCGTCGCACCTGTTGATATCGACGGCCACGTCCTGGCCGTCGAATTTCTGAACGATGTTCCCTATTTCGTCGGCGCCGCCGGCACCATCCACCGCTTCGAAGGCGGCGAGAGGGTGACGGAGGCCGGCCAGGGCCTGCTCACCTGCGTGCGCGACGGTTACAGCGAAAGCTTGATCGTCGGCGGCGAGGACGGCAAGGTTCAGCGGATTGCCGCCGATGGCAGCATTTCGCTGATCGCCGAAGCCCCTCGCAAGTGGATCACGCAAGTGGCCTCCGGCCCGCAGGGCGCGGTTGCCTATGCCCATGGCAAGACGACCTTCGTCGCGCTTTCCGATGGCAGCACCAAGGAATTTACCGAGGAACGCACCGTCGAGGGCATCGCATTTGCGCCGAAGGGCCTGCGCATTGCCGTTGCCCGCTATAACGGCGTGACGTTGCACTGGGTCGGCACATCTGGCGCTCCCGTCAATCTCGAATGGAAAGGCGCCCATAACGGCGTCACCTTCTCGCCGGATGGCCAGTTCGTCGTCACGACGATGCAGGAAAATGCCCTGCACGGCTGGAAGCTCGACCCCAAGGCCGGAACGGACGCCCGCCACATGCGGATGACCGGCTACCCCGCCAAGGTGAAGTCGCTATCCTGGTCCGCCAAGGGCAAGTGGCTCGCCTCGTCAGGGGCACCGGCAGCCATCGTCTGGCCCTTCCAGGGCAAGGACGGCCCGATGGGCAAGGCGCCGCTCGAACTCGGCAGCCGCGCCAACATCATGGCGACCTGCGTCCGCTTCCATCCGGCCGAAGACATCGTCGCCATCGGCTTCATCGACGGCATGATTCTCGCCGTGCGGGTCGCCGACAGCAAGGAGGCGCTGCTGCGCCGTCCCGGAAATGGTGCGATCACCTCGTTGAGCTGGGGCAAGTCCGGCAAGACCCTGGCCTTCGCCTCGGCCGCCGGCGATTGCGGGATTGTCGACATCGCGGCGTAGCTGGTCGCTGCCGCGTCTGGCGGTGGCGTCCCCAAACGTCACCCACGCCGATTCCGCGTCCGCCGCAGGGCGCGGCAAGACGGAAGATGGGAATGGCAGGCAGCGTTAGGCTTCTGTAAATATTTCAGGTCGTTGCTGCCTTTCAATAGACTCGCGACTTCAGAGGTTTGATTGAACGGGCCCATTCGTCCGCACCAATCAGACCCGATCGCAATACCCTGATGCATCACGATCATCGCAGTCCACCATCATTGAACGCCGGATCTCGATCCGTTGGACGTTTCCGGTTCGCGACCCGGCGTCCCAGTCCAATGACGGCTGCAGAATAACTCTGGTCTCGGAGCGAGGGGATGAAATTCCCAGCCTAAAATGGCAAGCCCTTGAAAAGACTGGCGTGTCAAAAACAGTTCGCGAAATTCATCCCCATCGCCCAAAACCGTGTTATGGGCCGGCCGAATGGTAGGGAACCCGGCCCCAGCGGATGCGTCATCCGCGTGTGGTGAAGCTCACGCAGCGAGGATCCAAAACGCCGCTGCACCGCTCCGTCCAGAGAGCGATGCCAAGTGCGAAAAGCGCCGACCGAAGCCAGCGCCCGTTATCGAGAAAATCAGGCCGCGCGGCGAAGCGGCAGCTGGGTCAGCTTGCGGCCGCTGGCGACCAGCATGCCGGCAGCGCCTTCGAGCCAGGCGTCCTTAAGCTCCAGCCCCAGGAAGCGATGGCGCTCGAACGGGCCGGGCATGACAAGGTGACGAGCCTTGTCGGCAAAGAAGCCGAAGCGCTCGTAATAGGCGGGGTCGCCGACCAACAGGATGGCCCCATGGCCGCGCTGCTTGGCTTCCAGGATGGCGGCACGCATCAAGGCCGCGCCGATGCCCTTGCCTTCGTGATCCGCATCGACGGCGAGCGGGCCGAGCAGCAGCGCGTCGACGGCCTGCGTCTCGCGGTTGACGCCGGCTTCGACGTTCCACAGACGGACGGTGCCGATGACGTGACCGTTGCGGTCGCGCGCCACCAGGGCCAGGCCTTCAGCCGGAATGCAGCCGCGACGCAGTTTTTCCGAAGACTTCTTCGTGCGACCTTCGCCCATGGCGCGGTTCAAAAGGTTTTCTCGGGCGACGACGTCGCCGGCATTTTCGTAGTCGATTGCGAATGTGGACGGCGCAAAGAATGCGCGTACAGAATCAAGAACAGCGGCCATGTCGGCCTCCCGTACCCAATACCGTTATGAGCGGCGGTGAATGAAAATTGTGAAGGTGCCGCCCCGGTTGGCTACGGGGCTGGCGACGTCGGACCTTTAGATGACGTAGGACTTCAGCGGGTCAAACCCGTTGAAAGCCACGGCCGAGTAGGTCGTCGTATAGGCGCCGGTGCCTTCGATGAACACCTCGTCGCCGATCGTCAGGGACAATGGCAGCGGATAGAGGTTCTTCTCGTAGAGCACGTCGGCCGAATCGCAGGTCGGGCCGGCGATGATGCAGGGCTCCATTTCGTCGCCGTCCCGCTCGGTGCGGATCGGGTAGCGAATGGCTTCGTCCATCGTTTCGGCGAGACCGCCGAACTTGCCGATGTCGAGGAACACCCAGCGAGCGTCGTCATTGTCCGACTTCTTCGAGATCAGCACGACTTCCGCCTTGATGACGCCGGCGTTGCCGACCATGCCGCGGCCTGGCTCGATGATCGTCTTCGGGATCTGGTTGCCGAAGTGATCGCGCAGGCTCTGGTTGATCGCCTTGCCATAGGCTTCGGCAGCCGGAACGTCGCGCAGATACTTGGTCGGGAAACCACCGCCCATGTTGACCATCTGCAGGTG
Source organism: Rhizobium sp. HT1-10 (assembly GCF_049472505.1). Lineage (NCBI taxonomy): Bacteria > Pseudomonadati > Pseudomonadota > Alphaproteobacteria > Hyphomicrobiales > Rhizobiaceae > Rhizobium > Rhizobium sp. HT1-10. Next base: position 18,868 of record NZ_JBCEBQ010000006.1, on the reverse strand, counting down.
GATGCCCTGCTTGGCAAGCGACACGAAGACGCGCTTGGCATCGGCAAGAGCCGAATCCCAGGCATCGACCTTGGTCATCTGCGAACCGACGTGGAACGACACGCCATAGGACTCGAGGCCGAGCTGGTGGGCGTAGACGAGCACGTCGACGGCCATCTGCGGTACGCAGCCGAACTTGCGCGACAGCGGCCATTCGGCGCCTTCGCCGTCCGTCAGAACGCGGCAGAACACGCGGGCGCCGGGAGCGGCACGGGCCATCTTCTCGACTTCTTCATGGCTATCGACCGCAAAGAGGCTGACGCCGAGCGCATGCGCACGGGCGATGTCGCGTTCCTTCTTGATCGTGTTGCCGAACGAGATGCGGGCAGCCGTAGCACCGGCGTCCAGCGCCATTTCGACTTCGGCGACGGACGCGCAGTCGAAATTGGAGCCCATGGAAGCGAGAAGCTTCAGGACTTCCGGAGCAGGGTTCGCCTTGACGGCATAGTAGATCGAGCTGTCCGGCATGGCGTGACGGAAAGCATGGAAATTGTCGCGGACCACGTCGAGGTCGAGCACGAGGCAGGGACCGTCGGGACGTCGGGTTGCGAGGAAGTCGCGGATGCGCTGGGTGGTCATATGGGTAGTCCCTTCAATTCCAGGCTCCGGAGCTCACGCCGGAGGACAAAGGGCATACGGCAATCCGCGCTAGGACCCAGCCGGTGGAGACCCCGGATCCTTGGCGAACGCACGATGCTCAATCAGTAAACCAACGCCATAGATCGGCATAGGTTCGGCTTTGTCTGCCATGGATTGGAGGGGATTCCCTACCGCACTTCCGGCAATGATGGTGTGCCTCTTCAGTAACCCCGGCTGATGGAAAGCCGGAAGAGAACAAAAAGGCCCGCACCGTCGTTGCTTCAGATGTCCTCGCATTTCTCGGAAGGCCGAGATAGCGACTGGAGGGGTTAATTCCAGGTACCTTACCGTATCCTCACCAATTAGAGGACCAGCGGACACCCATGGGCACGTGCGACTTTGGGCTGACCGGGAGATAAGAACATTCGCTGTAACAATCAAGAATTTTTTTGATGCCGGCCAAAAAAAGTGGACGGCGGCGGCAAAGCACCCTCAGGTTGCAGCAAGGCGCGAAAAACGTTACATTCCCCAGGCCCGAATGGAGAGCCGCCATGACCGCTGCTACGGCAGGACTGATGAAGGATTGGGACGAGCTGCGGGCCGATCTCACCCGCAAGGCGCGGGAAGCGGGCATCAACCCGCACGACCCGGAATTTCTGAAGCGGATCGCCCAGCAGATCGCTGCCCTCGACCCTGAGGAAGAGGAAGATGCGATGCGGTGGATCGAGGCTGTCTCAATCTTCAACGATGAGGAGTGGACCGGGGACGTGTGAGGCGGGGTGATATTTTCGCGGTAATCCTCACCGGGGACTACGGCAAGCCACGCCCGGCCATCATTGTCCAATCCGACTTACTCGCCGGGCAGGTCGGCTCCGTAATCGTCTGCCCACTGACGTCATTCGAGGGTCCCACCCCCAATTTCCGCTTCGATCTCGAGCCCGACGCAACCAACGGTTTGCGCGTCTTGTCCCAGGCCATGGTCGAAAAGCCGATCACCATCATGCAACGCCGCGTCGGCCAGAAAATAGGTCGCTTGAACGATGCCGACTTGAGAAAACTTGACACCATCCTGGGATTCGTCATGGGTCTATCCGGCTGACGAACAGGACACCCGCGATAAATGGACACCCTTACCCGCATACGCGCCTTCATCGACGTCGTCGAAGCCGAGGGTTTTTCGGCCGCCGCTCGCAAGACCGGGCGCTCCAAGGCGCTGCTGTCGAAATATGTGCGGGAGCTGGAGGACGAACTGGGCGCGCTGCTGCTCAACCGCACCACCCGACAGTTCTCGATGACCGAGGCCGGCCATACCTATTTTCGCACGGCTTCCGACATCCTCAAGGAAATCGACAATCTCGCAGACCTCGTGCGCGAGAACAACCAGCAGCTTAAGGGCCGGCTGAAGATCTCTGTACCGCGCACCTTCATGGATGCCGATGTCGGCCAGTCGCTGATCGATTTTGCCAAGGAAAATCCCAATCTTTCGCTGGAGATCGCCGCCGAGGACCGCTTCGTCGACCTGATCGAGGAAGGCTTCGACGTCGCCGTGCGCGTCACCAAGCTCGAGGATTCCGGCATGATCGCCCGCAAGATATCGGATTTCCGCGTCCACATCTGCGCCACCCAGGATTTTGTCGAGCGGCACGGCCCGCTCGATCACCCAAGCGATCTCGCCCGCATTCCCTTCATCATCGACACCAACAACCGCGCCCAGGGAACCATCCGCTTCTGCAACCCCGACAGCACCTGGTTCAATGTTTCGGTCAACGGCCCGATCGAGGTCAACAGCCCGCATGCGACATTGCGCGCCGCCCTGGCGGGCATCGGCGTCGCCATCATCCCCGATTTCATCGCGCACAAGAGCATTGAAAACGGCGATCTGGTCACCCTGTTCAACGACTACGTGCCGACTGACCGCGGCATCTACGCCGTCTATCCGCACCGTCGTTACCTGCCGGCCAAGGTGCGCATCTTCGTCGATTACCTGCACAACTGGTTCCGCAAGAACGGCTAAAGCGGCAAGGCTACTGCTTGCGGTCCCAATTCTGTCTCATTTTTTCTCACACTGGCACCATCAGTGACGACAAAGCGCAGCGCCGAGAGTTCATGAAGAAAACCACCCTCCCTTTGGCTCTCGCGCTGGCGATGGCGCCCGCTGCGGCTTTCGCCCATCCGCACATCTTCGTCCAGGCGCGGCTTGAAGTGGTGGCCGGGCCGGATGGCAACATCAAGGAACTCCAGAATGTCTGGCGTTTCGACGAGGTGTTCTCTTCGTCCGTGATGATGGACTTCGACAAGAACGGCAATCTGAAGCTCGATCCGGACGAGCTCCAGGCAGTCGGCGCCACGGTGCGGGATTCGCTGGCCGACTACGATTACTATGTGAACATGTCGTTGAACGGAAAGGTGATCAAGGTGCTGAAACCTGATGTCATCCACGTCGATTACAAGGACGGCCAGCTGTTGATGTTCTTCAAGGTTGCGCCGGCCGAGCCCATGCCGATGAAGGGCAACCGCCTGTCCTTCGGCATCTATGATCCGACGCTCTACACCTCGATTGATTTTCCGACAGACGGCGATCTTGTGACCCTCGGCGATGGCTTCAAGTCCTGCACCTCCAAGGTCGTGCGACCGGATCCCGACCAGGTGATTGCCGAGAACAAGACCTCGTTGACAGACGCATTCTTTAATGACCCGACCGGCACCACCATGTCGAAACTCTTCGCCACACGGATCGACACCCAATGCTGAGCCGCCGTCACGTCGCCCTTGCCTCGCTTGCGCTAGCCGCCATGATCGGCGCCACGAGCCTTGCGCATGCCACCGGCTCGCCGCTCGGCATCGGCACAGCCGAACCGAGCTTCCAGCCGATCGGCGGCCCGCTTGCCCCGATATTCCTCTATGTCAACTATGAGCAGCAAGCCTTCTATCGGGCGCTGACCCAGTCCCTTTCCGCGATGCGCCAGGACCCTTGGCATTTGTGGACGCTGATTGGCCTTTCCTTCGCCTACGGTATCTTCCACGCCGCAGGCCCCGGCCATGGCAAGGCGGTGATCTCCTCCTACATGGTCGCCAACGAGATCGAGTTGAAGCGTGGTATCGCCATCTCCTTCATCTCCGCCTTCGTCCAGGGCCTCGTTGCCGTACTGGTGGTCGCCGCCGCCTATTTCGTGCTGCGCGGCAGCGGCATCACCATGACCCAGGCGACCAACACAATGGAGATCGCCTCCTTCGTCATGGTCATCCTGTTCGGCGGCTGGCTGCTGTTCCGCAAGCTGCGCTCGATGATCCGCGCCATGCCGGCGCGGCGTGCAGTCATTGCGACGTCAGCCGGCCCGATCAGCGTCGCGCTGTTCGACAGCGGCTCTTACGCAAGAAGCGATACCGCAGCCACGCCTGCTGGAACGTTCAACTGCGACGCGCCGTCACCCGCCGGCGCCGGCGTTGTGTGCGAGGATTGCGGCCGGTCGCACCTGCCTGATCCGTCACTGCTGCAGGCCGAGAATTTCAATGTCCGTGAGGCATGGTCGGCGGTGGTTGCGGTCGGCCTGCGGCCCTGCTCCGGCGCGCTGCTGGTCATGACCTTCGCCCTGCTGAACGGCCTGCTGCTCGGCGGCGTGCTGTCGGTGATCGCCATGTCGCTTGGCACCGCCATCACCGTATCGCTGCTGGCGATCCTCTCGGTCGGCGCCAAGGGCCTGGCGGTGCGCCTGGCCGGACCCGGCTCCCGGAAGGCGACCTGGGTCGGCAACGGCATAGAGATCATGGGCGCCGTGCTCGTTATTCTGGCGGGCGTCGTCCTGCTCGGCGCCTCGCTGCAGACCTGAGGCTATCAGGGGCGATGCCGCCGCTGGTAGCGCGCCCTTAGCCAGAAGATCAGGAAGAAGCAGAGAATGACGCAGGCGCCAAAACCGGTCGCCAGCCAGGGCGAGAACGTGCCCAGCCACAGGACGATGTTCGGCATCAGATAGAGCACCGTGCCGGCACCCAGCAGGATGATCGCAGCGGCAATCGCGGACGATCGATTTTCCGACTTCTTACCGGTCAAGCGGTGTATCCTTTGAATGCGCCGACCATGACGCAGCGCTTCTTGAGCCGATCAGTGGCCGACCGCCGTCTGGCGGCCCGGCCTTTTTGTCGATGGATCAGGCCTTCAGGGCTGCGGCTTCCGCCGCCAGCTTGGTGATGCCGGCCCAATCGCCAGCGGCGATCAGCTCCTTCGGCGCGACCCAGGAACCGCCGACGCAGATGACGTTGGGCAGCGACAGGTAGTCGCGAGCATTCTTCAGCGACACGCCGCCAGTCGGACAGAACATCGTTCCGGCCAGAGGCGACGACAGCGCCTTGAGGTAGGCCGCACCGCCCGCCTGTTCGGCAGGGAAGAACTTCAGCACCTGGTACCCCTCTTCGCGGAGCGCCATCACTTCGCTGGCTGTCGCGGCTCCGGGAAGCAACGGCACGCTCGACTGGCGGGCAACATCGAGAAGCTCCTGCGTGGTCCCCGGGCTGACGATGAACTTCGAACCCGCCTCGACAGCCGCCTCCCAATGGGCGACGTTCAGGATAGTCCCTGCACCGACCTCGGCGCCCTCGACCTCGTCGGCCACCGCACGCACCGCATCGAGAGCCGCAGGCGTGCGCATGGTGATCTCGATCGCCTTCAGCCCGCCGGCAACAAGCGCCCGGGCCAGCAGCACAGCCGACTTGACGTCATCGACGATCAGCACCGGAACGACCGGCGCAAATCGCAGGATGGAAAGAAGCTTTTCGGTTTTTTCACCCATCGCCGGCACTCCTGGAAAGGTTTGATTTTACGACTTCGATAACCTTCATCGGAAGCCTTGTCGAGACAAAAGCGGGAACGTCTTGCCCGGTAGGAAATCTCGATGACATTGTTTATCTTACCGCATCGCATGCTCGTGGGGACGCCTGAAACGAATGGCCAAAGAAATCGAACGGAAATTCCTCGTCCAGGACGATGCCTGGCGGAACTCCGTGATTGAAGAGATTCGCATTCGTCAGGCCTATATCGCGTCGATGGATGATCGATCCATCCGCGTGAGACTGGCCAACGACACAACCGCGACGCTGACCGTCAAGATCGGCAGGGACATGGTGCGCGACGAGTTCGAATACGCCATCCCGGTCGCAGATGCCGAGCAGTTGCTTTCGGCAGCCGTTGGCGTGGAGATCGCCAAGACGCGCCATAGGGTGCCCTACAAGGGCTTCATCTGGGAAGTCGATGTCTTCGACGGTCTCCTTCAAGGGTTGACCGTCGCCGAGGTGGAGATGCGGCGTGTGGACGACGAACCCGATCTGCCGGAGTGGCTGGGCGAGGAAGTCACCGGCCAGCACCGCTACTCCAACCAGGCGCTCGCCATGCGCTTCGAATCGGAAGATCCGGACCTCTAGCCGACGACGGCGGCATCCGGCCATCACCCGCGCAAATGAAGATTGCGTCGGGAAGCGAGAGGCTGTATTTCGATCCCATGACCGACATTGCCTCAACCACGCCCCTGGGCGGAAGCCCCTTCCTGGTGGCCGCGCTCTATCATTTCGCGGATTTTTCGCGCTTCGCCTCCCTTCGCGAGCCGCTTCAGGCGCTCTGCGAAGAACAGGGCGTCAAGGGCACGTTGTTGCTTGCTCACGAGGGCATCAACGGCACGATTGCCGGCACCGATGCCGCGATTGCCAGGGTCCTTGCCTTCCTGCGTGGGCTGCCGGAGTTTGCCGGCCTGGAGCACAAGGAAAGCCGCGCCTCCAAGATGCCCTTCGTGCGCATGAAGGTGAAGCTGAAGAAGGAAATCGTTACCATGGGCGTCGAGGACATCGACCCCAACACGATCGTCGGCACCTATGTCGCGCCCAAGGACTGGAACAGCCTGATTTCCGATCCGGACACCATCCTGATCGACACGCGCAACGACTACGAGACGGCGATCGGCGTCTTCAAAGGCGCGCTCGACCCGAAGACCAAGACCTTTCGCGAGTTTCCGGAATGGGTGCGGCAGAACACCGGGCTGCACAACAAGCCGAAAATCGCCATGTACTGCACCGGCGGCATCCGCTGCGAAAAGGCGACGGCCTACATGAAGCAGCAGGGCTTCGACGAGGTCTACCATCTGAAGGGTGGTATTCTCAAATATCTCGAGGAAGTACCGGAGGCGGAAAGCCTCTGGGAAGGCGCCTGCTTCGTCTTTGACGAACGGGTTTCGGTCGAGCACGGATTGAAGGAAGGCGAGCACAAGCTCTGCCACGCCTGCCGTACGCCGATCACCGCCGAGGAGATCACGTCGCCCTTCTACGAGGCCGGCGTTTCCTGCAGCCAGTGCTACGAGGCGAGGAGCGAGAGCGACCGCGAGCGTTTCCGCGAGCGCCAGCGGCAGATCGAGCTCGCCCGCAAGACGGGCCGCGCGCACCGCGGCTAGCGCGCGCGCACCGCGGTGCGCGCCTCCGGCACCCTTCAAGAGGCGATGCGGCGGTCGTCCTGCTCGTTTCGGCGAAGCTGCGCCTGATAGCGTCGGGTCAATTCTGCCGCGGTCATCGGCTTGCCATGGAAATAGCCCTGCAACTCGTCACAGCCGAACAGGCGCACGGCGACGCCTTGCTCCTCGGTCTCGATACCCTCGGCGGTGACGGGGATATCCAGCGAGCGCGCCAGCGCCACGGTTGCCTGCAGCATGTCGCGCGCGCCCTTGCTCTCGAGCACGCCCATCGTCAGCGACTTGTCGATCTTGATGCGGTCGAAGCCGAACTGCCTGAGATAGCCGATCGATGAAAATCCGGACCCAAAATCGTCCAGCGCCACTTTGACGCCCAGCGCCTTCAGCCGTTCGATAGCGGCCCGGATCCGCTTCGGGTTCTGGATGATGTAGCCTTCCGTTATCTCGAGCGTCACCCGCGCCGGCTCGATCTCGGTCTCCTTCAGCACGGCATGGACGTAGTCGGCAAAGGCCGGGTTGCGGAACTGGCTCGGCGAGACGTTGACCGCGACGCGAAGCCCTGGCCAGCCCATGGCCGCCTCGCAGGCGCGCCTGAGCACCAGCAGCCCCAGCCCCTCGATCAGGCCACTGGTTTCCGCCACGGCCACGAAGACTTCTGGCGATATCTGGCCATAGCCGGGACGATCCCAGCGCGCCAATGCCTCGACGCCGATCATCTCGTGGGTGGTGGCATCGACCAGCGGCTGATAGGCGACGTCGAGTGTTTCGTTCTCGATGGCGAAGCGCAGATCGATCTCCATGGCATTGCGGCCTTCACGGTCGCTGTCCATGTCGCTGTCGTAGCAGACCATGCGCGCCCGCCCGGTCTCCTTGGCCTTGTACATCGCCAGATCAGCCCGGCGCACCATTTCCTCGCGGCCGACACGGCCTTCCGGCGACATGGCGATACCGATGCTGGCGCCGACAACGATGACCCGCAGGCCGATCTCAAGCGGCTCGGACAGGAAGTCGAGCACCTGTTCGGCAAGGCCCAGCGCCAAGCCCTCGTTCAGCTCCGTGGCCGGAAAGGCGATGGCAAACTCGTCGCCGCCAAGCCGGGCGAGCGTGGCGCTGTCAGGCACCAGCACTTTCAGCCCGGCCGCAACCGCGCGGATCAGCTGGTCCCCTGTCCCATGGCCGTAGGAATCGTTGATTTCCTTGAACCCGTCGAGATCGAGATAGAGTAGCAGCACGTTGGTGCGCTGCGCCTTGGCGTTCTCGATCATTTCGTCGACGCGAACGCGCATGCCCTCGCGATTGAGCAGCCCCGAGAGCCGGTCGCGCAAGGCCGCCTCCCGTGCATCCGCCTCTTCCGCCCGCAGGCGCTTGTTGGCGAGCGATCCGAGGATGAGCAGCACGACGAAGAACAGACCGACGAGACCCAGCGCGCCCACCACCAAGGGCCGCGCCTGCTGGTAGCTCATGTCACCGGGACCGCGGGGCAGCCAGACCATCTTGCCGAGCGTGGCACCGAGCGGATCGACAACAGGCACCGCCAACCGCGCCGGATGATCCGGCGCCACGAATTTCAGGCCTCGGACGACATAATTCTCCGCCATCGTCTGGACCTTGGCATCGTCGAGATGGCGCACGAAAATGAGATAGCGTCGCTGGCCCGCAGGAACCGAAAGGGCGCCTGATTTCTGACGCACCAGGGCAACGCCGACGGCCGCCGGTCCGCTCTTGGTACCGACGAAGCCGATGGCCTCCGGCGCCTTGCCCTCGGCAGCCGATCGCGCTGTTTTCAGGAGGGACCAGAGAGATGGATTGAAGATCGCATTCAGCGGATCCTCTACCGGCTTGCCCTCGCGATATTCGAGAATGGGCTTGCCCGCATCGTCGACGACGATCGCCATATCGAACAAGCTGCTATTGGCCGACATTTCGCCGTAGTTGCTGACCAGCCAATCCATGCCGTCGGCTGCATAGGTGAATTTGGCCGCATCGTCCCAGGCGGCATAGTCGTTGAGCGTCGCTCCGAGCTGGGCCTGAAAGGTTTTCAGCGCGCCGGCCGTGGTTTCGAAGGAGCGCTCGTCATCCAGCCTGTTGGAGTAGTCGGCCACGCGGGACACGGCGGTCAGCACCATCAGCGTCACGACTGCGACCACGATCGCAAAGGAGAGCAACACCGCAACCACGATCGGTTGGCGGCCAAGCTCAATATCCCTCTGAAACAGCTTTGAAAATGCGCCCATTCGGCACTCCTTGGCGCGGAATATGCCTAACAGGTCTTCAAGAACCGTTAAGGAAACTTATATCAGGGGTCGCGAAGATGCGCTCTTACAACCACGTCATCCCTCTTGCCGCATGCGCCGCTCGGAAGCCATGGCGGTCCGGGTATGGCGCAGGTCATTTCGCCGTATGATTGCCCTTGGGAAACTGCGCAGCGAGCTCCGAGTACCACTTCCCACTATTCTTGACGGTGCGCACCTGCGTCTCGTAGTCGACATGGACCAGGCCGAACCGCATGCGATAGCCCTCCGCCCACTCGAAATTGTCCATCAGGCTCCAGGCAAAGTAGCCGCGCATCGGGTAGCCGTCCTTGATGAGGTCGGCGACGACGTTGAGATGGTCAACGTAGTAGTCGAGCCGAGGCTGATCGTCGACCACGCCGTCGACGACACCCATGTTGTAGGCAGCACCGTTCTCGGTGATGTAGCATTCCGGAAGTTCGTAGCGCCGGTAGAGATCCTCGATCAGATGCTTGAGGCCGGGCGCATAGACTTCCCAGCCGATATCCGTCTTGACGTCGCTTGCCGGCGGCGCTTCCGTCGTCCAGGGGAAGTCCCCTGTCTTCTCAGCATCGTCGAAGACGCGGTCCGGCTTGTAGTAGTTGATGCCGACCCAATCGAGCTTCTGACTGATCAGCGCCATATCGCCATCGGCAACCGGGGGCATGCGGTCGCCGAGCGCCGAGAGGAAGGCTTCGGGATACGCGCCCTTGAAGACCGGATCGAAGAAAGCGCCGTTGTGGAACTCGTGGGCGCGCTCGACGGCAGCCTGGTCGGCCGCAGCATCCGAACCCGCGATGATCGAGGCGGCGTTGAGCACGAGGCCGACCGGCACCTTCGGCGCCTCCGAGCGGATCGCCTCGACGCCAAGGCCGTGGGCAAGATTGATGTGGTGCATGGCGGCCAGCGCCGCCTCCATGTTGCGCTCGCCCGGCGCGTGGACGCCGTAGAGATGGCTGAGCCAGACGATGCACCAGGGCTCGTTGAACGTCGCAACCGAATCCAGCCGGTCGCCGAGCCGCGCCATGACCGTCTTGGCGTAGCGCTGATAGGCGTAGGCGGTCGAGCGCGCCGTCCAGCCGCCGTCGCCCATCAGCGACAACGGCAGGTCCCAGTGATAGAGCGTCGCGAAAGTCTTGATGCCGCGCGCCTTGCAGCCATCGACCAGCCGGTCGTAGAAATCCAGCCCCTTCTCGTTGATCGGCCCGACGCCTTCAGGCACGATACGCGGCCAGGCAATCGAGAAACGATAGGCCTCGACGCCCATCTCCTTGATCAGATCGAGATCCTGCTCCAGGCGATTATAGTGGTCGCAGGCGACGTCGCCATTGTCGCGCTGGAAGACCCGGCCCGGCATGTTGCAAAACGCATCCCAGATCGACGCCTTGCGCCCATCCGCCTTGGTGGCGCCCTCGATCTGGAAGGCCGCGGTGGCGACGCCAAAAGTGAAATCGCCGGGGAACCGCGCGGCCAGGGTTTTCGGATCGATCATGGGATTTTCCGTTTCGATGAGGCTGTTTGCGGGCGATTTAGACCGAGGATGGGCCTGTTGTACAGCCTGCACATGGCAGGACGGTAACGTTGCAGATTTGCGCACACGCGAACATCGGCCGACGCCGCTGCCGCAGCGACCAGGCCCTTGCTTGATACAGGTCAACTCAGCCTGCCGTTTAGCTGATAACTTTGAGGACAGTTCCTGCTCTCGCTTTCCCCCGGAGAATGCCGGGCCACCGACAAGGACGCCGATCGCAGGATCAGGACCCATGTCGGGATTGCGGCCGAAAGGCCCTTTTTTGCGAGAGAAAAGCTATGGCCCGTGACAATGCAGACCGCTTGCAGTTCTCCCTGCTCTTCCTCGCCATTCTTGCTCTGGCGCTCGGGCTAGCCCTTCATGCCGCCGGTCGACCGGACGCGGCGATATTCGCGTGGCAAGCCGGCGTTCTGCCGGTTCTTGCGGCACTGCTTCTTGAAATTTTCAGCAGTGTTCGAAAAGGCGAAGTCGGATTGGACATCGTGGCCGCGCTCTCCATGACGGCAGCGCTTCTTTTTGGTGAAACGCTTGCCGCTGCGGTGGTTGCGGTAATGTATTCGGGCGGCACGGTTCTCGAACGCTTTGCAGAAGGACGCGCCCGCCAGGAAATGAGCGCGCTACTGTCCCGCGTTCCCAGAACCGCGACGCGCCACGCCAATGGCGGACTGGCGGACGTTCCGCTCGATCTGATCGAACCCGGCGACCTGCTTCTGATTCACCAGGGCGGGATCGTCCCTGTTGACGGCGACGTCGAGAGTCCGCAGGCGATCCTCGATAAATCGGCGCTTACAGGCGAATCCATGCCTGTCCGGGTGGACAGGGGACAGGAAGCGATGAGCGGATCGACCAATGCCGGGCCGCCCTTCGACCTGCGCGTAAGGCATCGCGCCGCCGACAGCACCTATGCCGGCATCGTGCGACTGGTCGAGGCGGCGCAGGCGTCCAAGGCACCCATGGCAAGGCTTGCCGACCGCTATTCGCTGGGCTTCCTGGCTGTCACGCTCGTCTTGTCGACGCTTGCGTGGTGGTTCACGGGCGATCCCATCCGGGCCGTCGCGGTCCTTGTCGTGGCAACGCCGTGCCCGCTCATACTGGCGGTGCCGGTCGCTCTCGTGGCTGGCCTCTCCCGCGCCGCCCATTTTGGCGTTCTCGTCAAGGGAGCAAAGCCGCTCGAGGCCCTGGCAGGGGTAAGCACATTGGTCCTCGACAAGACGGGGACGCTGACGGACGGACGCCCGCAGGTCGTTTCGATAGAACCGCAGAACGGGATGTCGGAGGACGAAATCCTTTACTTCGCAGGCGCCCTCGAGCAGGCGTCGAGACATCCGATGGCGCGCGCCATCGTGGCGGCGGCGCGGCGTCAAACGCTCATGCTGCCTGTGCCGGAGCATGTTTTCGAGCGCGCGGGGGAAGGCGTTTCCGGGACGATAGACGGTCGATCGGTATGCGTGGGCGGCGTTGCATTCGTCCGCGAGCAGATCGGCCTCACGTCGGCCCCGAGCCCGATCCTGAATATCGGAACCGTTGTGGTCGCCCTTGCCATCGACGGCAGGATGGCCGGTTACATCACGATGGCGGATGCCTTGCGGTCGGGAACGGCCGAACTCATTGCAAACCTGCGCCGGGTGGGCATCGGCCGCATCCTGCTGGCTACAGGCGACCGGCAGGCGGTGGCGCAAGCCGTGACCGCCGGTCTTGGCCTGGACGCCGTCTGTTCAGATCTGTCGCCTGACCAGAAGGTCCGTCTGATCCTCAGCGAGCGTGAAAGCGGAACCGTCATGATGGTCGGCGACGGTGTCAACGATGCACCGGCCCTTGCCGCCGCCGACATCGGCGTTGCCATGGGTGCACGGGGCGCCGCGGCCTCGGCCGAGGCCGCCGACGTCGTTCTGCTGGTCGATCATCTGGATCGCCTGCTGCCGGGCATCGAGATTGCTCAGTCCGCACGCCACATCGCAATGGAGAGCGTGATCGCCGGCATCGGCATGTCTGTGGCGGGCATGATTGCCGCCGCACTCGGTTACCTCTCCCCCGTGCAAGGCGCCGTGCTGCAGGAAATCATCGATGTGGCGGTCATCCTGAACACCCTGCGCGCATTGCGGATCGACCCGAGGATCGGGGAGCCCATGAGGACGGCAGTGCCGGCGGACGTGGTTCGGGCGTGACAGTCCTGCGACCGGTTGCGGCCGCCCGCTCGCCGATCACGACGCGCGGATATCGCGCAGACCGTTGGATGCAACCCTCCCCTCTCCAGAAGCGCTGGCTCACGGAGCAGCCTTTGCCCTTACCGTTGCGGCCTCGACAACGAAAGCTTGCATCCCCCGCCGTTCCGCAGGAAAACCCTGCCATGAGCATTCCGACGACACATCCCTTCGCCTTCGATCCCACCTATGGCATGACCGAGGGAGACCTCCTGGCGATCCGGCCGCCTCAGGCGCCGCCTGAATTCGACGACTTCTGGAAGGGCCGGTATCGCCGCGCCCTCGCCGTCGATCCGAAACCGGCACTGCGCCGGAGCAAATCCGCCCATCCGGACTGGCATGTGCTTGACATCACCTACGCCTCAACAGGCGGGTTTCCGATCGGCGGATGGCTGCTCTTGCCGCGCGCAGGGTCGATCCGTCGCGGCCTCGTCGTCGGCCATGGCTATGGCGGCCGCGACCAGCCGGATTTCGACCTGCCGGTGAGCGAGACGGCGCTGCTGTTTCCCTGTTTTCGCGGCCTGTCGCGCAGCGCCCGCCCGCCGATCCCGTCCGATCCCTCGGGCCATGTGCTCCAGGACATCGACCGCCCCGACGACTACATCATCGGCGGCTGCGTCGAGGATCTGTGGCTGGCCGTGTCGGCGCTGTTGGCGCTCTATCCCTGGCTCTCCGGCCATATCGGCTATAGCGGCATCAGCTTCGGCGGCGGCATAGGCGCACTCGCCATTCCCTTCGACCAACGGATCGCTCGGGGACATCTCGTCGTCCCGACCTTCGGCGACCGCAAGGCATGGCTGACGCTGCCGACGGTGGGTAGCGCCAACGCGGCGCAGGCCTACGCCGCGACCCATCCGACTGTCTACGAAACGCTGCGCCTGTTCGATGCCGCTGTTGCCGCCCAGAGGATCACCGTGCCGATGCTGACGGCGGTTGCCCGCTTCGACCCCGCCGTGGCGCCGCCTTGCCAGTTCGCTGTCGCCAATGCGTTGCCAAAATATAATGAAACCTTCATCCTCAATGCCGGTCATTTCGACTATGATGGGAGTGCGGCGCAGGCAGCCGTGCTGCGCGACAAAGTGAGACAGTTCTTCAAGGACCTATGAACCGCGAATATTTGCGCTGGTACAGCCCGCGCCTCGATCGAGACATGGAATTGCTGGTGTTCGGTCACGCCGGCGCGAAGGTCTTGATGTTTCCGACGCGCGACGGCCGGTTCTGGGAATATGAGACGCTCGGGCTGGTCGATAGCATCCGCGACAAGCTGGAGGCAGGCCAGTTGCAGCTCTACTGCATCGAGGGGCTGGCCTCGGAAAGCTTCTACCGTCGCGACCGCCACCCGGCCGAGCGCCTCCACCGCCACGCCGCGCTCGAAGACTACATCCTCCACGAAGTACTGCCCTTGATGGCGAACAAGAACCCGCACGACTGCACGGTCGTCCACGGCTGCAGTCTCGGTGCCTTCCAGGCGGCCAACCTCGTCTTCCGCCACCCGCATCTGTTCCGCAAGCTGGTGGCCTTCTCCGGCCGCTACGACCTGACCCTCTCGGTCGAATCCTTCGGCGACCTCTTCGACGGCTACTACGACGATACGGTCTATTACAACACGCCGCTGCATTTCCTGCCGGGCATGGGCAACGACTGGCGGCTGGACAGGCTGCGCCAGGTCGAGATCGTGCTGACGATCGGCAATGACGACCCCTTCCTCGACAACAACCGTCTGCTCAGCCGGATTTTGGCCGAAAAGCAGGTCGGCCATCAGCTGCACATCTGGGACGGCCGCGCCCACCGCGGCAGCGCCTGGCGCCAGATGGCACCGCTCTATATCTAGGGACGAGCGAGCCGAACCTATCGATCCAATGGCTTAGGACGGCCGGGGACGCTCCCGGCCGAAGCCGACAATCTTACAGTTTCACCCAGGCACCATTGCGCTTGGACGAGGCGACGCAGGCATCGACGAAGGCGACGCCTTTCACCCCGTCATCGACGGTTGGATAGAGCACGGCACTGTCGACCGCCTTGCCGCTCTTGGCGGCGTTGATGGCCTGGGCCGCCTCGGTGTAGATGGTGGCAAAGGCTTCCAGATAGCCCTCGGGATGGCCGGCCGGGATGCGCGAGACGCGGGTGGCGGCCGCGCCGGCGCCGGCACCATTGCGGGTGATCAGCCGCTTCGGCTCGCCGAACGGCGTGTACCAGAGATAGTTCGGATCGGCCTGCACCCATTCAAGACCGCCTTTGGTGCCGTAGACGCGCACCTTCAGGCCGTTCTCGTGGCCGGGCGCCACCTGGCTGCACCAAAGCATGCCCTTGGCCGCCTTTTCCGCGCCCCGCGCCCGGAAGCGCAGCATCACATGGGCGTTGTCATCGAGCGGACGGCCTTCGACGAAGCTGTCGAGATCCGCGGCCAGGCTGTCGACCTCGAGGCCGGTGACGAAGCAGGCGAGATTATAGGCATGGGTGCCGATGTCGCCGGTCGAGCCGCCTGCCCCGGACTGGGCCGGGTCGGTGCGCCAGACCGCCTGCTTGGCGCCGCTCTGCTCGACCGCCTCCGTCAGCCAGTCCTGCGGATATTCGACCTGCACGACGCGGATGTCGCCGAGTTCGCCATTGGCGACCATTTCGCGCGCCTGGCGCACCATCGGATAGCCGGTATAGTTATGGGTGAGCACGAACAGCGCGCCGCTCTCGTCGGCGATCTTCTTCAATTTCTTGGCGTCGGCCAGATTGGACGTCAGCGGCTTGTCGCAGATGACATGGATGCCGCGCCGCAAAAATTCCTTGGCAGCGTCGTAATGCACATGGTTGGGCGTGACGATCGACACCGCCTCGATGCCGTTCTTCAGCTTCGCCTCGCGGATCGCCATATCGCGGTAGCTGGCATAGGTGCGCGAGGGATCGAGACCGAGATCGAGCCCCGAGGCCATCGCCTTCTCCGCCGTCGACGACAGCGCGCCTGCCACCAGCTCGAACTGGTCGTCGATGCGCGCCGCGATCCGGTGCACCGCCCCGATAAACGCGCCGGCACCGCCGCCGACCATGCCGAGCCGAATGCGCGGCGCCCGGGCTTCCTGCTTTGAACCTTCGATTGCCATGGGTATCCTCCTCCAAATTGGCTTTTGTCTCTGTAGAGGCTCGCCCCCTCTGTCACCTCCGGTGACATCTCCCCCACAAGGGGGGAGATCATTCATTTCCCCAACGCTGTCCGAAAATGTCAGGGACGCTTCGAAGTCGCGGCCAATCTCCCCCCTTGTGGGGGAGATGTCGGCATCGCCGACAGAGGGGGGTAGTCTCCGCACAGATGATGCGAATTATAGCCCCAGCATCCGCCGGTTGGCCGCGTCGTCCGTGCCGCCGGCGGCGAAATCGTCGAAGGCGTGCTCCGTGACGCGAATGATGTGCGCCTTGACGAACTCGGCGCCTTCGCGCGCGCCGTCTTCGGGATGCTTCAGCGCGCATTCCCATTCGACCACGGCCCAGCCGTCGAAATCATTGGCCGTCAGCTTCGAGAAGATGGCACCGAAATCCACCTGGCCGTCGCCCGGCGAGCGGAAGCGGCCGGCGCGGTCGACCCAGCTCTGGTAGCCGCCATAGACGCCTTGGCGACCGGTCGGGTTGAACTCGGCATCCTTGACGTGGAACATCTTGATGCGGTCTTTATAGATGTCGATATTGTCGAGATAATCCAGGCATTGCAGGATGTAGTGCGAGGGATCGTAGAGCATGTTGGCGCGCGGATGGTTCTTCACCCGCTCGAGGAACATCTCGAAGGTGACGCCGTCATGCAGGTCTTCGCCCGGATGGATCTCGTAGCAGACATCGACGCCGTTCTCGTCGGCATGGTCGAGGATCGGCGTCCAGCGCTTGGCCAGCTCCTCGAAGGCGGTCTCGACCAGACCGGCCGGCCGCTGCGGCCAGGGATACATATAGGGCCAGGCCAGTGCGCCGGAGAAGGTGGCATGCGCCTTGATGCCGAGATGTTTCGACGCCGTCAGCGCCATCTTGACCTGCTCGACGGCCCACTCCTGCCGCGCCTTCGGATTGCCGCGCACCTCAGGCGCCGCAAAACCGTCGAAAGCTTCGTCATAGGCCGGATGCACCGCCACCAGCTGGCCCTGGAGATGGGTCGACAACTCCGTCACCTCGACGCCGTTCTGGCGCGCCACGCCGGCGAACTCGTCGCAATAGTCCTTGGAGCTGGCAGCCTTTTTCAGGTCGATCAGCTGGCCGGCCCAGGTCGGCACCTGGACGCCGAGATAGCCGACATCGGCCGCCCATTTGGTGATGGAATCCCACGAGTTGAAGGGGGCTGCATCGCCTGCGAACTGGCCGAGAAACAGGCCCGGGCCCTTGATGGTTTTCATGTCAGATTCCTCCCTTAACAGATACCGTAAACGTTTCCAATGCGGTTTTCCATGCCTTCTTACATGGACGGGCTCCTCAACCCCACCGCTGAGACTTCGGCCACTAGGCTCGAAGTCGACGTGCAACGAACTAATCACGGGCGTCAGGCAATCGCAAGACGTACGTACCGCATTTGTGGACCCTTGGCGTTTTATGTCCACGCACCGGGCGAAAGCTGGCCACTTGCCCGGCCAATTTTCGGAGAACAACCGGTGTATTTCCACGTCATTGAACGACCTGACCTTGTCGCGACGCAAGAACTCGGCTTTGCTGCGAACTGGGCACCGGCCGCAGGCCAACCGCATGCCCGGCAGGCTGGCGGCGTAGCCCGGCGCCTCCCGGTATCGTCGACAGGACATACGTGAACAAAGAGGCTCTGATGGCACACGAACTGAACATCCCAGAGGGCGCACCGGCGATCCTGCGCAACGCCTCGCTGGACACCGAGGAAATCTGGCAGGCCCGTGCCGATCTTGCCGCCTGTCTCAGGATGGCGGCGCGCCTCGGCCTCGAGGAAGGCATCTGCAACCATTTTTCCGCCGTCGTTCCCGGTCATCCCGACCTGTTCCTGGTCAACCGCCTCGGCTGGGCCTTCCAGGAAGCCACGGCCTCGTCGCTGCTGATCTGCGATTTCGACGGCCATGTGGTTGCTGGCGACGGCGTGCCGGAGGCAACCGCCTTCTTCATTCACGCGCGTCTGCACAAGATGCTGCCCCGCGTCGGCGCCGCCTTCCACACCCATATGCCGAATGCCACGGCGCTGAGCATGGTCGAGGGCGAGCCACTCGTCTGGGCCGGCCAGACGGCGCTCAAATTCTACGGCCGCACCGGCGTCGACGAGCACTATAACGGGTTGGCGCTGGATGAGCGCGAAGGCGACCGCATCGCCGCGACGCTCGGCGACAACGACATCCTGTTCATGAAGAACCACGGCGTCATGGTCTGCGCGCCCAATATCGCCGAAGCCTGGGACGACCTCTACTATCTCGAGCGCGCCGCCGAAGTGCAGCTCAAAGCCATGAGCACCGGCTGCCGCCTGCTGGCCGTCCCCGCCGACATCGCGTCCGCCGCCGCCCGCCAGATGCGCGAAGGCGATCCGGAAAGCGCGAGAATGCACCTCGAGAGCATCCGGCGGGTGCTGGACAAGCAGGAGACGGATTATCGCGGGTAGTTCGCTGGTTGGATGGGATGGTCTGTTCTGCGGAATTAGGTAGCAATTGCCACCAGTTCCGTTTCTCTGGGTTTGAAGGGCCTTGACCTTGCCCCGCCGAATTAATCCATTTTGAAGTAAGCTCTGGCCCATTGAGAGGACCAGAGGATGAAGCGCAACCGTTTTACAGACGAACAGATCATCGGCATTTTGAAGGAGCATGAGGCAGGCACACCTGTCTCTGAGCTTTGCCG